>NZ_JARAZV010000007.1:0-289696 GCF_033795085.1 Streptomyces sp. AK08-02
TCGCTACTCGCTACGACAAGACCGCCGAGTCCTACCAAGCCGCCGTCACCCTCGCATCGCTCCTGATGTGGGCGTGACATTTGAAGACAACTCCTAGGCCACCCGGACGCCCACCAGGCAGGTGTCGTCGTCCGTGTCGGACTTGCTGTAGGTGAGCAGGCGGTCCAACTGCTGGTCCAGCGTGGGCGGTACCGTGCGCGCGGCCAGCAGCAACTGGGCCAGCGATTCCTCCACGGACCGGTCACGGCGTTCGATCAGGCCGTCCGTGTACATCAACAACGTGTCGTCGACGGCCAGTTGGACCTCGTGTTCCTCGTACGACGCGTCGGGCGCGGCGCCCAGCAACAGCCCCCTGATCAGGGGCAGCGGCGTCGCGTCGTTGCCGCGAACCAGGACGGGCGGCAGATGGCCGGCCCTGGCCCAGCGCAGGGTTCGGCGGTCGGGGTCGTACAGACCGCAGACCGCCGTGGCGGTGACGACTCCGGTCAGATGGTGGGCGACCATGTTGAGCCAGGACAGCAACTGGCCCGGTCCCGCGCCGGTCACGGCGAGACCGCGCAGCGCGTTGCGCAGGACGACCATGCTGGTGGCCGCCTCGATGCCGTGTCCGGCGACGTCCCCCACACACAAAAGCACCAGCCCGGACGGCAGCACCACCGCGTCGTACCAGTCGCCGCCGACCAGGTGCTGGGTCTCGGCGGGCCGGTAGCGGACGGCCACGCGCAGTCCGGGGGCCTCCAACGGAGCCTGCGCCGGAGGCATGATCGCGTGCTGGAGCTGGAGGGTGAGCCGGTTGCGTTCGCCGGCCTGCTGCTCGGAGTGGGCGAGCTGGTCGCGGGTGGCGGCGAGAGCGACCTCCGTCCAGTGGTGGGCGGAGATGTCCTGATAGGCGCCCCGGACGACGAACAGCCGGCCGTCGGAGTCGAGGACCGGCTCGGCCACCACCCGGATGTGCCGGGTCACACCGTCGGGCCGCTGGAGGCGGAAGGCCGCGGACGCGGCGCGACGGTGGTGCAGCAGGGTGCGCAGGAACCTGCCGACGACGACGGCGTCGTCGGGGTGAGCGTGGGCGGGCAGATCCTCCAGCGGGACCGGGCCGCTCACGGACGGCTTGCCGTAGAGGCTGAAGAGCTGGCCGTTCCAGGTGATCTCGCCGGTGAGGAGGTTCTCCTCGAAACCGCCGATGCGGCCGAGGCGTTGGGCGTGCTGCAGCAGGCTCGCCAGCCGTGCCGTCTCGTCCTCCATACGCCAGACGAGGAGGACGCTGCCGCCGTGCCGGCTGACGCTGATGTCGGCGACCGAGGCCAGCGGGACATCGTCCACCAGGGCCGTGAGCCGTATCCGGCGGGCCCGGAACGGCTCGCCCGTGGCATAGACCCGTTCGATCTGGTCGAACAGGTCGCTCTCGCCGGCGGCCATCGGATACGTCTCCAGGAGCAGGGCTCCGCTGACGGCGCCTCGCGGCCGGCCGGCCGGGTCGATGAAGGGGATGTTGACGTGGTGGATGCGGAAGTCGACCAGTTCCCCGGTGGCGTCCAGGTGCGGAACCAGCACCAGCGCCGGGTCGTGGAGACCGTCGGCCAGGTCCATGAGTTCGGCGGCGTCCGGCAGGATCCCGGGCCGCGCGTCGGCGTCGGAGTGGTGCGGAGCGTAGGTCTCCAGGGTGTGCGCGCACAGTTCGGCGAGGGCTTCGACCTGGCGGACGATCTGTGGGGGCTGGGCTCCCAGCGGCGTGGGCCAGACGATCTCCAGCACTCCGTGGATCCGCCCGCCGGTGCCCGCGGGCAGGGCGACCCGGCCGCCGTCGGCGTGGTGGCTCCGGCCGATGGAGGGCAGGCCGGTCTCCGCCAGAGAGGCGATCCACTGGCCCGTTCGCTCACCGAGCCCGCGACGTGCCACCGTGACCACGCCCGGCGGCACGTATCGCCAGCGTGCCGCCTCGGCGGCCGGGAACCCGGCGCTGCCCGCCAGAGTGAGGGAGCCGTCGGCGCCCAGCGCCCAGATGGCCACGGCTTCCGCGCCGAGCGGCGTCAGGGCGTGTTCCAGCAGGGAGTCGGCCACGGCCTGTGTGTCGGGCGCGGCCAGCGCGCCGCTCTCGGCGGTCCGCAGCCGTACGGCGAAGGAGTCGTCCCGGGGTGGGCGGGTGGCGTCGCCGCGGTCCGCCGTGGTCGCGAGGAGCGCGGTCGTCACGTCGGAGAGCCGGTCACGCGCGGCCTGGTTGATGACTTCGACGGCGAATTCCAGGGGTGTCACGCCCGCTTGCTCGGTCAGTTCGGCGAGTTGACGTGCCGCCTGGGACGGCCCGCACCCGAGCCGCTCGACGAGGATGCCCTTGGCCAGCTCGATCAGGGCACGGCCGTCCGCTTCCGCGTGGGCCGTCTGCACTTCGCGGCGCAGTCGCTCGACGGTCGCCGCGAGTCGGCCCACCGGGGAGGGCTGCCCCGCGTGGTCGTCCTCTTTCGATCCGGCGTTCCGCGACTCGGCCGGCGGATGGGGATTGCTCACGGTTGACCTGTTCCTCGGCTCGGGTGTCCGGGGACACCAGGCGGTCGTCCGGCACGCGGGGCGGTGCGACTCCCCGTCATACGGACAGCCAGCGCCGGACGCGACCGATGAGGTCGTTGGTGTCGACCGGCTTGGTGACGTAGTCGTTCGCGCCCGAGGCGAGGCTCTTCTCCTGGTCGCCGGGCATGGCCTTCGCGGTGACGGCGATGATGGGCAGATCGGCGTACTGGGGCATGGCCCGGATCTCCGCGGTGGCGGTGTAGCCGTCCATCTCGGGCATCATCACGTCCATCAGGACCACCGAGATGTCCGGATGGGCGAGCAGCATCTCGATGCCCTTGCGGCCGTTGTCGGCGTGCAGGACGTCGAAGCCGTGGAGCTCCAGCATCCCGCTCAGCGCGAAGAGGTTGCGCGCGTCGTCGTCGACCACGAGCACCGTACGGCCGACGAAGGTGCCGTCGACGACCTGGGCGGCCGGGCGCTGGGACTCGTCCGTACGGACCAGTGACAGCACGTCGCCCGGCTCCTCCGCGGACAGGTGCAGGGTGATCCGTTCGCGCAGCTCGTCCAGGCTGGACAGGAAGTCCAGCGGGCGGCCGTCCGCACGGGAGCGCAAGGCCTGCTCGTGCGCCTGGTCCACGCGATGACCGGTGTGCACCAGTACGGGGACGCCGGCCAGCGCCGAGTCACCCTCTATGGCGTCCAGCAGACGCGTGCCCTCCTCGTCGGGCATCCCGAGTTCCAGGACGACGCAGTGGCAGGGCTCGGCGGCCAGTGTGCTCGCCGCCTCCTGCGCCCCGATCGCCGTGATGATGTCGATCGCCCCGAGCCGGCCGTCGTCGGGCGTGAGGTCCGCGACCGCGCGTTCCGCGACGAGGGTGAGGAGTCCGCGCGGACGGTCCTCGACGACGAGGAGGCGGCGTCGGCGCTGTTCGGGCGCCGTGGGGAAGGCGGCGTCCGGCCGGGAGACGGGCGGGAGTTCCCGGCCGGCTGCTCGGGGGTGCTGCTCCGTCGGCGAGCCACCACCGTCGAGCACTTCTTCGAAGTCGGCGCGTGCCACGGGGAGGTAGAGGGTGAACGTACTGCCCTGCCCGGGTGTGCTGTCCACCGTGACGGCGCCGCCGAGCAGATGGGCGATCTCCCGGGTGATCGACAGGCCGAGTCCGGTGCCGCCGTACTTGCGGCTGGTGGTGCCGTCCGCCTGCTGGAAGGCTCCGAAGATCGTCTCCAGTTGCTGCTGGGGAATGCCGATACCGGTGTCCCGCACCCTGAAGGCCACGACGGGACCGCCGCGGACGACACCGACGGGCACCTCCAGGTCGGCGGCGGGTTCGATGCGCAGCGCGACACTGCCCTGTTCGGTGAACTTCACCGCGTTCGACAGGAGGTTGCGCAGGATCTGGCGCAGTCGGGAGTCGTCGGTGAGCAGGTCGGCGGGGGTGCCCGGGGCGGTGGCCACCGTGAAGTCCAGGCTCTTCTGCGTGGTCATCGGCCGGAACGTCGCCTCGACGTACTCCAGCAGTTTGCGCAGCGGGACCCGCTCGGGGGTGACGTCCATCTTGCCCGCCTCGACCTTGGACAGATCGAGGATGTCGTTGATCAGCTGCAGCAGGTCCGAGCCCGCCGAGTGGATGATGCCCGCGTACTCGACCTGCTTGGGCGTAAGGTTGCGCGAGGGGTTCTGGGCCAGCAACTGGGCCAGGATCAGCAGGCTGTTGAGCGGGGTGCGCAGTTCGTGGCTCATGTTCGCCAGGAACTCCGACTTGTACTTCGAGGCCAGCGCCAACTGCTGGGCGCGGGTCTCGAGTTCCTGCCGTGCCTGCTCGATCTCCAGGTTCTTGGCCTCGATGTCGCTGTTCTGCGAGGCCAGCAGGGAGGCCTTCTCCTCCAGTTCGGCGTTGGAGCGCTGGAGTTCGTCCTGCTGCACCTGCAACTCCTCCGACCTGGCCTGCAGTTCGGCGGTCAGCCGCTGGGACTCGCCCAGCAGCTCGTCGGTGCGGGCGTTGGCCACGATGGTGTTGAGGTTGACGCCGATGGTCGGCATCAACTGGGCGAGGAAGTCCTGGTGGATCTGGGTGAAGGCGCTGACGGAGCCCAGTTCGATGACCCCGAGAACCTGGTCCTCGACCACGATGGGCAGCACCACCAGGGCGCTGGGCACAGCGTGTCCGAGACCGGAGGAGATTGTCACGTAACCCGGCGGCAGTTCCTCCACGCTGATGGGGCGCCGGTTGCGCGCCGCCTGTCCGACCAGTGAGCGTCCGACGGGGATGCGGTGGGGCCGGTCGGTGTCGTCCGGATAGCCGTACGAGCCCACCAGCCGCAGTTCGGGGCCGCGTTCGGTGTCCTCGGCGAGGTAGAAGGCGCCGTACTGCGCGGAGGCCAGCGGCGCGAGTTCGTCCATGATGAGCTCGGCGACGACGGGCAGGTCACGGTGGCCCTGCATCAGGCCGGAGATCCGGGCGAGGTTGGTCTTGAGCCAGTCCTGCTCCTGGTTGGCCCGCGTTGTCTCCCGCAGGGACTCCACCATGGAGTTGATGTTGTCCTTGAGGTCGGCGACCTCGCCCGAGGCCTCCACGGTGATCGAACGGGTCAGGTCGCCCTCGGCGACGGCGCTGGTCACCTCGGCGATCGCGCGGACCTGGCGGGTGAGGTTCCCGGCGAGGCCGTTGACGTTCTCGGTCAGCCGCTTCCAGGTGCCTTCGACGCCCTCCACCTCGGCCTGTCCGCCGAGCTGGCCCTCGCTGCCGACCTCGCGGGCGACGCGGGTGACCTCGGCGGCGAACGACGACAGTTGGTCGACCATCGTGTTGATGGTGGTCTTCAGCTCCAGGATCTCGCCCCGGGCGTCGACGTCGATCTTCTTCGACAGGTCGCCGTTGGCGACCGCCGTCGTCACCAGGGCGATATTGCGGACCTGGCCGGTGAGGTTGTTGGCCATCGAGTTGACGTTGTCGGTGAGGTCCTTCCACGTGCCCGCGACGTTCGGCACGTGTGCCTGGCCCCCGAGGCGTCCCTCGGTGCCGACCTCGCGGGCGACGCGGGTGACCTCGTCGGCGAACGCGGAGAGGGTGTCGACCATCGTGTTGATGACGTCCGCCAGAGCCGCGACCTCACCCTTGGCCTCGACCGTGATCTTCTGGGAGAGGTCGCCGCGCGCGACGGCCGTGGCGACCTGGGCGATCGAGCGGACCTGGCCGGTCAGGTTCGACGCCATCACGTTGACGTTGTCCGTCAGGTCCTTCCAGGTACCCGACGCGCCCCGGACGATCGCCTGTCCGCCCAGATTGCCCTCGGTGCCGACCTCACCGGCGACACGGGTGACCTCGTCGGCGAAACCGGAGAGCTGATCCACCATCGTGTTGATGGTGTTCTTCAGCTCCAGGATCTCCCCACGGGCATCCACCGTGATCTTCTGCGAGAGATCGCCCTGAGCCACCGCCGTGGCCACCTGGGCGATGTTGCGGACCTGGGAAGTGAGGTTGCCCCCCATGAAGTTGACCGAATCGGTCAGGTCACGCCAGGTGCCCTTCACCCCCTTGACGTCCGCCTGCCCGCCGAGGCGGCCCTCGGTACCGACCTCGCGGGCGACGCGGGTGACCTCGTCGGCGAAACCGGAGAGCTGGTCCACCATCGTGTTGATGGTGTTCTTCAGCTCCAGGATCTCCCCACGGGCATCCACCGTGATCTTCTGCGAGAGATCGCCCTGCGCGACCGCCGTGGTCACCTGGGCGATGTTGCGGACCTGGGAAGTGAGGTTGCCCGCCATGAAGTTGACCGAATCGGTCAGGTCGCGCCAGACGCCGCCCACGCCGGGCACCTGGGCCTGTCCGCCGAGCCGCCCCTCGCTGCCGACCTCACGGGCCACGCGGGTGACCTCGTCGGCGAACGCGGAGAGCTGGTCGACCATCGTGTTGACGGTCTCCTTCAGCTGAAGGATCTCGCCCCGCGCGGGGACGTCGATCTTCTGTGACAGGTCGCCCTTGGCGACCGCGGTCGCCACCTGCGCGATGTCACGCACCTGGGTGGTCAGATTGCCCGCCATGGCGTTGACCGAGTCGGTGAGGTCGGCCCAGGTGCCCGAGACCCCGGGCACCTCGGCCTGGCCCCCGAGGGTGCCCTCGGTGCCCACCTCGCGCGCCACCCGCGTCACCTCGGAGGTGAACACGGACAGTTGGTCCACCATGCCGTTGAACACCGTGGCGATGTCGCCGAGGAGCCCCTCGCCGTCGGACGGCAGCCGGGTGCCGAAGTCGCCGTCCCGTACGGCGGTCAGTCCGGCCAGGAGCTGCCGTAGCTCCTGCTCTCCCGGGGCCCGGTCGACGGCCTCGATCGTCCTGCTGCTCATGCGCACCCTCGTTCCGCTCCCCAAGAGCCCTCACGGCGAGGACTCGGAACCCGCGCCGGGCCTGTGGAAGGCCCGCTCCCCGACCGCGTTTCCGCAGTTCGCCGACCGGCCGGGTGAGAAAATCCGGTGAAGATTAACTCAGCTACCGGCACACGACCAAAGCCTGGCGCGGAGATATCGGTCGATCGAAAAAGACCGGCATCAGGCGGAATACATGAACCAGAACAGGGCACCCGTACCGGTTCGGCTCCGCCGCTCGCAGGGCCCTCGGCTCCCTGTCCGGACCCCTTCGGCGTCGGTGCCGGACCACGCCCACCCGCACGGGGGACCTCTCGGCCATTGCGGGCTCACGGAGTTTGCCCCACCCTGTCGGCCGGACGGCAGGACGCCCCGAGCTCATGACGTGAGAGAAGAGAGGCCCCGCATGGCTGCGACTCAGCGCAGGAGCCGGAAGATCATGATGACGCCGGAGGAGCTGGACGAGTTCCTCACCACTCAGCGCATGTGCCGGGTCGCCACGCTGTCGAGTGACGGCGCCCCGCATGTCAGTGCCCTCTGGTTCGCCTGGGACGGCACCTCGCTGTGGCTGTACTCCATCGTGCGCAGCAAGCGCTGGGCCGATCTTCGTCGCGATCCGCGCGTCGCGGTCGTCGTCGACTCCGGCGAGGGGTACGGGGAGCTGCGCGGGGCCGAGCTGTCAGGCACCGTGGAGTTCGTGGGCGAGACACCCCGCTCCGGCGAGCCGTGTCCCGAACTCGACCTGCTGGAACCGCTGTTCGCGCGCAAGAACTTCGGCCTGGAGGAAATGCCGCACGACGGCCGGCATGCGTGGATCCGCCTCACCCCCGCGAAGACCGTCTCCTGGGACTTCCGCAAGCTGTGACACCCGTCCCTCAGCGGCGGGACCGGGCCTTGTCCGGGGCGGCGCGGGCCCGGCAGCCGCACGTCAAGTATTGGTAATGATTTCCATATCGATCGGATTCTGCGATGTTTTTGACATTCATTTCCATCTACTGTGGCGAGCACACCCTTGCTGACCACCTGTCGTGGAGGATCCATGTCCCCGTCCCCGTCCCGGCGCCTCGCCCTGATCACCGGCGCCTCACTGGCCCTCCTGACGGGGTGCGGCAGTTCGTCGGGCTCCGGCGGTGACGGGAGCGGCGCGCAGGAGCCGGCCGCCTCGTCCAGGATCGTCGTGGTCGCCTCGACCGACGTCTACGGCGACATCGTCGAACAGATAGGCGGCGCGAAGGTCGACGTCACCTCGATCATCAGCGACCCCGACCAGGACCCGCACTCCTACGAGGCCAACACCCAGAACCAGCTGGCCCTGTCCAAGGCGAAGGTCGTCGTCGAGAACGGCGGCGGCTACGACGACTTCGTCGACCGGATGCTGAAGAGCAGCGGCTCCTCCGCCGAGGTCATCAACGCCGTCGCGGTCTCCGGAAAGACCGCCCCGAAGGGCGGCGAGCTCAACGAACACGTCTGGTACGACTTCCCGACCGTCGCGAAGATCGTCGACCGTGTCGCCACGGCACTGGGCAGGGCCGACGCCACCGACGCCACCCTCTTCACCAGGAACGCCGAGGCCTTCAAGGCCAGGCTCACGACGCTGGAGACGAAGGAAGCCCTGATCAAGAAGGAGCACGCCGGCGAGGGCGTCGCCATCACCGAACCCGTGCCGCTCTACCTGACCACAGCGAGCGGGCTGGTGAACAAGACGCCCGCGGCGTTCAGCGAGGCCATCGAGGAGGGTGACGACGTCTCGCCCCGCGTCCTTCAGGCCACGCTGGCCGTGTTCGGCGACAAGCAGGTCGGGGCGTTGGTCTACAACGAACAGACCTCCGGCCCGCAGACCGAGAAGTCCAAGGCCGCGGCGAAGGCGGCCGGCATCCCCGTCGTACCCGTGACCGAGACCCTGCCCAAGGGCAAGGACTACCTCGGCTGGATGACCTCCAACGTCGACGCGCTCGCGAGCGCGCTCGCCAAGTGAGGCAGTCCGCCGCGGCCACCGTGCCCGCACCCCGTCCGGGCGAGGGGCCGGCCGGGGGCAGCGGCTCCGGTGCCGTGGTCAGTCTGCGCGGCGCCGAACTGTCGTACGGCTCACGTGTGGTGTGGCAGGGCCTCGACCTGGACGTACGGCCGGGGGAGTTCCTGGCCGTGCTCGGGCCGAACGGATCGGGCAAGACCAGTTTCGTCCGGGCCCTGCTGGGCCGACAGCCCCTGTCCGCCGGAACACTGACCGTCCTCGGCGGCTCCCCGCGCGAGGCCGGCCGACACCTCGGGTACGTCCCCCAGCAGGCGGAGATGTCCGCGCACGCGATGCTGCGGGCCCGCGATCTCGTGCGCTTCGGCATCGACGGGCACCGCTTCGGACCCCGGCTGCGGACGGGCGCCGTCCGTCGCCGGGTCGACGAGATCCTCGCCTCCGTCGGAGCCACCGCGTACGCCGACGTTCCCCTCGGCATGCTGTCCGGCGGCGAACGGCAGCGCGTCCGTATCGGGCAGGCCCTGGCCACCGATCCGCGCATCCTGCTCTGCGACGAGCCGCTGCTCTCCCTCGACCTGAACCACCAGCGGGCCGTCACCGAACTCGTGGACGCCCGCCGCAGGTCCCACGGCACGTCCGTGGTCTTCGTGACCCACGAGATCAATCCCGTGCTCGGCCTGGTCGACCGTGTCCTGTATCTGGCGCCGGGCCGCCACCGGACAGGCACACCGGACGAGGTGCTCACCTCCGAGTCGCTGTCGGAGCTGTACGGCACACGGGTCGACGTCGTCCGCGTCCAGGGGCGGGTCGTGGTCGTCGGCGCCCCCGACGGACCCGCCGCTCCCCCGCATCACGCCCAGGAGACCGCCCACGGGGTGGTCCGCCGGACCGAGGAAGTGCACCCATGACGCTCGCCGCGGGGGTCTGGCACCAGATCTTCAGCTTCGACAACTACGGCGAACTCCTGGCGCTGGTCCGCAACTCCCTCATCGCGGGTGCCGCGCTCGGCCTGGTCGGCGGGCTCGCCGGCGTCTTCGTCATCATGCGTGACCTGCCGTTCGCGGTGCACGGCATCAGCGAGCTGTCCTTCGCGGGCGCGTCGGCGGCCCTGCTGCTGGGCGTGAACATCGTGGGCGGCTCGATCGTCGGTTCGCTTCTCGCGGCCGGCGCGATCGGGGTCCTGGGCGCGCGGGCCCGTGACCGCAACTCGGCGATCGGCATCCTCATGCCGTTCGGTCTCGGGCTCGGCGTGCTCTTCCTCGCTCTCTACAAGGGCCGGGCGGCCAACAAGTTCGGCCTGCTCACCGGGCAGATCGTGGCCGTCGACACCCCGCAGATGACCTGGCTCCTGGGCACCTCCGCCCTGGTCCTGGTCGTCCTGGTCGTCATCTGGCGCCCGTTGGCCTTCGCCAGCGCCGACCCGGACGTCGCCGCCGCCCGTGGTGTGCCGGTGCGTGGACTGTCGTTCGCCTTCATGCTCGTGCTCGGTCTCACCGTCGCCCTGTCGGTGCAGGTCGTCGGCGCTCTGCTGGTCCTGACCCTCGTCGTCACACCCGCCGCGGCCGCCGCGCGCGTCACCGCGTCCCCGGTGCTGCTGCCCCTGCTCAGCGTGGTGTTCGCCGTGCTCTCCGTCGAGGGCGGCATCCTGCTCGCCCTGGGCAGCTCCATCCCCATCAGCCCGTACGTCACCACGATCTCGTTCTCCGTCTACGCGCTGTGCCGGCTGGCCGGCGCCTACCGCACCCGGCGCTGGGGAGACAGGAGGACGGTCCCTCAGCCTGTCTGACACCGGATCTCCGTATCCGATCCCCGGGTCCCCTGTCCCCGGATCTCCTGATGCGGCCCCTCCCGTACCGCCCCTTGTCACGCACGGACGAAGCCCGGTCCCCCGGGACTCACCTCGCGCACACAGAACGGTGATTGACCCGGCCCCCTCCTTCGTCGCTGCCATATTCGAAAGCCACTTCGGAGGTGGCTGTGACGCTAGAGGCGACAACATCCTGGGACGCACACCTGCCCGACCGCACCGCCGACCGCATCACCGTGCTGGAGAGCCGCCGGTCGCGGGCGCTGACGGAGGGCGGGCCGAGAAGACGCGGGGAGTACGGCGCACGCGAGCGGATCGACCTGCTGCTCGACGAGGGATCGTTCACGGAGACCGGGATGTTCGTCCGGGCACGGCCCACCGGGGACGGCGCCCCCCGCCCGTACGGGGACGGCGTGGTCACCGGGCACGGCACGGTCGACGGACGTGCCGTCTGTGTGTTCGCCCAGGATTCCACGGTCTTCGGCGGCAGCATGGGCGAGGCCTTCGGGGAGAAGACGATCGCCCTGATGGACCTCGCGATGAGGACCGGCTGCCCGGTGATCGGGCTCAACGACGGCGGGGGCGCCCGTATCCAGGAGGGCGTCGGCTCGCTCGCCCTCTACGCCGAGCTGGTGCGCCGCAACGTACAGGCGTCGGGGGTGATCCCCCAGTTGTCGGTCGTGCTCGGGCCGTGCGCGGGCGGCGCCGCGTACTCGCCGGCCATCACCGACTTCACCGTGATGGTGGACGGCGCCTCACACATGTTCGTCACCGGACCGGACGTCATCGAGGCGGTCACCGGGGAGCGCACCAGCGCCGAGGACCTGGGCGGCGCCCGCACCAGCAACTCCGTCAACGGCAACGCCCACTTCCTCGCCGCCGACGAGGTGGAGGCCCTCGACACCGTACGGGACCTGCTGTCGTACCTGCCCGCCAACAACCTGGAGCGGCCCCCGCGGTACGCGCCCGTGGCGGCGCCCACCGACAGGTGTCTCGACGAGGTCGTGCCGGACCGGCTCGGGCAGGCCTACGACATGCGGGACATCCTGCGCGCGGTTGTCGACGGCGGTGAACTGCTCGAGATCCAGGAGCTGTTCGCGCCGAACATCATCTGCGCGCTGGCCCTCGTCGAGGGCACGTCCGTCGGTGTCGTCGCCAACCAGCCGCTGCACAGCGCGGGCGTGCTCGACATCGACGCCTCCGAGAAGGCGGCACGGTTCGTACGGTTCTGCGACGCGTTCGGCATCCCGCTGCTGACCTTCACCGACGTCCCCGGATATCTGTCCGGCGTCCGTCAGGAACAGGCCGGGATCATCCGGCGCGGCGCCAAACTGCTGTACGCGTACGCCGAGGCGACCGTCCCGAAGGTCACGGTGGTGGTACGCAAGGCGTACGGCGGCGGCTACGCCGTGATGGGCTCCAAGCATCTGGGCGCCGACATCAACCTCGCCTGGCCCAGCGCCAGGATCGCCGTCATGGGCGCCGAGGGCGCGGTGGGTGTCCTGCACCGGCGTGAACTGGCCGCCGCCGCCGACCCGGACGCGCTGCGGGCCGGACTCGTCGCCGCGTACGAGAGCACGCATGGGACGCCCTATCTGGCCGCCGAACGCGGGTACGTCGACGCCGTCATCGCCCCGCGCGACACCAGGGAGCACGTCGTCCGTGCCCTGCGCGCACTGCGCGGCAAGCGCGCCCCGATGCCGACGCGCAGGCACGGAAACATCCCCCTCTGAGCACCCTGAGCCATTGGGTCCGTTCAGTCCGCCCGAGACCTCCGAACCGACGGAGTCCCGCCCGTTCCCGCCGTTCCCGCGATGTGAGGAGCCATGCCCGATGGACAGCCGCCGCCCCCCGCTCGCCCCCTCCGCCACACCCCGGAGTCTGCCGGAGTACGTGCGGCACTGGGCCGAAACCACCCCCGACCGCCGGGCGTTCACCTTCGTCGACCATCCCGCTCCGCGGTCGCGCGGCGTCCACCGCACCCTGACCTGGCGCCGACTGGACCGACGGGTAAGAGCGTTGGCCGCCCGGCTCGCCGAGGAGGCCGAGCCCGGAAGCCGGGTCGCGCTGCTCTGCCCGCAGGGTACGGAGTACGTCACCGCCTTCCTGGCGGCACTCACGGCCGGGCTGGTCGCCGTACCCCTGTATCCGCCCGGCCTGTCCGGGCACGGCGACCGGCTCTCGGCCGTGCTGGACGACGCGTGTCCGGCGACAGTTCTGACGATCAGTCATATTCTCGATGAGGTACGGGACTTCTGCGCCAGGCTGCCGGTGCGGATCGTCGCGGTCGACCAAGTGCCCGACGACGTCGCTGACTTTGTGCCGGTTCCACCGGACGACGATGCCATCGCCTACCTCCAGTACACGTCCGGCTCGACCCGTTCCCCGGCCGGCGTGGAGATCACGCACGGCAATGTCGTCGCCAACGCCCGTCAGGCACTGGCCGCTTACGGCGTGGACGAGCGTCCGGTGACCTGCGTGGGCTGGCTGCCGCTCTACCACGACATGGGGCTCGTCCTGAGTGTCGCCGCTCCCGTCGAGCGGGGACTGCTGTCGGTGCTCATGGATCCCGCCGCGTTCCTGCACGAGCCGGTGCGCTGGCTGCGGCTGCTCGCCGCGCATCCGCGCGCACTGAGCGCGGCCCCCAACTTCGCCTACGACTACTGCGCTTCGACAGTCACCGACGCCCAGAAGAGGGAACTGCGGCTGGACGGTGTCGCCGCGCTGCTCAACGGCAGCGAGCCGGTCCGCCCCGGCACCGCCGACCGGTTCAACGCCGCGTTCGCCGCCCAGGGGCTGGCGCCCGACACCCACTGTCCGTCGTACGGGCTCGCCGAGGCGACCGTCTTCGTCAGCGCGGCCCGGCCCGGGGAACCGCTCAGCCGGTTCGCGCTCGACCGCGACGCCCTCAGCACCGGGAAGGCCCTGCCCGCGCGGGCCGACGATCCCACAGCCGTGACGCTGGCCGGCTGCGGGACTCCGGCGGGCCAGCTGGTCCGTATCGCCGACCCGGTCTCACACGCCCGGTTGTCCGAGGGCGAGGTCGGCGAGATCTGGGTGCGGGGCCCCAACGTCGGGCGGGGCTACCGGAATCGGGACGAGCAGACCCGGCGGGTGTTCGGTGCCACGTTCGCCGACGACACAGCCGGCAGCGGTCACTGGTTGCGCACCGGGGACCTGGGGACCTTCCTGGACGGGCAGTTGATCGTCACCGGGCGGCTGAAGGACCTCATCGTCGTCGACGGCCGCAACCACTACCCGCAGGACGTGGAGGCCTCGGTCCAGGACGCGGACCCGGCCGTGCGGCGCGACCGGCTCGCCGCGTTCGGGGTGCCTGGTGACGTGGGCGAGCGGGTGGTCGTCGTGGCCGAGCACGTACGGAGCGTCGCCCTCGCGGAGATCGACGTGCCGGGGCTGGTGCGGGCCGTGCGCTCGGCCGTCTCGGCTCGGCACGGGCTGCGGCTCGCCGACCTCGTCCTCGTGCCGCCGGGCACGGTGCCCCGTACGTCGAGCGGCAAGGTGGCACGGGCGCTGACCCGGCGCCGCTATCTGGAGGGTGCCTACACAGCGGGGCCCGCCGCATGAGGGGCGCCGACGAGGGCCGGATACGTCAGCTGGTCAGGGAGCGGGTGGCCGCCTGGAGCGGTACGGCTCCCGGCGACGTGCCCATGGACCGGCCGCTCGCGGACCTCGGAATGTCGTCGCGGGACGCGGTGGTCCTGGCCGGGGATCTCTCGCGGACGACCGGTCGCGAGCTGCCGACGACACTGCTGTGGGAGGCGCCCACCGGTGAGGCCCTTGTGGAGTATCTGTGCCGCACGGAACCGGGGACGGCGGCCGGGGCCTACCCGGTGGGCAGACCGTCCCCTCCCCCGGTCGCGGCCGACGAACCCGTGGCGGTCATCGGGGTCGGCTGCCGGCTGCCCGGGGGTGTGCACGGGCCGGGTGACTACTGGCGGCTGCTGACCGACGGTGTCGACGCCGTCCGCCGGGTTCCCGAGGACCGCTGGCGCGACTTCGCCCCCTTCCCGCCCGCCGAGACACCCCTGTACGGCGGCTACCTCGACGACATCGCCGGGTTCGACGCCGACTTCTTCCGTGTCACCCCGCGCGAGGCCGCGGTGATGGACCCGCAGCAACGGATCCTTCTGGAGGTCGTCCACGAAGCCCTCGACCATGCCTCCGTCCCCGCCGCCTCCCTCGCCGGCAGCGCCACCGGTGTCTTCGTCGGTGTCTCCGCCGCCGAGTACGGCTCGCTCACCGGCGCCGACCCGGCGGCCGTCGACCCCTGGGCACCCGCCGGCGCGGCACCCAGCGTGACCGCGGGGCGGCTGGCCTATGTGCTGGACACCCGGGGGCCGAGCATGGCCGTCGACACCGCCTGCTCGTCCTCGCTGGTCGCCGTGCACCAGGCCTGCGTCAGCCTGCGCACCGGTGAGAGCGACACGGCGATCGCCGCCGGGGTCAACCTGCTGCTCTCGCCCACCGTCAGCGTGGCGTTCCGGCGGGCCGGGGCTCTCGCGCCGGACGGGCGGTGCAAACCGTTCGCGGCGGCGGCCGACGGCATCGGGCGCGGCGAGGGATGCGCGGCCGTGCTGCTGAAGCGGCTGTCCGACGCGGAGCGGGACGGCGACCGGGTCCTCGCCGTCGTCCGCGCCACCACCGTCAACTCCGACGGCCGCTCCAACGGCCTCCTGGCGCCCAACCCCGCAGCGCAGAAAGCCCTGTTGGCCACTGCCTACGCCCGCGCCGGGCTCGATCCGGCGCACATCGACCATGTCGAGGCGCACGGCACCGGTACCCCGCTCGGCGACCCGATCGAGGCGGGCGCGCTCAGTGCCGTACTCGGGGCGGGCCGCGACCCCGACCAGCCGCTGCTGCTCGGCTCCGTCAAGGGCAACCTCGCCCATCTGGAGTCCGCGGCGGGCATCGCCGGGCTGGTGAAGACGGTCCTCGCGCTGCACCACGACACTGTTCCGCCGTCACTGCACTGCGCGGAGGGGAGCGCCCTGGACGACGAGCGGCTGCGGGTGGTCACCGAGTGCGAGCCGTGGCCGCGTTACGGCGGGACGGCCACCGCCGGGGTGTCCGGGTTCGGGTTCGGCGGCACCAACGCCCATGCGGTGCTGGAGGAATGGCGGCCCGACGCCCTCCCACTGTCCCAGGAGGACGAACCGGTCAGCCGCCTCCACCTCCTCTCCGACGTCGACACCGCCCGTCTGCGGGACACCGCGACGCGGCTCGCCGACTGGCTCCGCACGCCGGAGGGCAGCGCCGCGCGCCCCGCCGACGTGGCGCGTACGCTCGCCGGACGGGTCGGACGGGGTACTGCGCGCGCCGCGGTGGTCGCCCGCGACGACGCCGAACTGGCGGACGGGCTACGAGCGTTGGGGCAGGGAGATCCGCACGAGCGGGTCGTGACGGGCGAGCGGGATCTCGTCGGGCGCGGGCCGGTGTGGGTGTTCTCCGGGTACGGCAGCCAGTGGGTCGGCATGGGGCGGCGGCTGCTGGCCGAGGAACCGGCCTTCGCCGCCGCGGTGGAGAAGATCGACGCGCGGATCGCCCCGGAGTGCGGGCTGTCCCTGTACGAGCACCTGGCGGACGGCGGCGACCTCGACCGCCTGGAGGTCGCCCAACCCGTGCTGTTCGGACTGCAGTTGGCCCTGGCCGAGCTATGGCGTTCGTACGGAATCGAGCCCGCAGCCGTCATCGGGCATTCCGTGGGCGAGGTGGCCGCCGCGGTGTGCGTGGGCGCCCTGGATGTGTCGGAGGCCGCCCGGGTGATCACCGTCCGGGCCCGGCTGCTCAGCGGACTGCGGGGCGGTGCCATGGCTGTCGTCGACCTCGACGACGACGAACTCGACCTCCTGGCACGGGACTTCCCCGGTGTCTGTGTCGCCGTGCACTCCTCGCCCCGACAGAAGATCGTCGCCGGGGAGGAGCCCGCGGTGGCCCGGCTCGTGCGGCGGCTGGAGAGGGAGGGCCGGACCGCTCGGGCCCTGCGGGTCGTCGGCGCCGGACACTCACCTCAAGTCGACCCGCTGCTGGCGGAGTTGACGGACTCCCTGGCCGACATCCGGGGCGGCCGACCCCAGGTCCCCGTCTACTCCACCGTCCTGGACGACCCACGCGACGACTGTCTCTTCGACGCCGCCCACTGGGCCGCGAACCTGCGGCGGCCCGTGCGCCTGGACCGGGCCGTCGCGGCTGCCGCGGCCGACGGTCACAGCGCCTTCGTCGAGATCTCGCCGCACCCGGTTCTGACCCGGGCCGTCCTCGACACCGCGCCCGGCGCCCTCGCCATCGGCACCCTGCGCCGCGACGGCGACAGCCGTGCCGGGTTTCTGGCCCAGGTCGGCGCCCTGTACTGCGCGGGCGGGCACCTGTCGTCACCTCCGGGCCGCGTCATCGACCTGCCCGCGCCGCGCTGGCGGCACGTGCGGCACTGGTGGACGGACGGGCGCGCGGCGGCCACGCCGTCCACGACCGGCACGGTGACCGAAGAGGCCCGCGCTCCGGACACCTCCGTCTCCGGCCGGCTGCGTCGTCACATCGCCGCCGTCACCGGCCACCCGACGTCCCGCCTCACGCCCTCGACCGCCCTGGCCGACCTCGGCCTGGACTCCCTGATGGCCGTCCGTATCCGCACCGCACTGGAAGCCGAGTTCGGGATCGAGCTGCCCCTGCGCGAGCTGCTCGGCGCCACCTCCGTCCGGTCGCTGGCCGACCGTCTCGAACAGGCGCTCCCCACAGGCGAGTCGAGCGGCCTCCTGCGCACCCTGCGCGCCGGCGGCTCCCGACCCCCGCTCTTCCTCGTCCACGCCGCCGGCGGCACGACCGACGTCTACCGGGCGCTGGTCGAACGGCTCGGTGAGGAGCGGCCGGTGTACGGACTGGAACGGCTCCCGGACGCCCGTACGGTGACCGAGAAAGCGCGACGCTACGCCGAGGCCGTCACCGCCGCACACCCCACCGGGCCCTGTCTGCTGGGCGGTTGGTCCTTCGGAGGCTTCGTCGCCCAGGAGACGGCACGGCAACTCGACGCCGCCGGGCGGGACGTGGAACTGGTGGCGCTCATCGACTCCGTACGGCCCCTCCCGCGGCCCGGAGACACTCCGGGCGACCGGATCCGCGTCCACTTCGAGGGCTTCGCCGGTCACGTGGCCGACGCGTACGGCGCGCAACTGGTGCTGCCGTACGCCGAGTTGCTCGCGATGGAGGACGACGGCGAGCGCATCGACACCGTACTGCGGGCCCTGCGCGAGGTCGCCGACATACCGCCCGCCGCTTTGGAGCACCAGCGCTCCTCCTACCTGGACCTGAGGATCGGTGAGGCCCACCGGCCCGGGACCTACGACGGGCGGGTGGTCCTGTACCGGGCCACCGAGCCCGCTCCGCACACCGTGCGCGACCCGGCGTACGAACGGGACGACGAGTCGCTCGGCTGGGACGAGGTGTGCCCGCGGCTGACGGTCGTACCGGTCGCGGGGCACCATCTGTCGCTGCTCGACCCGCCGTACGTGGACGAGATCGCCGCCCGGTTGCGGCGCGCACTCGACGAACAGAGCCGCTGAACCGGACGACGAGGAGCAGACCATGGACCGTCCCAGTACCCGAGTGTCCCGACGCGCTGTCACCAAGGCCGCCACGGCCGTCGGTCTGACCGCGCTGCTCGGCACCACAACCGCCACCGCCCGAGCCGCGACCCGGCTCTCCGCCCGCACTCTGGACGTCACCGTGTCGTCCCCCGCCCTGGGCCGCAGCGCACCGGTCCGGCTGATCCTGCCGTCGGGATTCGGCAGCCAGACCGGGCGGACCTACCCCGTGCTGTATCTGCTGCACGGCGCCCACGACGACTACACGTCCTGGACCCGGGAGACGGACATCGAGGCCTTCACGGCAGGCAGGGACCTGATCGTGGCGATGCCGGACGCGGGCCCCACCGGCATTCCCAGCGCCTGGCGCGGCGGCCCCGACTACGAGGCCTTCCAGCTCACGGAGGTCCCCGCGCTGCTCGCCCGCCAGTACCGGGCCTCGAATGTCCGGGCCGTCGCCGGGGTCTCCACCGGCGGCTACGGCGCCATGTCCCACGCGGCACGCCATCCGGGCATGTTCGCGGCGGCGGCCTCGTACAGCGGCATCCTCGACACCATGGCGCCCGGTGTGCCACCGCTGGTGGACGCCATCGTGGCCCGCGAGAACCTCGCGCCCGGCTCCCTGTGGGGCAACCCCATCCTGAACCTCCTCACCTGGCGCGACTTCAACCCGCGGTCCCGGGCCCAGGGACTGCGCGGCACTCCCCTGTACGTCTCCAGCGGCAGCGGAGTCGTCGGTGGCACCGGTGACTGGCTGCCCGAGGCGCTGGAGAGCGCCCTGTGGCTCTCCGCGCACGCCTTCACCGACACGCTCGCCCTGCTCCGCGTCCCGGTCACGACCCACTACTACACGGGAGGGGGACACAGCTGGGCCTACTGGAAGGGCGAGTTCAGCGCGTCCTGGCCGATGCTCGCCAGGGGCCTGGGGCTGCCCGAGTGAGGCCGGTACCGTCGGGGCACGGAACGGAGCGCAGGGGACATCCGTCCAACCCAGGACTTGTCCCTCGCCCCACGGGCACCAACCCGAGGGTGAGCCTCTTCCGGGTGAAAGGAGGGCCCTCCGTGGCGACCCCCGCCCCGCACGGTGTACCGGACGGCCCCGGAGCCGCCGCCGTACCTCCCGAACTGGCCAGACTGCTGCGCGAGCAGCTGGAGGCCGTCGCCGACGAGGTGGAGGAGGAGGTACTCAGACAGGTCCCCGAGTACGCCGTCCGGTCGGCCGACGGAGCGAGCCGCGCACTCCTCAGATCCGGGGTCGTACAGGCGCTCACCCTGTTCGTCGACCACATCGCCGATCCACGCGGCCGGGGAGACTCGATCATCGCGATCTACCACGAGCTGGGACGCGGCGAGGCGCTGGAGGGCCACAGCCTCGAAACGCTGCAGTCCGCGCTGCGGGTCGGGGGGCTGCACGCCTGGCGGCTGCTGGGCCGTACGACGGAGGAACTCGGGCTGGACTCCGCGGTGATGGCCGGGCTGGGCGAGCTGGCGTTCCGGACGGTGCACGAGGTCGCCGAGGCAGCGGCGGCGGGGTACGCGGAGGGGCAACTGCGCAGCGCGGACGAGCTGGAACGGCGCAGGGGGCGGCTGCTCGCCCTGTTACTGGGCGACCAGCCGGTGCTGCCGGAGGCGGTGCGGGACCTGGCGCACGGAGCCCGGTGGTCCGTACCGCCGTACGTCGCGGTCGTCGTCCTCGCGGCCTCGTCGGACCAGCGGGAGGAGCGGCCGTTGGCCGCCGCCGGGGCGCTGGTGGACATGGAGTCCCGGCCGCCACGGATGCTGGTGCCCGACCCGGACGGCTCGGGCGGCTTCGGCGGCCGGGCGTTCACGCTCGCGCTGCGGGGCCGGCCGGCCGCGATCGGGCCGACGGTCCCCCTCACCGAGGCGGGCAGGTCGCTGCGCTGGGCCGTCCGGGCCCTCGGGCTGATGGGGCGCGGGATACTCCCCCGGCAGGGCGTCGTGCGCTGCGCCGACCATCTGTCGACCCTGCTGCTGCACAGCGACGAGCCCATGCTCGACCTGCTCAGGACCCGCGCCCTCGCTCCCCTCGACGGGGTCTCCGAGCAGCCGCGCGGCAGGCTCGCGGAGACACTGCTCGCCTGGCTGCTCAGCGGGAGCAACGTGCCCGAGGTCGCCGCCCGCCTCCACGTCCACCCGCAGACGGTCCGCTATCGCCTGCGCCAGCTGGAGAAACTCTTCGGCGAGGCCCTGCACGACCCGGGAAACCGACTTGATCTGATTCTGGCACTCACGTCGGCACAAAAAAGCGAGGAATTCCTGAATTCCCGTCCATAACGCTCGGCGAGTCAACACGAATACGTTCGGGACGTCCTTTCTCATAGGCGCTTGACCGCGCCCGACCCGCAAAGGATCCCCATGCGTATCCAATTCTGTCTCGCCGCGCTCACACTCGTCGGCGGGGCCGGACTGACCACCCTCTCGGCACCCGCCGCCTCCGCCGCCGCCTGCAGCGACATCGACGTGGTCGCAGCTCGCGGCACGTTCGAGCCGGGCACGCTCGGCGCGATCGTCGGCGACCCGGTGTATTCCTCCCTCCAACGGAAACTGACGGGTAAAAGCCTGTCCAGCTACAAGGTGAACTACCCCGCTGACCTTTCCCTCACCTCGGCCGCGCAGGGAAACTCTGATCTGGTGAACCACGTGAGGAGCCAGGCGACGGCGTGCCCGAACCAGCGTTTCGTACTCGTCGGCTATTCGCAGGGCGCGAACGTCGTCGACAACTCCATCGGGATCAGCAGCGCCGGTGCGGTGGTCGGCAGCCCGATCGTGGCCACCATTCCCGCCGCGCTGGAAGGGAAGGTCACCGCGGTACTGCTGTTCGGCAATCCGATCCGGGCGATCGGCAAGAGCGTCACCGGCACCTACCAGAGCCGCACCATCGACTTCTGCGCCAAGGGTGACCCCATCTGTGAGAACGGCGGGGGCGACGTGCTGGCCCACCTCGGCTACACGGCGAACGCCGGCGCGGCGGCCGACTTCGCGGCGACCAAGGTCTGAGCCGACCGAGCCGTCCGAGCCCACGGCCCGAGGCCGACCGCCTCGGCCAACCGCCGCACGGAACACGGGAAAGGACCCGGGAGGAGAATCCTCCCGGGTCCTTCTTCCATGGGAGGAAGCTATTTCGGGTCCCGCGCGAACTCCGTGAGGCTCGTGGAGACGGGTTCCGGACGGCCGTTGTTCTGCAAGGGTGCGGCGGTCAGCACGTCGAGGTGCTGGTAGCCGTCGGCGACCACGGGGTGCAGGTCGGTGGGGACACGGCCGGCGAGCAGCCCGTCACCCGCGAGCACGGTGAGAGTCGGGTTGGCGGTGAGCCCCTCCGGGCGCACGATGAGCCGCTTCACCTGCGGGGAGGTGGCCAGTTCGAGGTCGGTGATCAGCTTGGTCGGGAAGTACTGCTCGGTGAAGTCGAGCGGCTGCTGGGCAAGGCTGCGGGCCAGCTCCTGGATGTCGGTGACCTCTTTGCCTGCGCCGGTGAACGGTGTTCCGTCGGCCGAGCGGTGTCCGGGGTCGTCGGGGTCGCCGACGCGATCGTAGTTCCGCCAGGTGTAGAGCGGCCCGTGCGGCCGGTCGGGGATGGCCTTGTACGCGATGCCGAACAGCCCCGGCTGCTCCTCGCCCCCGTTGGCCACGGGGAAGGACTTGTCCGCGATCGGGCCGCCGTCGAAGAACCCCACGCTGCTCTGCAGGAAGGCCAGCGGTACGGAGTTGTCGTCCATCAGCGCGCCGAGCACCGTCTCGTTGGTGAGCCGGAAGTCCTTCACGGCGGGTGACCCCGTGAGGAAGGCGGCGGCGTCCTTGGCGAACAGGAAGCGGTTCGTCGCCTCGATGTTGACGTTGGCGGGCAGATACGACGGCAGGTCGGCCTCGCCGCCCGGGTCCCGTATCGCACCGACACCCGCGATGGCCAGGAGGGTCATCGTCTCGGCGTTCAGCAGGACCGGCGCGGACAGTGAGCGTGGCAGCAGCCCGCTGTCGAGCCCGGCCTGAACAACCCCGTAACCGAGGCCGATGTCGGGCAGGTTGGTGTCGTCCGGGATGCTGCCGCTCAGGTCGGCGAGTGAGGTGGAGACGGTGGTGTCGAGGGCGAAGTAGCCCGCGCACTGGCGGTGTCCGGCGTCGGCGGTGGTGGCCGGGTCGCCGTCGAAGTCGGCGACCGCGAAGTACCCGGTGATCACACCGCCGAGGGAGTGGCCGCCGCACAGCACCTTCCGCTCACGCACGCCCTGGTCGGGCAACTCGGCGGTGAGCAGGGTGTACTGATCACGGACGGTCTGCTCGACGCCGAACTTCGCCATCCAGCCGAGCTTGTCGTTGCCGGCGAATCCGGCGAACGTACGGCCCGCGACCTGCTTGCCCCGGTAGTAGTAGTCGACGGCCGTGTGCTGGTCGCCGGAGTCGATGCCGGTGTGGTCCTCCATGCAGTTGGAGCGCCGGTCCAGGGCCCAGAACTCGATGTGCGGCCCCCGTTCGGCAGCGCGCGCCACGGTGTTGCGGGCGACGCTGTCGAACGCCCCCGCGCCCTCCAGGATGCCCGGCTGGGCGACGAGGATCCGGTCGGCGTCGGCGGACTTCGCGGGCCCGGCGGAGGAGCGGTAGCGCAGGTAGGACAGCCAGTCGCACGCCGCCGGCCGGGCCCCGAAGGACGCCGGCAGCGGTGCCTTCACCCGGACCACCGTCTCGGTCACCCCGGCGACCGCCGGGTTCGACGACACCACGGGAGCCTCGGTGCGCACGTTCTCGCCGTGCGCCTCCGGGGCCACCGCGGTAAGCGTCCCGATGGTGAGCAGCACCGCGAGCGCGGTGCCGCGCAGCCCCGTCAAGGGCCTCCTTCTGCTGCAACTCGTCTTCATAGCGGGACCGTAGGACCGCGCGGACCACGCGCTCAGGCGGTGCTCACAAGAACGCAGCTCCCGGCTACACCTTTGTCATCAGGCACCAACCGCTCGTGCCGCCTGCGGCCCACCCCGCCCGCAGTCCGTGCCGCCTACGGTCGCGCTCCCCCTACAGCCCGTCGTTCTTCATGGCGGCGACGATCCGGACGTGGCGGTCGGCCGCCGTGCCGGACCACTCGTTCTCGTAGTTCAGGCCGTAGGGCCAGAAGTGGCCGCCGCCGGTGGACAGTTTGGCGCCTGCCCCGTCGAACTGCCGTACAAGCGCGGTGGCTTGAGATCCGGTCCAGGTGCCGCTGCCACCGAGGGAGGACCAGCCCGAGCTGGTGCCGACGCCGATGGTGTGGGCGATCTCGTGCAGAGCGGTCCGCTCGGTCATGTAGCCGCGGTTGCTGCCGAAGCGGATGGTGCCGTTGAGGCTGCCGTCGGCGGTGGGTACACCGGGCTCGTAGCGGACGGTGATGGTCTTTCCGAGGTCGCTGAGGTTGTTGTAACGGGCCACCGCGGCGTTCATGGCGGTGGTGATGAGGTTGTATGCGGACTGCTGGTCCGTCGTGGGGTTGCTCGCCCGCACGAGGGACCAGGTGATGGTGGCCGCCGCCGCCCGTTCGCCGGCCGCCGGGGCGGGTCGCGGAGCCGCCTGTGCGATGCCGGGGCCTGCCACCATCGCGGCTGCCAGGGCGGCCACCACCGCCTTGTTGCGCCAAGAAACTCGCTGTGAACTCATGGGGGCTCCTGTGGGGGGATGAGCCGTCGCGTAGGGGGACGACGGTTTCCTGAAAGCGCTTTCCCAGGTTGCCCGGAGGCTAGCCAGATGTTTCGGGCACGTCAACGAACTGCACCAGGTCCGCTCACCACAACGGAACTTGCACACCATCTTGACGTGTTCATTTTTGTCATCAAGCATGCCGTCAGCTCGATTCCTTCTGTTCGGTTCTGTTCGCCTCCTTCTTGTGGAAGGGAGTGCCGTGACCTCTCGGCACCGCCATCGCATCGCCCGGGCCCTGGCCCCGGCGGTCCCCCTGGTACTCGGCGCGGGTCTCCTGGTCCCACAGCCCGCGGCGAGCGCGGAAGCGGCGGCGCGGAGCACCGTCACCGTGCGCATCGACCCGTCGTACCAGCAGCAGGAGTTCGAGGGCTGGGGGACGAGTCTGGTCTGGTTCGCCAACGCGACGGGCGGCTATCCGGAGCCCGTCCGAAGACGGCTGGTGGACATGCTGTTCGGCAAGGACGGGCTCGATCTCAACATCGCGCGCTACAACATCGGCGGCGGCAACGCCCCCGGCGTCCACACGAACTACATGAAGGCCGGCGCGACCATGGAGGGCTTCTGGAAGGCCCCCGCGGGCACCACCCAGAAGGACATGGACTGGTGGGACCCGAACGACCCTGACGACTGGAACTGGGACGCCGACGCGAACCAGCGCTGGTGGGTGGACCAGATCAAGGACAAGGTGACCACCTGGGAGGCGTTCAGCAACTCGCCGCCCTGGTTCCAGACGGTCAGCGGGTACGTCTCCGGGGGCTTCGACTCGAACACCGACCAGATCCGCGCTGACCGGGTCGACCAGTTCGCCGCCTACCTGGTGCGGGTGACCGAGGAGATGGAGAAGCGGCACGGCATCAGGTTCGACACCATCGATCCGCTGAACGAGCCCAACACCAACTACTGGGGTACCCAGTTGGGCGCCGACGGCCAGCCCACGGGCGGCCGTCAGGAAGGCGCGCACGCCGGGCCGGCGCTCCAGCAGAAGGTCGTCCTCGCCCTCGACAAGGCACTCGCCGGGGCGAAGACCCACGCGACGGTCTCCGCGATGGACGAGACCAACCCGAGCATCTTCACCCAGAACTGGAACGCCTACGGCACCGACGCCCGGGCCGCCGTCGACCAGCTCAACGTGCACACCTACGGCACCGGTATGCGCACCAGCGCCCGGGACATCGCCAAGGGCTCCGACAAGAAGCTGTGGATGAGCGAGGTCGAGGGCACCTGGGGCACCGGGACCGACTTCACGAGCATGGAACCGGGACTCGGCATCGCCACCCGGATGGTCGACGACATGCGTGAACTGGAGCCCTCCGCCTGGGTGTTCTGGCAGCCGATCGAGGACTCGATCCCGCAGGCGGCGGCCGGCAAGAACTGGGGCAGCATCCACGTCCCGTTCAACTGCACGGCGGCGGACACCCTGGAGACCTGCCCGGTCAAGGCCAACTCCAAGTTCCACACCATCCGGAACTTCACGCACTACATCCGGCCCGGCGACCACTTCGTGAAGACCGACGATCCGTCCACCGTCGCCGCCGTGAAGGCGTCCGGCCGTGCGGCGACGGCCGTGCACGTGAACAGCGGTACGACCGAGCGTTCCGTGACCCTGGACCTCTCGCGCTTCGGCAGGGTGACGGGGAAGGCCACCGTCACGCCCGTCGTCACGAGCGCCGACGGCGCGCTCGTCCGGGGCACACCGGTCCGGGTGACCGACCGGTCGGCGACGCTCACCGTCCCCGCGAAGTCGGTCACGACCTTCCTGGTCTCGGGCGTCAGCGGCGTGGCGAAGGACGCCGCCCTCGTGCAGCCCGGCCACGTCTACCGGCTCCAGGGCACCCAGAGCGGCAGGTCGCTCACCCCGTCGGACGACGGCAGCGGCGTCGTCATTCGCACGACCGACGCCGCCAACCCGCAACAGCTCTGGTCCGTACGGCAGTTGACCCCGGGTACCGACAACCGCGAACGCTACGCCCTCACCGGCGCCACCACCGGAAAGCGGCTCGCCGTGCGCGACAACGTGGCCGTCCTGGAAAGCCCGGACCCGGCGACCGGCGAACCCGACAGCGCCGCCCAGTGGCTCCTGTCGACCACCGGGGACGGCTCCTGGACCTTCGTCAACGCCGCCACCGGCCGACTGCTCGACGTCACCGGGCAGTCCTCGGCAGACGGCACGAAGGTGTCGACGTACACCCCGACCTCGGCGGACAACCAGCGCTGGGCCGTGACCGACGAGACGGTGCTGGGCACCGAGCCCGCGAAGACGTTCACCGTCCCGAGGCTGCGCCCCGAGCTGCCGAAGACGGTGACGCCGGTGTTCCGGGACGGTGCGCGCGGCGCCCTCCCCGTCGTGTGGGACCTGCCGTCGGACCGCGCCTGGAGCAAGCCCGGGACCGTGCGGGTCAGGGGTGAGGCGACCGACGCGCTCGGACACACGATCGCCGCGAAGGCGGTCGTCACCGTCGACACGATCGCCTCGACCCTGCCCGGCCGAGCCAAGACGTACGTGGGCGGGCGCCCTGACCTGCCCGCGACGGTCGTCGGCGTCGGCAGGAACGGCGGCCGGACCGACCTGCCGGTCACCTGGGACCCGGCTCCCGAGGGCGCGTTCGACACGACCGGGACCGTCACGCTGCACGGCACCGCCCGGATCGTCGGCGGCGGGACCGCCGACGCGGCCGTCCGCGTCCAGGTCACGGCACCGGTGACGACGAACATCGCGCCCGACCCGGACGTCTCCGTCGCCGCCACGTTCACCGAGAGCGGGTACTCGGCGGAGAAGCTGCGCAACGGCGACCCGACCGAGAAGGCATGGTCCAACTGGAAGCCGGGGAACACCAAGAACTCCTCCGACACCATCACGTTCACGCTCCCGAAGGCCCGCGATCTGAGCAGAATCGTCGCGCGCTTCTACCGGGACGGGGCCGGCGCGTCCTTCCCGGCGAGCCTGAAGGTGCAGGTGCGGGCGGCAGGCGGCGACACCTGGACCGACGCGAGCGATCCCGTCCCGGTCGGGACCGAGGGCGCGCCGGTGATCGACGTACCGCTGACGGCAGGTCCCGCCGCCGGGGTGCGGGTGGTCATGACGGCACGTCAGGGCGGCTACCTGACCATGAGCGAGATCGAGGTGTACGCCAAGTCTCCAGGCGTCTCCTCGGACTCGGCCGCCGCGTCGGTCGAGGTGGCCGGCGTGCCGGTCGCGTCCTTCGACCCGGGCACGACCGACTACCGGGTCGCGACCGGTGATCCGGCGCGCGCCGAGGTCACGGCGACCGCCCGCGACCCGTACGCGGACGTAACGGTCGAGAAGGTCCGCGAGCACGGCCGCACAAGGACCGTCGTCACGGTGACCGCCGAGGACGGCACGCGGACGACGACGTACGGGATCACACTCGTACGACGCTGAGGGCACGCCGAGAGGGGGAGGGGAGCCGCTCGACCGGTTCCCCTCCCCCTCCCCCTCCCCCTCTCCCTCCTCCTTGTTGTGCGGCCGTCAGCGCCTCAAGCCGGCCCGGACGGACGCGGCGACGACAGCGTCCCGCTCCGCCCGGCTGAACAGGCCCTGGGACTGCCAGCTGTCCGCGAGAACCCGGACCGCGTCCAGGAAGGCCCCCTGTGCGGCGAAGGGAGCGCGCGCCCAGAGCACGTCGAGGAAGGTCAGGCCGTCCGTGCGGGCGCGGTTCGGTACGCCGGAGGTGGCCGTGCCGAACACGACGACGGGCTCGGAACGCCTGAAATAGGCGTGGTAGCGGGCGGTGTCCGCGACATGGAACGGGGCCAGGGTCAGGCCGTGCGTGGTGAAGTACAGCGGGCGGCCCTCGGGTCTGACCGAGGCGGCGAGGTCGCCCTGCAGCGTGAAGTCCTTGTAGAAGGAGAACGTGCGGAAGCTCGTGGCCTGGCTCCGGGCGACCAGCAGGACCGGGCCGTGGAACAGCGACTGGACGGTGGGGTCGTCCAGGGCCCGTTCGACGCGCAGCCGGTACGGGGCGGAGACGGTGATCCGGTCACCGCGCTGCCAGTTCCTGCTGAGGGTGAGATAGCTCCCGGGCACGGCCGAGGCCTGCTGCGGGACCCCGTTGACCGTGACGGTGAAGCCTCCCGTGGCCCAGGACGGCACCCGGAGCTTCAGGTCGAGGCTCCCGCCGCCCTCACGGAACGTCAGGGTGCGCACGCCCTCGTTCGGGAAGTCGCTGGTCTGGTCGACGACGAGGCCGCGCTCCGGCCAGCGCAGGGTGGAGGCGAGGTAGAGGTTGACGTACAGCGCGTTGCCGTCGGCGGAGCGGAAGTACACCGAGTCCTGGTACTTGGTGTGGTTCTCCATACCCGTACCGCCGCAGCAGGTACCGGTGTTGTCGTACTCCCGCACGACGCCGGGCCCCATGCCGACGAAGTAGGTGACCTCCGGGCTGGTCGTGCTGCGGGCGTCCCGGCGGGAGGCGAGGATGTGGTTGGTCAGGCCCCGTTCGTAGTAGTCCATGTAGGCGGGGTCGGGGGTGTGGAAGAACAACTGTCGGCTCAGTTTCAGCATGTTGTACGTCGCACAGGTCTCGGCGTTGTTGTCGCCCAGCGTCGCCGCTATCGCGTTGCGCGCCCGGAACATCTCCCCCTGGCCCGTGCCGCCCAGGCTGTATGTCCGCGGACCCG
This sequence comes from Streptomyces sp. AK08-02, assembly GCF_033795085.1. Classification (NCBI taxonomy): domain Bacteria; kingdom Bacillati; phylum Actinomycetota; class Actinomycetes; order Kitasatosporales; family Streptomycetaceae; genus Streptomyces; species Streptomyces sp. AK08-02. Next base: position 28,563 of record NZ_JARAZV010000007.1, read on the forward strand.
CGACCATGCCCCAGAAGTTGCGGGCGGCGGTGGCGTACTCCGCCTCCCCGGTGTGGTCGAACAGCCTGATGTAGCCGGTGAACTGGGGGATGTGCTGGTTGGCGTGCCTGCCGTCGAGGATGTCGCGACTCGCGCCGCAGGCGTCCAGCAGCGCGGTGTTGTCGAAGCAGCGGGCGGCGGCGAGGTGTTCCGCCCGGCCGGTGAGGGCGTACAGGTCGGCCAGCACCTCGTTCATACCGCCGTACTCGCCGGCGATGTAGATCGACCACATGCGGTCCAACTGCGCCTGGGGCAACCGGCTGAGCCTGCTGTGCACCCAGTCGCCCATCTTCGAGGCGATCGTCAGTGCCTGCTGGTTCCCGGTCAGGGTGTGGGCGTCGAGGAGGCCGCGCATGATCTTGTGGCAGGTGTAGTAGGGCGCCCAGATGGTGGGGTAGGTCGTGTAGCTCTCCAGCAGGACGAACTGGGTCTCCGGGTACGCAGCCAGAAACCCGGGGTGGCTGGGCCTGGGCGATCCGTGGTCCGCCAGGGCCTGTTGGCACTCGCCGAGCGCGGTGACGAGGTAGTCGAGCTTCGTCTTCAGTGCGGCCTCTCGCGTGTCGGCGTACGCCTGCGCGACGAGGGTGAGGAAGTGGCCGCCGAAGTGGCCGCGCAGGTTGCCGTCCGAGGTCTCCCAGCCGCCGGGCGGCTGCGCGCCCCGGGTGTCGATCCCCGCGTTGGCGCGGAAGACGGCCAGGATGCGGTCGGCCGGGTAGGACCGGGCGTACTCCAGCATCAGATCGCGCTTACGGCGGAACACGCCGTCGCCCAGGGTGACTTGGTCCAGGGGGAAGGGCTGGACGGCCCAGGTGGCCGGCGCGGCCAAGGGAAGCGCGGTGGCTGACGCGGACAGAGCCGGGGCCGCGTGCGCGGCCGGTATCGCGTACGTGAGCGGCGTGGCGGCCGCACTCGCGGCTGCGAGCCTCAACAGGCCTCTGCGACTGGGTGGTTGATTCATCTCGGGCTCCGATCGTGGGGTTCGGCGGGCCTGGACCACGGTTCGCTGGTGCTACGGGTGCTACGGGTGCTACGAGTTCCCCGCTCCTATGTCTCTGCTGTCGGCAGCCACACCCGCATCGTCGAAGGGCCGCGGTTCGCCCAGGAGTTGTAGGGGACCAGGACAATTCCCGTGTGCTCGGCGGCGGAGACGGTGGCCCGGTCCAGCGGCCGGTAGGGCCACGCGGCGTCGACCGGGCCGTCCTGTGCGAGGAGTTCGCCCGGGGCGACGACGGTGCCGGCCGGTCCGTCCTCCGGCTCGGCGGACGGATCCACCCGTACGGCGTCCACCTCGCGACCGCCGGGCAGGTCCACCGACTCGGCGCAGTACACCAGCGGGCCACGCTGGACGGCGACCGTGCCGCGTACGGCGTCGATGCGCGGGTCCGGCTCGATCCACCGGGGTGCCACGGGCAGTTCGAGCCGGATCTCGTCGCCGGGGCGGAAGGCCCGGGTGACCTCGGCCGTGCCCGGGCCGACCGTACGGCAGGCCCCGTCCGGGTCGACCAGGTAGGCCGTGGCGCCCTCCGTCCAGGCGGGGACGCGCAGCGAAAGGGTCCAGGGGTGGTCCTGGGGCGAGCGGTCGATCCGTACCGTCACGTTTCCGCCGGACGGGTAGTCGGTGCTGACGCGCAGGGCGACGGCGTGGCCGCCGGTGAGGGACGTGGCTATCTCCGCGTCGGCGTACTGGTGGAGCTGGATGCCCTGGTCGTCGGCCGTCGCCAGGTGGGCGGGGAGCTGGGCCAGGGTGCGGGCCACGTTGGTCGGGCAGCAGGACACCGCGAACCAGGGGGCGCGCAGGCTCGATTCGGCACGCGGGCTGAGCGCGTCGGCGGCGGGTGCCGGGCCCCGATGGCGCCGGTGCAGGGTGTTGGCGTAGAAGAAGGAGCGGCCGTCCGCGGACGGCGAGGTGGCGACCACGTTGAACAGGGTCCGCTCGGCGAGGTCGGCGTAGCGGGGGTCGCCGGTGGCCAGGAGCAGCCGCCAGCTGAGCTGTACGGAGGCGACGCCGGCGCAGGTCTCCGAGTAGGCGCGGTCGGGCGGGAGGACGAAGTCGTCGCCGAATGCCTCGTCCCGGTGGTGCGAGCCCATACCGCCGGTCAGATAGGTGCGCCGGGCCACCGCCGCCTCCCACTGGTGTCCGACCGCCGCGAGCAGTTCCTCGTCGCCGGTCTCCACGGCCACGTCGACCGCGCCGGACGCGAGGTAGAGGGCGCGGACGGCGTGGCCGCGCAGCACGGTGGCGTCCCGCACCGGCAAGTCGTCCTGGTGGTAGGCGCGGCCGAACTCGCCGTCGGCGAGGGTGCCTTGGCCTCGGCGGTCGATGAAAAGGGCGGCCTGGTCGAGGTAGCGCTCCTCGCCTGTCAGCCGGGCCAGTTCCACGAGGGCCGTCTCGATCTCCGGGTGGCCGCAGACGCGCTCGATGCCGCCTCGGCCGAAGGTGGCGCAGATGTGGTCGGCGGCGCGTCGGGCGACCTTCGTCAGCTCACCCTCGCCCTGTGTGCGGGCCTGGGCGACGCCCGCCTGGATCAGGTGCCCGTAGCAGTACAGTTCGTGACCCCATTCGAGGTCGCTGTAGCGGGGCTGCTGTCCGGGATGGCCGAAGGCGGTGTTCAGATAGCCGTCCGGTTCCTGGGCGGAGGCGACGGCCTCTGTGAGCGCCTCGATGTCCGTGTCGAACGCGGCGCCGGTGTTGCCCGTGCCCGTCTGCCAGGCCATCGCTTCGAGGAGTTTGTAGATCTCGGAGTCCGCGAACTCCCTTCCCCGCCGGTCCTGTTGAATGCGGCCGTCGGCGACGGCCCGGAAGTTGCCGGTCCAGCCGACGCGTTCCGTCCAGTCGCGGCAGTGGGCGAGGGTGGCGGTGGCGTTGGTCTCCCGGCGCCGGTCCCAGAAGCCGCCGGTGATCCTGACCTCGTCCAGGCCCAGCGGACGCAGTCGTCCCCGGGTCGGTGCCACGGGCAGCACGGTCGACAACTCTCGGTTATCGCTCACCAATTGATGCCTTTCTTCCGGTAGGTCAGCCCTTCAGCGCGCCCGACATGAAGCCTCGTACGTAGTGCCGTTGCAGCAGCAGGAAGAGAAGGAGACAGGGCACGGCGAGGACCACCACTCCGGCTTCGGTGGCGCCGTAGTCGACCGCGCCCATGCTCTGCTGGCGCAGGTTCGCCACGGCCAGCGGCAGGGGTGCCTTCTCGCTGTCGGAGATGAGGATCAGCGGGGCGACGAAGTCGTTCCAGGCGGCGAGGAACGCGAAGAGCCCCACGGTGATCAGCCCAGGACGTACCGCCGGGAGCAGGATCCGGCGCAGTGCGCCCGCCGAGCCGCAGCCGTCGACGAGCGCCGACTCCTCCAGTTCGCGGGGCACCGCCTCGAACGAGATGCGCATCATGAAGGTGGCGAACGGCAGTTGGAACATGGCGAGGACGAGGCTCAGCCCGACCAGTGAGTTCTGGAGGTGGAGGCGGCCGAGCAGGACGTAGAGGGGGATGAGGAGGGTGGCGTACGGGACCATGAGGATGGCCAGCGTCAGCAGGAACAGCAGGTTCTTGCCGGGGAAGTCGAAGCGGGCGAAGGCGTAGCCGCCCAGCAGGGACACCCCGAGGGTCAGGGCGACGGTGAGCGCGGAGACGACGGTGCTGTTGAGGAAGTACTGCCACAGCCCCGCGTCGTAGTGGAGCAGTGTCCGGTAGTTGCCGAGTCCGTAGCCGGACTCCTGCGCGGTACCGGGCTGGCCGCTGACCGAGGCCCAGGCGTTCCACACCAGGGGGAAGAGGAAGATGACGGCCAGTCCTCCGGCGACGACGTAGTAGGGCGTACGGCCGAGGGCGCGGGTCAGCACCGTTGGCTCCCTTCCGATGGCGGGCGGCTCATGACTCGTCGGCGCGGCCCAGGCCGCGGAACTGGAGGGCGTTGAGCAGGAGCAGTACGCCGAGCACGATCACCGAAAGGGCCGCCGCCGTACCGAGGTTCATTCGCTGGAAGGCCTCGCGGTAGATCAACTGGACCACTGTGACCGTGCTGTTGTCCGGTCCGCCCTTGGTGAGGACGAAGAACTGGTCGAAGGCGAGCAGTGATCCGGTCACGCACAGGAGCAGCGTCAGGGCGAGGGACGGGCGCAGCAGCGGCAGTGTGATGGAGCGGAAGATCTGACCCCGGCTCGCGCCGTCCGTCCGGGCCGCCTCGAACACCTCGTGGGGGATGCGCTGGAGACCCACGAGGAGGATCAGCATGTAGAACCCGGCGAACTTCCAGACGATGAGGAACACCGTGGAGAGAAGGGCGGAGGTCGGGGTGCCGAGGAAGGACACCGGGTCGTCGACGAGACCCAGGTTTTCCAGGATGCGGCTGAGGGGTCCGGTGGTGGGGCTGTACAGGCCCCAGAAGAGCAGGGACGCGGAGGCGAGGCCGAGGGCGCCGGGCAGGAAGTAGACCGTGCGGAAGAAGCCGGCTCCCGGGCGGGACTCCTGCACCAGCAGGGCGAGGAGAAGCGCGAGTCCGAGGAGGACGACCGTGACGATTCCCGTGTAGAGGAGTGTGAAGCGGACCGCCGGCCAGAACAGGGTGGTGTCGATGGCTTCGGTGTAGTTCTCGGGGGCGTTGACGCCCCGGTCGCCGGCCAGGAGCGGCCAGTCGCTGAGGGACATCTGGCCGACGAGGAGCAGGGGGAGCAGGAAGAAGACGGTGACGAACACTGCCGTGGGGGTGGCGTAGGCCAGGCCCTGTAGCTTGCGTGACCGCCATCGAGATCGAGGTGCGGTGGTACGAGGCGGGGGGACCCGGGGTTTCGGCCGAGTCCGGGGTTCGGCCGCCGTCGGGTCGGCCGCCTTCAGCTGCATGGCCCTCCTTTGCCGTGCGTCTGCGGGTCTGTGGGGGCTGGTCGCGCAGTTCCCCGCGCCCCTGAAGGAACGGGGCTGCGCCCCTGTCCCTTCAGTCGGCCAGTGACGCGCTCACCGCGTCGTTGTCCTTGTCGACGTCCTCTCCGTCGCCGAAGACGGCGTCGCGCATCAGGCTCAGCCAGGGGCCGTTGGGGTCGTTGAAGGTCTGGCCGAACTTCAGGGCGTACGGGGTCCGGCCGTCCGCCACCAGCTGGTTGATGGTCACCAGCCGCGGGTCCGCCTTGGAGTACTTGTTGGACGCGAGGTCGGTGCGTGCCACCACGTCCTTGTGGGCGGCGACCACGTCGACCTGCGCCTGGTCGCCCAGGGACCAGGCGAGGAAGTTCCAGGCCTGGTCGGCCGACTTGCTGGTGGCGGAGATTCCGATGGCGTCGCCGCCGACGAAGGTGGACCTGCCCCCGTCGGGGCCGGGGATGGGCGCGACACCGAGGTCCAGGTTCTTGGGCATCAGCCCGAGGGTCGTCGACGGCATCGGCATGACGCCGACCTGTCCCTTCGGGAAGACGCCGGTCCAGGTTGCGCCGGTCTCGTCGCGGGCGCCGGGGGCGACGATGTCGTCCTTGACCCAGCCTCGGTAGGTGTCGTAGACCTTCTTGGCCGTGGCGGAGTCCAGGGTCGCCTCGGTGCCGTCCTTGTTCAGCACGTCCTGGCCCGCCGCCCAGATGGAAGGCCACCAGGTGAAGACACCGCAGCCGCCGCAGTTGCCGCCGAAGAAGGTGCCGTTGACACCGCCGCCGAGCGCGTCCACCGCACGCGCCTGCCGGTCCCACTCGGCGAGGGTCGTGGGCGGCTTCTCCGGGTCGAGCTTCGCGTGCCGGTAGAGGTCCTTGTTGTAGAAGAGCACCGACAGATCGAGGGTGTGCGGGACGACGTACTTCCGGTCCTCGTACGTGCCGGCCTTGATGTGCGACTGGGCGAGGCTGTCGGCGAAGGGCAGGGCGTCGATACGGTCGGTGAGGTCGGCGAAGAGGCCTCTGGAGGTGTAGTTCGGGACGAACACCACGTCGGATGCGAAGAGGTCGGGCAGGTCCTTGGCCCCGGCCGCCGCACCCACCTTGGCCTGGTAGTCGTCGGTGGGGATCACGGTCAGCTCGATCCGGTTCTTGTGGCCCGCGTTGTACGCCTTGACCAGGGCCTCGCTCTGCGGCCGGGTCGCCGCCCGGGTCCACATCGTGAGCGTGGCGCCGTCGTCGGTGCCCTTGGCACCGGCCGCTCCGCCGCCGCCCCCTCCCCCGCCGTCCGAGCCGTTGTCCCCGGAGCCGCAGGCCGTGACCAGGCTCGCTGCGGCGAGAACCGCGACGGCACCGGTGGCGAGTCTGCGAAGGCGTCCACGTCCGTGTCCATGTGGCCCGGTCGTGCTCCCCATAACGATCCCCCTCGTGTGGGTTCTGCTGGGTTCTGCGCCGAAACGAAACCGAAAAGGCTTTCTGAAAGTAGGGACTCTGCTCACTGCCCGTCAATCCCCTTGCACAGAAGGGAAGTCGAAGGCTCGACGCGGACGTCCACCGAAAGCTGTGGAAGTACGCGGAATGCTCCTGGACCGAAACAACTCGCGTACGGTTTACGCACGCAGGGCGAGAGAAGGAGTTCACCCCATGGCACAGGCCACCGGCCCCTCTCGTTCGCAGCCCACCACACTGAGCGACGTGGCCCGGCTGGCGGGCGTGTCCATCGCCACCGCGTCCAAGGCCCTCAACGGCCGGAGCCAGGTGCGCGCCGAGACCCGGCAGCGGGTGGTCGACGCGGCCGAGCGGCTGTCGTTCCGCCCCAACCAGCTGGCCCGCGGCCTGCTCGCCGGGCGAACCGGCACGGTCGGTCTGCTCACCAGCGACCTGGAGGGCCGGTTCAGCATCCCGATCCTGATGGGTGCCGAGGACGCCTTCGGCGCGGGCGAGGTCGCCGTGTTCCTCTGCGACGCCCGCGGGGACGCGATCCGCGAACAGCACCATGTCAGGGCGTTGCTGGGGCGCCGGGTGGACGGTCTGATCGTGGTGGGCAGCCGGACCGATCCGCGTCCGTCCCTGGGCCTCGAACTGCCGGTTCCCGTCGTCTACGCGTACGCCCCGTCGGACGATCCGGCCGACCTGTCCATCGTCCCCGACAGCGTCGACGCCGGCCGGATCGCCGTGGCCCACCTGCTGGCGTGCGGCCGGACCCGGATCGCGCACATCACCGGCGATCCCGGTTATCTCGCCGCGCGCGAGCGGGCCGAAGGGGCCCTGGCCGCGCTCGCCGACGCCGGTCTGGCCCCCGTCGAGGAACCGCGGTTCGGGGCCTGGTCGGAGGGCTGGGGGCGGGCCGCCACCGCGCTGCTCCTCGACCGGCATCCGGAGGTCGACGCGGTGCTGTGCGGCAACGACCAGATAGCGCGCGGGGTCATGGAGGTCCTGCGCGAGCGTGGCCGGCGGGTGCCGGAGGACGTGTCGGTCATGGGCTTCGACGACTGGCACGTCCTGACCTCCGGCGCCAGGCCGCCGCTGACCAGCGTCGACCTGAACCTCGAAGAGGTCGGGCGGGCCGCCGCGCACGCCCTGTTCAGCGCGATCGGCGGGGTACGGCGCTCGGGCACGGAGGCCCTGCCCTGCCGGGTCGTCATCAGGGGCTCGACGGCGCCCCTGTCCTGAACCGAGTCCGTGTCGGCACCCCCTGCCACACCCGTGTCCTGATCCGGGTGGACAGCCGACCCGGCGAACTCGGGTCTCACCGAGCCCTCTTGACACATCATCAGGTCGCTCCTACGTTGCGAAAACCTTTCAGGTCCGTTTTCCGTGCTCTCCGGGTTCATGAACGTCGGCGCCATCGCGACCACACGTCTGTCAGGCAACGGGACAGGGAGCCTCCGATGAGAAGACCGCACGCCTTACTGTCACGACGTCGGCGCACGAGATACCTCCTCGTCGCCCTGCTGCTCACCCTCGCCTCCGTCCTCACCGCGCCCCCGGCCGCCGCGGCGCAGACCATCGGGTTCCCCACGTTCACCGGCCCCGCGGTCCCGGCCCCGCCCGTCGCCCAGACCACCGGCGACATGATGAAGGCCATCTACGACGCGGAGAGTTCCGGCACCGACTTCTGGATGGACCGGCTGCTGGCCCGCTCCGGCGACGACCCGGCCGGCCCCTGGCTGATGAGCCGGGGCCGGGCGCTGTTCATGAAGACCCACGACCCGGCGATTCTCGGTTTCGGCGGCCACGTCGCCTACTGGGAGAGCGTCAACGACCAGAACGCCTACAGCATCGCGATCAGCCCCGGCACCTTCACCGAGCAGGTCTCCCAGCGCCGGCAGATGCCCAGCCACTGGAACAGCGTGCACACCAGCGGGTCCGTCACGGTGAACCAGACCAAGTTCATCACCGAGAACAACGTGGCCGTGACCAACCTGTCGATCAAGAACAACGGCAGCGGCTCGACCACCCTGCAGCTACGGGCGACCTCGCCGTACGCCACCACGGGCTCCGGCAGTGAGCTGACCGGGCAGGCGAGCGCCTACAACAACCTGACCACGCTGCGCCCCCGCATCACGGGCGACGGTTTCACGGTCACCAGCGGCGGCCTCAACCGGTCGGTGACGATCGCGGCCGGGGCCACGGTGACCGCGAAGGTGGTGATGGGCTTCGTCACCGACGAGATCCCCCAGTCGCTCACCGAGTACAACGCCTACGCGGGCTACTCGAACGCGACCGCCTTCGCGACCCACGTCAGGGCCTACAACCTGTGGTGGGCGCAGAACGTGCCCTACATCGACGTACCCGAGCCGGCGATCAAGAAGAGCGTCTACTACCGCTGGTGGCTGATGCGCTTCAACAACCTGGACGCCGACATCCCCGGGCAGACCTTCCAGTTCCCGACGTCGACGGAGGGCGTCCTCGGCTACAACAACGCCATCGCGCTGACCCAGCCGATGCACATCGACGACCTGAAGTACCTGCGCGACCCGGCCTACGCCTACGGGGACTGGCTGAGCGTCGGGCAGACCTCCAAGGGCGGACGCTTCCTCGACAACCCGGGTGACCCGGAGAACTGGTCCAACAGCTACACCCAGTACATCGCCGAGGCGGCCTGGAAGAGCTACCAGATCCACGGCGGCCAGCCGGCCATCGCCGCCAACCTGGCGCGCTACGCGGAGGGCGATGTCAAGGGACAGCTCGCCAACTACGACCACGACAACAACAAGCTGATCGAGTACGACTGGGGCGCGCTGACCGGCAACGACGCCGACGCGGTCTCGTTCCACTGGAAGCCCGGCAACATGGACCGCGCCGAGTCCGCCTACCAGTACAGCGGCGCGCTGGCCGCCGCGCAGGCCTACGACGCGATCGGCAACACGGCCAAGGCGACCGAGATGCGGACGCTCGCGACGCAGATCAAGGACGCCATCGTCAACGTGCTGTGGAACCCCAACCGGCAACTGTTCGAGCACCGGCTCAAGTCGACGAACGAGTGGGTGCCCTGGAAGGAGATCAACAACTACTACCCGTTCTCGGTCGGCGCCGTCCCCAACACGGCGACGTACAAGCAGGCCCTGCGGCTGTTCGACGACCCGGCGCAGTACCCGATCTTCCCCTTCTACACGGCCAACCAGGTCGACAAACAGGCGGCGGCCGACGCCGGGGAGCCGGGGTCCAACAACTTCTCCACCATCAACTCCACAGTGCAGTTCCGCCTCTACTCGTCGGTGCTGCGCAACTATCCCAACTCGTGGATGAACGCCACCGACTACAAGAAGCTCCTGTACTGGAACACCTGGGCGCAGTACGTCGGCGGCAACACCCAGTGGCCCGACGCCAACGAGTTCTGGGCCGACTGGAACGGCAGCTCCATCAACTACCGCTCCTGGATCCACCACAACATCCTGGGCAGCAGCAACTGGACGGTCATCGAGGACGTCGCGGGCCTGCGTCCGCGCAACGACGCCAAGGTGGAGCTGTCGCCGATCGACATCGGCTGGAGCCACTTCACCGTCAACAACCTCCGTTACCGGGGCGCCGACCTGTCCATCGTCTGGGACGACCCGGCCGACGGAGTGGTGCGCTACCCGGGTATCCCGGAGGGCTACTCGATCTACGTCAACGGCAGCCGGGCCGCCACCGTCAACTCACTGGTGCCCTTCACCTGGGACCCGGCCACCGGCGCCGTCACCACCAGCGGCACGGTCACCTACAACACGGCTGTCGCGGGACTCCAGGCGCCCAACCAGGTCGTCCAGAGCAGCCCCCGCATGGTCGACATGCTCGCCAAAGCGGGCGTCGACCTCACCGCCGACCTGACCAACATCGCCTCCGGGGCGACCACTTCGGCCTCGTACACCGGCTCCGGCAGCTCGGTCCCGGGCGCCGTGGACGGCTATCCCACCAACGAGCCGTTCTGGGGCGCCGGCGGCTCCCCGAACAGCCAGGACTGGTACGAGCTGAACTTCGGCACCGCTCGCACACTCAACGAGGTGCGCCCGCACTTCAAGGACAGCCGTCCGGCGAGTACGACCTACCGGGCGCCTTCCGCGTACAACATCCAGTACTACGACGGCAGTTCATGGGTGAACGCGCCGGGCCAGACCAAGACCCCGACCGCGCCGCGCGCCAACTACAACCTCGTGCAGTTCCCGGCGATCACCGCCCAGCGCATCCGCGTCCTGGCCACCAACGCCTCCGGCGCCAAGACCGGCCTGACCGAGGTCAAGGTGTTCAACCGGGGCGGTGTCCAGCCCCCGCAGCCACCGGCCAACCAGGCATCCTCCGCGACCGCTTCCGCGTCGTACACCTCCTCCTGGGAGAGCGTCGCCGCGGTCAACGACGGGGTCGATCCGCCCTCGTCCAACGACACGGTCAACCCACGCTGGGGCACCTGGCCGGAGACGGGCCAGCAGTGGGCCGAGCTGACCTGGCCGGCCGCGAAGACCCTCAACAAGGCCGACGTGTACTTCTTCGACGACGACCAGGGCATCGACATGCCCTCGGCGTGGAAGCTCCAGTACTGGAACGGCAGCGCTTACGCGGACGTGCCGGGCGCCGGTGCCTACGCACTGGCGAAGAACCAGTACAACTCCGTCTCCTTCACCGCCGTCAGCACCACCCGGCTACGGGTACTGCTCACCGCCACCGGCACCAGCTCCGTCGGACTCCTCGAAGTCAAGGCGTACGGACCCTGAAGGGATGTGCTCGCGTGACCAGATCCACCCGCTCCAGATGTACGGCCGTACTCGTCGCCGTGCTCGCCATGGTGGTCGCCCTTCTGGTGGCATCGCCGCCCGCGTCCGCCGCCGTCGCCTTCTCGTCGACGGGCGTGAACCAGAACGGCGGCAACTGCCTTGACCTGCCCGGTGGTTCGACGACCAACGCCACCCAGCTGCGCGCCTTCACGTGCGGCTCGGGCGCGAACCAGAACTTCGCCTTCACCCCGGTCGCCGGCACGTCCGACACGTACACGATCACCACGCAGTCCGGTCAGTGCGTCGACGTCTACGGGGCGTCGACCGCGGACAACGCCACGATCATCCAGTGGCCGTGCCACAGCGGAACGAACCAGCAGTGGCGGCTCGTTCCGGTGACGGTCTCCGGCACCGACAGGACGTTCAACCTGGTCTCCGTCAGCTCGGGCAAGTGCGTGACACCCAGCGGCGGTTCGTCGGCGTCGAACACCAACCTGGTGCAACTGCCGTGCGCCACCGCCAACGGCAGGGTGTGGCGACTGCCCGGCTTCACGAGCGGCGGCGGCACGGGCACGCACACCTTCACCAACCCGCTGTCCCAGCACGGGCCCGACCCCTGGCTGACGTACTACGACGGCTACTACTACCTCGCCACGACCACCTGGAACTCGACGGTCACCATGCGCAGGGCGAGCACCCTCGCCGGGCTCGCCACGGCCACCGACCAGGTGATCTTCAACCTGACCCGGCCCAACGGGGCCGGCACGATGTGGGCCCCGGAGTTCCATCTGCTCGACGGCCCGAACGGGAAGCGGTGGTACTTCTACTACACGGCCGGACGGGAGCCGTACGACCTGGGCACCCAGCGCATCCATGTGCTGGAGAGCGCCGGACTGGACCCGATGGGGCCCTACACCTTCAAGGCCGACCTGCTCGACCCGACCCAGGACAACACCTGGGAACTCGACCCGGGCATCCTTCAGTTGAACGGCCAGCTGTACCTGCTGGGCACGTTCTACAACGGCTCGCAGCCGATGTTCATCCGGCCGCTGTCCAACCCGTGGACGGCGAGCGGAACCCGCCGGGTCCTGTCCACCCCGACGCTGAGCTGGGAGACGGTCGGCGGCGCGGTCAACGAGGGCGCCGAGGTGCTCCAGCGCGGCGGGAAGACGTTCATCGTCTACTCGGCGAGCCACTGCTCCACGCCCGACTACAAGCTGGGGATGCTGACGTACAACGGCACCGGCGACCCGCTGAACTCCGCCTCCTGGGTCAAGTCACCGAACCCGGTGTTCCAGCGGTCCAACGCCAACGGCGTGTACGGTCCGGGCCACAACGGGTTCTTCAAGTCACCCGACGGGACCGAGGACTGGATCGTCTACCACGCCAACGACTCCGCCTCCGGCGGCTGCGACATGAACCGCACCACCAGAGCGCAGAAGTTCACCTGGAATGCCGACGGCACACCGAACTTCGGTACGCCGGTCGCGCTCGGCGTCACGCTGACCGCGCCTTCGGGCGAGTAACGGCCGGTTCGGAAACCGTAGTTCCAGAGCTTGAGCCTGTTGTTCCGCCCGCTGACGGTTCGGGAACCACCACTTCCCGGACCGTCGGTTTGCGGATGAGGAGCAGCGCCGCGTCGTCGTGGAGCCTGCCGCCCACATGGGTCAGCAGTTCCTCGTGGAGTGCGTCGAGCGTGCGGGCCGGCTCGTCGCAGGCGTGCCGGGCCAGTCCTTCGTGGAGCGGGTAGAAGGCGCGGCCCCGGTCGCGGGCCTCGGTGACCCCGTCGGTGTACAGCAGGAGCTGGTCGCCGTCGGTGAAGGGCAGGACCTGGAGGTCGGGGGCGTGCCCGGTGAGGGCGCGCAGTCCGAGGGGCGGGGCCGGATGCGTGGGCTCCACGGTCACGAGGGCGCCCGAGGCGGTGACCAGCAGCGGGGGCGCGTGTCCGCAGTTGACCACCTCCAGGTGTCCGGTCGTCGGGTATCCGGCGACCACGGCGGTCACGAAGTCGTCCGTGCCGAGGTTGCGGGCGAGGCTCCGTTCGATCCGGTCGACGACGGCGAGGAGATCGGGCTCGTCGTAGGCGGCCTCCCGGAAGACGCCGAGCACCAGCGCGGCGGTGCCCACGGCGGGCAGCCCCTTGCCGCGCACATCGCCGACGATCAGTCTCACCCCGTACGGCGTGGGTATCAGCGCGTACAGATCACCGCCGATCCGGGCCTCGGCCGCCGCCGCGCTGTAGCGGACGGCCGCCTGGAAGGGGCCGACCGTCGCCGGTACGGGGCTGAGCAGCGCGTGCTGGGCGGTCTCCGCGACCGAGCGGACGGCGTCGAGCACCCGTTCCCGGCGTTCGCGCAGGGCGCTGGCCAGGCCGCTCGCCAGAGTGACGGCGCCCAGGGCGGCCAGTACGGCGGCGAGTTCCCGGGCCGATACTCCGCTCCGGTTACCGAGCGTCGCGGCGAGCGCACCGGCGAGGATGCCGACGCACAGGACACCGCGGGGTCCGTTGGTGGTGGCGGCCAGTGCGGGACCGGCGGCGAGCAGCGGCAGCCAGCTGGTGCCGGCTCCGCCGACGAGGTCGCCGAGGACCACCGCGGCGACGACCAGCACGGGCAGGGCGGGCAGCAGGGACACCCGGCTCCTGAACGCTCGTATCCGCCGATGGGCTGCACCTTGGTGTCGGACTTGGTGTCGGGCCTGACTCATGTTCCGTCCGCAGTCCTCACCTGTGTACGGGGATGAGCCCCCGAAATGCCGGTTTCGTCCTGACTCCAGGAAACGCGATCGACCAGGGCGGCAACAAGAAGAGGATTTTCAGATAGTGAGCGAGAGACTCCTGGTCACGCGGTCGGCGACCGGGATCAGCCGCGCCCGGATCTCCGGCAGCCGGGCGAGCCGGCCCGCCGGCATGGATACACCGAGCGAACCGAGCGTGTCGCCCCGGTAGACGGGGACGGCGACACAGACCGTGCCGAGGGCGTACTCCTCCAGGTCCGTGACGGCCGGGGCCACGGGTGAGGAATCGATACGCCGGAGCAGTTCCGGCCGGCTGGTGATCGTCCTCGGGGTGAGGTCGTTGAGGTGGTGGCGGGAGAGGTAGTCCTTGCGGGCGTCCTCGTCCAGTTCGCGCAGCACGGACTTGCCCAGCGCTGTGGCGTGTCCCGCGTCCTCGAAACCCACCCAGAGGTCGACGCGGGGCGCCCGGGGGCCGTCGACGATCTCGGCGACCCGGATCTCGCCCTCCTCGTAGAAGGTGAGGTAGGCGGCGGTCGCCAGCTCGTCCCGCAGCGCGGCGAGGGTGGGCCGGACACGGCTGAGCAGCGCCTGCCCGCCTCCCGCGATCTGCAACGACTGCACCTTGTCCCCCAGGATGAACCCGCCGTCGGCCAGTTTCCGCAGGTAGCCGTCGTGGACCAGGGTGCGCAGCAGGTGGTAGGCGGTGGCCAGGGGCAGCCCCGTCTCGCGTGCCAGCTGCTTGGCCGGCGCCCCGTTCTCGTGCGCGCCCACCGCCTCCAGCAGACGGAAGGCCCGCTGGACGGAGGCGATGAGCGTGGGGCCGTCGTGCGCAGCCATGGGACCAGCGTGCGCCCGCCACGCAGCCCGGGCAAGGCGTACGGGGCCCTCCGGGCATCCGAAAAGTGCCCGGTTGTCGAGAGGGCGCCGAGCACCCGGGGCGGGACCTGAACCGCGGCACGCCGCACGCGGCCCAGGACACCGCACATTCCGGCGGCCCTGCCCCCCTGTCCTTCTACCCGATCTGGCGCCGAACCAGGACGGCAGCCGTCACGGGCAGGCGCTGGGCCTCCGCGGCAGGGCCCGCAAGCCGGCCGCGCTACTCGCAGCCCCGCAGACCAGCCGGCACACAGACGCCCCCGCTGACGGCGGTCACACGAACACGCCCACGCCTCGCGACCCCGGCGGCGAAGCACCCGCGCGACGCCGCGGCCGCACCCCTGCGGACCGGCCTCGCCCCGGCACCTCCAGCCCGGCAACCGCCCACTCGAAGCCGAAGGCGGCCCCGCGCTCTTTGTCAGAGCGAACGCGGCGGAGCCGTGCTCTTCCGTACGACCAGGCGGGTCGGCACCAGTGTCGTCCCGTGCTCCGTCGCGTCCTGCCGCATCTGCCGCAGGACGCCCTCCACGCACAGCCTGCCCACCTCGGCGAAGTCCTGGTGCACGGTGGTCAGCGGCGGCAGGAAGGAACCCGCCTCGGGGATGTCGTCGAAGCCGATCACACTGACGTCCTCGGGCACCCTGCGCCCGCTCTCGTGCAGGGCCCGCAGCAGCCCCAGCGCCATCTGGTCGTTGGCCACGAACACCGCCGTGCAGTCCGGCAGACCGGCGATCCGCAGACCGGCGTGGTAGCCGGACTCCGCCGACCAGTCGCCGCGCACCAGGGGCGGTGCGATCCGGTCGGCCGCGAGGAGCTCGGCGCGCCAGGCGTCGGTGCGGCGCTGCGCCGCGTAGGAGTCCTCGGGGCCCGCCAGATGCCAGACCGTGCGGTGCCCGAGGTCCAGGAGATGCCGTACGGCGGTGCGGGTGCCGCCGGCCTGGTCGGTGTCGACCACCGTGTAGCGGTCGCCCGCGTCGGAGTCGGCCACGACCACCTGGACGTGCGGCGGCATGGAGAGGGTCGACGCGTCGAGGAGGTGCACTTCGAGGATGACGATGACGGCGTCGACGGCGAGCTCACCGAGCCGCGAGAAGGCTCCGCGCACCTCGTCCTGCGTCGGCACGGCGACCGGCAGCAGGGTGACCGAGTACCCCTCGTGCGCCGCCGAGGTGGCGATCGCCTCCAGCGTGCGCACGTTGCCGGTGGTGGACAGGCCGAAGGTGATGACACCGATGGTGCGGAACTCGCCGCGTTTGAGGGCCCGGGCGGCACTGTTCGGCCGGTAGCCCAGCTCCTTCATGGCCGCGAGGACCTGCTGCCGCGTCTCCTCGTTGACGCCGGGGAAACCGTTCGACACCCGGGAGACGGTCTGCGAGGACACTCCGGCGACCCTGGCGACGTCCGCCATGGAGGCGCTCTGTGTGCGGCGGGCGGCCCGCTTCCTGGTGCGTGCGCGCCCCCGCGCCGGCTCGGACGAGGTGCCGTCAGCTGTGTCCACCTGTCAATCCTCGCTCCTCGGTCCACAGTTGCGCCCGCCGACCCTTGACCGGCGTCGGGGGAGCGGTGTAGACATGCCGCCATCAGATGTTTACGTAAACATAACAGCCGGTGGACCTCTCGTGGAGGTCTTGCGGGGAGAGATGTTTACGTAAACATCGGGGCGGCGGCGGACCAGCGCCGGTTCCGAGACGGACGAGCGAGGCACGACAATGACGACCCTAGAACCACCGGTGGCCGCTGAGCGTGCCCCGGCCCGGCCCGCGGCGAAGAGGGACCGCCGCTCTTGGACGGGATGGGGGTTCATAGGCCCGTTCGTGGCGGTGTTCGCCCTCGTCTTCCTGGCACCCATCGGATACTCGATCTACCTCAGCCTCTTCAGGGACCAGCTGATCGGCGGTACGAGTTTCGTCGGCCTGGACAACTACACGCAGGCCCTCAAGGACGACCAGTTCTGGAACTCCCTGACCCGAGTGTCGCTGTTCCTGGCGATACAGGTGCCGATCATGCTCGGCATCGCCCTGCTGATCGCCCTCGCGCTGGACAGCGGACGCCTCTACGGCAAGGACTTCTTCCGCATCGCGATCTTCCTGCCGTACGCGGTGCCCGCCGTGGTCGCCACCCTGATGTGGGGCTTCATGTACGGCACCAAGTACGGCCTGGTGGGTGACATCAACAGCGCGTTCGGCGTCACGCTGCCCGATCCGCTCTCCAGCGACCTGGTCCTGGCGTCGATCGGCAACATCGTGACGTGGGAGTTCATCGGCTACAACATGCTGATCTTCTACTCCGCGCTACGGGTCATCCCGCTCTCGCTCTACGAGGCCGCGGAGATCGACGGCGCCGGTCAGTTCCGCATCATCACGGCCATCAAGCTCCCCGCGATCCGCGGTGCCCTCGTCATCGCGACGATCTTCTCGATCATCGGCAGCTTCCAGCTCTTCAACGAGCCGGCCATCCTGCGGCCACTGGCACGCAACGCCATCACGACCGACTTCACCCCGAACTTCTACACGTACTCGCTGTCCTTCAACGGCCAGCAGCACAACTACTCCGCGGCGGTCGCCATCATCATGGGCCTGATCACCATGGTCATCGCCTACGTCGTGCAGCTCCGCGGCATGCGCAAGGGAGCCTGAACCATGAGCAGCTCCGTCACCACCACCTCCCCGGACGCATCCGCGCAGGCCACCGGCAGTTCGAAGGGCGCGGCCCGACTCCGCACCCGCAAGCAGCACAGCCCCGGCCGGCCCAAGCGCAGCATCCTGCTCACCGTGCTCACCGGCCTGATCCTCGTCTACACGGTCGTGCCGCTGATCTGGCTGGTCATCAGCGCCACCAAGACCCAGGACGGGCTGGCCGGCTCGTCCGGAATGTGGTTCAGCAGCGACTTCGCCCTCTGGCAGAACGTCCACGACACGTTCACGTACCACGACGGCATCTTCGTCCGCTGGCTGCTGAACACCCTGCTGTACGTCGTGCTCGGCGCCGGTGGCGCCACCCTGCTGGCGATCCTCGGCGGCTACGCGCTGGCGAAGTTCACCTTCCCGGGGAAGCGCGCCGTGTTCGCCGTGGTCATCGGTGCCGTCGCCGTCCCGGGTACGGCCCTGGCAGTGCCCACGTTCCTGATGTTCAGCAAGATGGGGCTGACCGACACCCCGTGGGCGGTGATCATCCCCTCGCTCGTGTCGCCCTTCGGCCTGTATCTGATGTGGGTCTTCGCGACCGAGGCCATCCCCACCGAACTGATGGAGGCGGCCCGCATCGACGGAGCGGGCGAGATACGCACCTTCTTCCAGGTCGCCATGCCCCTGCTCGCCCCCGGCACCGTCACCGTCCTGCTGTTCACCACGGTCGCGACCTGGAACAACTACTTCCTGCCGCTGATCATGCTGAAGGACCCCAACTGGTACCCGCTGACCCTGGGTCTGGACGCCTGGAACAACCAGGCCCAGACGATCGGCGGCGACGTCGTCACCAACCTGGTGATCACCGGTTCACTGCTCACCATCATCCCGTTGATCGCCGCGTTCCTGCTGCTCCAGAAGTACTGGCAGTCCGGCCTCTCCGCCGGAAGTGTCAAGGAGTGATCCACTCTCAGACCCCACACCCCCCTCGGCTCCACCGCTTTTCACCCTCACACAGCATTCACCCTCACCCCGTCCCACCCACGAAGAAGTGGAAGCACCTCGATGCGTAGAACCACCGGCCGCCTGATGCGCGGCATAACCCTGCTCTCCGTCCTCGCCCTCGGCGCGACCGCGTGCGGCGGCTCCGACGACGACAGCTCGGACCAGAAGGGCGTCTCCGCCGCGGACATCCAGGCGGCCCTCAAGAAGGGCGGCACGGTCAATGTCTGGGCCTGGGAGCCCACGCTGAAGTCGGTCGCCGCCAACTTCGAGAAGAAGTACCCCAAGGTCAAGATCAACCTGGTGGCCGAGCGGTCCGGCGACAAGCACTACACCGCCCTCTCGAACGCCATCGCAGCCAAGAAGGGTGTCCCGGACGTCGCGCAGGTCGAGTACTTCGCGCTGAGCCAGTACTCCCTCACCAAGGGCCTGACCGACCTGGCCCCCTACGGTGCCGACAAGCTCAAGGCCAAGTACACGCCCGGCCCGTGGAACGCCGTGAGCGACGGCGACAAGGTATACGGCCTGCCGATGGACTCGGGCCCGATGGCGATGTTCTACAACAAGAAGGTCTTCGACAAGTACAAGGTCGCGGTCCCGACGACGTGGGACGAGTACGTCGACGCCGCCGCCAAGCTGCACAAGGCCGACCCCAAGGTCTACATCGCCAACGATGCCGGTGACGCGGGCTTCACCACCAGCATGCTGTGGCAGGCCGGTTCGCGCCCCTACAAGGTCGACGGCACCAAGGTGTCGGTCAACTTCGACGACGCGGGCGCCAAGAAGTACACGGACACCTGGCAGAAGCTCCTCGACCAGAAGCTGGTCTCGCCCATCAACGGCTGGACCGACGACTGGTACAAGGGTCTGGGCGACGGCACCATCGCCACCCTGACCACCGGCGCCTGGATGCCCGCCAACTTCGTCTCCGGTGTCCCGCAGGCCTCCGGCGACTGGCGCGCGGCCCCCATGCCGGCCTGGACCAAGGGCGACAAGGCGAGCGCGGAGAACGGCGGCAGCTCGCTGGCCCTGCCCGAGCTCGGCAAGAACAAGGAACTGGCCTACGCGTTCGTCGAGTACGCCAACGCCGGTGACGGTGTGCAGACCCGTGTCGACGAGGGCGCCTTCCCGGCGACCACCGCGCAGCTCCAGGACCCGGCGTTCCTGAGCAAGAAGTTCGAGTACTTCGACGGCCAGGAGGCGAACAAGATCTTCGCCGACTCCGCCGCCAACGTCGCCAGCGACTGGTCGTACCTGCCCTTCCAGCAGTACGCCAACTCGATCTTCAACGACACCGTCGGCAAGGCCTACATCTCCAGCGAGAAGCTGTCCGCGGGCCTGAAGACCTGGCAGGACGCCTCCATCAAGTACGGCACGGAGCAGGGCTTCACCGTCGAGAAGTAGCAGCTGGGCAGTAGCAGCCGAGGAGCGGCCGGAAAGCGTCAACGCCGGCCGCTCCTCGTACCCCCCGTACCTGGAAGGACCACCATGACCTCCGCCTCCCCGTCCCGTCTGCCGTACGGGCCGGACGGTGACTCCGTGCCCCGTCTCGCGTACGGCGCCGACTACAACCCCGAGCAGTGGCCTCGGGAGGTGTGGGAGGAGGACGTACGGCTGATGCGCGAGGCCGGCGTCAACATCGTCTCGGTGGGGATCTTCTCCTGGGCCCGTATCCAGCCGGACGCGGACTCCTGGGACTTCGGCTGGCTCGACGAGGTCATGGACCTGCTCCACGAGGGCGGGATCGGCGTCGATCTGGCCACCGCGACCGCGTCCCCGCCGCCCTGGCTCACCACGGCGCACCCGGAGATCCTCCCGGTCACCTCCACCGGCGAGACGGTCTGGCCCGGCGCGCGCCAGCACTGGCGGCCCACCTCTCCCGTGTTCCGCAGCCACGCGCTCGGTCTGGTCCGGAAGATGGCGGAACGTTACGCCAACCACCCGGCCCTCGTGGCCTGGCACATCTCGAACGAGCTGGGCTGCCACAACATCTACGACTTCTCGGACGACGCGGCCCACGCCTTCCGCGAGTGGCTGCGCGCCCGCTACACCACCCTCGACGCCCTCAACCACGCCTGGGGCACGGCGTTCTGGTCGCAGCGCTACAGCGACTGGGCGCAGATCCTGCCGCCCAGGCTGGCCGGCTCGCACCCGAACCCGACCCAGCAACTGGACTTCAAGCGGTTCTCCTCGGACGCGCTGAAGGACTACCTGGTCGCGGAGCGGGACATCCTGCGCGAGTACACGCCCGAGGTCCCCATCACCACCAACTTCATGGTGATGGGCGGCACGAAGGGCATGAACTACCCCGACTGGGCGGGCGAGATCGACTTCGTCTCCAACGACCACTACGTCCACCCGGGCCCGCAGGACCGCGACGAGCTGTCCTTCTCCGCCAACCTGACCAGCGGTATCGCGAGCGGCCGTCCCTGGTTCCTGATGGAACACTCCACCAGCGCGGTCAACTGGCAGCACGTCAACGTGGCCAAGCGCCCCGGTGAGCTGGCCCGTGACTCGCTGCTGCACGTCGCGCACGGCGCCGACGCCGTGTGCTTCTTCCAGTGGCGCCAGTCGGCGGCCGGCGCCGAGAAGTACCACTCCGCGATGGTGCCGCACGCCGGCGCCGACAGCGAGGTCTTCCGAGCGGTCGCCGCCCTCGGCCAGACCCTGAAGGATCTGGCGCCGATCGCGGGCTCCGAGCGCGAACCGGCCCGCGTCGGGATCGTGTTCGACTGGGACTCCTGGTGGGCGAGCGAGCAGGACTCGCACCCCACCGCCCTCCTCGACTACCGCCAGGAGGGGCTGAACTGGTACTCGGCGCTCCTGACCCTCGGCATCCGCGCCGACGTCGTCACCACGCGAACCGACTTCAGCCGCTACGACGTGCTGATCACCCCGGTCCTGCACATGGTCCCGGCGACGCTCGCCAAGGAGCTGACGCGGTACGCCGAGACGGGCGGCCATCTGATCACCACGTACTTCTCCGGTGTCGTCGACGAGAACGACCACATCTGGCTCGGCGGCTACCCGGGCGCCCTGCGCGACGTACTCGGCATCCGCGTCGAGGAGTTCGGCCCGCTGCTCGAAGGTGAGTCGGTCGAGGTGGACGGCGGCGGCACGGGCACGGTGTGGACCGACCGGATCGACGTGACCGAGTCCGAGGTCGAGGTCCTGGCCCACTACCGCACGGG
The DNA here is from genome assembly GCF_033795085.1 of Streptomyces sp. AK08-02. Lineage (NCBI taxonomy): Bacteria > Bacillati > Actinomycetota > Actinomycetes > Kitasatosporales > Streptomycetaceae > Streptomyces > Streptomyces sp. AK08-02. Next base: position 50,065 of record NZ_JARAZV010000007.1, read on the forward strand.
CACCTACGCGGGCCGACCGGCCGTCACCCGCCGTACGACGGGCGAGGGTTCGGCGTCGTACGTCTCCACGCGCCTGGGCGTCGACGGCCTCGCGGCGCTGCTGCCGGGGCTGCTCGCGCCGGCCGGTGTCGACAGCGAGCTGCCCGAACAGGCCCGTGGGCGCGTCGAGTTGACCGTACGACGGGGCGGCGGGAGCCGGTTCCTGTTCCTGGTGAACCGGAGCGAGGAGGAGATCCCCCTGCCGGGCCTCGACGGAGAGCGGCTGTCCGGCGGTACCGACGCCGACGGTGTGCTCGTCCTCGCGCCGAGGGAAGTCGCCGTACTGCGACAGCCCGCCCACTGAGCGCCACCCCGCACCACCCTGAACTCCCCTGATCCAAGGGGCACACCGTCGTGCCCCGTCCGTACGCACCCGCGTACGGTGCGGGCACGGCGGTCCACCGCAGCGACCACATCTGAGTTGGGAGCACACGTTGGCACGCCGTACCCGCACACGACACCTTCTGGGAGTCGTCGGCATCACCGCCCTGGCCACTTCGGCCGCTCTGGTCAGCGCGCCTTCGCCGGACGCGCAGGCGGCGGCCGAGGCAGCCGTCTCGGCCGTCACCGTCACCCCCGATCCCTCCTACAAGCAGGAGAAGTTCGAGGGCTGGGGCACGAGTCTGGTCTGGTTCGCCAACGCGACCGGCGACTACCCTCCGGCGGTCCGCGAGAAGCTCGCGAAGCTGCTGTTCGGTGACGACGGGCTGGCACTGAACATCGCCCGCTACAACATCGGCGGCGGTAACGCCCCCGACGTGAAGGACTACCTGCGGGCCGGCGGGGCCGTCGAGGGCTGGTGGAAGGCGCCCGCGGGCACCACCCGCACGGACACCGACTGGTGGAGCGCCGACGACGCGGCCGACTGGAACCCGAAGGCGGACAAGACCCAGCGCTGGTGGGTGGACCGCATCAAGAAGGACATCACCCACTGGGAGACGTTCAGCAACTCGCCGCCCTGGTTCATGACCGAGAGCGGCTACGTCTCCGGCAACTTCAACGCCAACGCCGACCAGCTGAAGGCCGATTCGGTCGACGACTTCGCGGCCTACCTGGCGGGGGCGACGAAGCGGCTGGAGAAGGCCGAGGGCATCAAGGTCGACACCGTCGACCCGTTCAACGAGCCCAACACCGGCTACTGGGGCACCAAGCTGGGTGCGGACGGTCAGCCCGTCGGCGGCCGTCAGGAGGGCGCCCACATCGGCCCCGCGCTCCAGGAGAAGGTGCTCGCCGCCCTTGCCCCCGCGCTGAAGAAGGCCAAGGTCAGGTCCGAGATCTCGGCGATGGACGAGACCAACCCGTCCATCTTCGCGAACAACTGGAACTCCTACTCGCAAGGTTCCAAGGACCTCGTCGACCAGATGAACGTCCACACCTACGGCACCGGACAGCGCACCACCGTGCGCGACCTCGCCAAGGCGGCCGACAAGCCGCTGTGGATGAGCGAGGTCGAGGGCGACTGGGGTGACGGGCAGAGCTTCACGGACATGCGTCCGGGTCTCGGCCTCGCCCAGCAGATCGTCAACGACCTGCGTGAACTGGAGCCCCAGGCCTGGGTGTTCTGGCAGCCGGTCGAGGACTACGACAACATGAAGCCCGGCGGCGAGTCCGCCAAGGGCGGCAACTGGGGCAGCGTCCAGCTCTCGTTCAGCTGCAAGAAGACGGACACGCTGGCGTCCTGCCCGATCTACACGAACACCAAGTTCGACACCGCCCGCAACTTCACGCACTTCATCAAGCCGGGCGACAAGCTGATCAAGGTGGACGACACCTCCAGCGCCGCCGCCGTGACCAAGGACGGCAAGGGCGCCTCGCTCGTCCACGTCAACTCCACCACCGCGGCCCGTGACGTCACCATCGACCTCTCCAAGTTCCGCACCATCAAGGGCAACGCGACCGTCACGCCGACCGTGACCAGCGCCGACGGCAAGCTCAAGCAGCAGGCCCCGGTCAAGGTCGTCGACGGCAGGGCCACGTACACCGTCCCCGCCCAGTCGGTGACCTCCTTCGCCATCAAGGGTGTCTCCGGCGTCGCGAAGAACGCCGGTCTGTTCACCAAGGGCCACTCCTACACGCTGACCGGCGTGCAGAGCGGCAAGGCCGTGACCGTCGCCGCCAACGGCAAGAGCCTGGTGATCGGCTCGGCCAACGGCACGGTCGCGCAGAACTGGCAGCTCGACGCCCGGCACGGCGACAAGGGCGCCCGCCAGCGGTACGTGTTCGCCAACCCGGCCGAGGGCAAGCGCCTCGCCGTCCGCGACAACGTCCCCGTGGTGGAGCCCGACACGGGCAAGCGGGATCCGGCCACCGAGTGGATCATGTCGACCACAGGTGACCAGACGTGGACCCTGATCAACGTGGCCACCGGACGCCTGCTGGAGGTCGGCGGCCAGGCGACCAACGAGGGTGCCGCCGTCACCACCTGGATGGCCAACTCCGGCTCGAACCAGCGCTGGCGGGTCACGGACGTGACCGACCGGAGCTGACCCGGTAGTCCATCCTCGAAGGCCGCCTTCGCGTGAACCGATCCTGGTTCACGCGAAGGCGGCCTTCGCCGTGCCCGGCCGGTTCGGCCGGGCCGCCCACACCGTCCGCAGCACGCGCGGAGGACAGCCCGCAACCCTCTCGCAACGTCCCACGCGCTCCACTGGGGCGGTGAAGATGCCCGAGGAGAGCCCGCGCGTCGAACTGACCCCGGCCGCCGTCGAACTGCTGCGGCGGCTGCACGGGGCGCACGGCCCGCTGATGTTCCACCAGTCCGGCGGCTGCTGCGACGGCAGCGCCCCCATGTGCTACCCGGCGGGCGAGTTCCGGACCGGCGGCTCCGACGTACTGCTCGCCGAACTGTTGGTCGAAGGTGTCCCCGAACCGGTGACGTTCTGGATGTCGCGCAGCCAGTACGAGGTGTGGGCCCACACCCGGTTGATCGTGGACGTCGTACCCGGCCGGGGCAGCGGGTTCTCGCTGGAGGCACCCGAAGGTGTTCGCTTCCTGATCCGCTCCCGGCTGGTCAACACGTAGCCTCTCGCACGCCCCGCGCGGCTCATCGTCACCTGTCGCGATCCCCTTGCGCCCTGCCACAGTTGACGGGACTTCAGGGGGGGGCTGAATGCGTGGCAGCGGACGGTTCAGAACGGGCAGAGCGGCGGTCTCGGCGGTCTCGGTATTCGGAATGCTGGCCGGCACGGCCCTGACAGGGGCGGCACCGGCCAGCGGCGCGCCGAAAGCCCACCAGGTCGCGCCGGGCGTGCGCTACGCCCAGTTCGACATCGTGGCGGCCAGGGGGGTGACCCACGCCCATCTGCTGAGCGTCGACCTCGGCAACGCACGGGTGCGGGTCAACCTGCTCTACGCGGGGGCGGTGGCGGCACGGGCCGCCGTCTCCAGGATGGCCGACGCCAAGGGCGCCGTGGCGGGCGTCAACGGCGACTTCTTCAACATCAGCGAGGTCCAGCATCCAGGGGTTCCGGCCACGGGCGCCTCCGTGGGCCCGGCGATCGTGAGCGGCGTGGTGCTGAAGGCGTCGGTGCCGAACGGTCAGCGCTTCGGTCCCTCGATGCCGCCCGGTGTCACCACCAGGGCCGTCCTCGGCGTGGGCACCGACAGAAGGGCCCGGCTGGACAACCTCGCCCTGTCGGGCAGCGTCGGCACGCCCGTGGGACGGTTCACGCTCGGCGGGCTCAACCAGTACGCGCTGCCGCTGGGTTCCATCGGCGCGTTCACCCAGGCCTGGGGCGGTGTCTCCCGGGCCCGGGCGGTGTGCGGCACGGACACGGACCGGGCCGCGCCGTGCAGTACGGACACCTACGAGGTGACGGTGCGGCGTGGCAGGGTCGTACGGACGGCGAACTCACCCGGAGGTGGTGCCATCGCCGCCAACACCACGGTCCTGGTGGGCCGGGAGGCGGGCGCGCGGCAACTGCGGAAGCTGTCGGTCGGCGCTTCGGTCACGGTCAGAAGCCGCCTCGTGGCGGCCACGAGCCGCATCCCGTACCGCTTCGCCCTCGGCGGCTACCCGGTGCTGAAGGACGGCCGTGCGCTGACCGGCCTCGACAACAACACCGCCGCCGTACGCACCGCCGCGGGCATCGCGAACGGCGGGCGCAAGCTCCTGCTGCTCGCGGTGGACGGTGCGCCACAGTACCGCAGCGGGCTGACGGTCGCCGAAGTCGCGGCCACCATGCGGAAGTTGGGTTCGGTCGATGCCTTCAACCTGGACGGCGGCGGCTCCACGACCTTCGTCACCAGAGCGCCGGGAGCCGGCCGGGTCACCGTGCGCAACCATCCGACCGGCGGTGCCGAGCGGCCCGTACCGAACGCCATCGGAGTCTTCATGACGTCCTGAGGCCCCGACCGCGTGCCGTCAGGGCTTGAGGCTGCTCACGATGTCCGCCGTCGCCGTGAGCCCGCTGTGGATGGTCGGTGCCACGTTCGTGCTCGCCAGATAGAAGCCGAGCAGGACACAGACCACGGCGTGGGAGGGCTTCAGCGCACCGTTGCGCAGGAAGACCACCGCCAGGATCAGGAGCAGCACCACCACAGAGATGGAAATGGCCATCGTCGAACCTCCTCCGCCACGCCCACTTCGCGGCTTTCGGCCGCAAGTGTGGCGTAGTGGAGGGTTCGTCCGTGCGGCTGACATGACGGCCGAACGTGTGGTCTCTCGGGAAAGCCCGCCCGGTCGGGGCGGGCTTTCCCTGTGCTTCCCTCAGGGGTACGTCAGGGGGCGCGCAGGTCGACCAGTTCGGCCAGCGCCGCCCGGTGGGCGCCCGCCGTGCCGTACGCGATGGAGTCGGCCTTCGCCCGCTTCAGGTACAGGTGGACCGGGTGTTCCCAGGTCATACCGATCCCGCCGTGCAGCTGCAGCGCCTCCTCGGCCGCGTGGACGGCGACGGGGGCCGCGTAGGCCTGGGCGACGGCGACCGCCACGTCGGCGTCGTCGCCGTTCGCCAGGGCGTCGGCCGCGTTGCGGGCGGCTGCGCGCAGGTTGACGACCTCCAGCCACAGCTGGGCGAGCCGGTGCTTGAGCGCCTGGAAGCCGCCGACGGGCCGGTTGAACTGCTTGCGCTCCTTGAGATAGCGCACTGTCTCGGTCAACGTCCATTCCGCGAGGCCGAGTTGCTCGGAGGCGAGCAGTCCGGCGCCGGCCCGCAGGGCGCGGCGTACGGCGGGTTCGGCGTCGCCGAGAAGGCGGCCCGGCGCCCCGTCCAGGGCGATCTTCGCCACCGGCCGGGTCAGGTCGAGGGACACCTGTGGTGTGACGGTGGCCGCGGCGGCGTCCACCGCGTACAGGCCGCCGTCGTCGGCGGGCACCAGCAGTACGTCGGCGACGGACGCGTCCGCGATGCCGGTCAACTGCCCGTGCAGGCCGCCGTCCTCGAACCGTACGACGTCGTAGGCGCTCCCGGCGGGAACGCTCAGGGAGACCGCGAGGGCGCCGATCGTCGTCCCGGACGCCAGCTGGGACAGCAGGTCGTCGGTCCCGCACTCCAGCAGCGCCTCGGTGGCGACGACGGCGCTGGTCAGATACGGGACGGGTGCGACCGCACGCCCCAACTCCTCCAGGACGACGGCGACTTCCCGGTGCGTGGCGCCCTGACCGTCCAGTTCCTCGGGGACGAGCAGGCCCGCGAGGCCCATTCCTTCGGTGAGGGCCTTCCAGAGCGGGATGTCGTGCGGGGCGTCCGACTCGACGCGCGCGATCACGCCCGCCGGGTCGCAGTGGTCGGCCAGCAGGTCGCGGACGGCCGCGCGGAGGGCGTCCTCCTCCTCCGAGTACAACAGGTCGGGCTGTGTGCTCATCGGGCGAGGTCCTTCCAGGCGACGTCCTTGTCGGTGCGCGGTTCGCTGGGCAGGCCCAGGACCCGTTCGGCGACGATGTTCAGCAGGACCTCGCTGGTCCCGCCCTCGATGCTGTTGCCCTTGGAGCGGAGGTAGCGGTAGCCGGCGTCACGGCCGACGAAGTCCACCAGCTCGGGTCGGCGCATGGTCCAGTCCTCGTACAACAGGCCTTCCTCGCCGAGGAGTTCGACCTCCAGGCCGCTGATCTCCTGGTTGAGACGGGCGAAGGAGAGCTTCAGGCCGGAGCCCTCCGGGCCGGGCTGGCCGGCGACGAGCTGCTGGCGGGTCCGCTCGCCCGTGAGCCGGGCCACCTCGGCCTCCACCCACAGCTTCAGCAGCCGCTGGTGCAGATCGTGGGTGCGCAGTCCGGGGCGTTCACGCCATGTCCTGGCGACGGGCCCGATCATGCCGCCCTCGCGCGGGATGCGCATACCGCCGATGGCCACGCGCTCGTTGTTCAGCGTGGTCTGCGCGACCCGCCAGCCGTCGCCGACCTCGCCGAGGCGATGGGCGTCCGGGATGCGGACGTCGGTCAGGAACACCTCGTTGAACTCGGCCTCGCCGGTGACCTGCCGCAGCGGCCGTACGTCGACGCCCGGGTCGGTCATGTCGCAGAGGAAGTAGGTGATGCCTTTGTGCTTGGGCAGGTCCGGGTCGGTGCGCGCGATGAGGATGGCCCAGCGGGCGAGATGGGCGCTGGACGTCCACACCTTCTGCCCGTTGACGATCCACTCTCCCCCGTCCGACCGGACGGCCCGCGTGCCGAGCGCGGCGAGATCCGACCCCGCGCCCGGCTCGCTGAAGAGCTGGCACCAGACCTCCTCGCCGGTCCACAGCGGCCGGAGGAACTTCCGCTTCTGCTCGTCCGTACCGAAGCCGAGGATGGTCGGCGCGGCCATGCCCAGTCCGATGCCGATCCGCCGGGGGTCGTTGTCGGGAGCCCCCGCGGCCTGCAACTCGGCGTCCACGACGGCCTGGAGGGCGCGCGGCGCGCCGAGACCGCCCAGCCCTTCCGGGTAGTGCACCCAGGCGAGCCCGGCGTCGAAGCGGGCCTTGAGGAAGTCGAGCCGGTCGGTGTCGGCCGGCGGATGGGCGGCCAGCAACTCACTTGTCAGTCGGGTGAGTTCAGCTGCGTCGGTCATACGGCGGCTCCGTTCTCCAGCGAGGGCAGCACCGCGACCCGGCCGGTGGTGACACCGTCGGCGACACGCTGCACGGCGGCCGCGGCCCCGCCCAGCGGTACGCGCTCGCTCACCAACGGCAGAATCGCGCCCCGGCCGGCCAGCTCGGTGAGCTGGTCGTGGCAGTGCTGGACCAGTTTCGGGTTCTTGGTGTTGTACAGACCCCAGTGCAGGCCCAGGATCGAGTAGTTCTTCACGAGGGCGTGGTTGAGCCCGGGACTGGGAATGGCCCCACTGGCGAAACCGACAACGACGATCCGGCCCTCGAAGGCGACGACCTTCGTGGACTGGGTGTAGGCCTCCCCGCCGACCGGGTCGTAGACCACGTCGACCCCGCGCCCGCCGGTGGCTTCCTTCACCGCCCCGACGACGTTCTCCGTGCGCCGGTCGATGACGACGTCACAGCCCAGCTCACGCGCCACGGCGACCTTGTCGGCCCCGCCGACGACGCCGATGACGGTGGCTCCGGCGGCCTTCCCGAGCTGTACGGCGGCGCTGCCGACCCCGCCCGCGGCGGCGTGCACGAGCAGTGTCTCGCCGGCCTCCAGGGCGGCCCGCCGGTGCAGTCCGAACCAGCCCGTCTGGTAGCCGATGAGAAGGGCCGCGGCCTGAGCGTCGTCCAGCGACTCGGGGGCCGTGAACAGCCCTCGGGAGTCCGCCACGACGTACTCGGCGAAACCGCCGTACGGCAGCACGGGGTTCCCGATCACCCGGCGGCCGTCCTCGGTCTCGCCGCAGATCTCCACCCCGGGAGTGAACGGCAGCGGCGGCTTGATCTGGTACTCCCCGCGGCACATCAGGACGTCCGGGAAGTTGATGGTCGCGGCCCGCACCTTCAGCAGCACCTGCCCCTCGGCGGGCACCGGCCGCTCCACCTCGCCGAGGACCATCGCCTCGCTCGGCTCGCCGTTCTGGTGCACTTGCCATGCCTGCATGGGGGGCCTCCACGGGACTGCGTTCGTCTTGTTCGGCTGACCGGGCTCGACCGCATACTAAGCGGTCGCTTGCAGATCAGGGAACTGTCGAGGACCGGTCCGAGGCAGTCGCGTACGTCACGACCGCTCCCCCTTCGCACGGGCGGGGCGCGCCCGTACGTGCATCCGCTCCCCCTGCGGCCCGAACAGGCTGAGGAACTCCGCGCGCCCCTCCCCCGTCGCCCCGAACCAGTGCGGCACACGGGTGTCGAACTCGGCGGCCTCCCCCGGCCCGAGCACCACGTCGTGCTCGCCGAGCACGAGCCGCAGCCGCCCCGACAGGACGTACACCCACTCGTACCCCTCGTGCGTACGCGGGTCGGGCTCCTGGTCGCTCACCGGCAGGATCACCTTGAACGCCTGGAGGCCGCCCGGCTGCCGGGTGAGCGGGATGTACGTCCGCCCGTGCCGGACGATCGGCTTGGCCCGCACCCGGGGATCGTCGACGGCCGGAGCGCCGACCAGCTCGTCGAGCGCCACGCGATGCGCACGCGCGATCGGCAGGAGCTGCTCCAGGCTGGGGCGCCGCAGTCCCGACTCCAGCCGGGACAACGTACTGACGGAGATCCCCGTGGCCGCCGAGAGTCCGGCCAGGGTCGCCCCCCGCTCCTTACGGATCCTCCGCAGTCGGGGCCCCACCTCGGCGAGGACCTGCTCGGTGGCAGCGTCGTCGTTCGTGACATCCATGCCGATATTGCAGTTTCGGCAAACAGGTTTGTCAATACGGCAGTGGCGGAGCGACGGTCACGGTGGAGGTGGTCACCATGACCCAGGGGTACGACACGGATTCGTACGAGGTTGTCGTCGTCGGAGGCGGCGCGGCCGGGCTCTCGGCCGCACTGGTCCTCGGCCGGGCCCGTTGCCGCACGCTGGTCGTCGACGCCGGCGAGCCGCGCAACGCGCCGGCGGCGCACATGCAGGGCTATCTGTCCCGCGACGGTATGTCACCGGCCGAGTTCCTGGCGGCGGGTCGCGAGGAGATCGCGCGGTACGGGGTGGAGCTGGTCGAAGACAGGGTGGTGGACGTCGCCAAGGGAGAGGACTTCACGCTGACCCTCGCGAGCGGCGACCGTACGGTACGGGCGCGCCGGCTCGTCATGGCGACGGGGCTGCGGGACGAACTCCCCGCCGTGCCGGGCGTCGCCGAGCACTTCGGGCGGGACGTACTGCACTGTCCGTTCTGCCACGGCTGGGAGGTACGGGACCGGGCGTTCGGCGTGCTGGCGTCGACCCCGGCGAGCGTGCACCAGGCGGTGCTGGTCGCCCGGTGGTCGAAGGACGTGACGCTGTTCCTGCACACGGTCGCCGAGGACGAGCTCACCGACGCTGATCTGCGCGGGCTGGCGAGGGCAGGGGTGGCGGTCGTCCCCGGCGAGGTCGCGTGTCTGACGACGGACTCCGGCCGTGTCACCGGCGTACAGCTCGAGAACGGCACGACGTATGCCCGCGACACGGTGTTCGTGGCTCCCCGGGCCGTCCCGCGCAACGCCCTGTTCGAGACCCTGGGCGCCGAACTGACGGAAACCCCGTTCGGTTCGTACCCGACGGTGGACGCGACGGGCCTGACGACCGTGCCGGGTGTCTGGGCGGCGGGGAATGCTGTCGGCTTCGGCGAGCAGGTGATCCACGCGGCGAGCGGCGGCTACCGCGCGGCCACCGCGATAGTGGCGGACCTGGTGCACTTCAGCCCGTCCGGCGCTTGAGGACGAGACCCACGCCCCCAGCCCGTCCGGCGCTTGAGGACAAGACCCGCACCCCCAGCCCGTCCGGCGCTTGAGGACAAGGCCCCCACCCCCAGCCCGTCCGGCGCTTGAGGACAAGGCCCCCACCCCCAGCCCGTCCGGCGCTTGAGGACGAGGCCCCTTCAGGGCCGAAAGGGGGGTCTGGGGGCGCAGCCCCCAGGTTCAGGATGGGACGGGTAGGGGCGGCGGGGGCGAGAAAACCAGGCCCGCGCCCGGATGTGCGTCCGCCACCCCCGTTGCACCATGGCTGCATGCTGCTGACCCGGCTCGCCCATGTGTCCCAGGAGGTCGCCGCCACCTCCGCCCGGTCCCGAAAGATCGCCCTGCTCGCCGAACTCTTCCGGGACGCCGACGCCGACGACGTCCCCATCGTCATCCCGTATCTCGCCGGACGCCTGCCACAGGGGCGGCTCGGGATCGGCTGGAAGGTGCTGGACCAGCAGGTTCCCGGCGCCGTCGAGCCCTCGCTCACCGTGCGGGACGTCGACGCCCGGCTCACGGCGATCGGCGCGGTCGGCGGAGCCGGTTCGCAGGCCGAACGCAGGCGGCTGGTGGGCGAGTTGCTCGCGGCGGCCACCACGGACGAGCAGCGGTTCCTGTTCGCGCTGATCACGGGCGAGGTACGGCAGGGCGCCCTGGACGCGGTGGCCGTCGAGGGCCTGGCGACGGCCACCGACGCACCGCCCGCGGACGTCAGGCGGGCGGTGATGCTCGCGGGGGCGATCCAGCCCGTCGCACAGGCCCTGCTGGCCGACGGGCCGGCGGCCCTCGCCCGCTTCCGGCTCACCGTCGGCCGCCCCGTCCTGCCGATGCTCGCGCACAGCGCCTCCTCGGTGACGGAGGCCGTCGAGAAGCTCGGTGCCTGTGCCGTCGAGGAGAAACTGGACGGCATCCGGGTCCAGGTCCACCGCGACGGCGACGACGTACGGCTCTACACCCGCACCCTCGACGACATCACCGATCGACTGCCGGAACTGACCACTGCGGCAAGGGCGTTGAGAGGTGATCGATTCATTCTGGACGGCGAGGTGATCGCCTTCGACACGGCCGGCCGCCCGCGTTCCTTCCAGGAGACCGCCGGCCGCGTCGGCTCGCGCGTGGACGTGCGGTCAGCGGCCCGGGAGACACCCGTCTCCCCCGTCTTCTTCGACGTGCTCTCGGTCGACGGCCACGATCTCCTCGACCTCCCGTTCGCCGAGCGGCACACGGAGCTGGCCCGGCTGGTCCCCGAGCCGATGCGGGTGCGGCGCCTGCTGGCCGGCGGTCCCGCCGACCTCCCCGCCGCCGAGACGTTCCTCGCCGACACCCTGGCGCGTGGCCACGAGGGCGTCGTGGTCAAGGCCCTCGACGCCCCCTACAGCGCGGGCCGGCGCGGTGCGTCCTGGCTGAAGGTCAAGCCCGTACACACGCTCGACCTGGTGGTGCTGGCGGCCGAGTGGGGTCACGGACGCCGTACCGGCAAGCTGTCCAACCTGCACCTCGCGGCCCGCAACGCCGACGGCTCCTTCGCCATGCTCGGCAAGACCTTCAAGGGCATGACCGACGCGATGCTGACCTGGCAGACCGAGCGGCTCCAGGCGCTGGCCGTGTCGGACGACGGCTGGGTGGTGACCGTACGCCCGGAACTGGTCGTCGAGATCGCCTACGACGGTCTCCAGCGGTCCACCCGCTACCCGGCCGGTGTCACCCTCCGCTTCGCCCGCGTCGTCCGCTACCGCGAGGACAAGACGCCGCAGGAGGCGGACACCGTACAGACCCTGCTGGCCGCGCACCCGGAGGCGACCCGGTGACGGGCAGGGCGCCGGCGAGGGTGCGGCGCAGCGCCGGTCTGCTGCTGTTCCGGCGGGCCGCGACAGATCAGGAGGCCGAGGGGCTGGAGGTGCTCCTTGGGCACATGGGTGGCCCCTTCTTCGCCCGGCGCGATGCCGGGGCCTGGACGATCCCCAAGGGTGAGTACGAGGCCGGCGAGACGGCCTGGGACGCGGCGCGCCGGGAGTTCCGGGAGGAGTTGGGGCTGGCGCCGCCCGAGGGCGAGGCGGTGGCGCTGGGCGAGGTCCGGCAGGCCAGCGGGAAGGTCGTCACGGCGTGGGCGATCGAGGCGGATCTCGATCCGGCGGCCGTGGTGCCGGGCACGTTCCGGATGGAGTGGCCGAGGGGGTCGGGGCGGGAGCGGGAGTTTCCCGAGCTGGACCGGGTGCGGTGGTTCGGCCTCGATGCGGCGCGGGCGGTGATCGTGACGGCACAGGCGGGGTTTCTGGACCGGCTGACGGAGCACTCGGGGCGTTGAGAGAGTGCCGGTGGGTGCCGTACGCGTTGCGGGGCCCTTCGGCGCGCGGGAAGGTCGAAGGACAGCCCTCAAACTGGAGGACGGCAATGCCCATCGCGACGGTGAACCCGGCGAACGGCGAGACGCTTCGGACGTACGACGCCATGGACGGCGAGGAGATCGAACGCAGGCTCAGGGCCGCGGAGGCCGCCTTCCGCACGTACCGCACGACCGGCTTCGCCGAGCGCGCCGGGCTGCTGGGCCGGGCCGCCGGTCTGCTGGACGAGGACCGGGACAGCGTCGCCCGCACCATGACGACCGAGATGGGCAAGCCGGTCACCCAGGCCCGCGCGGAGGCCGCGAAGTGCGCGAAGGCGATGCGCTGGTACGCCGACCACGCCGAGGAACTCCTCGCCGACGAGAAGCCCTCGGACGCCGACATCAAGGACTCCGGCGGTTCCCGCGCCCTGGTCCGTTACCGTCCGCTCGGCCCGGTGCTCGCGGTGATGCCGTGGAACTTCCCGCTCTGGCAGGTGATCCGCTTCGCCGCGCCGGCGCTGATGGCGGGCAATGTGGGCCTGCTCAAGCACGCGTCGAACGTGCCGCAGACCGCCCTCTATCTGGAGGATCTGTTCCGTCGGGCGGGTTACCCCGAGGGCTGCTTCCAGACGCTGCTGATCGGCTCCGGCGCGGTCGAGGACATCCTGCGCGACCCACGGGTGCGGGCGGCCACGCTCACCGGCAGCGAGCCGGCGGGACGCGCGGTGGCGGCCGTCGCCGGGGACGAGGTCAAGAAGACAGTGCTGGAGCTGGGCGGCAGTGACCCGTTCATCGTCCTGCCGTCCGCCGATGTCGAACGGGCCGCGCAGGTCGCGGTGACTGCGCGTGTGCAGAACAACGGGCAGTCGTGCATCGCCGCCAAGCGGTTCATCGTGCACGCGGACGTCTTCGACGCGTTCGCGGAACGCTTCTCGACGGCCATGGCGGCGCTGAAGGTCGGCGATCCGATGGCCGAGGACACGGAGGTCGGGCCGCTCGCGAGTGAGCGGGGGCGCGAGGAGCTAGAGGCGCTGGTCGACGAGGCCGTGGAGAGCGGCGCGACGGTGCTGTGCGGTGGCGAACGTCCGAAGGATCTGCCGGACAACGGCTGGTACTACGCGCCGACCGTCCTCGCCGACGTCACCAGCGAGATGCGCGTTCACCAGGAGGAGACGTTCGGCCCGGTCGCGACCCTGTACCGCGTGGCCGACCTGGAGGAGGCGTTGGCGATCGCCAACGACACGCCTTTCGGGCTCAGCTCGAACGTGTGGACCCGTGACGAGGCCGAGGTGGACCGTCTCGTACGGGATCTGGAGGCGGGCGGCGTGTTCGTCAACGGGATGACCGCGTCCCATCCGGCGTTCCCGTTCGGCGGGGTGAAGCGGTCCGGATACGGGCGCGAGTTGTCCGGGCACGGAATCCGCGAGTTCTGCAACATCACCACGGTATGGCACGGAGCGTGAGCGTTCCGCGGCTACGATCGCCCCTGTGAACCGCGAAGTGACTCTGCCTCTGATCGTCGACGACCGCGGCACGTTGCAGGTTGCCGCCTCCGACGTCAGCAAACTGCTGCGCACGGTCGGCGGTCGCTGGCTGCATCTGGTGGAGGCCGGACAGGACGGCCTCGACGAGGACACGGTGGCCGCCCTCACCATCGAACTCGCCAAGCTGGCCGACCGAATCGACGTGGCCTGCATCGCCCACAGCAGCGGGAGCGCCTCCGGCTGAGGTGAGGGATTCGCCGTGGGGGCGTGGGTTTCGTTCCGTCCGCCGGTCAGCTGTGGCTGGTCGCGCAGTTCCCCGCGCCCCCAGGTGGGGTAGCTCGCCGGCGTTCCAGGTACGGGGCGATTCCAGGGGCGCGGGGCTGTGACATTTGCGGCTCCGCCGCGTGGGCGCGACCAGCCCCCACGGCCCGCAGCCGACGTACTACCGAATCGGCATCCCCGACAGGGTCCGCGCGATCACCAACCGCTGGATCTCGCTCGTACCCTCGAAGATCGTGTAGATCGCCGCGTCCCGGTGCATCCGCTCCACCGGATACTCCCGCGTGTACCCGTTACCCCCGAGTATCTGAATCGCCTGCCCGGTGACCTTCTTCGCCGTCTCGCTCGCGAACAGCTTGGACATCGACCCCTCCGCCGCGGTGAACGGCTTCCCGCTGATCGCCATCCACGACGCCCGCCACGTCAGCAGCCGCGCCGCGTCGATGGACGTACGCATGTCGGCGAGCTGGAAGGCGACCCCCTGGTTGTCGATGATCGGGCGGCCGAACTGCTCACGGGTCTTCGCGTAGTCGAGGGCGACCTCGTACGCGGCCCGGGCGGTACCCACGGCCATCGCGGCCACCGCGGGGCGGCTCGCCTCGAACGTGGCCATCGCGGCGTTCTTCACCCGCTCGCCGCCGGACTTGGCCCGCTCACGGGCCCGGGCGAGGCGCTCGTCGAGCTTCTGCTTGCCGCCGAGGAGGCAGGAGCCGGGGACGCGGACGTTCTCCAGGACGACCTCGGCGGTGTGCGAGGCGCGGATGCCGTGCTTCTTGAACTTCTGGCCCTGGGACAGGCCGGGCGTGTTCGGCGGGACGATGAAGGAGGCGTGGCCCTTGGAGCCCAGCTCGGCGTCGACCACGGCGACGACGACGTGGACGTTGGCGATGCCGCCGTTGGTCGCCCAGGTCTTCGTGCCGTTGAGGACCCACTCGTTCTTGGCCTCGTCGTACACGGCGCGGGTGCGCATGGAGGCGACGTCGGAGCCGGCGTCGGGCTCGGAGGAGCAGAAGGCGGCGACCTTGACATCGTTGGCGTCGCCGTACATCTGGGGTATCCAGGTGCCGATCTGCTCCTCGGTGCCGTTGGCGAGGACGCCCACGGCCGCGAGGCCGGTGCCGACGATGGAGAGGGCGATGCCCGCGTCACCCCAGAAGAGCTCCTCCATGGCCATCGGGATGCCGAGGCCGGTGGGGTCGAAGTACTGCTGGGCGTAGAAGTCCAGGGAGTAGATGCCGACCTTCGCGGCCTCCTGGATGACCGGCCAGGGGGTCTCCTCGCGCTCGTCCCACTCGGCGGCGGCGGGACGGATCACATCGGCGGAGAACCCGTGGAGCCAGTCACGGACCTCTTTCTGTTCGTCATTGAGCTCCATGGTGAATTCGGCCATGACCCCTCCATCGCTGCACTAGCATGT
Organism: Streptomyces sp. AK08-02; assembly: GCF_033795085.1. NCBI lineage: Bacteria > Bacillati > Actinomycetota > Actinomycetes > Kitasatosporales > Streptomycetaceae > Streptomyces > Streptomyces sp. AK08-02. The sequence continues at coordinate 65,327 of NZ_JARAZV010000007.1, forward strand.
TACCTAAGGTAACTGGAGTCTGTTACCCGCCGGTAGGAAAAGTCAACTCCCGGACCCGGGTCGGCAACCCGTTCGATGGGCATGGCCCGATCAGTGCTAGTTTGCGCAAGCGTCACCGAATTCAGCACGGGTGGGGAGAGACCATGGACACCACGCAGCAGACCGATCAGCAGCGGTCCGCCGACCGCCGCAGGCGCGAGCTGCTGGAAGCCGCCGACCGAGTGGTGCTCCGCGACGGCCCCGGCGCCTCGATGAACGCCATCGCCGCCGAGGCGGGCATCACCAAACCGATCCTCTACCGGCACTTCGGCGACAAGGGCGGACTGTACGCCGCTCTGGCCAAACGGCACACCGACGCCCTGCTCAACTCGCTGCGTGCCGCGCTGGACGCTCCGGCGGAGCGGCGGGAGCGGGTGGAGGCCACGCTGGACGCCTATCTCGCGGCGATCGAGGCGCGACCCCAGGTGTACCGGTTCCTGATGCACCCCGGGGACAGCGTGTCACCCGGCGATCCCGGGTTCGATGTGCGGAAGCACTCGCTGCCGTTGCTGCGGCTGATGGGCGAGGAGTTGGCCCAGGTGATCGAGGACCGACTGGACCTCGGGCCCGGCAGCCAGCAGTTGGCTCGGGTGTGGGGGCACGGGATAGTCGGGATGATGCACGCGGCGGGAGACTGGTGGCTGGGTGAACGGCCCTGTTCCCGGGCCGAGTTGGTGCGGAGTCTGGCTGATTTGCTGTGGGGGCGGTTGGCTGCCGCCGGGGATCGCGTGGGGGGTCCGGGGTTCTGAGGGTTGAGTGTTGACTGCCGGCCCGTGAGGGCTGGTCGCGCAGTTCCCCGCGCCCCTAGGTATCTCCCCTCGCCCCATTCCAAGACGCTCGGGCTGCTTGTCGCATTAGCCTCTTGTGGCGCCAGCCCGTCAATCGGTCCGCGTAGGTCTTGCCTGCCAAGTGGTCGATCTCGTGCTGGAGGCATCTCGCGAAGAACCCCGTTCCCGCGATCCTCACCGGATCCCCCGTCACCGTGAAACCCTCGACCACCGCCTCGTCGTATCGCTCCGTGCCCGCTTCCAGGCCCGGGAGGGACAGGCAGCCCTCGGGGCCCCGCAGCACCAGATCGTCGGTTTCCACGAGGCGGGGGTTGACCACATGGCCCACGTGACGGACGTCATCGTCGTCGGGGCAGTCGTATACGAAGACCTTCAGGGACCTGCCGATCTGGTTCGCGGCGAGGCCCACGCCCTGGGCGGCGTACATTGTCGCGAACATGTCCTCGACGAGCGCGGCGAGTTCGGCGTCGAAGTGTGTGACTTCCGCGCAGGGGCTGTGCAGAACGGGGTCTCCGAGCAGTGCCAGGGGGCGGACGCGCCCCCGGGTACCCGGGATGGAGGCTGGTCGCATGGCCGCAAGGGTACGGTCACCCTTGTCGCGCGGGCGCCGTGGTGGTGCCGCGATGCGGATCTCGTGAACGGATCTCGATAGGCTGAGGTCCACACCACGTGGCCGGAGGCACAGGCGCGGCGCGTACGCAAGGAGGATCGAGATCTGATGGCAGGCAACTCGGACCCGCTCACTCCGCGGGCCAAGCTGGCAGTGACGGCCGGCAAGGCCGTTGCGGCGGCATCGCGTGCGGCAGGGCGCGGCAGCGGGTCGGTGATCGGTGGCAAGGTAGCCCTCAAACTCGACCCCGACCTCCTCGCCCGGCTCGCCCAGCACCTGGACGTCATCCTGGTCTCGGCCACCAACGGCAAGACCACGACCACGCGGCTCATCGCGGAGGCCCTGCGCGCCGCCGGACCGGTCGTGTCGAACGCGCTCGGCGCCAACATGCCCGCAGGCATCACCTCGGCGCTCGCGGGCGGCTCGGACGCCAAGTTCGGGGTCATCGAGGTCGACGAGAAGTACCTCGCCGGCGTCGCCCGGGACACGGACCCCAAGTGCATCGCGCTTCTCAACCTCTCCCGCGACCAGCTCGACCGCGCCGCCGAGACCCGCATGCTCGCCGAGAACTGGCGTGAGGGGCTCGCCGGTTCGAAGGCCGTGATCGTCGCCAACGCCGACGACCCGCTGATCGTGTGGGCCGCCTCCTCCTCACCCAACGTGATCTGGGTCGCCGCCGGTCAGATGTGGAAGGACGACGCCTGGTCCTGCCCGTCCTGCGGTGGTGTGATGCAGCGCCCCGGCGACGACTGGTTCTGCGGTCAGTGCGGTTTCCGCCGTCCGACGCCGAGTTGGGCACTGTCCGGCGACCACGTGCTCGACCCGCACGGGTCCGCCTGGCCGATCCGTCTCCAACTGCCGGGGCGGGCCAACAAGTCCAACGCGGCCGCCTCCGCCGCTGTCGCCGCCGTGTTCGGCGTACCGCCGCAGGTCGGCCTGGAGCGCATGTACCAGGTGCAGGCCGTGGCCGGACGGTACGACGTCGTGCAGTTCATGCAGCGCGATCTGCGGCTGCTGCTCGCCAAGAACCCGGCCGGCTGGCTGGAGACCTTCTCCCTGATCGACCCGCCGCCGACCCCGGTCATCCTCTCCGTGAACGCGCGGGGCGCCGACGGCACCGACACCTCCTGGCTGTGGGACGTCGACTACACGCAGCTCACCGGTCACCCGATCTTCGTCATCGGCGACCGCAAGCTCGACCTCGCGGTGCGCCTCGAGGTGGCCAACCAGCACTTCCAGGTCTGCGAGAGCGCCGACCAGGCCGTGCAGATGGCGCCGCCCGGCCGGATCGAGGTCATCGCGAACTACACCGCCTTCCAGGACCTGCGCCGCCGCGTCGGCAACTGACCACTGCCGGCAACCGACCACTGAGGACGATCACTTCATGAGCGACAACCAGCTGCGTCTGGTGTGGATCTACCCGGACCTGCTCAGCACGTACGGCGACCAGGGCAACGCACTCGTCCTGGAGCGCCGGGCGCGGCAGCGCGGCCTCGACGTGGCCCGCCTCGACGTGCGCAGCGACCAGCCGATCCCCACCTCCGGCGACATCTATCTGATCGGCGGCGGCGAGGACCGGCCGCAGCGGCTCGCGGCGGAACGTTTGCGCCGTGACGGCGGTCTGCACCGGGCCGTCGGAAACGGCGCGATCGTGTTCTCCGTGTGCGCCGGGTACCAGATCCTCGGCCACGAGTTCATCAACGACCTCGGTCAGCGCGAGCCCGGCCTCGGGCTCCTCGACGTGGTCTCGGTGCGCGGCGAGGGCGAGCGGTGCGTGGGCGACGTACTCGGGGACATCGACGCCCGCCTCGGCCTGCCGCCGCTCACCGGCTTCGAGAACCACCAGGGCGTCACCCACCTCGGTCCCACGGCGCGCCCGTTCGCGAAGGTGCGGCTCGGCAAGGGCAACGGCACGGGGGACGGCACGGAGGGCGCGTACAACGACACGGTCTTCGGTACGTACATGCACGGGCCCGTGCTCGCCCGTAACCCGCTGATCGCGGACCTGCTGCTGAAGCTGGCCCTCGACGTCAACGCGCTGCCGCCGACCGACGACCGCTGGTACGAGGCGCTGCGCAACGAGCGGATCTCGGCGGCGCAGCAGCCCGCCTGACCTGCGCGCACTCCCACGCCCGCGCCGACCTGTACACCTGCCGTCCGCGTGTGCGTCACCGGCCCGTCTGACGGGGCATCCGCACAGGTGAGCGCCGGTGTCCAGCACGCGGACGGGTGCTACGGCCCTGGTCCCCGCCGCCGGTATGGTGGCGGGGTTCGAGCCGGACAGCGTGGTCCGGTCCCGGCCCACGTGGAGAAGGATTTCGGGCGATGCGCATTGGTGTCCTGACGTCCGGCGGCGACTGCCCCGGCCTGAACGCCGTCATCCGGTCCGTAGTACACCGCGCCGTCGTGGACCACGGTGACGAGGTGATCGGCTTCCGGGACGGCTGGAAGGGCCTCCTGGAGTGCGACTACCTCAAGCTCGACCTCGACGCGGTGAGCGGCATCCTCGCTCGCGGCGGCACCATCCTCGGCTCCTCCCGGGTCCGCCCCGAGCATCTGCGGGACGGCGTGGAGCGGGCCAGGGGCCATGTCGAGGAGCTCGGGCTCGACGCGATCATTCCGATCGGCGGTGAGGGCACGCTCAAGGCGGCCCGGCTGCTGTCCGACAACGGCCTGCCGATAGTCGGTGTCCCGAAGACCATCGACAACGACATCGCGGTCACGGACGTCACCTTCGGCTTCGACACGGCCGTCGGGGTCGCCACGGAGGCCCTGGACCGGCTGAAGACCACCGCCGAGTCCCACCAGCGCGTCCTGATCGTCGAGGTCATGGGCCGCCACACCGGCTGGATCGCCCTGCACTCCGGCATGGCCGCGGGCGCCCACGCCATCGTCGTACCGGAACGCCCCTTCGACATCGAGGAGTTGGCCGCGCGCGTCGGTGAGCGGTTCGCGGCCGGCAAGCGGTTCGCGATCGTCGTCGCGGCAGAGGGGGCGAAGCCCCGCGCGGGCTCGATGGAGTTCGACGAGGGCGGCAAGGACGTGTACGGCCACGAGCGCTTCGCCGGGATCGCCCGGCAGCTCTCCCTGGAGCTGGAGGAGCGGCTCGGCAAGGAGGCGCGGCCGGTGATCCTCGGGCATGTGCAGCGGGGTGGGACCCCCACGGCCTACGACCGGGTGCTGGCCACGCGGTTCGGGTGGCATGCGGTGGAGGCGGTCCACCGGGGCGAGTTCGGGCGGATGACGGCGCTTCGGGGGACGGACATCGTGATGGTGCCGCTGGCGGAGGCCGTCGAAACGCTCAAGACCGTTCCTGACGCTCGGTACGCCGAGGCTGAGTGCGTGCTCTGAGGTTGTTTCTTCGGGTGCGGGTCCGCTGTGGCTTGTCTCGCAGTTCCCCGCGCCCCTTAGAGGCACCTGCCCTGCCCCCGGTTCAAGTCGTTGCCGGGGGCAGTTCTAGTCTGGGGGTATGGAGCACAGCGGGCACGGTATGGACGGCATGGGGCTTTTGCCCTTCACCCTGGGGCGGGGGCTCGGGTGGTCCGCCGATCCGTTCTTTCTGGTCGCCTGTCTTGTCGGGCTCGGGCTGTACGCCTGGGGGGTCGTGCGGCTCAGCTGGCGTGGGGACAAGTGGTCCGTCGGGCGGACCGTCTCCTTCGTGCTCGGTGTACTGACCGTCATGCTCGTCATGTGCACCAGGCTCAACGACTACGGCATGGTCATGTTCAGCGTGCACATGGTGCAGCACATGGTGATCAGCATGGTCTCGCCGATCCTTATTCTGCTCGGTGCGCCGATCACGCTCGCACTGCGGGCGCTGCCGGTCGCCGCACGGGGGCGGAAGGGGCCGCGTGAGCTGCTGCTGGCGCTGCTGCACAGCCGGTTCATGCGGATCGTCACGCACGCGGCGTTCACCATCCCGCTGTTCATCGCCAGTCTCTACGTCCTGTACTTCACACCGCTCTTCGACTTCCTGATGAGTTCGAAGGCCGGGCACATCACGATGATGTGTCACTTCCTCGCCGTCGGACTGATCTTCTTCTGGCCGATCATGGGCGTCGACCCCGGCCCGAACCGGCCCGGCTATCTGATGCGAATGCTGGAACTGTTCGCGGGCATGCCGTTCCACGCGTTCTTCGGGATCGCGCTGATGATGGCGTCGACGCCGATGGTGGACTCGTACCGGAATCCGCCCGCCTCGCTCGGTATCGACGCCCTGTCCGACCAGAACGCGGCCGGCGGGATCGCCTGGGCGTTCAGCGAGATCCCGACCGTACTGGTGCTGTTGGCCCTGCTCTTCCAGTGGCACAGCTCCGAACAGCGGCAGGCCAAGCGTCAGGACCGGGCCGCCGACCGCGACGGCGACAAGGAACTCGAGGCGTACAACGCCTATTTGGCCTCACTGAACGCACGTGGGCGCTGAATCAAATTTCGTTCCCCCGCCTGAAACACTTTCATATTCAGTAGCATGGCCGTGACGTATCCGCCGGGGGGAGCGGTATGACACTGCGTGCTTTCAGGAAATCCGGGCTTCAGCGGTTGTCCATCGCACTGTTGTGCGTTCTGTTCGCCAGTGGTTGCGACAGGGAGGCACCACTGACGATGGTGAAGGCGGTGGCCTCCGGGGTGCCTTCACTCGCGCCGTTCTTCGACGAGAACAGCGGCCTGGGTCACGACGCCCAGGTCCGTTCGCAGCCCGCGCACGGCAGCAGCCTGCAACAGGGCAGCACGCCCGGGCTGTACGGGGGCACGAAGAGGCCGACGGTCTGTGACGTCGACCGGCTGAAACAATTCCTCACCGACCCCGGGAACAACAGGAAGGCCCATGAATGGGCACGTGTGGTCGATATTCCACAGAGCGGGATTTCCGCCTATCTCGACCGGCTCACACCCGTTCTCCTGCGTCACGACACCCTTGTGAAGAACCACGACTACAAGAAGGAAAAAGCCGTCCCCTTCGACGCGCTGCTCCAGGCGGGCATCGCGGTTCTCGTCGATGAGGCGGGAGTTCCCGCGGTGAAGTGTTCATGCGGAAATCCGCTGAGGCCGTTCAAGGGCGCCACGAACCGTATTTCCGTCGAGTTCGAGGACGGCAACAAGAAGTGGCGCGACTACGACGCCGACGAGGTCGTGCTCGTCCGACCCGCACCCGGCAAGGTCGACCGGTTCGCACTCGTCGACGTGGACGAACCGGAGCGGGGCATCTACCGCCGGACCGGCACCAGGGGTGAGGCCGACAAGGTCTTCGACACGCGCGAGCGGCATCAGGTGCCGCGCCTGGCCGGGACGACGTTCGGCGCGGCGAGCAGCCACCTCACGAACCTGGGTCTGGCGACGGCGTACGACAGCGCCGGGCTGCCGCCGTCCGGTGCCATCGTCACCGGGTCTGACCCGGGGCCGGGAGCCGCGCTCCCCTTCGGCTCGTACGTCACGCTGAACGTCCGCATCGACTCCGGGTCACCCGACGACGGCAGCGGCGGAAGCCGCGGAACCACGCCCTCCGGGACGGGCTCAGGATCGGAGCCCGGGTCGGGATCGGTGTCGGGGTCGGCGCCAGGTGTCGGAGGGAGCTCGGCTCCGGGGTCCGACACCCCGTCACCCGACGGGACGGACTCTTCGACTCCGTCGACCGCTCCCTCGACGACTCCGCCCTCGTCCAGTGACAAGCCGACGCCGAGTGCGTCCGAGCCGCCTTCACCCGATCCCACACCGCCCGACAGCAGCACCCCGGACACCGGCCCCACGAGCGAAGCGCCTTCGTCCGAACCACCTCCGTCCCCGCCCTCGAACAACACCCCCAGTTCCGACCCACCGGCCGGCTTACCCCCCGATCCACCTCCCTCCGAGGCGAGCAGCCCGCCGGCGACTGCCACCGCGTAGGCAGCCGTGCGGGAAGTCGGGGGCGCATCGCGCCCCGACAGGGGCGCGGGGAACTGCGCGATCAACCCCCACCGCCCCGCAGCCGACGAACCACCCATACAGCGGAGTCTCCGGATGTCATCAGGACCACCCACCTCGGGAGTGGGCCGGGTCATCGCCGGCCGTTACCTCCTGCTCAGCCGACTCGGCAGCGGCGGAATGGGCCATGTCTGGCTCGCCCACGACCAGCAACTCGCCTGCGAGGTCGCCCTCAAGGAGATCGTGTTCCGCGACCCGGTCGAGGCCTCCGACGAGCGCGCCTCCCGAGTCGCCAGGGCCCGCGCCGAGGCCCGGCACGCGGCCGGACTGCGCGGCAACCCGAACGTCGTGACCGTGCACGACGTACTGGAGCACGAAGGCCTGCCGTGGATCGTCATGGAGTACGTGGCCGGCGCCCTCGACCTGCGTGACCTGATCGGTATGCGCGGACCGCTGGCGCCCGACGAGTGCGCCCGCATCGGCCTCGCCGTCCTGGACGCACTGACCGCCGGACACGAGCAGGGCATCCTGCACCGGGACGTGAAGCCCGCGAACATCCTGCTGGCGCCGGACCGCACCGGGACGCCGTACTCCCGGATCCTGCTCACCGACTACGGCATCTCGGTACAGCCGGACGCAGGCGAGACGCGGTACACGCTGACGTCCGCCCTGGTGGGCACGGCCGGCTATCTGGCGCCCGAGCGGGCCACCGGCGGACCGCCGACCGCCGCCGCCGACCTGTTCTCGCTGGGCTGCACGCTGTATCACGCGGTCGAGGGCGTCGGGCCGTTCGAACGGGACACGCATTTCGCGGAAGTCACCGCCGTGGTCATGGAGGAGCACCGGAAACCGGAGCGGGCGGGCGCGCTGGGGCCCGTCCTGGAGGCGATGCTCGACAAGGACCCGGACCGGCGGATCACGGCGTCCAGGGTGGAAGCGGCCCTGGACCGCATCGTCACGCCCCAGGCCGACCCGTACGAGCACACCAGGACCGACCCGGGGTCGCTGCCGCCATGGGGTGCGCCGGAGCAGTTGTACGGGCCTCACAGCGCCCCGCCGCCCCCGCCGCCCCCACCCATGGGCGTCTCCCCCGCCCGGTACGCGCCCCCGCCGGGACCTCCGCGACGCACCCGCGCCCTTCTGGCAGCCCTGGGCGCCCTGCTCGGGATCGCCCTCGCCGGTGTCGGCCTCTGGTCGGCCCTCGGCGGGCTGCCGGGCGGCGGCGAGCAGACCGCCGGGAAGCCGTACGGCGGCCCCGTCGGTCTCGCCGCGCCCCTGGCGGAGGGCGACTGTGTGTTCGCCGACTGGCCCGGCGGCGCGCGCTTCAACGGGCCTCCACGGCTGACCGTGGACCCGGCCTGCGGGGGCGCGGCGCCGGACGGGCAGGTGATGGCGGTCGTGGACGCCGGGTCCGCCGCCGAGGCGCGGGCGCAGGGTCCCGCCCGGTGCGAGGAGCGGACGCGGGATCTCCGGGAGAAGCTGGCGGACGTACGCGGATACGCCGTCGTACCCACCGACGGCGGTTTCCGGGCCGCCGAGGGACGTACGGCCTGTCTGCTGCTCGGCGCGAACGGGCCGGTGTACGGGCCGCTCGGGCCGTTCCGCGAGGCCGGGCAGGCGTTTCGCGACACGGCCGCCATGCAGAAGCGGGACTGTCTGCGGTCACCGTCCGGGCGGGAGGCGCGGCTCGTCGCCTGTACCGAGCCGCACGACGAGCAGGTCCTCGGATTCACCCGGCTCGACGCCGCCGTGCCCTTCGAGGAGGCTCGCGACGTGTCGGACACCGCCTGCTCGAAGGACGTACCGCCGACCGACTACGGCTTCGATCCGTCGGTCTACGAGGCCGGATCCTGGACGGGGCGCGGAGCCTGGGACTCCGGAACGCATTTCGTCGTGTGCACCGTTCGCAGGCAGAACGGGGGCACCATGGAGGGAGAAGAGCCATGAGGAGGGTGTTGCGATGCCCGGTTCCACGAACAGTTCCACGAAGACCATGGGGGTGCTCACCGTAGGTGGGCTCGTCGCGGTGACGGCCTACACGGTGACGCTCGGCAGCAACGGCTGGCTGTGGTTCGGCTGGGTGGTGCTGGGTCTGATCACCCTCGGGATGGTGGTCGCCCGGCCCACCTGAGGTCCGTACACCCGTATGGGTCAATGGCGGGGCCGGTTCAGCCCTCGAAGAGCCGGCCCGCCGAGTGGACGCCCGGCTGGTACTTCGGCAGCCGGGCGGTGATCTTCATGCCCGCGCCCGGCGCCGTCTCGATGACGAGGCCGTGGTCGTCGCCGTAGACCTGGCGGAGCCGGTCGTCCACGTTGGAGAGCCCGATGCCGCCCGACGGGCTGGCCTCGCCCGCGAGGATACGGCGGAGCAGGACCGGGTCCATTCCGGCGCCGTCGTCCTCGATGACGACCAGGGCCTCGGCGCCCGCGTCCTGCGCGGTGATGCTGATGTGGCTCTTGCCCGCGGCTGCCCCCTTGCCCTCCAGGCCGTGTTTGACGGCGTTCTCCACGAGAGGCTGGAGACAGAGGAAGGGCAGGGCGACCGGGAGGACCTCGGGGGCGATCTGGAGGGTGACGGTGAGGCGGTCCCCGAAGCGGGCCCGGACGAGGGCCAAGTAGTGGTCGATGGCGTGGAGTTCGTCGGCGAGGGTGGTGAAGTCGCCGTGCCTGCGGAACGAGTAACGGGTGAAGTCGGCGAATTCCAGGAGCAGTTCACGGGCGCGCTCGGGGTCTGTGCGCACGAACGAGGCGATCACCGCGAGCGAGTTGAAGATGAAGTGCGGGGATATCTGGGCGCGAAGTGCCTTGATCTCGGCCTCGATGAGGCGGGTGCGGGACCGGTCGAGGTCCGCCAACTCCAGCTGGACCGAGACCCACCTCGCGACCTCTCCGGCGGCGCGGACAAGGACCGCGGACTCGCGGGGCGCGAACGCGACCAGCACGCCGTGGACGCGGTCGTCGACGGTGAGGGGGGCCACGACGGCCCAGCGCAGGGGGCAGTCCGGGGCGTCGCAGGTGAGGCGGAGGGCTTCGCCCCGGCCGGTCTCCAGGGGGCCGGTGAGGCGTTGCATGATCTCGGCGCGATGGTGTTCGCCGACTCCGTCCCAGACGAGGACCGACTCCTGGTCGGTGAGGCAGAGGGCGTCCGTGCCGAGCAGGGTGCGCAGTCGGCGGGCCGAGCGGCCGGCGGTCTCCTCGGTGAGGCCGGCGCGCAGCGGGGGCGCGGCGAGGGAGGCGGTGTGCAGGGTCTCGAAGGTGGCGTGCTCGACGGGGGTGCCGAGGCCGCCGAGTCGTTCTGGGCGGGCGGTGCGCCGGCCGAGCCAGAAGCCTGCGGCCAGCAGCGGGAGGATGGCCACGCAGAGCCCGGCGAGGAATCCGCTCATGTCCGGGTCGCCTCCGTGCGCGCCGGTCCGCCGAGGCCGTGACCGCCATGACCGCCGTGTGCTCCGGACAGCGCCTCCGGCAGGTGGAAGCGGGCCAGGATGGCGGCCGTACCGGCCGGGACGCGGCCCGGGGTGGCCAGGGACACCAGGACCATGGTGAGGAAGCCCAGGGGCACTGACCAGAGGGCGGGCCAGGCCAGCAGGGCGTGCAGGGCGCCCGTGCCCGGGAAGCCCGCCATGGTCGCGGCCACGGCGACGAGCGCGGAGCCGCCGCCGACCAGCATTCCGGCGGCGGCTCCGGGCGGGGTCAGCCGACGCCACCAGATGCCGAGGACGAGCAGCGGGCAGAAGGACGACGCGGACACGGCGAACGCGAGCCCGACGGCGTCGGCGACGGGGAGTCCGCCGACGATGGCGCTGGCGGCGAGCGGTACGGCCATGGCGATGACCGTACCGAGCCGGAAGTGGCGTACGCCGCGTGAGGGCAGGACGTCCTGGGTGAGGACGCCGGCGACGGCCATGGTGAGTCCCGACGCGGTGGACAGGAACGCGGCGAACGCGCCGCCGGCGACCAGTGCGCCGAGCAGGTCGCCGCCGAGGCCGCCGATCACCCGGTCGGGCAGCAGGAGGACGGCGGCGTCCGCGTCGGAGGTGAGGGCCAGTTCGGGGGCGTAGAGGCGGCCCAGGGCCCCGTAGACGGGCGGGAGGAGGTAGAAGGCGCCGATGAGGCCGAGGACGGCGACGGTGGTGCGGCGGGCGGCGACGCCGTGCGGGCTGGTGTAGAAGCGGACCACGACGTGCGGCAGGCCCATGGTGCCGAGGAACGTGGCGAGGATCAGGCCGTACGTGGCGTACAGCGGGCGTTCCTCGCGGCCCGCGGCGAGGGAGGTCGACATACCGCCGCCCGTGCCGCGGTCGGCCTGGGGGACGGCGGCGCCCTTGGCGAAGGTGAGGCGGGTGCCGCGGTCGATGTGGTGGGTGCCGGCGGGGAGATGGAGGACCTCGTCCGTGTGCGGGCGGCTGTCGACCGTGCCGGTCACGGTGACCGTGAGCGGGGCCTTCAGCTTCAGGTCGAGGCCCTCGTCGACGCGGACGACGCGCTGTTCGCGGAAGGTGGCGGGTTCGTCGAAGGCGCGGCGGGGGGCGCCGTCGCCCTGCCAGGCGAGGACGAGGAAGAGGGCGGGGACGAGCAGCGCGGTGAGTTTCAGCCAGTACTGGAAGGCCTGGACGAAGGTGATGCTGCGCATACCGCCGGCCGCGACGGTGGCGACCACGACGACGGCGACGATGACCCCGCCGGCCCAGTCGGGCGCCTCGGTCAGTACGGCCAACGTCAGCCCGGCGCCCTGGAGTTGAGGCAGCAGGTAGAGCCAGCCGACGCCGACGACGAAGGCCCCGGCGAGCCGTCGTACGGCCTGGGAGGCGAGGCGGGCCTCGGCGAAGTCGGGGAGCGTGTAGGCGCCGGAGCGGCGCAGCGGGGCCGCGACGAAGAGCAGCAGCAGGAGGTAGCCGGCGGTGTAGCCGACGGGGTACCAGAGCATGTCCGGGCCCTGCACGAGGACGAGGCCCGCGATGCCGAGGAAGGAGGCGGCGGAGAGGTACTCGCCGCTGATCGCGGTGGCGTTGAGGCGGGGGCCGACGGTGCGGGAGGCGACGTAGAAGTCGGAGGTGGTGCGGGAGATCCGCAGGCCGAACGCGCCGACGAAGACCGTCGCCACGACGACCAGGGCGACGGCCGGGACGGCGTAGTTCTCGTTCACGGTGACCGCTTCTCGTTCGTCATGTCGGCAGGTCAGCGGTCCTGGTCCTCGACCAGCCGGACGAAGTCGCGCTCGTTGCGTTCGGCTCGCCGCACATACCAGCGGGCGAGCAGGACCAGCGGTGCGTAGAGGCCGAAGCCGAGGATCAGCCACTCCAGGTGGTGGGCGTCGGGCAGCGCGGCGAAGAGCAGCGGCAGCGGGGCGACGAGCAGTGCGAGGACGGCGAACACGGTGAAGGCGGCCCGGAGTTGGGAGCGCATCAGGGAGCGGACATAGGTGTGGCCGAGGGTGGTCTGTTCGTCGATCTCGGTGCGCGGCCGGTAGTAGCCGGAGGTCCGGCGGGCGCGTCGGGGCGGCCCGGTGACGACGACCCGGCGTTCGGAGGGATCCTGGGGCATGGGTGTGGCTCCGCCTCTCAGCCCGCGGGCCGGCGCATCAGCAGGTCCCGCAGTTCGCGGGCGTGCCGCCTGCTGACCTGGAGTTCCTCGGTGCCGACCAGCACGCTCACGGCGCCCGCGTCGAGGCGGAGTTCGCCGATGTGGCGCAGGGCGACGAGATGGCGGCGGTGGATGCGGACGAAGCCGCGGGCGCGCCAGCGTTCCTCCAGGGTGGAGAGCGGGATGCGTACGAGGTGGCTGCCCCGGTCGGTGTGCAGACGGGCGTAGTCGCCCTGGGCCTCGACGTGGGTGATGTCGTCGACGGCGACGAAGCGGGTGACGCCGCCGAGTTCGACGGGTATGTGGTCGGGGTCGGGTTCGTGCACGGGTATGGGCGCGGGGACGGGCGGGACGCTGGTGCGCAGTTCGGCGGCTCTGCGGATCGCCTCGGCGAGGCGTTCCTTGCGGACCGGCTTCAGTACGTAGTCGACGGCCTTGAGGTCGAACGCCTGGACGGCGAAGTCCTCGTGGGCGGTGACGAAGACGACGAGCGGCGGCTTGGCGAACCCGGTGAGGAGGCGGGCCATGTCGAGGCCGTCGAGGCCGGGCATGTGGATGTCGAGGAACACCACGTCGATGGCCTCGGGCCCGCCGGGCCCCGACTCCAGGGCCCGGTTGACGCGACGCAGCGCCTCGGTCGCGTCCCCGGCCCCCTCGGCGCTGCCGATCCGGGGATCCGCGCGCAGCAGATAGAGCAGTTCCTCCAGTGAGGGGCGTTCGTCGTCGACGGCGAGGGCGCGCAGCATGAAGGTGGAGTGTAGGTGGAATTCGTACGTGTGCACATGTGCCGGGCGTCCAAGCGGCGAACGCGCGCGGTGCCCGCCGGTCGCTGGATACAGTGCCCGGATGAACAGCAGGCCGGCGCCTTTCGACGAGCTGGACCGGAAGATCATCACCACCCTGATGGCGAACGCCCGTACGAGCTTCGCGGAGATCGGCGCGACGGTGGGGCTGTCGGCCACGGCGGTGAAGCGGCGGGTGGACCGGCTGCGCGAGACGGGCGTGATCACCGGGTTCACTGCGACGGTGGAGCCGTCGGCGCTGGGCTGGAGCACGGAGGCGTACGTCGAGGTGTACTGCGAGGGAGCGGCGCCTCCCCGGCGGCTGGCGGAGGTGGTGCGCAACCATCCGGAGATCACGGCGGCGATGACGGTGACGGGCGGCGCGGACGCGCTGCTGCATGTGCGGGCGACGGACGTGGAGCACTTCGAGAACGTGCTGGAGCGCATCCGCACCGAGCCGTTCATCCGGAAGACGATCAGCTACATGGTGCTGTCCCACCTCCTCCCGGAAAGCCCGGAGGCGGGCGCCACCCACCCCGCCCCGAACAACGCTTCGGGAAACGCATCAGACCTGCGTTGACGCCGCCAAAGACGCAGGATTCCTGCGCGGACACGCAATCGTTGTCGCTTGTCGAGCGTCGGGCTCAGTTCCTACCGTGGTGTCATCCCACTGGAACATTGCAGGAAGCGGAGGAACCCCTCTGTGCCCGAAAGCCGTGTGCCGCGCCCCCGGCGCTTTCTCGTCTGTGAACCCAGACATTTCGCCGTGCAGTACGCGATCAACCCCTGGATGAACCCCGACACCAGGGTGGATGTGGATCTGGCCCAGGAGCAGTGGCGCTCACTGATCAGCGCCTACCGCTCCCACGGCCACACCGTGGACACCGTGGAGCCGGTCGTCGGCCTGCCCGACATGGTGTTCGCGGCGAACTCGGCGGTCGTCGTCGACGGCCGTGTCTTCGGCTCCTCCTTCCACGCGCCCGAGCGCCGCCCCGAGTCGACCGCGTACGAGACGTGGTTCAAGTCGGCGGGCTTCGACGTGTACCGCCCCGAGTCGGTGTGCGAGGGCGAGGGCGACCTGGTCCCGGCCGGCCGCTGGATCCTGGCGGGCACGGGCTTCCGTACGACCCGTGAGGCCCACCACGAGGTGCAGGAGTACTTCGGTGTCCCGGTGATCGGCCTCAAGCTGACGGACCCGTACTTCTACCATCTGGACACGGCGCTGTTCGTCCTCGACGAGAACAACATCGCGTACTACCCGGGCGCGTTCTCGCCGGGCAGCCGCGAGGTGCTGGCCCGGCTGTATCCGGACGCGGTCGTGGCGACCCGCGAGGACGCGATGACGTTCGGGCTGAACTCCGTCTCCGACGGCCGCCATGTCTTCATCGACCCGGGCGCCACGGCCCTCGCCGCCGAACTGACGCGCCACGGCTACCTTCCCGTCCCCGTCGACCTGTCGGAGTTCCGCAAGGCCGGCGGCGGAATCAAGTGCTGCACTCAGGAGATCCGCTCATGACCGCACTCACGGACACGAACACGGGCGCAGGCACGGGCACGCGCAGCTCGGCGGACCTGATCCGCGCCGAGGAACCGGTCCTCGCGCACAACTACCACCCGCTGCCCGTGGTGGTGGCCCGCGCCGAGGGCGCCTGGGTCGAGGATGTCGAGGGCCGCCGCTACCTGGACATGCTGGCCGGCTACTCGGCCCTCAACTTCGGCCACCGCCACCCGGCCCTGATCGAGGCGGCACACCGCCAACTGGACCGCCTCACCCTCACGTCCCGCGCCTTCCACAACGACCGTCTGGCCCAGTTCGCCACCTCCCTGGCCGAGTTGACGGGCCTGGAGATGGTCCTGCCCATGAACACCGGCGCGGAGGCGGTCGAGAGCGCAGTCAAGGTGGCCCGCAAATGGGCGTACGACGTGAAGGGCGTGCCCGCCGACCGGGCGACGATCGTGGTGGCGGCGGACAACTTCCACGGCCGCACGACGACGATCGTCAGCTTCTCGACGGACGAGACGGCGAGGGCGGGCTTCGGACCGTTCACGCCGGGCTTCCGGATCGTCCCCTACAACGACCTGACGGCGCTGGAGGAGGCGATCGACGAGACGACGGCGGCGGTCCTCCTGGAGCCCATCCAGGGCGAGGCGGGCGTCCTGATCCCGGACGACGGCTATCTGACCGGCGTACGCGAACTGACGCGCCGCAAGGGCTGTCTGTTCGTCGCGGACGAGATCCAGTCCGGCCTGGGTCGCACCGGGCGCACCCTGGCGGTCGACCACGAGGGTGTCGTCCCGGACATGCTGCTCCTCGGCAAGGCCCTGGGCGGCGGCATCGTGCCGGTGTCGGCGGTGGTCGCGCGCCGGGACGTCCTCGGGGTGCTGCGGCCTGGCGAACACGGCTCGACGTTCGGCGGCAACCCCCTCGCCGCGGCGGTCGGCCAGGCGGTGGTCGAACTGCTGGAGACCGGCGAGTTCCAGCGCCGGGCGGCCGAGTCGGGCGTCGTCCTGCGCGACGGCCTGACCGGGCTGGTCGGCAAGGGCGTCGTCGGATTCCGGGCCCGGGGACTGTGGGCGGGCGTCGACATCGACCCGGCCATCGGGACCGGGCGGGAGATCAGTGAGCGGCTCATGCGTGAGGGGATCCTCGTCAAGGACACCCACGGCTCGACGATCCGGCTGGCGCCGCCGCTGACGGTCACCGGGGAGGAGCTGGAGACGGCCCTGGGCACCTTGGAGAGGGTGCTGACGCGGGGAGCCTGACGGCGGACGGCACGGCGGCGCCCACGCCCACCCCTCACCCGGGCGGGCCGGTCTCCCGTCGTGCCGTCATCCACAGCGGGATCGAGCACAGAGGGATCGGACGATCGACCGCCGGGCGCAGCGCGCGACCGGCGGTCTCGCCTTCGGCACAGGAGTGGGTTCCAAGCGTCCCGTCGGGGTACTACCCGACGGCATCCGAGGCTGATCGCCCCCGTTACAGGTGGCCACCTCGACACATACACTGACGTCCCGACGCGCACCCCGCCCACCTGCGTTGACCTGCATTGATCTGAGGAGCGACCCTCTTGTTCTACTACGTACTCAAATACGTGCTGCTCGGGCCGCTGCTGAAACTCGTCTTCCGGCCCCGGATCGAGGGGCTCGAACACGTGCCGTCGTCGGGCGCCGCCATCGTCGCCGGCAATCATCTGTCGTTCTCGGACCACTTCCTGATGCCCGCGATCCTCAAGCGGCGCATCACCTTCCTCGCGAAGGCCGAGTACTTCACGGGTCCCGGGATCAAGGGGCGGCTGACCGCGTTCTTCTTCCGCAGCGCCGGCCAGATCCCGGTGGACAGGTCCGGCAAGGAGGCCGGGCAGGCGGCGATCCGTGAGGGGCTCGGGGTGCTGGGCAAGGACGAACTGCTCGGCATCTATCCGGAGGGCACCCGGTCGCACGACGGGCGGCTGTACAAGGGCAAGGTCGGGGTCGCCGTCATGGCGCTCAGGGCCCAGGTGCCCGTCATTCCGTGCGCGATGATCGGCACCTTCGAGGCGCAGCCGCCGGGCAAGGTCATCCCGAACATCCATCCGGTGGGGATCCGCTTCGGCAAGCCCCTCGACTTCTCCCGCTACGCGGGGATGGAAGGCGAGAAGGCGGTGCTGCGGGCCATCACCGACGAGATCATGTACGCCATCCTCTCCCTCTCCGAGCAGGAGTACGTCGACCAGTACGCGGCCGTCGCCAAGAAGGAGGAGGCCGAGCAGAAGGCCGCCGAGAAGAGGGCGGAGAAGGAGCAGCGGGGCCGCAAGTTCCCGCGTATGCCGCTCGGTTGAAGCGGCTGGGCGTTAAACGCCCGAGGCGCCGGCCGCAGCCCTGCCCGACTCTGATCCGCGCTCGGTTCGGCTCCGCTCTGCTCCTGGCTAAGTCCTCCCCGAACCGTCGGTCCTGGCGGTTACCGTCGCTCCATGAGACGAGCTGTGGTGATCGGGGCGACCGGGCAGATCGGGCGGGTGGCCGTGGGGGCGCTCGCCCGGGACGGGTGGGAGGTGACCGCCGTCTCGCGGGGCGGTGGGCGGGACACGGAGTGGCCGGACGAGGTGCGGGTCACGGCCGCCGACCGGGCCGACGACGCGGCGCTCGGGGTGGTTGTGGGCGACGGGTGTGACGTCCTCGTGGACGTGGTGGCCTACGGGCCCGAGCACGCACGGCAGTTGGCCGGTCTCGCCGGGCGGGTCGGGTCGGCCGTGGTGATCTCCAGTGTGTCCGTGTACGAGGACGACAAGGGCCGGAACTTCGACACCCAGGCGGAGCCCGACGGCTTCCCCGAGTACCCCGTGCCCATCCCCGAGGAGCAGCGCACGGTACGGCCGGGCGAGAGCTCGTACAGCACCCGCAAGGCCGGTCTCGAACGTGAACTCCTGGATGTCGGCGATCAGTTGCCGACCACCCTGCTGCGGGCGGGCGCGATCCACGGACCGTACTGCCGTAGCCCGCGCGAGCTGTACTTCGTCAAGCGCAACCTGGACGGGCGGCGCCGGCGCGTCCTTCCTTACGGGGGCGCGAGCCGTTTCCATCCGGCGAGTGTCCGCAACATCGCCGAGCTGATCCGGCTGGCCGCCGCACGTCCGGGTGCGCGGGCCCTGAACGCCGTCGATCCCGAGGCGCCGACAGTGGCGGAGATCGCCGGGGCGATCGACGCCGTCATGGGGGTCGAGGGAGCGGCCGGGGTGGAGAACGTGCTGGTGGACGGTCCTCCCCCGGCGCCCACCGTGGGCGACACCCCGTGGTCGGTCCCGGTCCCGGTGGTGTGCGACATGTCCGCCGCGGAACGGGAGTTGGGGTACCGGCCCGTGGTCACGTACGCGGACAGCCTGCCGGAGACCGTCGCCTGGATCGAGGGCCGGCTGGCCGGGCGGGACTGGCGGGAGGCGTATCCCAAGATGTACGAGACGTACGGCGACCTCTTCGACTACGCGGCGGAGGACGCCTGGCTCGTGTGACGGCCCACGTGACGGCGAGGGGCGGCCGGAGAGAAGGAAGTCTCCGGCCGCCCCTCACCCCTCACCTCGTACGACGGACGACCGTCGCGCCGGGACTACAGCTGCGGCTACGGCTTCGGTGTGGCGTGCGGGGCGCAGGTCACGTCCGCCGCGTCGACCTTGCCGGTGAGCAGGTAGGTGTCGACCCGCTCGTTGATGCACGGGTTTGCGAGCCCGGTGACACCGTGGGAGCCCGCGTCCTTCTCGGTGATCAGCCGGGAGCCCTTGAAGCGCTTGTGCAGTTCGACGCCGCCGTCGTACGGGGTGGCCGCGTCACGCTCGGACTGCACGATCAGCACGGGCGGCAGGCCCTTGCCGGACTTCACGTTCACCGGGGTCTGCTGCTTGACCGGCCAGGTCGCGCACGGCAGGTTCATCCAGGCGTTGGCCCAGGTCAGGAACGGGTAGTCCTTGTGCAGCCGGGTGTTGTCGCGGTCCCACTTCTTCCAGCTGGTGGGCCACTTGGCGTCGGTGCACACGACGGCCGTGTAGACGGCGTTGAGGTTCTCGGAGGCCATATTGCCCGCGGTGTCCGCAAGGTCGGGGGCCGCCGCGTCGACGAGTGCCTTGGTGTCGCCCGCGAAGTACTTGCTGAACACGGTGGCGACCGGACTCCACGACGAGTCGTAGTACGGGGCGCCCTGGAAGAAGGAGATCAGCTCGGCCGGTCCGACGAGCCCGCCGATGGGGTTCTTCTTCGCGGTGGCCCGCAGCTCCAGCCACTTCGCCTGCACCTGGGCCCGCGTGGTACCGAGGTGGAAGACGGCGTCGTTCTTCGCGACCCAGTCCTGCCAGTCGTTCCAGCGCGTCTCGAAGGCGATGTCCTGGGCGAGATTGGCCCCGTACCAGATCGACTCGTGCGACGGGTTGACCACGCTGTCGGCGATCATGCGGCGGACGTGCCCCGGGTAGAGCGTGCCGTAGACGGCCGCGATGTACGTCCCGTACGACACACCGAGGAAGTTGAGCTTCTTCTCCCCCAGCGCGGCACGGATGACGTCCAGGTCGCGCACGGTGTTCGGCGTGGTCATGTACGGGAGCATCTCGGCGTTGCGCTCGTAGCAGCCCTCGGCGTACTCGCGGGCCAGCTTGCGCTGGGCGCGCTTGTCCGCCTCCGAGTCCGGCACCGGGTCGGCCTTGGGCGCCTTCACGAACTCCTGCGGGTCGACGCAGGAGATGGGCGCCGAGTGGCCGACTCCGCGCGGGTCGAAGCCCACGAAGTCGTACGCCTTCGACACGTTGGTCCACAGCGGGTTCTTCGTCGTGACCCGGCGCGGGAAGCGCAGTCCGGAGCCGCCCGGTCCGCCCGGGTTGTAGATGAGCGCGCCCTGGCGCTCCTCCTTCGTCCCCGTGTTGCCGATGCGGTCGACGGCGAGCTTGATCTGCTTGCCGTACGGCTTCGCGTAGTCGAGCGGCACCGTGACCCAGCCGCACTGGATCGGCTTCTCCAGGCCCCAGTCGGCCGCGCAGTCCTGCCAGTCGATACCAGCCTTCGCGGCTCGCGCGGCGGCGATCGTCGCGCCGCGCGTCTCACGGTCCTGGCCGTGGCGGGCGTCCGCGCTCGCCGAGGGCGCCGCGACGGCGCCGGCTATCAGGGTCGTCGTGACGAGCGCTCCGGCGGAGCCGAGCGCGGCGGCTCGTCTCGTCAGTCTGGTGCCTCTCAAGTGGGACCTCCCCGTACGTAGTTGCTGTCGGTCGGTGACGGGGGTCGATCCTCGCCGCTGTGCGAGACCTGTGAACAGGGGGTGCGCGGCGTTCTTTACCAATCCGATAAACGGTGAAGAGGGTTTCGCTCAGCGGACATTCGGTACGGTGTGCGGATTTGCCCTGATCGGCGGTTCCAGGGCCGCCAACGCCTCGTCCAGCACCCGGCGCAACCGCAGCGCGTCCGACGCGACCGCGGTCACCAGTGCGGCGGGTCCGGCGAGCGGAACGAGCGCGGCACTCTCCCCCAGCAGCCGGGCCTCAACCGGCGTTTCCGCGAACTCCGGCCGTACGACGACCAGTTGGCCGAGTGCGCGATGTCCTGCCAGTACGGCGGGCCCGTCCCAGCCGCCCGGCGCTCCGGGACCGCACGCCAGCTCCTGGTCGAGGACGGCCCGCCCCCCGACCCGCACCGTGAGGCGGCTGGAGAGGCGCCCGGACTCCTCACCGAAGCGTCCGAGCACCTGCTCCTCGCGGAACACGCACCGGGCGCCCGGTGCGAGATCGACTCTCGTACGCACATTGAGCTCGCTGCCCTGGGCGCAGATCAACTGCTCGGGCAGCCAGCGGAGTTCACTGCCGTCGGCGACTTCGATCCGTACGTCGTAACGGGCCTCGCCCTTCGCCTGGCCCGGCAGTGCGATGGTGGCCGCGGCCGACCCCAGCTGCAGTCGGGCACCCTCCTCCACTCGCGCCTCGACGGTGAAGCGGTCGCCGCCGAGCGGGCCGCTCATGGCGCCGACCAGCATGACGCGGGCCTCGTCGCCGTGCGCGCGGATTCGACGCAGCGCCAGCGGGCCGTCGCCGTCGAGCACCGGCAGGGCGGTGCCGCCCCGCCCGTCCGGCCGGGCGACGATCCGAGCGGTGGCGCGTACGCCGGTGGTCATGCCGTCCACGCCGCGAACTGGGCCCGTACCCAGGTGGCGACGTCGTCGACGCCGGCCTCGCCGCGCAGCGACTGGAAGACGACGGGCCTCTCCCCGCGGGCCGCTTTCGCGTCGGTGGCCATCCGGCCGAGGTCGGAACCGACGTACGGCGCGAGGTCCGTCTTGTTGACGACGAGCAGGTCGGCGGTGGTGACGCCGGGACCGCCCTTGCGCGGGATGTCGTCTCCGCCCGCGACGTCGATGACGAAGATCTGCGCGTCGACGAGCCCCTTGGAGAAGGTGGCGGTGAGATTGTCGCCGCCGGACTCGACGAGGACGATGTCGAGCGGCCCGACCTCGTCCTCCAGATCCTCGACGGCTTCGAGGTTGGCGGAGATGTCGTCACGGATCGCGGTGTGCGGGCAGGCGCCGGTCTCGACCGCGGTGATCCGCTCGGGCGGCAGCACGGCCTCGCGCAGCAGGAACTCGGCGTCCTCGCGGGTGTAGATGTCGTTCGTGACGACCGCGAGGGACAGTTCGGCGCGCAGCGCACGGCAGAGGGCGGCGACAGTGGCGGTCTTGCCGGACCCGACGGGCCCGCCGAGTCCGATACGCAGGGCGCGCCGGGTGCCGTCGGGCCGGTGCGCGTCCGCGCTCACGGCTGCGCCGGCCTGGGGGTGGGAGTGGTCGAGGTGCATGAGATACGACTCCGGTTCTGGTCTCGGCTGCTGCTGTTGTGCTTCTACGGCGACTGATCACCCTTGCGTTCCTCGCCCCCGCCGCCCTTACCCGTCCCATCCCTGTGGGCTGCCGCCCCCAGACCCCCGCTTCGGCCCTGAAGGGGCCTCGTCCTCAAACGCCGGACGGGCTGGGTATTTCAGCCCCTCCGGCGTTTGAGGAGCGGGGGTTCGGGGGCAGCGCCCCCGAGGATGGGACGGGTAGGGGCGGCGGGGGCGAGGAAACCCCTACGACGCGAACAACCGCATCGCCCACCCCGCATGCGCCTCCGCGCTCACCTCCAGCATCGGCGCGGAAGCCGCGGGCAACGCGTCCAGCTCTCCCCCGGCCACCGCCTGCGCCGCCGCCACCGCCCGATCCACCACGCGGTCCAGCTCGGGCGCCAACCGAGCCAGCACCCCGCTCGCGTCGAACGGATCAAGGCTCAGCAGTCGCACCACCGCCGTCGCGGGCCCGCTGACGCTCTCGTACACGGAGCAGTACGCCGCGTCCTCCGGCCCCAGCCCCGCCGCCCGAGCCGTGAGCCCGAGCACCACCGGCTGATGCGCCCCCTTGGGGAACTCCCTTGCCAGCGCGTCGAGTTCGACCGAGGGCCAGGTCGCCCGCGCCGCCCGCATCAGCTGCCGCCCCAGTCTGCGCGCGGCCACGCGCAACGCCGGGGACGGCGTCCGCGCGTCCGCCGCACCGTCGAGTGCCACGGGATCGACGCCCAGCACCGCGGCCGCGGCCAGGGCCGCCGACACGAGGCCCGTCGTGTGCAGCCGGCCCCGGCAGAACTCCTCCAGGCTCGCGGCGCCGGTGACCCGCCCGGACTTGACGGCGGCCTCGGCCCCGCCGGAGTGCGCGTGCCCTCCGGCGGGGAAGCGACCGTCGGCCAGAACGAGCAGCGCTGCCCTGCTCATCGGAAAACCCTCATCAGAACCCGCTCATCAGAAGAGGAAGTACCGCTGGGCCATGGGCAGTTCGGCGGCCGGAGTGGCCTCGACCAGTTCCCCGTCGATGTGCACGGCGAAGCTGTCGGGGTTGATCTTCACGTCCGGCCGCGCGTCGTTCTCCCGCATGTCGGCCTTGGTCACCGCACGGGTCGACTCGATCGCGACGAACCGCTTACCGAGCTGAAGCCGCTCGGGCAGCCCGTCCTCGATCGCCAGCTGGGCGACGAAGTTGAACGAGTTGGACGCCGGCGCCCGTCCGATCGCCCCGAACATCGGCCGGGGCAGGATCGGCTGCGGAGTCGGGATGGAGGCGTTGGCGTCGCCCATCTGCGCGTAGGCGATCTGGCCGCCCTTGATGACGAGATGCGGCTTGACCCCGAAGAAGGCGGGCTCCCAGAGGACCAGGTCGGCGAGCTTGCCCGTCTCCACGGAGCCGATCTCCCGCGCGAGGCCCTGCGCGAGGGCCGGGTTGATCGTGTACTTGGCGACATAGCGACGTACTCGATGGTTGTCGGCGGCGCCGTCGCCCGGCAGGGCGCCCCGGCGGCGCTTCATCACATGGGCGGTCTGCCAGGTCCGCATGATGACCTCGCCGACCCGGCCCATCGCCTGCGCGTCGGACGAGATGATCGAAATGGCGCCCAGGTCGTGGAGGATGTCCTCCGCCCCGATCGTCGACGGCCGGATACGTGACTCGGCGAACGCAAGGTCCTCCGGCACCGTCGGGTTCAGGTGGTGGCAGACCATCAGCATGTCGAGGTGTTCGTCGGCGGTGTTGACGGTGTACGGCCGGGTCGGATTGGTCGAGCTCGGCAGGACGTGCGGCTCGGAGACGACGGACATGATGTCGGGCGCGTGCCCGCCGCCCGCACCCTCGGTGTGGTAGGCGTGGATGCCCCGGCCCGCGATGGCCGCGAGGGTGTCGGCCACGAAGCCGGCCTCGTTGAGGGTGTCCGTGTGGATGGCGACCTGGATACCCGTCCGGTCGGCGACGGTCAGGGCCGCGTCGATGGCGGCCGGGGTCGAGCCCCAGTCCTCGTGGATCTTCAGGCCGAGAGCGCCGCCGCGGATCTGGGAGAGCATCGCGTCGTGCGAGACGGTGTTGCCCTTGCCGAGCAGGCCGAAGTTGAGCGGGTACTGCTCCATCGCCTCCAGCATCCGGGCGAGGTGCCAGGGGCCCGGGGTCACCGTCGTCGCCTTCGAACCCTCGGCCGGGCCCGTGCCACCGCCGATGAGGGTCGTGACGCCGGACGCGAGTGCCTCGTCGGCGATCTGCGGGCAGATCAGATGGACGTGCGCGTCGATGGCGCCGGCCGTCACGATCCGGCCGTTCCCGGCGATGATCTCGGTCTCGGGACCGATGACCAGGTCGGGATGGATCCCGTCCATCGTGTCGGGGTTGCCCGCCTTGCCGATGCCGGTGACGCGGCCGTCCCTGATGCCGATGTCGGCCTTGACGATGCCCCAGTGGTCGACGATCACCGCACCCGTGATGACCGTGTCCGGGGTGCCGTCTGCGCGCGTAGCGCGGGCCTGGCCCATGGATTCGCGGATGACCTTGCCACCGCCGAAGACCGCCTCGTCACCGGCGAGTCCGGGGCCGCCGCTGCGGTCCTCCTCGATCTCGATCAGCAGGTCGGTGTCGGCGAGCCGGATACGGTCGCCGGTGGTGGGGCCGAACAGGTCCGCGTACGCGGCACGCGAGATCTCAGGCATCGAGGGCACCTCCGGTCTCCCCGCGCAGTCCGGGCACGATGCGCGCACCGGCGAGCGGAACAAGTTCTACGTCGACGGGGATGCCGGGTTCGAAGCGCACGGCGGTGCCGGCGGCGACGTTGAGCCGCTTGCCGTGCGCTGCCGCACGGTCGAACTCCAGGCCGGGGTTGGCCTCGGCGAAGTGGTAGTGGGAGCCGACCTGGACAGGCCGGTCGGCGGCGTTCAGCACGGTCATCGTCGTGACCTCGCGGCCCTCGTTGTACACAACGGGTCCGTCGGCGAACAGGATCTCTCCGGGAATCACGGCAGCCAATCCCCTCAGACGATCGGGTCGTGGACGGTGACGAGCTTGGTGCCGTCCGGGAAGGTCGCCTCGACCTGGACGTCGTGGATCATCTCGGGGATGCCCTCCATGACGTCGTCCCTGGTCAGCAGCGTGCGCCCGGAGGACATCAGTTCGGCGACCGTACGGCCGTCACGCGCCCCCTCGAGAATGTGCGAGGTGATCAGGGCGACCGACTCGGGATGGTTCAGCCTGAGCCCACGGGCCCGGCGCTTCTCGGCCACGTCCGCCGCCACATGGATCAGCAGCCTCTCCTGCTCGTGCGGGGTCAGTTGCACGGCTTGCCACCTCACATCCTCGCTCCGGACCGTGCGGGGTCCGGTTGCCCGGTGCCACCAAAACCGCTGGTGGCGAGATGGGCACGCTAGTTGGCCGGAGTTTCAAGGACGTTAACCGGCCTGTGATCCACCCGGGTCACGTCGAGCGGGCCCGCCCAAGCTCATCAGACCGCGCAGACCGTCCTGGAACACTTCCACCGACGCGCCGCCGAAGAGGGCCATCTGTGCGACGAAGCCCTGGGCCGCAGCGACCATGGTCCGGGCGACACTCTCGGCCGGTACGTCGGCACGCATCAGTCCGGCTTCCTGATAACGCTCGACCAGCCGCACCCACGGCACCCGGACCTTGGCGTAGCCCTCATCGAGCACCTTCGCCAGCTCTCCGTCACGCAGGGTCTCGGCCCACACCTGGACGATCAGCCGGGGGAAGATGACCACCCCTTCGCGCGTCAGCCCCGGCCGCAGGCCGAGCATCTTGCCCATCACCTCCCCCACGATCACCTCCAGCGGCGGCAGCGGGTCCTGCTCCCCAGCTGTCTCGAAGGCGTCTTCGACTTCCTGGAGCACCTCGGTGACGATGGCGGCGATCAGCTCCTCCTTGCCACTGAAGTAGCGGTAGACGGCCCCGGCGGAGAGATCGACCTCCTTGAGCACGTCCTGCATCGACGTGGCGTGGAAGCCGTTGCGGGCGAAGCAGAGCGCCGCCCCGTCGAGGATCTGGCGACGTCGGGCGTCGAGGTGTTCCTGGGATACGCGGGCCATGCTCCACAAACTAAAACGAACATTCCTTCTTGACAAGACAGGCCAGTGGCAGGACGGTGGTGACGCACCTAAAACGAACGCTCCTTCTTTTTGGTTCCGGCAGAGCAACACCGAGTCGAGATGCGAGGAAAACAGCCATGGGGCACCGCCGCCACATGATCGCCGTAGTCGTCCTGGTCCCCCTCCTTGTCACGCTGGCACTCTGGGCCTTCGCCTGGCCCGCCGCCCGCCTCGCGCCCCGCGACCTACCGCTCGGCGTGGCGGGCCCGGCCGCCGCCGTCACCCAGGTGGAACAGCAACTGTCCACACACGAGGGCGCGTTCGAGATCCATCGCTACGCCGACGAGGCCGCCGCCCGGGACGCCGTCGAGAACCGGACCGTATACGGTGCCGTGATCGTCACCGCCCAGGGTCCGAAGCTGCTCACCGCGTCGGCCGCGAGCCCCGTCGTCGCCCAACTGCTTCAGCAGGCGGTGGCCGAACAAGCGGTTCGGTCCGGTGGACCCGGCGCACAGGTCAGGACCGTCGATGTCGTTCCCGCCCCGGCGAACGACCTCCGGGGCGCCGCCTTCGGCGCGAGCGTGCTGCCGCTGGCACTCGCCGGTGTGGCCGCAGGGGCCGTGGTCACGGTGCTCGGTCTGCGCGGGGTACGGGCGGTCGGCGCGCTGGTCGGCGCGGCCACGCTGGTCGGGGTCGTCGCCGCCGCGATCGCGCACAGCTGGCTCGGCGTCCTCACCGGCGACTGGTGGGCCGAGGCCGGCGTGCTGGGACTGACGACGCTCGCCGTGAGCGGCGCGGTCGCCGGGCTGGCCGCACTTCTGGGCACCGCGGGTATCGGCGTCGGGGGCCTGACCGTCATCCTGCTCGGCAACCCGTTCTCCGCCGCGTCCAGCGCCCCGCAGCTGCTGCCCGACCCGGTCGGCACGATCGGCCAGTGGCTGCCGCCGGGTGCGAGCGCCTCGCTGCTCCGCTCGGTGTCGTTCTTCGACGGCGCGGCGTCTCTGGGCCCCGCGCTGACCCTGACCTGGTGGGCGGCCCTGGGCCTGGGTGCCGTGCTGCTGGGCAGCACGCTCAAGCGCCGCACGGAGGACAGGAAGAGCGAGCCCGGCACGACCGCCGCCGAGCGGCAACCGGCCCTCACGAACTGACCGACCACCCACCCAGGGGCGCGGGGAACTGCGCGACAAGCCACAACGCGCCCGCACCCGCCCCACCACAGAATCTTCGAGCTCTCAGGGCGCCAATGCCAGGCGAAGGACCGGGTGCCCCGCCGTTCCGGCGGGGCACCCGGTCCTTCTCGCGCCGCGCCCGGCACAGCCCGCTTCAGCGCGCCCCCGGCCGCCGATGCTCCGCCGCGATGCCGAACCGCTGCCGTTCGACGGGCGCGGCAGCGACCTCCCTGACGCTGGAGACGGCGCTGGAGACCGCGCCGACGACCTGTTCCTCCGCCGCGTCCAGTTCGTCGAGGCGTTCCAGGTCGGCCGCCGAGACCAGGGCGACGAGGGGCTTGCCGTGCCGCGTCACGACGACGCGCTCACCGCCGTACACCACCTTGTTGATCAGGTCGGCGAGTTCAGCCCTGGCTTGCGTCACCGGAATCTCGTAGGCCATGTGTTCCAGCGTAAGCGCTCCGCTGGAGGGGCGGCGAAAGGTTGCCGGTTCACTGCGGCGCCGTTGGGCCCGGTCGCGCAGTTCCCCGCGCCCTTCGGGGGCGCTTGCGAACCCCAGGCCGAAAAGCTCACGCACCACCTCGCGCCAGGCTCTGTACGTCCTGTACATTTTTTACGGAAGCCATCGAGGAGGCGCACGCCATGAACGACGTCGACGAACCGTCAGCCCGTTACGTCCTGCCCGAGTTCACCGAACGCACCAGCTCCGGGAGCCGGACGCTGGATCCGTACTCGAAGCTCCTGGAGGAGCGGATCGTCTTTCTCGGGACGCCGGTCGACGACACCTCGGCGAACGACGTGATGGCCCAGTTCATGCATCTCGAATACCTGGCACCCGACCGGGACATCTCCCTGTACATCAACTCCCCCGGCGGCTCGTTCAGCGCGATGACGGCGATCTACGACACGATGCGGTTCGTCACCTGCGACGTGGAGACGATCTGTCTGGGGCAGGCGGCCTCCGCGGCGGCCGTGCTGCTGGCCGCGGGTACGCCGGGCAAGCGCAGCGCTCTGCCGGGAGCCCGGGTGCTGATCCACCAGCCCTCGCTGTCCGGGCCGGTCCATGGCCAGGTGAGCGATCTCTCCATTCAGGCCCAAGAATTGGGCAGGGTCCGTAACCTGCTGGAAGAGCTGCTCGTACGGCACACCGGCCAGAGCCCGGAGCGGGTCGCCGCGGACATCGAGCGGGACAAGATCATGGACGCCCAGGCCGCTCTGGAATACGGGCTGGTGGACCGGATCGTGCCCAGCCGCAAGTCGTCGCACCCCACCCCCGGTACGAGGTGAGCCGCCGATGCTTCCACCCGAACTTCCTCCGCTGCCCGCGCTGACGCGCGCGGAGGGCGAGTTGATCGACCGTTACCTCGAAGTGGCCGATCTGCTCGGCCGTATCAATCCCGCGTATCACGGAGACACCTACCGCGGGCTGCGGGCCGCGCAGGCGCTCGTCGCCAAGGCGGTGGCGTTGCGCGACGCGCTGGAGCTGATGCATCAGCGGGGCGAGGCCGAGGTGCACGCCCACACGCTGGCGCGTGCGCTGCGCGTCCTGGACGGGGAGCGCCGCACGGCGCGCGTCACCGTTCCGCGCGAGCCCGCCGGTTGACGTGCCGTACCCACGGGACCGCATCGGGCGGGCTCACCCGTGAGGTGACGGAGTGTCCGGAACGGCTGGGGAAGTGACCGGATGGCATCCCCCGTTCGGCGTAGTCACGGATCCTCCGTCCGGCCCGCACGACTTGCGCGAAACGCATGGTTCGTAACCGAATCGAGACCGCTGAACCCCTGGTCCGAGGGTGCGCGACCCCCTCGAAAGTCCTTCTGGAGTACGGGTGTCCACCCGAACGGGCCAGCGGTGAGTAACACCACAAAGCCCCGGTTCCATTGGGATTTTCCTACTTCCATGAGCCAAGATCCCTTCCTGACGACAAGCCCCCGCCACAAGCGGCGGGGCGATCCGGGCGGACGCCGAGTCCTGCCGCCGCCTGGATGACCGGTCGACAGATGTGCATCGGCAGGAGTGGAGGACCCAAGCACGACGGGTCGCCGGAACGGTCAAGCCATGACCGGACCGAGCAGCCCTTGGGGTGAAGCCGCGTCAGCGGCCGGGCAACTTCGCCAGCCCGAATCCGACAGGTCATCCTTCACAGGCGGCTGACGAAGGGTTGCGCATGTCTGCGCTCAATCGTGTCCCGTCGCTGATGACCCGGGCCGGTACGGCCTCGGCTCTCACTCTTGTCGCCGTGGGCGGCAGCCTGGTGATCCCCGGTGTCGCGACCGACGCCGCCGCGGCGGTCGCTCCGTCGACGAAGGCACTTCAGATCGCGGCTTCCAAGAAGGGCTCCGCGTACAAGTACGGCGCCGCGGGACCGAAGAGGTTCGACTGCTCCGGTCTGACGCAGTATTCGTTCAAGAAGGCGGGCAAGTCCCTGCCGCGTACGGCGGCGGCCCAGTACAACAAGACCAAGCACATCTCCGCCAAGAGCCGCAGGGGCGGGGACCTGGTCTTCTTCCACTCGGGCTCGAACGTCTACCACGTGGGCATCTACGCCGGGAAGGGAAAGATCTGGCACTCCCCGAAGACCGGGGACGTCGTCAAGCTCCAGAAGATCTGGACGAAGAGCGTCTGGTACGGCCGGGTCAGCTGACCTCCCCGGGGCGGGCCGGCGGCCTTGAGCCGCCGGCCCGCGCCGGACGTTCTCGGTGGTCCGCCGCACCGGCGAGACCCCGCACGCCGACGGCGCGGATTCAAGGCTCCTGCTGCCCGACCGCCGTCACCGGGGGCCTGGCCGGGACCGTCCACGGAAGTTCGATCGACACCGTCTTGCCGCCCTCCCGAGTGGGGCGGACACGCAGCCTGCCGCCCGACTCGGCGGTCAGCCAGCGAATGATGACCATCCCGCGCCCGTTGTCCTGCTGCACGGCGGCGGGCAGCCGTTTGGGGAAGCGCGGGTGGCTGTCGGTCACCCCGATGCGCAGGTGTTCGTCACGATCGAGGGCGATGTCCACCGTGAAGGTGGGTGACAACCCGAAGGTGTGCTGTACGGCGTTCGTGGCGAGTTCCGAGATGATCAGGCGGATCGTGTCGGCGGCCTCGGAGTCACCCGCCAGGCCCCATTCCGCCAGCACGTTGGCGACATACGCGCGGGCGGCGGAGACCGAGGCGGGATCGCTCGGCAGAGTGACGGATGCTTCCAGGTGGTCTGCCATGGCGACGTCGTCCCTTTCCCACAGGACCGGGGCCCGACACGGAGCGGCTGGTTCGAGTACGGTCCCGGACTGGTGCTTCGCGCCAGAGTGCCATTCCGGCACCGGTCACGGGGTGCGATCCACCAAGATATGCATATATCTGTCGCTCGAAGCGGTGAACTCTGCGACCCCAGAACGTATTCGGGCGGCTCATCAGGAGTAAGGGGTGGCCCATGCAGTACGGTCCCGCGGTGCGCCGCCGAAAGCTGGGTGCCGAACTGCGCGCGCTGCGTGCCAGGGCCGGGCTCACGAGCGGTCAGGCGGCCCGGCTGGTGGGCTGGCACCAGTCGAAGGTGAGCCGGATCGAGACAGGCGCGAGCGGGGTGAGACCGGCGGACGTCCGGTTACTTCTGGACGCGTACGCCGTGCCCGAGGGCGAGTCGCGTGAGTTGCTGCTCGTGCTGGCGGGGACCGAGGACGGCGACCGGCACAACTGGTGGCACGCCTACCGCGGCGTGCTGCCGCCCGCCTACCGGGATTTCATCAGCCTGGAGTCGCAGGCCGGCACCATGCGCACGCTGGAGACCTCGGTGGTGCCGGGGTTGCTGCAGACCCGGGAGTACGCCCGTGCGATGACCCGGGCCGCCGTGGACGGCCTGGAGGAGAAGCGGCTCGACGCCCTGGTCGAGGTGCGGCTGGCCCGGCAGGACGTGCTGCGTTCGGACCGGCCCCTGGCGTTGAGCGCGGTCCTCGACGAGGCGGTGCTGCGCCGCGAGGTGGGAGGTCCCGAGGTGATGACGCGTCAGCTGGCGCGGCTTCTGGAAGCGGCCCAGCTGCCTCAAGTGCGGCTGCAGATCCTGCCGTTCACCGCGGGTGCGTACATCGGTATCACCGGCCCTTTCGTTATCTTCTCCTTTCCGAGCACTTCTGACTTGGATGTGGTTGTTCTCGACCAGATGATGAGTAGCCTCTACCTCGAACGGAAAGAAGACCTCCGGGCCTACAGCGAGGCCTTCAACACCCTTCAGATCCACGCCCTTTCGCCCGAGGACTCGTTGGATTTCATCGCCGGTCTGCAGCACGGCGTGTGAGGAGGCACCATGACCGCACCGCCTCGGAACGTCCCGTCCGTCGTCGAACCGCCCGGTGTGCGATGGCTGCGCAGCAGCTACAGCACGGGCGCGAACAACTGTGTGGAGACGGCCCGTCCGGACACCGATGTCCCGGCCGGACCGCTCGCCGTACGCGACTCCAAGAACGCCACCGGGCCCGTCCTGCTCTTCTCCCCCGAGAGCTGGCAGGGATTCCTCACCGCGTTCCGGTGATCGCCCTACGACACACGGCCGCGGTCCGCCGACTCGTGGTCGTGTGTCACTGATCAACGGCACTGTGGATCTACGTGTCTACGGTCGGTTCCCGCCGATCACCTGTACCGCCCGCGCGATCTGTTCCTCGGCCAGGTCCGCGCGGGCGGTCAGCCGCAGCCGGGACACCCCGTCCGGCACGGACGGCGGGCGGAAGCAGCCCACGCCCACTCCCGCGGCCCGGCAGTCGGCCGCCCACCGCACGGCCCCCTCCGGGGACGGTGCGCGCACGGAGACCACGGCCGCGTCCGGCCGTACCGCCGACAGCCCCTCCGCCGTCAGCCGGGTGTGCAGATCACGCGCCACCGCACGCGCCCGTGCGGCCCGTTCGGGCTCGCGGCGCAGCAGGGTGAGGGCCGCGAGGGCCGCGCCCGCCGCGGCGGGGGCGAGACCGGTGTCGAAGATGAACGTCCGGGCCGCGTTGACCAGGTGTTCGATCACCGGGGCGGACCCCAGCACCGCACCCCCCTGGCTGCCGAGCGACTTGGACAGCGTGACCGTCACGACGACGTCCGGCGCGCCCGCGAGCCCGGCCGCGAACGCCGACCCCTGCCCGCCCTCGCCCAGGACTCCCAGCCCGTGGGCGTCGTCGACGACGATTCCCGCGCCGAACTCCCGGCAGACGGCGGCGAGTTCGGCCAGGGGTGCGGCGTCCCCGTCGACCGAGAAGACCGTGTCGGACACGGCGACGGCCGGTCCGGTGTGGGTGCCGAGCGCTTTGCGGAAGGCGTCCGGGTCGGCGTGCCCGACGACCTGGGTCGTCCCTCGGGCGAGGCGGCAGCCGTCGATCAGCGAGGCGTGGTTGCCCGCGTCGGAGACGACGAGGGAGCCGTGCGGTGCGAGCGCGGTGACGGCGGCGAGGTTGGCCGCATAGCCGGAGGAGAAGACCAGGGCGGCCTCGAAGCCGCAGAATTCGGCCAGTTCGCGTTCGAGTTCCGCGTGCAGTTCGGTGCTGCCGGTGACGAGCCGAGAGCCGGTGGCCCCGCCGCCCCAGCGCCGGGCGGCCCGGGCCGCGCCCTCGGTGACCTCGGGGTGGCGGGCCAGGCCCAGATAGTCGTTGCTCGCGAGGTCGAGGAGCGGGGAGTCGGCGGGACGGGGCCGCAGGGTCCGTACGAGCCCGGCGCGGCAGCGCGCCTCGGCCTGCTCGTCGATCCAGCCGAACGCCATGAGTCCTCCGGGCAGCTACGTGTTTGTAGGCAGTGGACAGACCCTAGCCGGACCCTCTGACTCGCAGGATGTGGCAATACCCACAGCGGGTTTTATCAAGCAATGAAAAAGACCAGGTCAGAGGCTGTATCACGCCCTAGACCGAAGATCGTTTCTCACAGTCTGTCGAGCAATGCTCAAGACCTGACAGCACTGCGGACGATGCCGAAAGCGCGTGACGCCGGCCTGAGCGTCCCGATCGGTAACTCTCCGTGCTTGTTCGGTACGGGGAAGGCGCCAACTGGCAGGGGCGCGAGCGCGCCGCACCAGCCCGGCTGCTCAACGCCGACCACGGCTCGGGTAGGCGGGGCGGCGGTCCGAAGGCCGCTCGGGCCCGGGACCCCAGCGGGCCAGACCGAGCAGTTTTCGAGAAGTACCGGCGACTCGGCCGCCCTACCGTCGAGGACATGAACTCCATCGACTCCGTCACCCTTGAGGTGGCCGACACCACGGCCGCCGCCCACTTCTACTCCACCGCATTCGGACTGGGCTCGTCGCACGTGCGCCTGCGTGCCTCCGAAGCCCCCACGACCGGCTTCCGAGGTTTCACCCTGTCGCTCGTGGTGTCCCAGCCGGGCAACGTCAACGCACTTGTCGGCGCCGCCCTCGACGCCGGCGCCACCGCCCTCAAGCCCACCTCGAAGTCGCTGTGGGGCTACGGCGGAGTCATCCAGTCCCCGGACGGCACGATCTGGAAGATCGCGACATCGGCGAGGAAGGACACGGGCCCGGTCACCCGGGACTTCGACGAGCTCGTGCTCCTGCTGGGCGTCGAGGATGTGAAGGCCACCAAGCAGTTCTACATCGAACAGGGCCTCACCGTGGGGAAGAGCTTCGGCGGCAAGTACGTCGAGTTCGCCACCGGGCCGGGCCCCGTCAAGTTGGCTCTGTACAAGCGCCGTGCCCTCGCCAAGGACGCGGGTGTCCCCGCCGTCGGCACCGGATCGCACCGCCTCGTGCTCTCCACCGACGCCGCCCCGTTCAGCGACCCGGACGGGTTCCTCTGGGAAACCACTACTCCCTTGACCGTCACCGCCTGACCCGATGACCTCCGATTACAGGACGGCACTGACAGAGGAGGCCCCCTAAACGCCCGGCCGCTCGCGTGAAACCGGACCTGCTGCCCGTTCAGCCGCCGTTCCACAACGCCGATCCGGTGGCACAGAGCAAGGATCTCGACATCTCTCTCCCGCTCGCTCATCGGCAGCAGTCCCAGCATCACGAACGCGTTCGTCACACCCAGGTACGCCAGTCTCAGCAGCACGACCGATCACCGGCCGCGCCAACCCGCACCGCGCGATACCGGCGACTCGATCGGCCTCGACCAACACCCAAACCCGATCCCACCTGAGCGGACGAGGCATTCGGCAAGGGCAGCGCCATGCTTTCGATCCCTTCGAAACGTGGGCTCTGTCCACGAGAACGCCAGGGCGCCGAACAGCCGCACGATCCGTTCCGGCCCCGCGCGGACCTGTCGAAGGTGACCGAGGTGAAGGTCGCCCACGGCCGAGACCGGCTGCGCGCCGACGGCTGCTTCGACGGCCAGGACGGCGGGCCGCTGTGCGAGGACGACGCCGACCGGCTCGCCGACTTCGTCCGCGGGACTGAGTGACCCATAGGCCGCCCAGCCTGGACGCTGTCATGGGCGAACGCCCCGTCAGGACGCAACCGGCCAGGGACGTTTGCGGCCATCGGATCTCTCTTCCGGCACCCCTGACCTGCGGCGAAAGTAGTTCCTGACACCGGGCGCCACACCCGCGAACAACCCTCACAGCTGTACCTGCAGGGCAGCTGTCCGGGCCAGGGACGTGCGTTCGCCCACTCGACTTCCGTGCCGCAGGAGAGACCATGAAGCTGAGCAACGTCATTCGCCGTACGTCCGCCACACTGGCCGTCGGGGCGATGTCCCTGGGGCTGGTCACCTTCGCCGGCGAGGCCGCGCAGGCCGTTGCCTCGTGCACCGGGAACGTGTCGATCTACGGCACACTGGCGGACGGCCGGCTGACGTACTCGCAGATCGAGCCGAACACCGGAGACCGCGTGAAGACGCTCATCGGCCCGAACCTCGGTTTCACACCGAAGGCGATGGCGACGCTCAACTTCAACACGGTGCTGGTCACTTCGACGGCCGGTGACCTCTACCGCGTCGACATCCAGACCAACAACACCGCCCTCGCGCTCGCCGGAGTCACCAAGATCTGGGACGGCGGCTGGACCTTCGACAAGATGGTCTACGACGGCGCCGGCCACCTCTACGGCACGGTCGACGGGCAGCTTCACCAGTACCTGGTGTCGCAGGACAAACCTTCCGGGTCGGCCCACATAGGCCAGCATGTCGTGATCGACACGGGCTTCGTCCTCAAGACGCTCGCCGCCGCGGGCGACGACCGCATCATCGCCTCCACCTCGGACGGACGCCTGCTCAGCTACAAGATCAACGGCGTGAACGACTGGGACCGCGCGGTGCTGAAGTCGAGCGGCTGGTCGGCGGTCGACTCGCTGTCCTCCCCCGGCGGGGGCCTCTACTACGGCCGCACCAACGGCGGCATGTACTGGTACCACGACTCCGACCCCACCGACGCGGACGGCTCCGACATCGCGTACCACCCGAGCGACCCGGTGGACGCCTCCGGCTGGACGCAGAGCCTGCTGTCGGCGTACGCGGACAACTGCGCCTACGTGCCCCCGGCCCCGCCGCACTCCGTGCAGGGCGGCACGATCTACCGCAGCGAGGTCATGACCCGGGCCAAGGACTGGTACAACCGCAACATCCAGTACAGCCAGAGCGCTTACGCCACCGACATCGAGGGCGACGACACCTACCGCACCGACTGCTCCGGCTTCGTCTCCATGGCCTGGCACTTCACCTCCTCGCTGACGACGCAGACCCTCGACAACGCCGCCGCGCAGATCTCCAAGGCCGACCTCCGGCCCGGCGACGCGCTGAACTCCAGCAGCGAGGGGCACGCGGTCCTCTTCGCGGGCTGGAAGGACCAGGACGCCGGCACCTTCTACTACTACTCCGAGGGCAGCCCGGACTCGGACATGAACTACCGGTCCGCGAACGCCTACAGCGGCACCATCGACAGCCACCCGGCCTCGGCGTACGTGGCCCTGCGCTACAACAAGATCGCCTGACGCCCCGGCCCCGCCCCGCCCCGAAGGCCCCGCCGACACCGGCGGGGCACTTTCGGCATGCGCGCATGCCCGGCCCAAGGGCCGGGAGCGGCCGTACGGGCAGACGATGTCCACCCCCTCGGAACGTCCGCCCGCACGACGAAGGGCGGCACTCCCTCCTCCGAGGGGCGCCGCCCTTGTGCCGTGTCCGTAAGCCCGCAACTACGGTTCTAGTACCAGTTGTTCGCTTGCCAGAAGTTCCACGCGTTGCACGGAGAGCCGTAGCGGCCGTCGATGTAGCTCAGACCCCACCTGATCTGGGTCAGCGGATTCTCGTGCCAGTCGTCGCCCGCGGAGTCCATCTTGGAGGCAGGCAGTGACTGCGGGACGCCGTACGCGCCGGAGGACTGGTTCGTGGCGTTCCAGCGCCAGCCGCTCTCGTGGTCCCAGAGGTTCTCCAGGCAGGCCCACTGGGAGGCGTTGGCCCAGGCCGCGTCCTTCTGGTTCATCAGCTGCCGCCCGGCCGCCTTGACCTCGGTGATGTTGCCGCGGTCGACGGTGTCCACGGAGGTCGTGCAGGTGTAGGTGCCGGGCTGTGCGGACAGCAGCTTCTGCGTCCAGCCGCTGGTGTTGACCGGGTCGTCAAGGTGGTACGAGATCTCCGTGCCGGAGCCGTCGGTCGGGTTGGCGTCCTTGTACCAGTACATGGCCCCGGTGGAGAGCCGTCCGTAGTACAGCCCGCTGCCCGGGGAGACGAGCTGGTTGAAGCCCGACCAGCCGGAGGACTTCAGGGGGTTGCTCTTCCAGGAACCGGCGCCCGCGACGGTGTAGTCGAGCAGCCGCCCGTCCTCGGTGGTGGCGCCGAGCCGGTCGTCGCCGGTGGCGGTGAGGGTCTTCAGCACGAACCCGGTGCCGATCTCGGTGCGTACGCCGATGTGCTGGGAGCCGGCCGGCTTGTCCTCGGTGACGTTGTAGCGCAGCAGCAGGCCGGAGGTGGTGGTGCCGTAGAGGTGGCCGTGACCGTCGTAGGTCAGCTTGTCGTGGGTCCAGCCGCTGTCGGCGATTCTCACCGGCGGGTTCAGCAGAGTGAGGCTGGTGTTGTTGGTCCTGATGTCGACGCGGTAGAGAGCGCCGCTGGTCGAGGTCATCAGGACGGTGTTGAAGTTGAGGGTCGCCATGGCCTGCGGCTCGAAGCCGAGGTCCGGTCCGACGAGCACCTTGGCGAGATCGCCGGTGGCCGGGTTGATCTGGCTGAAGGTGAGCCTGCCGTCGCCGAGTACACCGTAGATGTTGACGCCGCCCGAGCAGGTGGTGGCCGCGTCGGCGGTGGGAGCGGTCACCGTGAGGAGGGCGGTGCTCAGTGCGGCGGTGGTCAGCAGACCGGCTGCTCTGCGGCCGTGGGTGCGGATGGTCTTCACTTCTGGTTCCCCCGGGGGCGGTTGGTGTCGGGCAGTCAGTGGCGGCGCGGACGGCCTACTGCCAGCCGGCGTCGGTGAGGGCGGCCTGCCGGCCGGCGTCGGCCGGGACGGCCTGCCAGCCGGCGTCCGCGGTGACGACGGAGGAGGACTCGGCGGCGTCCGTCCCGTATGCCGAGGTGACGGTCGGGGTGGCGAGGGCCGCGGTGACCACTAGGGAGACGACCGCGACGGCCTTGGCGACACGGGTGCGAGACATGGCTGTCCGTTCCTTCCGGGACGAGGGGTGAGGTCCGGCCCGCCGTCGCGTCCCGCGGTGACGCGCTTACCGGCCGGTGATCACCAGGTTCGTCGCCGCCCGGGACCTTGAGAAGGGTTCCTCGGTGGACGGAAAGGGCCTTGGACCGATACGTCCACACGGGCCGCTTCAGTCCACCGGCTGCGCCTCGAACGCCAGAGGTAACAACGGCACCCCGGCCCCCGTCAGTCGCGCTCCCGCCAACTGCGGCACGTCGCACAGCAGTCGGCCACAGAGGCGGACGGCCCGTTCCTCGGCC
The DNA here is from genome assembly GCF_033795085.1 of Streptomyces sp. AK08-02. Lineage (NCBI taxonomy): Bacteria > Bacillati > Actinomycetota > Actinomycetes > Kitasatosporales > Streptomycetaceae > Streptomyces > Streptomyces sp. AK08-02. Next base: position 103,404 of record NZ_JARAZV010000007.1, read on the forward strand.
TCTCCCAGCCCGTCGGCCAGCAGGTAGAGGCCCAGGGTGAGTCGGGAGGAGGAGCGGGGATGCACGGAGACGTGCTCGACGCGGTCTCCGGGAACGAGGGACGCGCGCACCAACTCACGGACGTCCGGCGGCAGACGGTTGCCGGGAGGGAGTTCCAGGTGCGCGTGGACGAGATACATGCGCTCCAGCGTCTCAACGGTTGCGGCCGCCAAGTCCGCCTGACGGGTGGCCGGTTGTGTCCCTGGCCCGTTCCGGCCCGCCCCTGTGACGAAACGTCTCCGTTCTGCGAAGATCGGCGCTGAGGAGGGGTCGTTGTGTGCAGAAACGGGGGGACACACGTGCTGACCGCACTCGGGCTCGACGCTGTCGCGGAGACGGTGTACCGCGCCATGCTCAGACATCCGGCCGCCGGTGTCGCGGACCTCGGCGACGCCGTGGAGCTGTCTGAGGAACAGGTGCGCGACGCCCTCGACACCCTGAGCGAGCTGGCGCTGGCGCGTCCCGCCGCCGGGGACGCGGGGCGGCTGCGGGCGGTCTCGCCGGACATCGGCATGGAGATCCTGATGGCCCGGCAGCAGGCCCAGCTGGCGGCGCAGCAGCAGCGCCTGGAGGCCTCGCGGGCGGCCGCGGCCCAGCTCATCTCGGAGTACGCCGAGCTGAGGCCGGCCGCCAGTCACCCCGGCGTGGAGCAGTTGGTGGGGCTCGATCAGATCCGTGACCGGCTGGCCGTGCTCACCCGTGAGGTGCGCGAGGAGTTCCTGACGTTCGCGCCGGGCGGGCCGCAGACCGCGGAGAACATGGCCGCGTCCCGGCCGCTCAACGAGGATCTGCTCGGCCGTGGGGTGCGGATGCGCACGATCTACCTGGACAGCGTGCGCGCCAACCGGCCCACTGTCGAGCACGCCAACTGGCTGGCCGGGCTGGGCGGTCAGGTCCGCACGGTGCCGTCGCTTCCCACCCGGATGATCCTCATGGACCGGCGGATCGCCATGATCTCCGTCAGCAGCGACGACACCGCCGCCGGCGCGGTGCTCCTGACCGGACAGGGCACGCTCACCGCACTGTGCGCGCTCTTCGAGACCATCTGGGAATCCGCCCAGCCGCTCGGCTGGCTCGTACCCACCGACGCGCACGGCCTCACCGGCCAGCAGTCCACCGCCCTGCGTCTGCTCGCCGAGGGCCACACCGACGAGGCCATCGCCAAGCGCCTCGGAGTCTCCCATCGCACTGCCCGCCGCATAGCCTCCGAACTCATGGACCGCCTCGGCGCCCGCAGCCGCTTCGAGGCCGGCGTACGAGCCGTCCAACAGCACTGGCTCCCGCCCCACCCGTAACCCGCGCGGGCCATCCACGTTGACCTGCGTTCGCTCAAGATCCGGTCGTGCGCCTCGCGGTCCCCGACCGCTGGGTGGGGATGTCGAGAGCTTCCAGAACAGCCCGCATCAAGTCACGCACGGCTCTTGAGGGAACAGCCCTTTCGGGGTGTTGTAGGAACCCTCCATACTGATCCACTGGCCCTTTCGTCTCACTCATGTCTCTCACCAAATCGGCGGCGAGATGCGGACTTTGGGCCTCTGACCCGGTCATCCGTGCTCTCTGTTGACCCTGCGTACCGGGGTGGGCATGTTACATACCCCACACGTCGAAGCACCTCTCTTGTACGAACCCTCCTTTCCCTCAGCCCGCCCCATACGTCAGGATCGGCTCCCATGGACCTGCTGACGACGCTGGTGGACAAGGGGCTGCGGCGCGAGCTGCCGACCCGCGAAGAGGCGCTGGCCGTACTGGCGACCTCCGACGACGATCTCCTCGATGTGGTGGCCGCGGCCGGGAAGGTGCGCCGGCACTGGTTCGGGCGGCGGGTGAAGCTCAACTATCTGGTCAACCTGAAGTCCGGTCTGTGCCCCGAGGACTGCTCCTACTGCTCCCAGCGCCTCGGCTCCACCACCGGCATCCTGAAGTACACCTGGCTCAAGCCGGACGAGGCCTCGAAGGCGGCGGCGGCCGGACTGGCCGGGGGCGCCAAGCGGGTCTGCCTGGTGGCTTCCGGGCGCGGCCCGACGGACCGGGACGTGGACCGGGTCGCCGGCACGATCAAGGCGATCAAGGACGAGAACGAGGGTGTCGAGGTGTGCGCCTGCCTCGGACTGCTCTCCGACGGCCAGGCGGAGCGGCTGCGTGAGGCGGGCGCCGACGCCTACAACCACAACCTGAACACGTCCGAGGCCACCTACGGCGACATCACCACCACCCACACCTACGAGGACCGGGTCGACACCGTCCAGAAGGCCCACGCGGCCGGACTGTCCGCCTGCTCGGGCCTGATCGCGGGCATGGGCGAGAGCGACACGGACCTCGTCGACGTCGTCTTCTCCCTCCGCGCCCTCGACCCCGACTCGGTTCCGGTCAACTTCCTCATCCCGGTCGAGGGCACCCCCCTGGCCAAGGAGTGGAACCTCACCCCGCAGCGCTGTCTGCGCATCCTGGCGATGGTCCGGTTCGTGTGCCCGGACGCGGAGGTGCGGATCGCGGGCGGCCGTGAGGTCCATCTGCGCTCGATGCAGCCGCTCGCCCTGAACCTCGCCAACTCGATCTTCCTCGGCGACTACCTCACCACCGAGGGCCAGGCCGGCCAGGCCGACCTCGACATGATCGCCGACGCCGGTTTCGAGGTCGAGGGCTCCGACCAGGTGACGCTGCCCGAGCACCGCGCGGCGGCGCGCGCCGGGTGCGGATCCCACGAATCCGCGGGCGGCGGGTGCGGGTCGCACGAGGGCGGCGGTGTCTGCGGTACGTCCGCGCCCGCCACCCCGACTGCCGCCGAACCCCGTACGGACCTGGTCACCGTCCGCCGCCGAGGTGCCGGAACGGACCTCGCGCCCAATGCCTGACCTGGCTGATCTGCCTCTGTCCCAGCTGCTCGACCTGGACCGGCGGCACGTCTGGCATCCGTACGGGCCGATGCCGGGCCGCGTCGAACCGCTCGTCGTGGAGTCGGCGAGCGGGGTTCGGCTGCGGCTCGCGGACGGTTCGGGTGAGCTGGTCGACGGGATGTCGTCCTGGTGGTCGGCGATCCACGGCTACAACCACCCGGTGCTCAACGAGGCGGCGCGCGAGCAGCTGTCGCGGATGAGCCACGTGATGTTCGGCGGGCTCACCCACGAGCCCGCCGTACGGCTGGCGAAGCTCCTTGTCGACTTGTCGCCGGACGGACTTGAGCACGTCTTCCTCGCCGACTCGGGGTCGGTGTCGGTCGAGGTCGCGGTCAAGATGTGTCTGCAGTACTGGCGTTCGGTGGGCCGACCGGCGAAGCAGCGCCTGCTGACCTGGCGCGGCGGCTACCACGGCGACACCTGGCAGCCGATGTCCGTGTGCGACCCCGAGGGCGGCATGCACGAGCTGTGGCAGGGCGTGCTGCCCCGCCAGGTCTTCGTGGACGCGCCGCCCACGGAGTACGAGGAGTCGTACGCCGACCAACTGCGCTCGATGATCGAGCGGCACGCCGACGAACTGGCCGCCGTGATCGTCGAACCTGTGGTGCAGGGCGCGGGCGGGATGCGGTTCCACTCCCCCGCCTATCTGCGGGTGCTGCGCGAGGCGTGCGACGCGTACGGCGTACTGCTGGTGTTCGACGAGATCGCGACCGGGTTCGGGCGCACAGGCACACTGTTCGCGGCGGAGCACGCGGCGGTGACCCCTGATGTGATGTGCGTGGGCAAGGCGCTGACCGGCGGTTATCTGACGATGGCGGCGACGCTGTGCACGGCCCGGGTGGCCGACGGCATCTCGCGCGGCGAGGTCCCGGTGCTCGCCCACGGCCCGACCTTCATGGGCAACCCCCTGGCGGCGGCCGTGGCCTGTGCCTCGATCGGTCTGCTGCTCGACCAGGACTGGCAGGCGGAGGTCAAGCGGATCGAGGCCGGACTCCGGGACGGGCTCGCGGGGGCGGCGGAACTTCCCGGGGTCCGGGACGTGCGCGTGCTGGGCGCGATCGGGGTGGTCCAGCTCGACCACGAGGTGGACATGGCGGCGGCCACGGCGGCGGCCGTGCGCGAGGGCGTGTGGCTGCGGCCGTTCCGCGATCTCGTCTACACCATGCCGCCGTACGTCACCGGCGACGCGGACCTGGCCCGGATCACACGCGCGGTGTGCGCGGCGGCGGAGAGGGGATGAACATGCCGATCCTGGTGATCACGGGGACGGGCACGGAGATCGGCAAGACCGTCACCACTGCCGCCGTCGCCGCCACGGCACTCGCGGCGGGCCGCACGGTGGCCGTGCTCAAGCCCGCGCAGACAGGGGTACGACCGGACGAGCGCGGTGACGCCGACGAGGTCGCGCGGCTCGCGGGCGACGTACGGACCCTCGAACTCGCCCGCTATCCGGACCCGTTGGCCCCGGCGACGGCCGCCCGACGAGCCGCGCTGCCACCGGTGCGGCCGGCCGAGGTGGCGGAGGCCGCCGCCAAGCTCGCCGCCGAGTACGACCTGGTGCTGGTGGAGGGTGCCGGCGGGCTGCTCGTACGCTTCGACGACGAGGGCGGCACCCTGGCGGACGCGGCCGAGTTGCTGGCCGCGCCGTTGCTCGTCGTCGCGTCGGCGGGCCTGGGCACCCTCAACGCGACAGAACTGACGGCCCGTGAACTGTCCCGCAGAGACCTCCGGTTGACGGGCATCGTCATCGGCAGCTGGCCCGACTCCCCCGACCTGGCGGCCCGTTGCAACCTGGCCGACCTGCCGACGGTCGCCGGAGCCCCACTGCTCGGGGCCCTGCCCGCAGGAGTCGGGGCACTTCCCCCGGCCAACTTCCGCACGATGGCCGGCACTTGGCTGGCGCCGAGCCTGGGCGGAACATGGGACGCGCCGGAATTCGGGGCACGAGAAGCGCCGCGCCTTTAGGGGCGCGGGGAACTGCGCGATCAGCCCCCACCGGCGGAAAGCCGACTCACAACCCCTCCTCCCCCAACAACCGCACCAGCTCGATCCTCGACCGAATCCCCAACCGCGAGAACACCCCGCGCAGATGATGATCGATCGTGCGCGGACTCAACGCCAGCCGGACAGCGATCTCCCGGTTGGTCGCACCGTCAGCAGCCATCCGCGCGACCATCAACTGCTGTGCGGTCAGGCGTGTGGTGAGGTCCGTCGGCCGCGTGGTGAGGGTGGCCGGCGCGCCAAGTGCCCGCAACTCCGCCCTCGCCTGCGTCGCACAGTGCGGCGCCCCGAACGTCTCGAACGCCTCCAGCGCACTGTGCAGCCGGTCCCGCGCCTCGGTCCGATGGCGCAGCCGACGCAGCGTGCTGCCGAACAACAGCTCCGTGCGAGCGCGTTCGAAGTCACGGGTGCCATGGGCGTGCAGGTCGAGAGCCGTGCGGTAGTGGTCGACCGCTTCGGCGCCGGGGGCGAGCAGGGCGCGGCAGCGGGCGCTGAGAGCCAGGTCGTCGGGGCTGCGGACGGCGGCGGCCCAACGGTCGTAGTCGGCGTGGGCGGCCCGTGCGACGCGCGTGTCGCCGGTGCGGACGGCGGCCTCGACATAGTGCGGGGTGGCCAGGTGCCGGATGGCGCGGTGGCCGTGGCCGGGGCCGAATCCGGCGAGTGCGCGCAGCCGGGCGGCGGCGCTCTCGAAGCGGCCGGTGGACAGGTCGAGGAAGGCGAGCGCCCAGAGGGCGAGCGCGGCGGGCAGGCCCAGACCGTGGGCCCGGGCGTGGGTGCGGGCGGCCTCGGCGCGTTCCCGGCAGACCTCGCCGTCGCCGGTCACCGCCGCGAACATGGCGAGGGCGGCCTGCAGATGGCAGGCGCCGTTGTCCTGGCCGGTGGCGTACGCCTGCCAGAGGGCGTCGGCCGCGGCGGCCTCGGCGACGCGTGGGCGTCCGGTCCAGAAGTCGGCGTAGGCCCGGAACTCCATGGCCTGCGGAACGGTCACGGCCTCGCCCCGGGCGCGGGCGGAGGCGGCGGCCCGTACGGTGGCGCGTTCGGCGCCGGAGTGGTCGCCGAGGAGCAGTGCGGCGATGCCGGAGTGGATGAGCAGGGTGGGGTCGCCACCGGGTCCGCAGCGCCCGGCGGCGGCCTTGAGGAGGTTGCGGGCGTCCTCGTACCGTCCCTCGACGGCGGCGGCGAGGCCCGCGAGGGTGCCGGGCGGGATGACGCCGAGCCGCGCGGCCACGGTGGCCGCCTCCCGGCAGCGGCGGAGGTCGCCGGTGTAGACGGCGGCCTCGGTGGCACGTGCCAATAGGTGCACAGCGGTGTCCAGGGCGGGGTTCGGGACGCTGTACGAGGACTGCGCGGCCGGGTGCGAGTCCCGGGAGCCGTAGGGGTGGGACGGATACGGGTACGGGTCGTCCGGTGCGCCGAATCGTTCCGGCGGGCCGTACCGGGACCCCTGGCCCCTGGCGGAACGATTCAGCACACTCCCCTGCTCCAGCGCGGCCCTCGCATGCCGCACCGCTGCCGTCAGCAGCCCGTCGAAGGCCTCGGTCGCGTTGCCCGACCGCAGGGCGAGCATGCCGTTCAGCGCGCTCTCGTCCGAGGCCGAGACCAGACCGCGGGCCCGGTCCCCGTCGCCGCGGTGCCACGCGTCGGCGGCGGCCCGGGAGAGCAGCCGGGACCGTTCGCGCGGGTCGGGCGAGAGAGCGGCGGCGCGCTCGCCGAGGGCGCCGGCCAGGAGGTGGTCGCCCAGTTCACGGGCCTCGTGCGCGGCGGCCCCCAACTCGGCGGCGAGCCGTGCGCTGGGGCCGAGGGCGCCGGCGCCCCGGTGCCAGGACCGCCGGGGCGTCTCACCGTCGCCGTGCAGAACGCGGGCCAGCAGGCGGTGCGCGTCCCGCCGGTCCGCCGAGGACCCGGACTCGTACGCCGCGATACGTGTCCAGGCGTCGCGGAAGACGACTCCGCTCGCCGTCGCGTGCGCGATCCCGGCGGCCTCGGCTGCTTCGAGGGCCCCGGTGTCGAGGTGGGCCGCGGCGACCGCGCGCAGGAAGGCCTGGGTCGCCACCGGGTACTGGTCGGCGGCGGCCAGGAGGAGGAGCAGCCGGGTGTCGTCGGGCAGGGCACGGATGTGCAGGCGGTGCGCCCGCAGCAGTTCGGGGGCGAGCGCGGTGGGTTCCGCCGGGAGCGGGTCGAGGCCCGCCGCCTGCCGTTCGGTGAGCAGCGGTACGAGTTCGGCGGCGGCGCGCGGATCTCCGTAGGCGGCGCGGAGGACGCGCACACGGACGCCTTCGGGAAGCGGGGGGCCGAGCTGGTGCCACGCGTCCGTGGGCTGCGGTGGCGAAATGCGCGGCTGGGGCGGGGGATTCACCGAGGTCACCACAGAAATCACGTTACTGGCGAGTTACAAGGCGCGTAAAGACCGGCGATTTCACCGATGCGGCGCGCGTAGACCCGGCCTGACACTCCAGCCAACCCCACGCATACCAGGAGGCACCATGCAGCGCCGCATGCGACGCATCACAGCAGCCGTCTCGGCCGTCGTGTCCTCGATGCTCCTGTCCCTCTCGCTCACCGCGACCCCCGCCCAGGCCGCGACCCACAATCCGATCGTCTTCGTGCACGGCATCAGCAGTTCGTCGAGCAGTTGGGACGACTGGGTCGCCGACTTCAAGGCCGACGGCTACACGGCCTCCGAGCTGGACGCCTGGACGTACTCGTGGTCCCAGTCGAACGCCACGACGGCCCAGCAACTGGCCACCGAGGTCAAGAGGGTGCTGGCCGCGACAGGTGCCTCGAAGGTCGACCTCGTCGTCCACTCGATGGGCACGCTCAGCGCCCGCTACTACCTCAAGAACCTCGGCGGCACCGCCTACGTCGACGACTTCGTCTCCACGGCCGGCACCAACCACGGCACGACGCTCGCCTCGTGGTGTGCGTGGCTGTACACCTCGTGCTCCGAGATGAACACGGGAAGTTCGTTCCTGACCTCGCTCAACTCGGGCGACGAGACCCCGGGCAGCGTCTCGTACGCCAGTTACTGGTCCAACTGCGACGAGGCGCTCAACCCGGACAGCACGGCGCTCCTGAGCGGCGCCACGAACGTCGGGGTCGGCTGCATCTCGCACGACGAGATGAACAACGACCACGGCGTCTACACGCAGGTCCGCGACTTCGTCGCCTGATCCCGGCCGATTCCGTCCGATCCCGGCCGCTTTCCGTCGACAGCGAGGGTGCGCGGGTCCCGTCAGGAGGACAATCGCGGCAAGGCCAGTCCTCCCAGGGAGGTCCCCATGCCGCTACCGTCCACCGCCGGCTCCGGCAAGGTGCCGCGGGATCCCGTGCACCATCCGCTGTTCGCCCGTTACTACGCCCGGCTCAGCGTGGCCGCCGAGACCCGGATGGGTCTGGGCGCACTGCGGGGCCGGCTGCTCGCCGGGCTCTCCGGGCGGGTGATCGAGATCGGCGCCGGCAACGGGCTGAACTTCGCGCACTGTCCAAGCACCGTCTCCGAGGTCGTCGCGATCGAACCCGAGCGTGTGCTGAGGCAGTTGGCCATGGAGGCGGCGATGCGCTGCGAGCTGCCGGTCGATGTCGTCCCGGGTGTCGCGGAGGCGCTGCCGGTGAAGGGCGAGGCGTTCGACGCGGTGGTGCTCTCGCTGGTGCTGTGCGGTGTCCGGGACGTCTCCCGGGCGCTCAGCGAGGTACGGCGGGTGCTGCGGCCCGGCGGTGAGGTGCGGTTCTTCGAACACGGCGTCGGGGGCGGTCCCGCGATGCGGTTCACTCAGCGCGCCCTCGACCGGACGGTCTGGCCCACGCTCGCCGGCGGCTGCCATCTGTCCCGGGACCCGGTCGCCGCACTGCGGGACGCCGGCTTCGAACTCGGTCCGTACCGGCGGCTGCCGCTCTCCGAGAAGGGACCGCGGCTGCCCATCTCGTACTGCGTGATGGGCACCGCGTGGCGTCCCGCGCGGCCAGGAGCGGAGTCGAAGCCGACGCCGGACGCCTCATAGGCTCCACTGGCGCAGTTCGTGCGCGATGTCGTGCACCGAGGCGTCGCCGGTCTTCACCAGCCGGGCCAGGTCGCGCACCTGCTCGGGCGAGGTGACGACCTTGACCCCGCTGGCGATGAGGTAGGCATAGGCGACCGCGGAGGCGAACAACGCGTTGGAGCGCTCCAACGCCGGTACGTGCAACAGGAGCTGCAACAGGGCTGCGGCCCGTGCGTGCGGGTTGTCGTAGACGGGGATGTCGAATATCTCGGCCTCGTGGCGGGCGACGGCGGCGACCAGGGCGCCCCAGTCGGAGACCTGGGGGTCTCCGGGCGTCTTCCGTTCGGCGATCATGAGCAGCCAGGCGAGATCGATCCTGAGGTTGCCGAAGTTGTCCAAGGGGTCAGCGACGACCTTCGCGCTTGCCCTCACGGTCCGCGCCGAACTCCTCGGCGAAGACCGACTCGTACTGCTTCATGAAGTCGGCGGCGGCCTCCACGAAGGTGTGGCCCGCCTCGCCGGTGTCGTGTTTGACCAGCTCTTCGATATACCGGTTGACGCTCATCCCGCGGGCCAGGGCCTTTTCGCGCGCCGCCTGGGCGGTGCCCTCGTCCACCCGGACGTTCAGCTGAGTCTTCGCCATACCTAGACGCTAGCGCGCATGTGCTAGCACCGGCAAGGGGGCGCCGAGGAGCGAAAAGGGATACCGGGTGTGCGCCCCGTCACACTACGCTCGGCCGGGACAAGGAACGAGGGACGTCGGTACGACATCGGGCCGTCCACGACCAGCAAGCCACCGAAGGAGGCAGCCTTGTCCACACCTGCTGCGGAGCACGCCCCCGGGCACCCGGAGGCAGACGGGACCGCGGCCCGCGCCCGCGCGCTGACGAAGGCGTACGGCACCGGTGAGACGACCGTGCTCGCCCTCGACTCGGTCGACGTGGACATCGCGCGTGGGCGCTTCACCGCGGTCATGGGTCCCTCCGGGTCGGGCAAGTCCACCCTGATGCACTGTCTGGCGGGGCTCGACACCGTGTCGGCGGGCCAGGTGTGGCTCGGCGACACGGAGATCACGGGGTTGAAGGAACGCGACCTGACCCGGCTGCGCCGCGACCGGATCGGGTTCATGTTCCAGTCGTTCAACCTGATCCCGACCCTGAACGCCGTCGAGAACATCACCCTGCCGATGGACATCGCGGGCCAGAAGCCCGACCAGAAGTGGCTGGACCAGGTCATCGACACACTGGGGCTGCGGGACCGGCTCAAGCACCGGCCGACCCAGCTGTCCGGAGGGCAGCAGCAACGCGTGGCCTGTGCCCGGGCGCTCGCCTCGCGCCCCGAGCTGATCTTCGCGGACGAACCGACCGGGAACCTCGACTCGCGCGCCGGGCTGGAAGTCCTCGCCTTCCTGCGCCAGGCCGTCGACGACCTCGGCCAGACCGTCGTCATGGTGACCCACGACCCCGGCGCCGCCGCCCACTCCGACCTGGTCCTCTTCCTCGCCGACGGACGGATCGTGGACGAGATGGCACGGCCCACGGCGGAGGCGGTCCTGGAGCGTATGCGCCTGTTCTCCGGAGGTCAGAGCCAGACCTCCTCCCCCGGCGAACCGGACGACGCCGGGGCCCCTTCCTTCACCAAGCCCACCGACAAGCCCACCGACGAGGACTGACACCCCGTGCTGAAGGCAACGCTCAGGAGTTTCCTCGCGCACAAGGGCAGACTCCTGCTCTCCGCGCTGGCCGTCGTCCTGTCCGTGGCGTTCGTCGCGGGCAGCCTGATCTTCTCCGACACGGTCACCCGTACCTTCGACCGGCTCTTCGCCTCCACCTCCGCCGATGTCACGGTGAACCCCCGCAAGGACTTCGAGTCGTCGGTACCGTCCGGCGAGACCCTGACCCTGCCCGCCTCACTGGCCCGGCGGGTCGCCGGTGTCGCCGGCGTGGCGGACGCCCACGCGGACGTGTCCGTCGAGAACATCACGGTCGTCGACGACCACAACAAGTCGGTGTCACCCACCACGGGCGCCCCCACGATCGCCACCGACTGGTACCGCACCGACCGCAGCCCCGTCGAACTCACCTCCGGCCGACTCCCCAGGGGTGACGGCGAGGCCCTGCTGGACGCGGACACCGCCGACAGCAAGGACGTGGGCATCGGCGACACGCTCACCGTCCACGCGCAGCCGGGGTCGTTCAAGGTGAGGATCGTCGGCATCGCCACCTTCACCACCACCAACCCGGGCGCGGCGCTGCTGTTCCTGGACACCGGGACCGCGCAGACCCGGCTCCTGGGCGCGCCGGACCGGGCCACGAGCATCTCGGTGACCGCCGCGAGCGGGGTGAGCGACGCCGAGCTGAAGAGCCGTATCGCGCGGCAGATCGGCACCACCGACTACGAGTTGAAGACGGCCGCCGAACAGGCCGAGTCGGCCGCGGCCCAACTCGGCGGATTCCTCGACGTGATCAAGTACGTCATGCTGGGCTTCGCCGGCGTCGCGGTGCTCGTCGGGGTCTTCCTGATCGTCAACACCTTCTCGATGCTGATCGCCCAACGCACACGTGAACTCGGCCTGTTGAGGGCCCTCGGCGCCGACCGACGGCAGGTGCGCCGATCCGTGCTCACGGAGGCGGTACTGCTCGGTCTGGTCGGCTCGACGCTCGGCCTCGCCGCCGGGATCGGGCTGGCGGCCGGGCTGATCCAGCTGTTGAGCGCGATCGGCATGAACCTCAAGTCCGCTGACATGGTGGTGGGTTGGCCGACTCCCGTGTCGTCGTACGCCGTCGGCCTCGGGGTCACCTTCGTGGCGGCCTATCTGCCGGCCCGCCGCGCCTCGGTCGTCTCTCCCATGGCCGCGCTCCAGGACGCCGAGATCGCGGGCGTGGGGCGGCCGTTGCGGGTACGGGCGGTGGTCGGGGCGATCGTCGGGGCACTCGGGGCCGCCGCACTCGTGGGCTGCGCCACGGCCGATGAGACGTCGACCTCCGCCTCCCTCCTGGGACTCGGGGTCGCGCTCACCCTCGTGGCGACGGTGATCGCGGGCCCCCTGCTGGTCCGACCGGTCGTCCGGGTCCTCGGCGGGGCGTTCCCGGCGCTCTTCGGGCCGGTCGGCCGGATGAGCCAGCGCAACGCCCTGCGCAACCCCCGCCGTACGGGGGCCACGGCCGCCGCGCTGATGGTGGGCCTCGCCCTGGTCGGCGGAATGTCCGTGGCCAGCGCCTCCATGAGCAAGTCCTTCGACGAGCAGATCGACAGGACGCTGGGCGCCGACTTCGTCCTCCAGAGCGACAACCGCGTGCCGTTCCCCCGGGAGGTCACCGACAAGGTGCGGGCCACGGACGGTGTCGGTCTCGTCGTACGGCAGCGGTTCGTCCCGGTCGCGGTGCGGCTCCCGGACGGCAAGCGCCTGGAGACGACGGCCGCCGGGTACGACACCCGGCTCGACGACGTCGCCCATGTCGCCTACGCACAGGGCGACACGGCCGCCGCACTCGCGGCCGGCCATCTGGCGATGTCCGCCGACTACGCGAAGGACCACGACGTGCGCGTCGGCACGGTGCTGCCGGTGGAGTTCCCGGACGGCGGCCGGACCGAGCTGACGGTCGGCGCCCTCACCGAACAGGACAGTGCCGACGGGTTCGGGCCGCAGGGCGGGATCTACTTCGGGATCGCCGTCGCCGAGCGGTACGTACCCGGTGGCCAGGAGTCCGCGCTGTACGTCAACGCCTCGTCCGGCACGAGCGCCGACAAGCTGCGGCCCGCGCTGGAGCGAACCCTGGACCCGTATCCGCAGATCAAGGTGCGTGACCAGGCCGACTACAAGGAACTGATCCGCAACCAGATCGCGGTACTGCTCTACCTCGTGTACGCGCTGCTGGGGCTCGCGATCGTCATCGCGGTGCTCGGCGTGGTCAACACCCTGGCCCTGTCGGTGGTGGAGCGGACGCGTGAGATCGGGCTGCTGCGGGCCATCGGACTGTCCCGGCGGCAGCTGCGCCGGATGATCCGGCTGGAGTCGGTGGTGATCGCCGTGTTCGGCGCGGTGCTCGGACTCGGACTCGGGCTGGTGTGGGGCGTGTGCATCCACCGGGTGCTGGCCCTCCAGGGCATGGAGGCGCTGGCGATTCCCTGGGGAACGATCGTCCTGGTGGTCGTGGGCTCGGCGGTGGTCGGCATCGTGGCCGCGCTGCTGCCCGCGCTGCGCGCGTCCCGGATGAACGTGCTGGCGGCCATCGCGCACGAGTGAAGGGCGGCGCGCCTGGGCTCGGCGGGGGCTCATGGGCGGGTGCCATGGGGCTGGGCGCGCAGTTCCCCGCGCCCCTTTGGTAGGGGCCTGCGGCCCCACCAAAGGGTGCGAACAGGCCCGTGGTGCGTGCAGTCGTGTGCCGCCGATCGGGTTGCGCCTATGGCGCTGTGCAGAGCGGGAAGTGACTGCTGATCAGACGGTCAAATGCCTGGTCAGTGTGATGGTGTTCGCTCCGGGGCGGCGGTCTGACGACGGGTCGGTGCCGCCGTGCGGGTCAGTCGGGTGGGTGGCTCGAGTGGTGGGGCGGACGCATCTGACTGACGGTGGATCACGTCGGGGCCGGGTCTCGTCAGCTGACATCACGTCAGCGCCCTGGTCACGGCGGAAGGATTTCGACCATGCGCTCTGCCCGCCTGCTCCTCGCTACCGCGACGGCCACGGCCGCTCTCGCGATCGCCGCGCCCGGCGCGTTCGCCGCCGCCGGTGGCGACTGGGACAACGGTGACTCTTCCTACAGCAAGGAGCACGACAAGGACAGCAAGCACGACAAGCCGAACGGTGGAATGCACACGGGTGGCGGTGCGCTCACCGCGGTGAACGAGGGCGACTGGAGCAAGGGCGACAGCTCGGAGGACAGCAAGAAGGAGGACTGGAGCAAGGACGACAGCGCCGACGACAGCAAGAAGGACGACTGGAGCAAGGACGACAGCTCGGACGAGAGCAGCAAGGGCGACTGGGGCTCCAAGCACCAGAAGCCCAGCGGTGGCATGCACACCGGTGGCGGAGCGCTCGCGTCCCCGGGTGTCACGGCCGGCGGGATGGCGGCCCTGGCGGTCGTCGGCGCCGGTGCGTTCGCGATGCGCCGCAGGAACGCGGCCGACGGGGTGTCCTGACCGATGCCTGACATAGCAGCCGGGGCCGTCGCGTGCGCACATCCACCTGTGCGCACTGCGGCGGCCCGGCCGGTTTTCCTCCGGTCCGCCTTCAGCCGCTCCCTCGTCCGCTCCCTCCTCCGTTCCCGCTCCCGTTCCCGTTCCCGTGCCCGCCCCCGCTGCCCTGTCTTCCGTCTGCGCTGATTCCGTTCAGCTGTGTTCCCGTGAGGTGGTTCCCAATGGCAACCCGGTTGCCTTCCCCTGTCGGGGCCGAGGCCGTGTCGTCCGGCCGACGGTCCCTCGTGCGTCTGGTCGCGTGGGCCGTCGTACTGCTGATCCCGGTGTTCTTCCTCTTCTCCGGAAACGACGAGTCGTCCGACGACTCCCGCGCGCCGCGCGCCGCCGCGGCCCACGCTCCCTCCTCGTCGGTCGCGCCGAAGCCCTCGGCCACCGGGCCGGCCGGAAAGCATCTGCCGCGGGCCCGTCCGACGCGGCTGCTCATTCCGGCCATCGGCGTCAGTGCCCCCTTCGTCGGCCTCGCCATCGGCGACTCGGGCCAGCTCGAACCCCCGCCGGCCGACGACACCAACCTGGTCGGCTGGCAGGCGGACGGCGTGTCCCCGGGAGAGGCCGGGACGGCGATCATCGCCGGGCACGTCGACACCGCGACCTCCGCCGCGGTCTTCGCCGGGCTCAGCGAGCTGAAGAAGGGGAACCGCTTCTCCGTCAACCGGTCCGACGGACGCACGGCCGTCTTCGTGGTCGACAGTGTCGAGACGTTCGCCAAGGACGACTTCCCCGACCAGCGCGTGTACGCGGACACCCCACAGGCCCAGGTCCGGCTGATCACCTGCGCCGGCGACTACGACCACGCCGTGCGGGACTACACCGACAACCTCGTGGTCTTCGCCCACCTCGTCTGACCCGTGGGCGTCCGGCTGAGGCCCACCTGGGGGATCAGCGGTGGCGAGCCGGAACACCCGCTCCTAGCTTCGGCATATGACCAGACGACATATCACCCACCTCGTGTGCACCGCGGCTGTCGTGGCGGCGGGGCTGGGTGCCGCGGCGCCGACGGACCACCGTGCGGCGCGTCAAGTACTCCGAGTCCACCGGGTACAGCCCGGCGAATCGATCCAGCAGGCGGTGGACGCCGCCCGGCCGGGGGACACCGTTGTCCTCTCCCCCGGCACCTACCACGAGAGCGTCCGCATCACGGTGTCGGGCCTGACGCTGCGGGGCTCCGTCGCCGGACCCGCCGTCATCGTGCCCGGAACGGCCTCCGCCGACAGCACCTGTGCCGCCGCGGGCAACGGCATCTGCGTGACCGGCACGAAGAGCGCTCCCGTCAAGGGAGTCACCCTGCGCTCGCTGACGATCCGGGGCTTCGCCAAGAACGGCCTGTGGGCGTCGTGGACCGATCAGCTGAAGGTCCAGAACGTGACCTCCGAGAAGAACGGGCAGTGGGGCATCGCCCAGGAGAGGTCCGTACGCGGCGTGTTCAGCCACAACGTCGCCGAGCGCAACGGCGACGCCGGACTCTTCGTCGCCAACACCGTCGACCGGGAGGACGGCGCCCAGGACACCAAGGGCACCGAGATCGACCACAACCGGCTGGTCGGCAACCGCATCGGCATCACGGTGCGACGCCTGCGGAACCTGACCGTCGACCACAACGAGGCGACCGGGAACTGCACCGGAGTGTTCGTCGTCGGCGACGAGGGCACCCCCCGCGCCGGGGCGATGACCCTCAGCCACAACCGCGTCCAGGCCAACAACAAGCTGTGTCCGAAGACCCCCCGACTGCCCTTCCTGCAGGGCTCGGGCATCGTCCTCACCGGCACCGAGAAGACCCTGGTGACCAAGAACAGAGTCGAGGACAACGTGGGCACCTCTCCGCTGTCGGGCGGCATCGTGCTGTTCAAGAGCTTCGTGGGCGCCCTCAACGAGAACAACGAGATCCGCGACAACGTGGTGCGGCGCAACAGCACCGCGGACCTCGTCGACGGGGACCCCAGCAGGAACAACACCTTCCGCGGCAACGCCTGCGGGGTCTCCCAACCCGCCGGAATGTGCTGACCGACCGACGCCCCATCCGGCCAACCCGCCCCACCCCCACACGGCACCACCAGAGAGGCGAGGCACCACATGACGACCGTTGATCCGGCTCCCCCCGCTCCCCCGGCCCTCCCCACTCCCCCGGCACCCATGCGGCTGCGGGAGCTCGTGTTCGGGGCGGCCTGCGCCGCCGCCGTACGCGCCGCCGCCCGACTGGGCGTCGCCGACGCCCTCGACGACACGCCCACGACCGTCGAGGACCTGGCGGCGGCGGTGAAGACCCAGCCCCGCACCCTCAGGCGGCTGCTGCGCGCGCTGTCCTGCCAGGGCGTCTTCGCGGAGCGCCCCGACGGCACGTTCGTCCACACGGAGATGTCCCGGCTGCTGCGCGAGGACGACCCGCACAGCCTGCGCTACATCGCGCTGTGGTGCACCGAGCCGTGGACGTGGAACGTCTGGCCGCAGCTGGACGAGGCGGTGCGCTCCGGCCGCAACGTCTTCGAGGACATGTACGACAGGGAGTTCTTCGCGTACCTCAACGAAGAGGCCCCCGAGTCGGCGTACGTCTTCAACCGGGCCATGACGACGTCCAGTGAGCAGTCCGCGCGGGACGTCGCGAACCTGCTGGACCTGAGCGGGGTGTCCTCGGTCGCCGACATCGGCGGCGGTCAGGGTCAGGTCGTGGCCAGCCTCCTGGAGAAGCACCCCGGGATGCACGGCACGCTGCTCGACCTGCCCGGCGTGGTGGGGAACGCCGACCCGCGGCTGCGTGACGGGGGTTCACTGTCCGCGCGGGTGACCGTCGTGGCCGGAGACTGCCGGGAGGACATCCCCGTGCGGGCGGACGTCTACATCATCAAGAACATCCTGGAGTGGGACGACGAGAGCACCCGCCGGGCGCTGGCGAACGTCCGCAGGGCGGCACTGCCCGGTGCCAGGGTCATCGTGATCGAGAACCTCGTGGACGACACCCCGTCGATGAAGTTCACGACCGCCATGGACCTGCTGCTGCTCCTCAACGTCGGCGGTGCGAAGCACACCCGGCAGAGCATGGTCGACCGGCTGACCGACGCGGGCCTGGTCATCGGTGAGATCCGTCCCGTCAACGCGTATCTGCACGCCTTCGAGTGCACCGTCCCCGGCTGAGCGACCGTCACAGCCGAAACCCCGAGGCCGGTACCGCGGATGTCGCGGTACCGGCCTCGGGGTTTCGCACGCCGCTCGCGTCGCTCAGGAGCCGGCACCCCGCTCCCACTGGTAGAAGCAGCGCGCCATGGCGTCCTTGGGGCTGCGCCACGTCAGCGGGTCGTACGCGGAGACGTACGCCGACAGCTTGTCGCTGACGCTGCGGAACTCGGGGTGCCCGGCCACCTTCGCGATGGCGGGTGCCGGGTCCTGGTCGGCCTCGATGAAGTGCAGGTACACGTCGCCGTACTGGAAGAGGCTGCGGCGGGTGACACCGACGAGGTGCGGGAGTTCACCGCTGTCGGAGGCGGCGAACAGGTCGGCGATCGCCGGCGCCGATTCGGGTGCCATGCGGGCGACGATCAGGGCGTGGTGCATCGGGTCGTCCTTCCTGGTCCGGTGGTTCAGCGGGGCAGGGGGGCGTTCTGACGGTCGCGGGCGACCTGCTCGATCCGGTCCCGGATGAGCGCCATCTGCGTACGGGAGTTGCGGTTGATGTTGTCCGTCATCCAGTCGTCGTCGACCGGGGCGTCGGGCTTCATCGCGAAGTCCTGCGTCCAGCGCATCTGGGTGCCGCCCGGCAGCTCCGTGTACTCCCACAGGATGTTCATGTGGGCGAAGGGGCCCGTCTCCACCCGGCGGGCACGGACGGTCCGGTTGGCCCGGTCGACGGTGCGTTCGGAGACCCAGCTCCAGACCTTGCCGTTGTCGTCCGGGTACATGGTGAGGCGGAAGGCCGTCGTGTCGCCCTCGCGGGAGAGTACTTCGAGGGACGAGTACTCGGTGAAGAGGCGGGGCCAGTTCTCGATGTCGTTGGTGATGTCCCAGACGAGGTCGAGCGGGGCGTCGACGGTGATGCTGTTCTCGGTGTGTCCTGACACTTTCAGGCTCCAGCCTTGAGGGTGCTGTTGACGAGGTCGAGGAACTCCTGGGGCGTCCTGCAGCGCTCCGAGTCCGGGGGCAGCGAGCGGCCGTACTGGTTCTCCAGTTCGCCGACGATGCCGAGCAGGCCGAGCGAGTCGAGGCCGAGGATCCCGAAGGGAGTGTCGGAGGCCCGCTCGAGTTCCCGGGAGTCGACGGTGACTCCGGCGCCCTTCTTGATGAGGGTGGCCAGTTCGTCGTAGGTCAGTTGGGTGGTGAGCATGCGGTGTTCTCCTTCCCGCCCGGTGCTATCGGGCGGAGTCGTCCGAACGGCGCACTACCAGCGCCGCGTTGGAACCCATCAGTCCCCGGCTGAGGACCAGGGCCGTGCGCGGCTCGGCGGGGCGAGCGCGGGACATCACCAGGTCGAGGTCGTGGCAGATGTCGAACACGTTGGGGGTGGGCGGGATCAGGCGGTGCTCCATGGCGAGCACCGCGGCCGCGATGTCCAGCACGGGCGCCCCGCAGTAGGCGCGCCCGATGCCGGTCTTGGGCGCCGTGACGGGGACCCTGGTGCCGTGCGCGCCGAGGGCGTCGGTGATGGCCAGCGCTTCCGCGCGGTCCGCCGCCGGCACACCCAGGGCGTCGGCGAACACGACGTCGATCTCCTCCGGGGCGCATCCGGCCTCGTCGAGGGCGCCCCTGATGGCGTGGGCGAGCCCCTCTCTGGACCGCTCCCAGCGGGAGGCCCCGGTGAAGGTGGCGGCGTGGCCGGCGACGGTGGCACGGACGGCCGCCCCCCGCTCCCGGGCACGGTTCTCGTCCTCGACGACGAGCATGGCGCCGCCCTCCGCGGGTACGAAGCCGCAGGCGCTCCTGGTGAAGGGGCGGTAGGCGCGGGCCGGGTCCTCGACGGTGCTGAGCTCCGCGTATCCGAGCTGGCAGACCATCGAGTACGGGGCGAGGGGCGCCTCGGCGCCGCCGACGAGGACCGCACCGGTTCCACGTCCTACGGTCCGGGCGGCGTGCGCGACGGCGTCCAGACCGCCGGCCTCGTCGCTGGCGACCACTCCACACGGTCCCTTGAAGCCACCCCGGATGGAGATCTGGCCGGTGCTGGCGGCGTAGAACCAGGCGATGGACTGGTACGGACCGACGTACCGGGATCCCTGGCCCCACAGTTTCTGGAGCTCGCGCTGCCCGAACTCGCCGCCGCCGGATCCGGCGGCGGTGATCACCCCGATGTCGTACGGGTCCGGGGGTTCGCCCCGGGCGATTCCGGCGTCGTCGAGGGCGAGTGCGGCGGCGGCCATGGCGAAGTGGCTGAACCGGTCGGTCTGGACGAGGAACCGTTCCTCGATGAGGCCCGCGGCGTCGAAGCCCCGGACCTCACCCGCGACGCGGAGCGGCAGATGCCCGCACCCCTCACGGCTGATCCCGTCCAGGACGACGAGGCCTTCGCCGACGGCCTTCCAGTAGGAGTCGGCCCGCAGGCCGTTGGGCGCGATCACACCGATTCCGGTGATGGCCGCGCGTGAGGCGCGCCGAGTGCGCCGACTGTTCCGAGCTGACTGAGCTTTCATCGGGCTCTCCCTCCCGGCCCGGTCAGCAGCACGGCCGACTGGAAGCCGCCGAATCCGCTGCCGACGGAGATCACGTTCCTGAGCCTTCGCTGGCGCGCGGTACGCGGTACGTAGTCCAGGTCGCACTCGGGGTCGGGTGTCTCGTAGTTCGCCGTCGGCGGCACCACCTGGTGCTTGAGCGCCAGGACGCAGGCGACGACCTCGATCGCGCCGATCGCGCCGAGTGAGTGGCCCACCATGGATTTGATGGAACTCATGGGTGTGTCGTAGGCGTGCGCGCCCAGGGACCGCTTCACCGCGGCGGTCTCGTGCCGGTCGTTCTGCTTGGTTCCGGAGCCGTGGGCGTTGACGTAGTCGATCATCGTGGGGTCGAGGCGGGCCTGGTCGAGCGTGGAGTCGATCGCCCGGGCCATCTCCAGTCCCTCGCTGGTCAGACCGGTCATGTGGTAGGCGTTGCCGAAGGTGGCGTAGCCGCCGATCTCGCAGTACACGTGCGCGCCGCGGGCCCGGGCGTGCTCGTACTCCTCCAGGACGAGCACCGCCGCGCCCTCGCCCATCACGAAGCCGTTGCGGCGGGCGTCGAAGGGCTTGGAGGCGTGTTCGGGGTCGTCGTTGTTGTCCGACGTCGCCTTGATGGCGTCGAAGCACGCCATGGTGATCGGCGATATCGGCGAGTCCGCCGCGCCGGCGATGCAGATGTCGGCGCGGCCCTCCTCGATGGTGTGGAAGGCGTAGCCGACCGCGTCGATCCCGGAGGTGCAGCCGGTGGAGACGGTCTGCACCGGGCCCTGTGCGCCGAACTGCTCGGCGACGACCGAGGCGAGGGTGCTCGGCGAGAACGCCCGGTGCAGTTGCGGGTCGGCGCCGCGGGGGTCCACGTCCCACCGCTGTCCGCCCTCGCTGACCCGCACGTAGTCGTGTTCCAGACGGGTGGTGCCGCCGACGGCGCTGCCCAGCGAGACCGCGACGCGCCAGGGGTCCTGCGTGCCGGTGTCGAGGCCGGAGTCGCCCACGGCTTCGGCGGCGGCGACCATGGCGAACTGGATGTAGCGGTCGGCGTGTTGGCTCACATCCGGGTCGAGGCCGTGCGCGAACGGGTCGAAGTCGCATTCGGCGGCGATACGCGAGCGCAGGCCCGCCGGATCGAACAGCGTGATACCCCGGGTCGCGGTACGGCCGCCCGAGAGGAGGTCCCAGAACGCGGTGGCGCCGGTGCCTCCGGGAGCGACCACACCGATACCGGTGACAGCCACCCGCCGGGTCACCGTATGGCCTCGCTTCGTGCGGACCGCTGTCCGTGGTCCGGGGCCGGCCGGTCCGGGCCGCCGACGGCGAACTCCGTGCCGGGTACGGCGGTCTCGGTCACCTCCGTGTCGACGTGACCGAGGCTGGGGCGGGGGGCGAGCGGGCCCAGGTGGAAGACCATGCGGGCCTCCACGTCACCGACGTTGCGGAAGCGGTGGCGTACGTCGATGGGGATCAGGAGGCCCTGGTCGGGCCTGAGGGCGTGCGTCTCGCCGTTCAGGTCCACTTCGAGGGCGCCCGAGACGACGTACACGAACTCCTCGGAGTACGGGTGGTAGTGCTCGCCGATGCGCTCGCCGGGCTGGACGATCGCCAGGCCCATGAAGCCGCTAGTGGAACCCACGGTGGCGGGCGTCAGCACGGCCCGCAGGTCGCCGCCGCGTCTGCGGTTGGGTTCGGTCTCGCTCAGGGCCACGATGCATGGGTGATGCTTGTTCATGGTTGACACCTCCGGGTGGGGCAGGGACGTCGTCCGGGCGGGGCGGGAGCGGCGCGGACCGCGCCGTGGCGGTCCGTCAGGAACGCGCCGAGCTGCGGTCGGTGACGGGCATCATGTCGGCGTGCGACAGGAGGCGGTTGAGGTTGCGGTCCGTCTCCAGGGAGCCCTCGACACCGATCGCGGCACCGTCGAGGAGACGCTCCAGCTCCGCTGCCTTCCCGGGGCCCCTGAGGCCGAGGGAGGACATGGGGTCGGCGTCGAGCTCACCGGTCAGGTCAACGAGTCGGACAACGATGTCATCGCGCTGGAAGACGGTGCTTCCGTACACCGGGCAGGCCGGGTCGTCCGCCGCGGCCTCGTCCTGGTGGGCGAGCAGCCGGGCCAGGTCCATGCCCCGGCCCTCCTTGGCCGGGTAGTACAGCGCGTGGCGCCGCAGTCCCGCGGGTGCCTTCTCGCCGGAGACCACGTGGTGGACGGCCGGGAGCGCGGCCCGGGTGAAGAAGACCCGCGCCGAGTCGGGGTCGCTGAGGTTCCGGTCCTGCTCCAGGTACGGGTTGATGGCCTCCTCGACCGCCCGCACCTCGGGCTGGCGGGCGACGTGGCGCAGTGCCGCGAGAAGGTCGCCCTCGACCTCCACGGCCCGTACGACCCGGTTGCCGTGCATGAAGAGGGAGGTGCGGCGCAGCCGGGTGGTGTCGTCGACCTGGGCCTCGGGCGAGGTGTAGCCGGCCAGGAGCTCGGCGACCTTCGACTCGGAGCCCGGCTTGACGGTGAAGGTGAGGGCGTGGCGTGCGACACCGTCGCCGACGCGAGCCGTCACCTGCATGGCCGCGGACGCCTGTTCCGGGGTGAGCGGGGCGTTGGGGGTCGTCTCCCGGAGGATGCTGTAGCGCATCGACCGGGTGTCCCGGACGCAGCTGTGCATCGGCCGTACGGTCTCGACGTGCTCCTCGCTGTTCACCCAGGCGAGGAAGGGCGGGGCGCTCTCCCACTCGCTGGTGATCAGCCACTGCGAGGGGTTCTCGATCGACTGGCAGAGCTGGTCACTGAGGTGACCGGGCACGGACGCGACATTGGTCCGCATGTGTTCGTACGCGTCCAGGAACTGCTGCTGGGCTCCTTCGTACAGGTCGAGCAGCAGGATCACCCGCAGCCTGGAGCCGTCGAACGCCGACTGCGATATGCGTCCCGAGATGGTCATCCGGCGCACCTCTCCTCTTTCGTCGTGGAAGGCGGGGAGCGACATCCGGATCCGATTGCCGGGGCCGCCATGAGCCGATCGTTGACGCGACTCGCCGTGTGCGCGACTCCCGCGGGGTCGGGCGAGTGAACCGTGCGCCATCCGGGTGCCTCCGGCGGGCGAAACCGTCCCCGGGGATGCACTGTGCAGGGGCATCTGCTCGCTGACCCGCGTCCCGGCCACGACCGGCAGACACTGGAGGCATTCGATGAACCGTGCGGAAGAGGCCGACGGCAATGGCGGCCACCACACCCCCGTCCTGATCGTCGGCGGATCCCTGGTGGGCCTGTCCACCTCCCTGTTCCTCGGTCGCCTGGGGGTGCCCCACACGCTCGTGGAGCGCCACTCGGGCACCTCGATCCATCCACGGGGGCGCGGGAACAACGTGCGCACCATGGAGTTGTTCCGGGTGGCCGGAGTGGAGCGTCGCATCGAGGAGGCGGCGTCGGTCCTGGCGGACAACCACGGCATCCTGCAGACGCCGAGTCTGGTGGGCGATGTCGGCGAGTGGCTGTTCAAGGAGATCGACCCCGGCGGCGGGCTCGCCCGGTTCAGCCCCAGCGGGTGGTGCCTGTGCAGCCAGAACGACCTGGAGCCGGTTCTGCTGGAGAGCGCGCGGGCGCTGGGCGGGGATCTGCGGTTCTCGACCGAGCTGATGTCGTTCGAGCAGGGCCCCGACGGGGTGACCGCTCAGGTCAAGAGCCGCGACACGGGTGAGCACACCACCATCCGGGCGGACTATCTCGTCGCGGCGGACGGTCCGCGCAGCCCGATCCGCGAGCAGCTCGGCATCGGGCAGAGCGGCCCGGGCGACCTGTTCCACAACGTGAGCATCACCTTCACCTCGCGCGGCCTGGCCGACGTGGTCGGCGACCGGCGCTTCATCGTCTGCTACCTGACCAGCCCGGACGCCGACGGGGCGCTGCTGCCGGTCGACAACCGGGAGCGCTGGGTGTTCCACGCGCCCTGGCACCCCGAACAGGGCGAGACACTGGAGGAGTTCACCGACGAGCGGTGCCGGGAGCACATCCGACGGGCCGTCGGCGTACCGGACCTGGACGTGGAGATCACCGGACGGGCCCCTTGGCACGCGGCCGAGCGAGTCGCCGAACGGTACGCGGACCGCAGGGTGTTCCTCGCCGGTGACTCGGCCCACGAGATGTCCCCCACCGGGGCGTTCGGCTCCAACACCGGTATCCAGGACGCCCACAACCTCGCCTGGAAGCTGGCGGCCGTGCTGGGCGGCTGGGCCGGTCCCGGGCTGCTGGCGTCGTACGACCTGGAGCGCCGGCCGGTCGCGGAGGCGACGAGCGCCCGTGCCTCCGCCCGCTCGGTCGAGCACAGCCACCCCGGTTACACCCCCGCTCCCGGTGCCGGCGGCCCGGGCGGCAGGAAGGGCGGCATCCTCAATGTGGCGCTCGGTTACCGCTATCCGCGGGGCGCTGTGCTGGGCGCCGATCCGGCTGTTCCGGTCGTGCCCGAGGGCGTACGGCTGACCGGTGAGCCCGGGAGCAGGGCTCCCCACCTGTGGCTGAACCGTGCCGGTACCCGGATCTCCACACTCGACCTGTACGAGAACTCCGTGGTGCTCCTCAGCTCCGCGGGCGGCGCCGGCGGATGGCACGACGCGGCGACGGAGGTGGCGCGCCGGCTGTCGATGCCGCTCGACTCGTACCGGATCGGCAGCGGGCCCGACGCCGAGCTGTCACCCGCGAGCGACCTGGACTGGGCGGATGCCCATGGCGTCAGCACGGACGGAGCGGTGCTGGTCCGCCCCGACGGCTTCGTCGCCTGGCGCTCGGAGGGGCCGTCGGCTGCTCCCGAGGCGGTGTTGCGGGAGGCCCTCTCGGCGCTGTTGGACCGGCGCTGAGCGCCTGACCCGTTTCCGTGCACGGAGACTGGGCGTCCGTGCACGGAAACGGGTTCGCCAGAGTGTCCGCCGCTCTGCTTGGCTCACCCCATGAGTGATCTGCGCATCCGCCCCGCCACCCACGCGGACATCGACTCCGTGCTGCGGTTCTGGCGCGAGGCCGCCGAGGGAACCAGCATCAGCGACGACCGCGACGGCGTGTCCCGACTCGTCGACCGGGACCCCGAGTCCCTGCTCCTGGCAGAGCGCGACGGAGTTCTCTCGGGCACGGTGATAGCCGGGTTCGACGGCTGGCGCTGCCATCTCTACCGGCTCGCGGTGCATCCGGAGCGGCGCCGGCAGGGCATCGGCTCGGCGCTGCTGGCCGCCGCCGAGGAACGGTTCGTACGACTGGGCGGGCGGCGCGCGGACGCCATGGTGCTGGAGCGCAACGAGAGCGGGCAGCATGCGTGGCGGGCGGCCGGGTACGGGTCCCAGGAGCAGTGGCGTCGCTGGGTGAAGCCGCTCGGCGACTGAGCCACTTTGCGCATCCTTTACTATTGGCGGACCAATTACTTCTCCGAGGAAAGGTGTGAGCGTCCGCCCATGGGCGAGCCTCCCAGTAGCGACAGCACCACTCGACGTCGAGCGATCCCGCCGGCCCTGCCCGACCATGGGACGGAGGTGAACCGATGACAGAAGTGCTTCTCCTCCTGGTCGCGATCCTGCTCTCCCTGGCCTGCGGCGCCTTCGTCGCGGCGGAGTTCTCCCTGACCACGGTGGAGCGCGGCGAGCTGGAGCGCGCGGTGGAGCGCGGCGAGCGGGGTGCCGCCGGCGCCCTGAAGGCCGTACGGAACCTCACGTTCCAGCTCTCCGGCGCGCAGCTCGGCATCACGGTCACCAACCTCGTGGTCGGCATGCTCTCCGAACCGTCGATCGCCGCGCTGATCGCGGGCCCGCTCGAATCGCTCGGTGTCTCGGCCTCGGCGGCCTCCTCGCTGGCCCTGGTGATCGGTACGGCGCTGTCGACCGTCTTCCTGATGGTCGTCGGCGAGCTGGTGCCCAAGAACTGGGCGATCTCCGCACCGCTGGCCGTGGCCAAGCGGGTGGCGACGCCGCAGCGCCTGTTCAGTGCCGCGTTCCGGCCGTTCATCACCCACCTCAACAACACGGCGAACCGTATGGTGCGTCTCTTCGGCATCGAGCCCGCCGAGGAGCTGGCCTCCGCGCGCGGACCCCAGGAACTGGCGGCACTGGCCAGACACTCCGCCAAGCTGGGCGCCCTGGAGCCCGACACCGCGGAACTGTTCGTACGGACCCTGAACCTCGCCGACCTCACCGCGGAGAACGTGATGACACCGCGCGTCCAGGTCGTCGCCCTCGACGCCCAGGCGACCTGCGAGGACGTGGCGAACGCGACGCGGGCAACCGGGCTGTCCCGGTTCCCCGTCTATCGCGGCAACCTCGACTCGGTCGTGGGTGTCGCGCACATCAAGGACTGCCTCGCGGTGCCGGCGGAGCGTCGCACCCGGGTGGCCGTCTCCGAGCTGATGCGCGAGCCGCTGCTCGTCCCCGAGTCGCTGACCGTGGACCGGCTCCTCGACCGGCTCTCCGGGAAGCGCACCATGGCCGTCGTCATCGACGAGTACGGCGGCACGGCGGGCGTGGCCACGCTGGAGGACATCGTCGAGGAGGTCGTCGGCGAGGTACGTGACGAGCACGACCCGCACGAGACGTCCGATCTCGACCCGGCCGGCACGGACGACGAGGGCCGCGCCCTCTACTCCGCGGACGGCGCGGCCCGCACCGACCAGCTCGCCCGCGTCGGTCTCCGGCTGCCGGAGGGCCCGTACGAAACACTCGCGGGCCTCGTGGCGACCGAACTGGGCCGGATTCCGCAGGTCGGTGACACGGTCGAGGTCGCCGGCTGGCACCTGGACGTGGTGGACGCGTCGGGCCGCAGGGCCGCGCGCGTGCTGCTGCACGCGCCACTCGTGAGGGAAGACGAAGAGGGAGGAGAGGCGAAGTGACCACCATCCAGCTGCTCATCGGTCTGGCGACACTGGTCGTCAACGCCTTCTTCGTGGGCGCCGAGTTCGCGCTGATCTCCGTCCGCCGCAGCCAGATCGAGCAGCACGTGGAAGAAGGGGCGGAAGGCGCCGCCGGAGACCGCGCCGACGGCGACCGGCGGGCGAAGAGCGTGCTGTGGGGCCTGGAGCACGTGTCCGCGCTGATGGCCGCGGCCCAGCTGGGCATCACGCTGTGCACCCTGATCCTCGGTGTGGTCGCGGAACCGGCGATCGCGCATCTGCTGGAGCCGGTGTTCCACGCGGTGGGCGTCCCCGAGAGCGCGGGCCACGCGGTGTCCTTCGTGATCGCCCTCGCCCTCGCCACGTATCTGCACATGCTGCTCGGCGAGATGGTGCCGAAGAACATCGCGCTCGCGGAGCCGGTGCGCAGCGCGCTGCTGCTCGGGCCGCCCCTGGTGACCCTGGCGCGGGCACTGAAGCCCGTGATCTTCACGATCAACGCCTTCGCGAACACGCTTCTGAAGCTGCTGCGCGTCGAGGTCAAGGACGAGGTCACGGCGACCTTCTCGGACGCCGAACTGGCTCGCCTGGTCCGGGACTCCGGCGAGGCCGGGCTCATCGACGACCGCGCGCGGGAACGTCTTCACGACGCCCTGGAACTGGGGCGCCGACCGGTGCGTGACGTGGTGCTCCCGCTCGAAAGCGTCGTCTACGCGCGCGTGGGCGTCACTCCGGAGGAGCTGGAGCAGTTGTCGGCCGAGTCGGGCTTCTCCCGCTTCCCGGTGGTGGACGACGAGCGCCGGATCGCCGGCTACCTGCACGTCAAGGACGCGCTGGACGCCACGCCCCGGGACCTCGCCTTCCAGGTGCGGGACATGCGGACCATCGCGAGCGTACGAGCGGACACCCCCCTGGACGACGTCCTCACCGCGATGCGGCGCAGCCGTACGCACCTGGCGGCGGTACAGGGCGAGGACGGGCTGCTGGCGGGCATGGTGACGATGGAGGACGTGCTGCGCGAGTTGTTCGGCCAGCGGGCGTAGACCGGCCGTCCCCACCCCCTCGAAGAGGTTGACCGACCGCCGGGTATGTGAACGGGCTATCATCTCTGTCGCCATGCAGACGAACACCTCATACACCAGCCTTGTCGCGGTCGGCGACTCCTTCACCGAAGGCATGTCGGACCGGCTGCCGGACGGTACCTACCGCGGCTGGGCCGACCTCCTGGCGGCCCGGATGGCCGCCCGCACCCCCGGTTTCCGGTACGCGAACCTCGCCGTGCGCGGGAAGCTGATCGGGCAGATCGCCACCGAGCAGGTGCCCGTGGCCGTGGCCATGGAGCCCGATGTGATCACGCTGGTGGGCGGGCTCAACGACACGCTCCGCCCCAAGTGCGACATGGGGCGGGTACGGGGACTCCTGGAAGAGTCCGTGGAGCGGCTGGCGCCCGCGTGCAAGCAGCTGGTGCTGATGCGCAGCCCCGGTCGCCAGGGCCCGGTCATGGAGCGCTTCCGGCCCCGTATGGAAGAACTGTTCGTCTGCATCGACGACCTCGCGTCCCGGCACGGCGCCCTCGTGGTCGACCTGTACGGGGCCCCGTCGCTCGGCGACCCCCGAATGTGGGACGTGGACCGGCTGCACCTCACAGCCGAGGGCCACCGGCGGGTTGCCGAGGCGGTCTGGCAGACCCTCGGCCACGAGGCCGAGGACCCGGAGTGGCGTACACCGATGGCAGCCACGGCACCGCTCGCCTGGGGCGCGCGCCGGGTCGCGGACGCCCGCTTCGCCCGGCAGTACCTGCTGCCGTGGATAGCGCGCCGGCTGACGGGACGCTCGTCCGGGGACGGCCGGACAGGCGCCCACTTCAGCGCCGAGCTGGGCAAGGCCTTCTGGGTCACCCCCGCGGACCACACGAACCCCGGCTCTGTGACGGACTGGCGACGGGTGGGGCACTGACCCGGAGTCCCGGTCGGCTGCCACGCACCGGTGAACGCGGGGCGCCACCTCCCTCCGTGCCATCACCCGCGGTTGTCGAGGTACTGCCGCTGCCGTTGTCGTAGGTGCGAGGTCCCACCCGTCCCGCAACCGGCAACGCCTCGGCACCGGATGCTGCGGCCCCCACACCCGGACGGGCCTGTGGAGGGGCGGCGGGGAACGCATGCGCGCACTCTGAGCGAGGATCCCGGCCGAGCCGTGGCGTGTCGGGGAGGACATCCGCTCGGGGATGTCCTCCCCGGTCGGAACGCGAACCTGGCCAACAGCCTCTTCAGAGTCGACCACACGTCTTCGGCCGGGTTGAACTCCGGAGCGCAGGACGGCAGTTGGTCAGACGGCCAGACGGTCAGCCACAAACGCGCGTCGATCAGCTCCCGCGCAGCGCGGCTCCCCGGCCTGAATCGCAGGTTTCACGTTGGAGACCGCCTCCCAGCGGCCCCCACGACGGAAGGCTCTTGATGGACAGTCGCATCGTGCAGGTGAAGATCCACCCCGCCATCGGTGTCGCCCGGGTCGGCAACAGTGCCGAAGCGCCCTTCATCGGCCCGGAATCACCGGACCAGAAACCGGCGGACCCCGGCTCCTACAAGGACGGTTCCGGGGCGCTCCGGAGGCAGGCCGCACGATTCCGTGTCTACGGCTACAACGCCGCGGGAGAGGTCGTACGGGAGCTGAAGCCGGGCGCCGAGGGTGTCTCCGAGATCCAGTGGACGGTGCATCTGGCCAACAAGAAGGCAGCCTGGTACCAGTTCCATCTGGCGCTGGACATCCCCGAGGGCAAGACGCTCACGGCGGAGCAATACGCTCGGCGCAACGCCGACGTGGTGGGCGCCGCGAGGACGAAGCTGGTCAACGATCCCGGAAGCCGCACTGTTCGCGGCTCGAAGACCGAGACTCAGAAGTTCGACACCGGCAAGATCATGGGCAAGGCGGTGTACCTCGGCGAGGTCTCCACCCGTTCCGACGGCCGCCTGGTGGTGCTCGGTGGCCGGGGAGACTCCGCCTCCTACACGAACCAGCCGATCACCGGGGTCACCAACAACAACACATGGTACGACGACGTGTCCGACGGCCCGGTGACGGCGAAGGTCAGTATCGACGGCCGGGACCTGACCGCCGTTCCGGCCTGGGTCGTGGTGGGACCTCCGCACTACGCCCCCGGCGTGAAGTCCGTCCGTACCCTCTACGACCTGCTCTTCGACGTCTTCGTCCAGGCCGGTTCGCTGACCCGCCCGCAGCAGATCTCGTTCGCCGATCACATCGAGCCGATATTCCGCAGGTTCTGCGATCTGCAGTGGGTCAACCACGGTTTCGCGACCCAGTTCGGCTGGAACGGCCCCAACTTCTTCCTCTCGCCGGCGATGCGCAAGAGGCTCGCCGATCCTTCCAACCGGAGCCGGGAACTGCGCCGCCAGACGTACGACTCCTTGCGCGACTACAACCGCGACGGGAAGTCCCCACTGCCGTGGCCGTGGCTGTACGGCGACGCCATGGCCAGCAAGCCCAAGTCCGTGCTTCAGCACCTGGCGCTGTCGCCGACCCAGGACTGGATGCTGCAGCGTTGGGCGGACGGGGCGTTCGTGGCCGGACCCCTGCGCCAGCCACGCCCCACGGTCGACGCCGCCCCGGTCGCCGAGCAGCCGGGGCTGCTGGACCGGGCGGCCCTGGAGGGCTGCGCCGCCGACGCGTTCCACCCGGGGATCGAGGTCACCTGGCCGATCAGGCACGCGAGCATGTTCAGCGCACCCTTCCGCATCCGGCACCGCGCCCCCTCCGCCGCTGAACCCGACTTCGGGCCCACCCTCACTCCGGAGGAGGCGGTCGCCGCCACTGGCCCCCTGCAGGCGCAGGGGCCCGGAGGCCTCACCCGCTGGATGGCGGCCCCCTGGCAGGCGGACACCGCGAGCTGCCGCTCCGGCTACGAGGTGCTGGCCAACCTGGGGCCCCGGTACAGCCCGTACCTGCCGACCTTCTGGCCTGCCCAGGTACCCAACCATGTGCTCAAGCTGGAGGACTTCGGGAAGGTCAACACCCCGTCGGCCGGGAGCGACGACAGCTCCCGGGAGGAGGCGTTCGAGCGACGGGCGACCTGGCTGCGCGGACTCAGCGGCACCATGAACCAGCAGCGCACACAGATGATCAGGGACTGGTCCAAGCTCGGCGTCGTCGAGGTGCGCGACTACACCGTGGGCGACGGAAAGTTCCCCGAACGGATCCTGGTGGAGTCGCGCCCGGGACAACCGCTCGATCAGGCCCCGGACACGGCGAACCTCGTCAACGTGCAGGTGCCGGAGGCGGGCCCGCATGTGTTGTCCGCGGTGGCGGGTCTCTCGCCCGAGAGAAGGCTCGCCGCCGAAACCGTCGAGGCCGAGTCCGCGGCACGGGCGGTCGGCGAGGTCGCCAGGGCGACCGGCTACCGCGAGGAGGAGATCACCGCCGGATACCTCGAAAAGCTCGATCCCTTCCGCGACGCGCGGTGAGCGCCGCACTCGCTCCCGGCGCGGACACCTACGACGTCGTGGTGGCGGGCGGCGGCCCGGCCGGCTGCGCCGCCGCGCTCACGCTCGCCCGGGCCGGCCGTACGATTCTGCTGGCGGACGCCGGCACCGGGCCTCCCAAGGTCGGCGAGACGCTCGTGCCCGCCGGGCGGCTCCTGCTCGGTGACCTCGGTGTCGCCGACCGCGTTCTCGACTCCGGGCATCTGCCCTGCTACGGCAGCCTCTCGGCGTGGGGTTCGGCCGACCTGCACGCCGTGGACTTCATCAACGACCCGCACGGCCATGGCTGGCACCTCGACCGGCGGTTGTTCGACCGGCGGCTGCGCGACGCCTCCCGCGCGGCGGGGGCCGAGGTCGCCGAGGGCTCGGCCGTACGCGAAACGGCGCGGGCGCCGGACGGCGGCTGGACTCTGGTCCTGCGCGGCGGCACGGGCCCTGCCGACACCGGGTCGGGGTCCGGGTCCGGTGGCGAGCGCAGGGTGCGCTGCCGCTGGGTGATCGACGCCACCGGCCGTGCCGCCGCGATCGCGGTCCGGCACGGGGCCCGGCGGCGGGTCCGGGACCGGCTCACAGCCCTGTACGTGCCCCTTGAGGCGGACCCGCTGGACACCGACCGCCGTTCACTCGTCGAGTCCGACGAGGACGGCTGGTGGTACACCGCCCCGCAGCCCTCCGGCGGGCGCCTGGTCGCCTACTTCACCGACACCGACCTGCCCGCGGCCACCCACACCGCACGCCACTTCCGCCGCCGGATGTCGGCCACCCGCCACGTGTCCCGATGGGTTCACCGCGACGGGCCCCCGCCGACGTCACCCGCGGCACCCCGCCGGGCCGCCGCGCACACAGCGCACCTGGACCGGGTGTACGGAGACGGCTGGACCGCCGCCGGGGACGCGGCGGTCGCCTTCGACCCGCTCTCCTCCCAAGGAGTGCTGACCGCCCTCTACACCGGGCTGAGCGCGGGCCTGGCCGTCGACGCCCGTCTGAGTCACCTTCCCTACGGCACGGATTCGGCCCTCGCCGCCTACGCGGACCAGGTCGAGGCCGCACGGAGCGCGTATCTGCGCGGCCACCGTGTCATCCACGCCCAGGAGGCCCGCTGGACCGACCGCTCCTTCTGGGCGCGGCGCCTGGCCGACCTCCCCGACTCGTCCTGGGGGGATCATCACCGTTCCGGTGGGTGACAGCCGCGCCGCGGCCAGCGCGAGCCACGCCTGCCCATCGCCGCGCTCCGCGTCTTCCAGGCGTGCCTGGCCCGGCTGCGATATTTTTTCGGCCCCTGCCGTACCTGGCGGGGGAGCGGTTGCCTGTGCTCGCCACGCGTGGTCCAGGGCGGCGAGCAGACTGTCGTGCTCGGCGCGCAGCCGGGTCAGCGCCTGTTCCTGGCCGGGGCCGAACCAGTCGGAGGCGGTGGCTTCGGCCAGGGCGAGGAAGAAGTCGCGATGCCGCCGGACGAGTCGGTCCTCCTCGCCGAGTTCGGCGAGGCGCTCGCGCCCGTAGTGGCGGATCGTCTCCAGCAGCCGGCAACGCGGCAACCCCTCCCGTTCGACGGTCAGGACGATGGACTGTGCCACCAGCCGCTCAAGAAGATCCAACACCTCGTGGCGGGAGAGGCCGTCGCCCGCGCAGACCCCTTCGGCCGCGTCCAGGGCGAAGTCGCCGTCGAAGACCGACAACCGGTTCCACAGCAGCCGCTCGGCCGGCGCGCACAGTTCGTAGCTCCAGTCGATCGCCGCGCGCAGAGTGCGCTGCCGCGGAAGCGCGGCCCGGCTGCCACCCGAAAGCAGCGCGAACCGGTCCTCCAGCCGGTCCGCCACCTGCCCCACACCGAGTGTCCGCAGCCGTGAGGCAGCCAACTCGATCACCAGCGGCAACCCGTCCAGATCCGTGCAGAGCCGGGAGACCTGGGCCTGGTTCGCCCCACTGATCCGGAAGGCCGCGTCGACGGCGGCCGTGCGGTCCCGCAGCAGTTCGACCGCGTCGTCCGGCCCGAGGGGCGGCACAGTGAAGACCCGTACGCCCGTCAGGTCCAGGGTCTGGCGGCTCGTCGCCAGGATCCGCAGCTCCGGAGCGGCTGACAGCAGCGTCATCACCAGCTCCGCACAGGCCTCGACCAGATGCTCGACGTCCCACGAAACCGGTGAACGCCACGGGCAGGTTTCCCATCCGCTCTGTACCAGTGCTCACGTTCTTGTCTTCCGCCGTCTCGGGCATTCACCGGACATCCGCCGCACCCGGTCGCCCTCTGGTGCCGCAGGGCGCTACGGATGCTTCCCGGCCGTGTCTGGACGTTCCCCTGCCGCATTGCGGCTTTTCCGCTGCACAGTCAGGAATAGATCGTAATCCAAAAAGATGACGAGCTTCATATGAGGCGAGCGCCGCCGCATCCGCTGATACGCGGGTCCGGCGCCCCCAGAGAAGCGGCGCTCACGCGCGTGCCCCTCGTAGATGGGCTCGCAGGTTGAAGCCGGGATCGGTGACGTCCTCGAAAGTGACCCGGGCCCCCGCCGCGAGGAGCCGTCGGGCAGCCATGTGGTCCGGGGCCCGGTTGACGGACTCCACCGCGGTCAGAAACCCGTCGCGGAAGCAGAACACCGAGAAGCCCTTGCCCGGCTCTCCCCGAACGACGGTGCGGTCGTGTCCGGTGGACAGGCCGGCGATCTGGAGCCTGAGGGCGCCCTGGTAACTCCAGAACCAGGGCAGCGCGGTGTAGGGACGAGGCGTGCCGGTGAGCGCGGCGGCCAGGCAGCGGGCCTGGTCGGCGGCGTTCTGCACGGACTCCAACCGGATCCGTCCGGCGCCACGCGGGTCCGGGAACGCCGCGCAGTCACCGATGGCCGAGACCGCCGGGTCCGAGGTGACGAGGTAGTCGTCCACCACGATGCCGCCCGCTGTCCGCAACCCGGCCGCCTCCGCCAGTTCGACGTTGGGGAGCACCCCGATGCCGACGGCGACGGTGTCGGCCGGGAGGGTCTCGCCGTCCGCCAGGCGTACGCCGGTCACCCGGCCCTGCCTGCCCACGAGTTCGGCCGGGGCACGGCCCAACAGCAGCCGCGTGTCGAGTTGTTGGTGCCGCTCGGCGAAGTGGGCGGCGGTGGGCGCGGAGACGGCCCGCCCCATCACCTGTCCGGCGATGTCGACGACCACCGGGGTCGGTCCGGCGGCCCGGCACGCAGCGGCGAACTCCAGACCGATGAACCCGGCCCCGATCACCACCACGTCCCGGGCGGCTGCCAGGCGCTGCCGCAGTTCCTGGGCGTCGGCGAGGGTGCGGAGGTTGACGACTCCGTCGAGTCTCCCGCCCGGTATCGGCAGCGGGCGGGGACGGGCTCCGGTGGCCAGCACCAGATGGCCGTACGACAGCTCGGTGCCGTCGTCCAGGTTCAACCGCCGCCGGCCACGGTCAAGGTGTACGGCACGACGGCCGGCGAGCAGTTCGATGTCCCGGTCCACGTAGAACCGCTCGCCGCGCAGGGCGAGTTCGGCCGACGACAGCTTTCCGGCGAGGTACTCCTTCGACAACGGAGGGCGCTGGTAGGGAAGTTGCGGCTCGTCTCCGACCAGGGTGACCGGGCCGTCGAAACCGGCGTCGCGCAGGGACTCCGCCAGCTGTACGGCGGCCTGGCCGGCGCCCACCACCACGACGCCCGGTCCGGGGCTCATGTCTGCGCTCCGGGAACGTGCACGACCAGCTTGTCCAGCCCATCGGTGAGGCCGAGTTGGCAGCTGAGGCGGCTGGTGTCACGTCGGGGCTCCGCCGTGCAGTCGAGGAGTTCGTCCTCCTCGTCGGTCACGGCGTCGAAGACGCTCGCGTCGACGTCCGCCGTGTACACATGGCAGGTGGCGCACATCAGGTTTCCGCCGCACTCGGCGACGATGCCGGGCACTCCGGCCGCGACGGCACCCCGCATGACGGTGGTGCCGGCCGGCAGGTCGAGCACGGTCTCGGCGCCGTCGGGCTGGACGAAGGTCACCTTGGGCATGTACTTGCTCCTCCTGTGGCTTCAGGGGCAGATGACGTAGTTGCTGAAACCGCCGTTGCGGTTCTTCAGCACCGCGAGGGCCGTGTTGACGTCGCTCAGCTTGAACACCTCGTGTTCGAACACCGACAGGTCGACGGTGCCGCTCTCCGCCAGGTCCGCCATCTCCTGGCCCTCGGCGGTGTTGAACCACGCGGAGCCGCTGAGCCGGCAGTCCATGTCCATGATCTTGTGGAGGTGTGTGGGCACGTCTCCGGCGACGGCACCGATGTTCACGTGGTGGCCGCCACGCCCGAGCGCCTCGACGCCCGCCAGGAAGCTGGAGTGCGGTGCTCCGGGGCCGAGCGCGTCGATCGCGACGTCCACGCCCGCGCCGTCCGTCAGGGACCTGGCCCACTCCCCCACCGGCTGCTCGTCGTCGAGGCTGTGCACCTCGATGCGCTCCGGGGCGATCGCCTTCACCCTGGCCAGCAGTTCGCGGTCACGTGCCGTCCCCAGCACCTTGCGCGCGCCGAGGGCGAGGGCGAACAGGGCGACGCCGAGGCCGAGGGTGCCGCTGATGCCGTTGATCAGCACGGTGCTGCTCGGATTCACACCGCCGCGTCGCAGTGCGCGGTAGCCCGTGCCGAGGTAGCCCCAGCGGGCGGCGGTCTCGTGGGAGACGTTGTCGGGGAGGACCACCAGGCTGTACTGCGGGGCGGTCATGTACTCCGCGAGGCCGCCGTACGGGTAGTCCTCGAAGAGCTGCTGGGAGTAGGGGCTGAATCCGAAGTAGCCGTTGAAGGCGTAGGCGCGGCACGCGGTGGTCTCGCCCAGTCTGCATCTGCGGCAACCCCCGCAGTAGCGGGCCGGGTTGATGTACACCCGGTCGCCGATCCCGATGCCGTGGACCTGCTCGCCCTTCTCCACGACCACGCCGGTCGCGTCGAGCCCGAAGATCGCCGGCAGCTTCGGCAGGTACAGGTGCGGGAACCACTCCTGGAGGTGGTGGAGGACGTTGCCGAGATTGGGCACGATCCCGCAGGCACGCACTTCCACGAGCACGTCCGTGGGGCGCGGCAGGGGCCGTTCGACCTCGTCGATGCTCAGGGGCTGTCCCACGGCGTGCATCCGGGCGGCGCGCATTGTTGTCGACGTCATTGTCGTCTCCGTTCGGGGAGCGGGTTGTTCAGGGAAGTGAGTTGGTCGAGGAGTGCTGTTGTGTCAGGCGAAGGCCCGGGATCCGGTCACCGCCTGGCCGATCACGAGGGCGTGGATCTCGTCCGTCCCCTCGTATGTACGCACCGACTCCAGGTTGGCCATGTGTCGCATGACCGGAAAGTCGCTGGTCACGCCGTCGGCGCCGAGGATCGTGCGGGCCGTCCGGGCGATCGACAGGGCCTCGCGCACGTTGTTCAGCTTGCCGACACTGATCTGCGCGGGTGCGAGTGTGCCCGCCTCCTTGAGGCGACCGATGTGTGCGGCGAGCAGCAGGCCCTTCTGGTACTCGACCGCCATGTCGGCCACCTTGCCCTGGGTGAGCTGGAGTTCGGCGAGGGCCTTGCCGAACATCCGGCGCTCCCGGGAGCGGTCGACCGCTGCCCGCAGGCATGCGCGGGCAGCGCCCAGCACACCCCAGACGACGCCGTAGCGGGCCTCGTTGAGGCAGCTGAACGGGCCGCGCATGCCGGTCGCCCCGGGCAGGACCGCATCGCGGGGCAGCCGGCAGCCGTCGAGGAGCACGTCGCACTGGACGGAGGCCCGCAGGGAGAGCTTGTTGGTGATGTCGGTGGCGGTGAAGCCGGGCGTGTCCGTGGACACCAGGAAGCCGCGTACGCCCTCGGCGGTGGCCGCCCAGACCACGGCGACGTCGGCGACGCTGCCCAGCCCGATCCAGCGCTTGGCGCCGTCGAGCACCCAGTCGCCGCCGGCGCGCCGGGCGACGGTCCGCATCGACTTCGGGTCGCTGCCACCGCCCGGTTCGGTGAGTGCGAAGCAGCCGACGGCCCGGCCGGCGGCCAGGCCGGGCAGCCAGCGCTGCTTCTGTTCCTCCGATCCCCACATGGAGATCGCGGACATGGCCAGTGAGCCCTGCACGGAGACGAAGGTGCGCCAGGCGCTGTCCGCCGCCTCCAGTTCGAGACAGGCGAGCCCGTACGACACCGCGCCGGCGCCCGCGCAGCCGTATCCCTCCAGATGCATACCGAGAACACCCAACCGGCCGAGTTCCTCGACCAGTTCGTGGCGGAAGTACCGGTCCTCGAAATCCGCGTCGACGACCGGCACGATGCGCTCGCGCGCGAAGGCGCGGACCTTGTCGCGCCAGGCGATCTCCTCGCCGGTGAACAGGTGCTCGCAGTCCAGGTCCAGGGCCGGTGCCCCGGTGCGGAGTTCCGCGGCGGAGGTGGTGCTCACGTGCCGTCCCCTTTGCCGGAGTGGAAGAACTCGTCGGTGTGCGCGCCCAGTTCGGGCGGCGATCGTCGGTAGGTGGCGGGGGTCGCCGTGAGGTGGACCGGGTTGGCCACCTGGGGAACGCCGGCCACGTCGACCACGGCCGGCAGGCCCAGCCGCCGGGCGCAGGCGAAGGCTTCGTCGATTCCGTTGACCGGTCCGGCCGGCACCCCCGCGGCCGGCAGCACGGCCGCCCAGTGGTCCGCGCTCTCGGCGCACAGCTCCTTCTCCAGGGCGGCGCGCAGTTCGGCGCGGTGGGCGACGCGGTCGGGATTGGTGCGGAAGCGCTCGTCGGCGGCGAGTTCGGGGCGTCCGAGGAGTGCGGCCAGGGCGGCGAACTGGCGGTCGTTGCCGACGGCGAGGGCGAGCGGCCGGTCGGCGGTGGTGAAGGTCTCGTACGGGGCGATGCTCGGGTGGGCGTTGCCCAGCCGCCCCGGCACCACCCCGCCGGCCAGATAGCCCGAGGCCTGGTTGACCAGCGCGGACAGCAGCGAGCCGAGCAGGCTGACCTCGACGAGCTGGCCCAAGCCGGTACGGTCCCGGTGCCTGAGGGCGGCCAGGATACCGAGCGAGGCGTGCAGTCCGGTGATGACGTCGACGAGGGCCACGCCCGCCTTCACGGGCTCCCCGCCGGGTTCTCCGGTGACGCTCATCAGTCCGCCCACGGCCTGGACCAGCAGGTCGTAGCCGGGCAGGCCTGCCCCCGCGTCCGGACCGAACCCGGTGATGGCGCAGTAGACCAGCCGCGGGTGCTCGGCGAGCAGGTCCTCCGCCCCGAGGCCCAGCTTGCGCATGGTCTCGGGGCGGAAGTTCTCCACCACCACGTCGGAGCCGGCGATCAGTGTGCGGGCCCGGGCCCGTCCCTCGTCGGTGGCGAGGTCGAGGGCCACGGACCGCTTGTTGCGGTTGGCGGCGAGGAAGTACGTCGAGGTGCCCGCGGCGTCGACAGGTGGCCGCCAGCTGCGGGTCTCGTCGCCGGTGCCTGGCCGCTCCACCTTGACGACTTCGGCGCCGAGGTCGGCGAGCAGCATCGTCGCGTACGGTCCTGCGAGGACACGGGAGAAGTCCGCGATCCGAATCCCGTCGAGGGAGCCGGCCGGCGGGATGGCGTGGTCGGTGGGCATCGTCAGGCGGACTTGCGCACGGAGGTGGACTGCCAGTTGACGACCTTCCAGCCGTCTCCGGCCGGAGCGTAGACGATCGTGTACCGGTTCTGGATGTCCCGGATCTCGCCCGCGATCTCGCACTTCATGTCCGCCACGGCGCTGAGGAAGGCGATCCCGCCGTGGAAACGGAGGATCTCGTCCGAGGACTCGATGGCGAGGTACTTGGTCTTCCCCGAGGCGATGGAGCCGAGCAGGCCCTCCTTGGTGTCGATCCGGGCGGTGGCGTGGATCCACATCACGTCGTCCGCGAGGAGTTGCGCGAGGGCGTCCACATCGGCACGGATCATCGCCTCGCGGCGTTCCTGGTCCAGCTGGAGGATGGTGGTGGCGTCGGACATGGGTCTGGTCCTCTCGTTCGATCGGGGGTCGGTCACTGGTCCTTGACGATCTCGGCGGTGAGCCGGCCGAGGCCGGTGATCTCGCCTTCCATGAAGTCGCCGGGCTTCATCCACTGGCCGGTGCCGAGGCCGACGCCCGCGGGGGTGCCGGTGGAGACGATGTCGCCGGGTTCGAGGGTCATGTGCTCGGTGATCTTCACGAGCTGCTCGGGGATGGACCAGATCATGTCGCGGGTGTTGGCGTCCTGCTTCGGCTCGCCGTTGAGCCAGAACCGCAGCCGCAGGTTGTCCTCGTCGACGAACCGGGCCGGGACGATCGCCGGGCCGAGGGGACAACTGTCGTCGAACGCCTTGCCGCCGAACAGGTCGAACTTGACCAGGTGCTTGGGGTGTCGCTGCCAGTCCCGGGCGGACAGGTCGATGGCGATGGTGTAGCCGGCGACGTGCTCCATGGCGTTGTCGAGGGTGAGTTTGCGGCCTCGCCGGCCGATGACGACGGCGAGTTCGATCTCGTAGTCGAACTTCTCCGACTGGTCGGGGTAGCGGACCGTCCTGCCGGGGCCGACCAGGGTGGTGGTGGGCGGCTTGAGGAAGAAGACGGGGATCTTCGTGTCCTTCTCCCAGTCGGTGTGGCCGCCGTCGTTCTTCATGTGGTCGTAGTAGTTGGCGCCCGTCAGGACGATCTTCCGCGGGTACTGGAGCGGGGTGAGGACGTCTTCGAGGGCGGCCGGGACGGGCAGCGCCGCGGTGGTGTCCGTGCCGTCGGCCAGCCGCTCGGCCGCCGCCAGCAGGAGCGGCTCGGTGCGCTCCCAGTGGTCGAAGACGTTCATCAGCCCACGTGCCGGGTCAGGTTGCAGAGCATCGGGCGCCACGTCCGCGAGGGCCCAGGAGCGGTCCTCGACGGTCAGGACGGGGGTCGGACGGTCGTCGACGCGCCAGGTGGCGAGCGAGAAGGTCATGGTGGTGCCTCCGTGGGATCGGAAACGGCTCTTCGGGGGGGGCGGCTCAGGGGGATAGCGGGAGGTCAGGCGTGTACGGCCGACCGCCAGGCGCCGAGGACGGGGGCGAGCGTGTCGGGGAGCAGGAGCAGGAGGTCGGTGGCGACCCGTCGGACCAGGGCCCGTTGCGCCGGGCTGTCCAGGTACTCGACGGGGGACTTGCCGTCGACCCTGGCCAGCAGCAGCGCCGGCAGCAGGGTGGCGGCCCGCCACTCCAGCGCGGATCGGGGCTCCCAGTCGACGTAGGCGAAGTAGCTCCGCGCCAGGGCCTCGGCCGAGGCCAGGAGAACCCGGGCGGCATCGGGGCGCACCAGGCACTTCAGCAGCAGATGGTTCAGGCAGAAGGCGAGGTCGAAGGCGGGGTCGCCGTACCAGGCGCACTCGGCGTCCAGCAGCACGGGCCCGGCCCTGCCTTCGAGGATGTTCTTCGGGCTGACGTCTCCGTGCACCAGCGCGAGCCGGGTCCGGGCCGTGCGGCCGGCCAACTCGCGCAAGGTTCCTGCGAGTTGGGGATGGACGGCGGCCGTGGCCAGCAGGTACGGCTCCAGGCGCAGCGCGTGGAAGTTGTCGTCGGTCGCGAACTCCCGTGCCAGCAGCAGGTCGTCGGCGCTCGCCCGGTGCAGTCGGCCGAGCACGTCCCCCACGCCTTCGGCGATGTCCTGGCGCACCTGCCCGCGCAGCAGCTGCTCCTTCCAGACGGGGTGTTGCTCGGGCGGCAGGTAGCTCATCGCGAACAGCCCGGCGGCGGAGTCATGGGCGAGCGGTACGGGCACGTTGGCGGGGCGGTGCCGGGCTGCGAACTCCAGCCAGGCCCATTCGTAGGCGTTGCGCGAGACGGGGGCGTGCCAGTCGGCGGCGACCCTGAGCCGTTCCAGGGCGCGCTTGACACAGATCGACCCTCCCAGCAGGTCGACGCGCCACAGGTCGGAGGAGACACCGCCGCGCAGCGGAGTCAGACGGGGCTCCTCGCCGCCGACCGTCAGCCCTTGGCGGCGCAGGAAGTCGGCGACCTCGGGTTCGGCCGTCGTGCCGTTCACGCGCCCACCGCCTCGGGGAGCAGCAGCTCCGAGGGGCCGGCGAACGGCAGGCTGTCGTCCTCGGCGATGCGCAGCAGCTGGTTGTACTTGGCCAGCCGGTCCGAACACCGGACGGAGCCGATCTTGATCTGCCCGGCGGCCGTGCCGACCGCGAGGTCCGCGATGAAGGAGTCCTCGGTCTCGCCGGACCGGGCGGAGATCACCGGCGCGTAGCCCGCGGCCCGGGCGGCGGCCACGACGTCGAGCGTGCCGGAGAGGGTGCCGTTCTGGTTCACCTTGACCAGGACGCCGTTGGCGCAGCCCTCGGTGATGCCCCGGGCCAGCCGGCCGGTGTCGGTGGTGAAGAAGTCGTCGCCGATGAGGCGCACCCGGTCGCCGAGCCGCTCCGTGAGCTCGCGCCAGCCGCTCCAGTCGTCCTCGTCGAGGGCGTCCTCGACGGACACCACCGGGTAGTCGCGCACCCAGACGGCGACCATGTCGGTCATCTCCGCGGCCGTGGCCCGGCGCCCCTCGCGGGCGAGAACGTAGTCCCCGCCGACCGGGTCGAACAGGGAGTGCGCGGCCACGTCGATGGCGATCGCGATGTCGGTTCCGGGCCGCAGTCCGGCGTGTTCGAACGCCTCGACGAGCAGCGCCAGGGCCTCGTCGCCGGTGCGCAGGCCCGGACTCAGGCCGCCCTCGTCGGCGAGGAGGGTCGTCAGGCCCCGGGCGGTCATCACCCGGGTCGCCGCGTCGCGGACCCGGGAGACGAGATGGATCGCCTCCCCGGTCGTGGCCGCTCCGACCGGCACGGCCAGGAAGTCCTGCACGTCCATACCGCGTCCGGCGTGCAGTCCGCCGCTGAGGATGTTCACCATGGGCATCGGCAGGCTCGGTGCGTCGACGCCTGCGAGTTCGGCGATCCACCGGTA
This sequence comes from Streptomyces sp. AK08-02, assembly GCF_033795085.1. NCBI lineage: Bacteria > Bacillati > Actinomycetota > Actinomycetes > Kitasatosporales > Streptomycetaceae > Streptomyces > Streptomyces sp. AK08-02. Next base: position 145,336 of record NZ_JARAZV010000007.1, read on the forward strand.
CAGCGGACGTCCGGTGGCGGTCGCGGCGGCCCGGCAGACGGCCAGCGAGGTGCCCAGCACGGCGTTGGCCCCGAGCCGGGCGAGCCGCGGGGTGCCGTCCAGCTCGCGCAGCAGGGCGTCGATGCCACGCTGGTCGATGGCGTCCCGGCCGCGTACGGCGTCGGCGATCTCACCGTTGGCGTGCGCCACGGCCCTGCCGACGCCGAGGCCGCCGAAGGCGTGGGGGTCACCGTCGCGCAGTTCGTGGGCCTCGTTGCTGCCGGTCGAGGCGCCGGAGGGGACGGCCGCCCGGCCGAAGGAGCCGTCGTCGAGCGTGATGTCGACCTCGACGGTGGGCCGGCCTCGGGAGTCGAGGATCTGGCGGGCTCGCAGGTTCTGCACGCGTGTCATGGACGTGGTCCTCGGGGTTCGTTGCAGGGATACGCCGGGGGCGCACCGGACAGGACCCGTACGACCTCTTCGGCCGCGCGGCGGCGCAGTTCCTCGACGGAGGCCGTGGAGGAGAAGGCGATGTGCGGGGTCAGGACGACGCCGGGACGCTCCAACAGCGCGGCGGGCACCCGGGGTTCGCTCTCCAGTACGTCGAGTCCCGCGCCGCCGAGTCGACCGGTGGCCAGGGCCTCGTCCAGGGCGTCGGTGTCGACGAGCCCACCACGGCTGACGTTGACCAGGAGCGCGCCGGGTCTCGTCCGGGCGAGTTCCTTGGCGCCGATGAGATGCTGGGTCGTCCCGGTGAGCGGGGCGTGCAGGATCACCACGTCGCTCTGGCCGAGGAGATCGTCCAGGGTGGTCAACTCCACGTCCGGGGCGCTGACTTGGGTGTACGGATCGTGGGCGAGCAGGCGGCAGCCGAAGGCGGCCAGCTTGCGGGCGGTGGCGCGGCCGATCCTGCCGAAGCCGACGATCCCGCAGGTCAGCGTGGAGACACGGCGCAGCTTCGCGGCGGCGGGCCGCCAGTTGCCGGCGCGGACGTCACGGTCGAAGACGGCCAGGCCCCGGGCCCAGGCCAGCACCATGGCGACGGCGTGGTCGGAGACCTCCTCGACGCAGTAGTCGGGGACGTTGGTGACCCACGCCCCGCGCTCGGTGGCGGCGTCGACGGCGATGTTGTCGAGGCCCACGCCGAGGCGGGCGACGATCCTCAGGTCCGGGGCGGCCGCGATGACCTCGGCGGTCACCGGGGCCCAGCAGGTGAGGACGGCAGCGGGCCGGTGTTCGCGGACGAGTGCCTCGATGACGGCGGCCGGGGCCGGGTCGGCGGGGCCGGTCACCAGGGTGAGTCCGGCGGCCTCCACGACGGCTCGTTCGACGCGGTCGTCGGGCCAGGCGTGGTCGGTCAGCAGGACCGTACGGGAAGCGCTCATGGATTTCTCCCGGGCCGGGTCAGCGGTTGCCGTCGTGGACGGTGATCTCGGCGGCGGTCAGTCCGCCGACGCGGGCGTGCACGCGTCCGCCGGTCGCCATGGCGAGGGCGTAGAGGATCTCGTCGGGGCGGGGCGCGTCCTGGATGCCGACCTCGATGGTGTTGAAGTGGCTTCGTACGTAGGCGGCTTCGATGTGGTGCAGCGGTATGAGCAGCCGGTAGCCGGTGGCCGCGACGACCTTGGTGGACGGAACGATGGCCTTGGGCTCGCCGAGCACCTCCCGCATGGCCCAGCCGCCCGCCTCGTGCCACAGGGCGCCGTGTTCGAGTTCACCGGCGACGCCGACGACGGCGCCCTTGCCGTACGCCTCGACGTTCTTGGCGTCGAGCAGTTCGACGAGTTCCGTAGCCAACACCGCGCCGAGCGAGCGCAGTTCGGTCTGGAAGGCCAACAGGTCGGGTTCGTAACGGCCGGCGAAGGGATTGCGGACCACGGCGGCAGCCGAGGCCAGGCGCAGGGGTTCGTCGACGCGGGGGCCGCCCTCGTGGTGGATCGTCTCGACGGTGACGGCGGTCCTGCGGACGTCGATCCCGGCGATCATGAGGGCTCCGCGGCGAGTTGGGCACGCACCGAGTCCCGGAACCGCTCGATGGGCTGGAACTCGGGATCGTCCTGGCACATCGCCAGGGTGTCGGCCACGATCCGCTCGGTGGGCAGTCCGGGGTCGAAGACGTCGCCGTGCGGCTGGGCTATGTACCAGGGGCTGTCGACGTACAGCTCGACCGTGTTGCCCTCGGGGTCGAAGAAGTAGACCGACCACGACACCCCGTGGTTGAGCGGCTTGAGCGCCTCTACGCCGTACTCCTTGACCTTGTGGTACATCACGCGCAGGTCGTCGAGGGTGTCGAGGTGGAAGGAGATCTGGTTGATGGTGCTGCGGGGCGACTTCGGGTCGCGTCCGCTGGCGAGTGCCACCTGGTGGTGGGTGTTGGGGTCGACGCTCATGAAGACCAGGTCGGCCTTGAAGTTCTTGCCCCTGCCCCGGTCGGTGACGACCAGGCCGAGGACCTGGGTGTAGAAGTCCTCCATCTTCTTGATGTCGTAGACGTTGATGCCCATGTGGGTCAGCTGGGGCCGTACCTGTGTGGTCATCGGGACCTCCTGGAAGTGGCTCTCGGGGGCGCCGTGCTGCCCCGGACGATCAGTGAGCCGGGCGAGACCGAGATGTACGCGGTGTCTTCGAGTGGCTTCGTGGTCAGCCGGTGCAGCAGCCACAGCGCGCAGTCGGCGGCCATGTCCGTCACCGGCAGTCGTACGGTGGTCAGTCCCGGGCCCCACCACGAGAAGCCGGGTTCGTCGCCGAAGCCGACGACCGACAGCTCCCGGGGGACGTCGACGCCGAGGGAGTTCAGTTCCTCCAGCACCGCGAGGGTCAGCTGGACGGAACCGGTGACCAGGGCGGTCGGTGGCACGGTGGCGTCCAGCAGTCGGCGCACCGCCTGACGGCCGTACGTGACGGAGGAGGGCTTGCCGAGGATGGTCGGGCCGGCTTCCTCGGGCAGTCCCGCCTCCTCCAGGGCGCTGCGGAAGCCGCGCAGGCGCTCGGCGCCGGTCGGCAGTTCCGCTGCGCCGCCGACGTAGCCGATCCGGGTGTGCCCCTGGGCCACCAGGTGGCCGGTCGACTCCTTGAGCACCTGGTGGTCGTCGATGCCGAACCACTGGGCTCCGAGCGCGGGATGGCTGCGCAGCAACTGCACGTGCGGGAGCCGCGCGAGGAGGCGGACCGACTCGCGGTGCGGGCGGGCGGTGGGCACGATGATGACGCCCGCCGCCCGGCTCGCGGACAGCTCCGTCAGATGGCGCAGCTCCCGCATCCGGTCGTCGTCGGTCTCGGAGAGGATGAGTTGGTGGCCCCGGGACTCCATGGTCCGGGAGAGTTCGTGGGCGATGGCGGAGTAGAAGCCGTTGCGGATGTCGGGGATCACCAGGCCGACAACGTTGCTCGGGGCGCCACGCATCATGCGCGCGGCCCGATCGGCCACGTACCCCATCTCCGCGGCGGCCTCGCGGACCCGGAGCTTGGTCTGCTCCGAGATTCGCGGGTCGTCGGCGAGCGCGCGACCGACCGTGGAGACGGACAGTTCGAGACGCTCGGCGATGTTCCTGGTGGTGATCATGCGCGAGGGTCTCCCGCCGTGACGTGGACCGCCTTCGGGGTCGTGAGCAACTCGCGGGCGGCAGCGCCCTGTTCACGCGGTCCGAACGAGGAACCGCCCCGGCCGTCGATGGGAGTGAGGTGGGTCATGCGGGGCTCCCCACGCGAGGCCGGTGCCTGCACAGCCGCGCCACCAGACCGCGCGGCGCGTAGCCACGGTCCCCGAGCACCGCGAGGACCAGCACCGCCCCGGTCACCACCTGCTGCCAGAACGTCGGTACGTCGGAGAGGCTGAGCCCGTTCTGCAGGACCCCGATCAGCAGGACACCCAGGGCGGTCCCACCGACCCCTCCCGCTCCGCCGGCGAGAGCGGTGCCGCCCAGGAGGACGGCGGCGATGGCGCTGAGCGGCAGGGAGTTGTCGGGTTGCGGCGCCGCCGCGCCCACCCGTCCGACCGCGATGATCCCGCCCAGCGCGGCCATGGCACCGGCCAGCGCGTAGACGACGACCAGCGTGCGGGGTGCGCGGATACCGGACAGCCGGGCGGCGACGGGGCTGCCCCCGACGGCGTAGAGGTCCCGGCCGAAGTAGGTGCGGGTCTGCAGGAACAGGAAGACGGCGAGCGTCAGCAGCATCAGCCAGACGGGGACCGGCGCGCCGAGCAGTCGGCCGGAGCTCAGTCGTGTGACGGTCTGCGAGGTGACGTAGACGGACTGGGTGTCGGACCAGAGGCTGACGATTCCGGTGAGGGCGGTCATCGAGGCCAGGGTGACCACGAAGACGTTCAGGCCGAGGACACCGACGAGGATGCCGTTGGCGAGGGCGCCGACGGCGGCGCCGAAGAGGATCACCAGGGCGATGACCAGTGGCCCGGGGACCGTGGTGGCGAGCAGTTTCGCGAGGCAGATCCCGGCGAGCGCGGCGACGGCGCCGGACGACAGATCGATGCCGCCCGTGAGCTGCACGAATGTCGCTCCCAGGGCGATCATCCAGAGGATGGACACGGAGACGGCGACGTTCTCCAGGTTGCCGACGGTGCGGAAGTCCGCGTTGGCGAGGCTCAGGACGACGAACAGCACGCACAGCACGGCGAGCGCCGGCCTGAAGGACCTGGTCGCGTCCCACAGGGACGTCGGGCCGCCCGTCCCGTCATCCGTCGTCCCGGACACTGCCGGTTCCGTGGTGATGGCCTGTGCGTTCATGAGCTGGCTCCCGCGGCGACAGCGGCGACCAGGGACTCGGTGGCCTCGCCCGCGAAGCGCCCGGCCAACCGGCCCCGGTTGAGCACCACGATCTCGTCGCACAACGTGATCAGTTCCGGAATCTCCGACGATGTGACCAGCAGGGCCAGTCCCTGTGCGGCCAGCCGCCGCAGATGGGCGTGGATCTCGGCCTTGGCGGCCACGTCCACGCCGCGGGTGGGGTCGTCGAGGAGCAGGACGCGCGGCTGCGCGCCCAGCCACTTGGCCAGCACGACCTTCTGCTGGTTGCCGCCGCTGAGGGTGGCGACCCGCCGTGACAACGTGACGGACAGGCGCATCAGTCCGGAGAGCCGTTTCGCCAGCGAGGCGGCGGATCGCCGGTCGACGGTGCGCAGTCGGCTGTGGCGATGGGTGGCCACCATCGTGACGTTGTCGCCCACGGCCATCCCGAGAGCCACGCCCTGGGTCCTGCGGTCGGGCGGGACGTAGCCGATGCCCGCCGCGATGGCGGACCGCGGCCCGGCGGGCCGGTGCGGACGGCCCGCCAGGGTCATGGTGCCGCTCCCCGGCGGCCGGGCCCCGAAGATGGTCTCCAGCAGTTCACCGCGGCCCGATCCGACCAGTCCGGCCACCCCGACGACCTTGCCGCGGCGCAGATCCAGGTCAATGCCGTCGAACGCCCCCGGGGAGCTCAGGCCCCGTACCGACAGCAGCGGCTCGGCAGCCGGACCGGGTTCGGCGGCGGCCTGCTCCCGGGACCCGTCGGCCGGATGGAGCGTGCCTGCCCCGAGGTCCCTCCCGCCCACCATGTCCGCCATCAGCGTCGCCGCCGTGTACCGGCCGGCCGGGCCGGCGGACACGGTCCGGCCGTCCCGCATGACGGTCAGTTCGTCACTGAGACGGAAGACCTCGTCCAGCCGGTGGGAGACGAAGAGCACGGACACCTGACGGCGCCGGAGCCCGTCGACCGCCGCGAACAGCCGCTCCACCTCGTCGTCGGTCAGGGTACTGGTGGGCTCGTCCAGGATCAGCAGATGCGGTTCGAGGGACAGCGCCCGGGCGATCTCGACCAACTGCCGCTGGTCGGGACGCAGTCGGCGCACCACCGTTCGCGGGTCGTAGTCGAGACCCAGTTGTGCCAGGACCGACGCGGCCCGCCGCCGACTGGCGGCCCAGTCCACACCGCGGGCCGTACGCGCCATCCGGCCGAGGAGGATGTTCTCGGCGACCGTCAGGTCGAGGGCGAGAGCGGTCTCCTGGGTGACCATCGCGATGCCCCGGCGCACCGCCTCCAGCGGACTCCGCAGCCGTACGTCCGTGCCGTTCAGCCGCAACGTCCCGGCGTCCGGGCGGATCTGTCCCGACAGCACGCCCAGCATCGTGGACTTGCCGCAGCCGTTCTGGCCCATCAGCGTGTGCACCAGCCCGGGACCCGTGATCCGCAGGCCCGCCCCGCGCACGGCCGTCACACCGCCGTACGACTTGTGGATGCCGGTCATGGCGAGCAGCGGCGCGTCGGCGTCACGCCGCTGCTCTGTCTGTGGGGTGGTCATCCGATCCACCCGGCCTTGTCGGCGGTCTCGGCGGTGACCAGGTAGGACGGCACGTTCACGATCTCGGGCAGCGGCAGGTTCTGCTTGCTCACCACGTCGTAGGCGGCGATCGCGGACTGTGTCCCCATGCCTTCCCAGGGGGTGCGGTACACGAGGTCCAGCCGGTTGGCCTTCAGCGCGTCACGGCCGATCGACTGGCCGCTGTTGGGCGTCGCCACGAAGATCTTCTTGCCGGCGGCGGCCACGACCGCGGCCGCCGCGACGGCGGACTGGTCGTTGTAGGTGACGATGATCTCGGTCTTGGGGTATTTGGTGAGGATCGTCGAGGCCGCCGGGGAGAAGCCGGACGGCGTGTCGTTCTGCGCGTCCACCTTCCCCTGGAACTTCAGCCCGAACTTCTCGCCCCAGTACTGCATCCGGGCGTTCATGTAGGTGAGTTGGTCGACGGGCAGGGCCAGGCCCATCGTCGCGAAAGCGGCGCCGGGGTGCCGTTCGGACAGAGCCTTCATGGTCCGGTAGACGATGTAGTCGAAGCCCTGGACGACCGCGGTGACCGCACCGGGCACCCCGGCCTTCGTCTGGTCGAAGGGGGTACCGATGGCGATGAACGGGATGCCCGCCTTCTTCGCCTCGGCCACGGACGGGGCGAGGGCGCCGGAGACCACCGGGTGCCCGATGATGACGTCGACCTTCGCCGTGATCAGCTCGTTCAGCTGGCTAACCTGCTTCTGCGGGTCGACAGAGGCGTCCTTGGCGATGAACTGCCCGCCGAGTTTCTCCACTTCGGCCCGGGCCGCCTTCTGCATGGCTGTCAGAACCGGCTGTCCGCCGTTGAGGGTCAGGAAGCCCACCTTGAATCTGGTCCCGTCCTTCCTGGACGGCTCCTTGAGCGTCGTGAAGTTCCTGCTGTCGGGTCCCGTGTACGCGGCGTCGACGGTGGTGGAGAGCGCGTCGGCCTTGGCGGCGCCCGCCGCTGCCGGGGCGGTGCCGCCGCCGTCGGCCGTTTCACCTTTGGAGCAGGCCGACAGGGCCAGGACGAAACAGACGGAGCCGACTGCCGCAAGCCGTTGCGCGTGCTTGTTGAACACGTGATCTCCCGGTGGATGCGCCTGCCAGGGGCCCTCGCCGTACGGATGGACGCACGGGCCAGGGCCTACGGCCGGATGAGGGAAGAGAGCGGGGTGACATGCACCCGCGAGCGCCCACATGCGGCCCCCGGTGGGGCGAGGAACGCACCGTGTACGAACGGCTTCGACTATCGGCAACCTGCTATCGATAGCGCAATGGACGGTACGACCGGGAAACCTGAGGAACTACCTCGGAATTACCTGCTTCCGCCGGGGCCTACGGCGCCTGCACCGGGACGGCCAGGGTCTCGCGCGCGTACTGCGCGAAGACGCTCGCCCGGCGGGTGGGCATCACGTTCGAGGCGTGCGCGATGACGACCCTGGGCTCGTCCAGCGGGTCGCTGATGGGTACGGCCGCGAGGGGCAGCCCCTCGAAACTGGTGTCGCTGGGCCAGCGCTGGAGCAGCATCGAGTAGCCGAGGCCGCGTGCGACCAGGCTGCGTACCGCCTCGATGCTGGACGTCAGGTAGCGGATGTCCGGTGTGACGCCGGCGCTGTGCAGCCAGCGTTCGGCGTTGCCCGGCGCGGGCGGGGACGCGTACAGGATCAGGGGTTCGTCGGCGAGGTCGGCAAGCCGCACGGACTCCAGCGCGGCCAGTGGATGGTCGGCGGAGAGGATCACATAGGGCCGGCAGACCCGGACCGTCGAGCACGTCAGTCCGGCCTCGGCCCCGGTCTCGTAAAGCAGTCCCAGGTCACAGGCGCCTTCGAGGAGCGCCTGACGGATCTCGTCCTGCGAGCCGTCCATGAACTGGAGATCGACATCGGGATGGCCGCGGGTGAATCCGTCCACCAGCGGGGGGATCAGGAACGGCGAGAGGGTGGCGTAGCAGCCGATCGTCAGCCTGCCCGCGAGCCGCCCCTTCTCCGCCCTGGCGCTGGCCGCGAGGTCTTCGGCGCGGGCCAGCATCGCGTGCGCGTGGTCCAGGACACGGGTGCCTGCCTCGGTGAGGAAGACCCCCTTGGCCCGGCGGCGGACGAGCAGTTGGACGCCCAGCCGGCGTTCCAGATCGGTGATCGCGGTGGAGATACCCGCCTGGGAGGCGTGGCAGTGCACGGCTGCCGCGCTGATGGAACCCGTGCCGGCCACAGCCACGAAGTACTCCAGCTGTCGGAGCGAAAAATCAGCGGTCATGCTCTCTCCCCCGCCACCGAGTTCGGCGCAGTGCTCGCAGTCCTGAGGAACCACATCGGAAAATCCGCGTTTCCCGTGGCTTAACACGGCCGTCGCCTTCCGCCACAGTCGGCTCCGTGAACCAAGGCCGTCCAGAAGGGACACCGTCGTGGCGACGACCGTCAGTCAACCCGCCGAGAACATCCGTCTGGCCGAACTGTGGAGCGACCCGTATCCCGCATACCGGTACCTCCGTGAACACGACCCCGTGGCCTGGGTGCCGGAGGCCGGTCGCTACCTGGTCACGCGTTTCGAGGACATCATGCATGTGGAACGGCATCCGGAGACATACCTGTCGGCGGAGAATCCGTCCCTGATGACCCGCTCGATCGGCGAGACCCTGCTGCGCCAGGACGGGGCGGCCCACCAGCGGCTGCGCCGGGCCGCGGAGGCGCCGCTGCGGCCCCGGATCGTCAAGGAACACTGGCTGCCGGCCTTTCGGCGCAACGCCGAGGACGTCCTCGGCGCCGTCGTAGGACGCGGTGAGTGCGATCTGTTCCGCGAGGTCGCAGGCCCGCTCGCGGCCCGCAACCTCGCCGATCTGCTGGGCCTGCGCGGGGTCGGTGACGCCGACATGCAGGAGTGGTCGCAGGCGATCATCGACGCGGGCGGCAACTACGGGGAGGATCCGGATATCTGGGCGCGCTGTGCCCGCGCGGTGGCGGACCTCGACGTGGCGATGGACGAGGTTCTTCCCGTGTTGCGCCGCGACCCCGACCACTCGGTGATCTCCGCCATGCTGCACGCCGGCGACCCGCTGACGGAGGACGAGATACGGACCAACGTCCGCGTCTTCCTGGGCGGCGGACTGAACGAACCCCGCGACTCCATGGCGGCCGCCGCCTACGCGCTGCTCACCCATGACGACCAGCGGGAGGACGTCGAGGCGGAACCGGCCCTGTGGAGGCGGGTGTTCGAGGAGGCCGTCCGCTGGGTCTCCCCGATCGGCATGTACCCGCGCCGGGTGGCCGAGCGCACCGAACTCGGGGGGCGGGTGCTGGAGCCGGGCGACAAGCTGGGTGTGGTCATCGCCTCCGGCAACCGTGACGAGCGCGTCTTCGACCGTCCCGACGCCTTCGACATCCACCGTGCCGAGACGAGCCATGTCGCTTTCGGCGGCGGCCCGCACTTCTGCCTCGGCACCTGGGTCTCGCGTGCGGCGGTCGGGCAGATCGGCCTTCCGCTGCTGTTCCGTACCCTCCCCGGACTCCGCCTCGCCGAGACCGAGGTCCCGTTCGGCGGCTGGGTGTTCCGCGGTCCGCTGCGGCTCAAGGCCGCCTGGAACGCGTGACGTCGACCCATCATCCGCCCTTCCCACAGACCGCCGCCCCAGAGACAGGAACCCGCCATGCGCAGAGTCGTCACCGGCCACGACGCACACGGGAAGTCGGTCGTCGTCAGCGACGGCCCCGTCCCCCGCAATCACGACTTCGCCAGCCTCCCGGGCTGGGTCTCGGCCCTGCCCTGGGCCACGGAGCCCGGCCGGCCCGTGAGCCGCACCGGTGAGGACCCGACGCCGAAGGTCACCGACTTCGTGCCCGCGCCGGGCGGCACCCGCTTCATCGTCCTGACCCTCCCACCGGCCACCGCGATGGCCGACCCCGCCTTCGACCCGGTCGCCTTCGGCCAGGAACAACTCGCCGTGGCTCCCGGCATCGCCGAGCTCATGGAGATCGACAACCCGGGCATGCACACCACACCCACCGTCGACTACGCCATCGTCCTGGGCGGCGAGGTGACCCTCGAACTGGACGAAGGCGCCCTGACCCGTCTGTCGACCGGGGACGTCGTCATCCAGAACGGCACCCGCCATGGCTGGCGCAACGACACGGACGCACCGGTCACGCTGGCGTTCATCCTCATCGGCGTCCCGGACGCGTAGGCAATCGCCCGGCCGCGCCGAGGCAGAGCCTTGGTCCGGCCGGCGCAGCATCATGAGTCACGGCACGACGTGGACCTGGCGGTGCTGCGTGGGGGCGTCACCGTGCAGCCGATGCCAGGGGTACCGCCAAGGTTGAGCCGGCCGTTCACCAGGGTGATTCGCACAGTGGCCTGCCCTGTGCACAGGGAACAGAGGCCCTCCCCGGATGCACGCTCCGGGCGCCCGCCCGCGCGCACCCACGCAGCGATCGCCTGCACCACCACCCAGGACGCCGTCCCTCGCTCCGACGACAGCGTCAGGTGCCGGCGGCGGGCTCCGGGTCGGGAACCCCCTCAGCCCAGGCACCCATGGCGTTGAGGACGTCGCGCAACCCCTCACCGAGGGGGGTGAGCCGGTATTCGACGCGCGGGGGGATCTCCGCGTAGGCGGTGCGGATGACGATGCCATGGGTCTCGAACTGGCGCAGCCTGCTGGTCAGGGTGTGCGGGCTGATGCCGGGCAGGGACTCGCGCAGCTCTGTGAAGCGGTGTGGGCCTCGCAGGAGCTCACGCACGATCAAGGTGGCCCAGGGGCCGTTGAGCAGGGTGAGGAACCGGGCGACACCGCACTCCGGGAGGCAGGGATCGGACATTTTTCGAGAGTAGCCCATTAGTGCAGTTGATGTAACTGGTGCATTGCATGCACTAATGGCGTCCATGACCTATGTGATTCACGGCGCCACCGGCGCCCAGGGTGCCCCCGTCGTCTCCGCCCTCGCCTCCGCGAGGAAGCCCGTGACGGCTGTCACCCGCAACGAGAATGCTGTCGTGGACGGCGCGCGCGTGGTGGCCGCCGCCTACTCCTCCCCCGCCGACCTGACCGACGCCTACCGCGGTGCCGCGGGGGTGTTCGTCCATCTGCCAGTGGCCTCGGAGGAGGACCGCCAGATCTTCGCGGGCAACATCCTCGCCGCCGTCCGCGAGGCCCGGCCGGCCCGCGTGGTGTTCTCCACCAGTGGCATCCCCATGGATCCCGCCATCGGCGGAGCCGCCGCGACACTGGCTGCCGGCCTGGCCGACAGTGGCGTGTCCCATGCGGTGATCGCGCCCGAGCTGTACCTGGAGAACCTGCTCATGCCCTACGTCATCGACTCGGTCCGTGAGCGCGGCGTGCTGCCGTACGCGATCCGAGCCGACTTCGCCGTCTCCTGGGCCTCCCACCTGGACATCGCCGATGTCGCCGTCGCCCTGTTCGAGCGACCGGACGTCACCGGTACGGTCTCTGTCGGCCAGTACCCGGCGATCACCGGGCCGGACCTGGCCGACGCGTTCGGCACCCGGCTCGGCCGGGAGGTCGTCTTCGAACCGATCACCCCCGAGGAGATGCGCACCTCGATCGCACCCCTGGTCGGGGAGGGCGCGGCCGCCGACATCGCGGGGGCCTACCAGGCGATGAGCACTATGCCGGGCCGCTCGATCGCGCCGGAGAACTCCGCCCAGAAGCTGTTGGGCCTCACTCCTCGGACCACAAGCCAGTGGCTGGCCGACATCGGCGTCTGACCGTCGTCACTCCCGGTATCGGTCCGGTTGACATGCGGGTCGTGGCAGGCCGCCGTGCTCCATGAACGGGCCTGCCACGTTCTCAAGAAAGTCCCATCGCCCAAACCAGGACCCGTGGCGTTCTCACCACGCGGAACTCGACAGGGATCGGTGCGTGGCGGGTCGGCATAGGCCAGGGGGTGTTCCGTGGAATGTGCCGACCGATCCGGAGGGCAACAGGTCGGCCACGCCGTGTCCGCGGCCGACACTCCCCGTGTTGACCGACGCACCGATCCCGGCCATCACGCCACAGCCCAGCAGCCCGGCCACCTGCGGCGAGACCCACGGACCGACCTTCGTGCACTGCCCCGCCGCGACCAGCGTCTTCTCCACGAACGCCCCGATCCCCCGGCACCGGGGACGGCTCCTGGCCGGTCGCGGCGAGCGTCATCCGCTGCCCGGCGTTGTGGGTGTTGAAGCAGTACCAAGGTCGTCCGCGCAGACATGACCGGCAACTCCCGTACACCGTCCGCCAGTTGAGGACCGCGACGCGGCGGATGCCCGGCGACGGCGCATCGCTCACCGGAACGCCGCCTGGCCCGTCAGTGCCTGGCCGATCATCAGGGTGTGCATCTCCACGGTGCCCTCGTAGGTGAGGATCGACTCCAGGTTGTTCGCGTGCCGGATCACCGGGTACTCCAACGAGATGCCGTTGGCGCCGAGGATCGTCCGGGCGGTGCGGCAGATCTCCAACGCGGCACGGGTGTTGTTGAGCTTGCCGTAGCTGACCTGCTCGGGGCGGAGTCCGCGGTCGTCCTTGATGCGGCCGAGGTGGAAGGCGAGCAGCGTGCCCTTGGTCAACTCCACCGACATGTCGGTGAGTTTGGCCTGGGTCAGCTGGAAGGAGCTGATCGGGCGGTCGAACTGGACGCGGTCGCCGGCGTAGGCCAGCGCGCTCCGGAAAGCCGACCGGGCGGCGCCCATCGCGCCCCACGCGATGCCGTATCGCGCCTCGTTCAGGCAGGACAGTGGGCCGCGCAGCCCTCGTACCCCGGGCAGCACGGCGGATTCGGGCAGCCGTACCGAGTCCAGCACGAGTTCACTGGTCACCGAGGCCCTCAGGGACATCTTGTGCTTGATCGCGGTCGTCGAGAAGCCCGGGGTGTCGGTCGGCACGACGAAGCCGCGCACGCCGTCGTCCGTACGGGCCCAGACGACGGCCACGTCGGCCACCGACCCGTTGGTGATCCACATTTTGCGCCCGTCGAGGACCCAGTCTCCCCCACCGTCGCGGCGGGCGGCGGTGCGCATGCTGCCCGGGTCGGATCCGGAATCGGGCTCGGTGAGTCCGAAGCAGCCGATGGCGGTGCCGGCGGCGAGGCGGGGCAGCCACTCCTCCTTCTGCTCCTCCGAGCCGAAGGCGTGGATCGCGTACATGGCCAGCGAGCCCTGAACCGATACCAGGGAGCGCAGTCCGGAGTCGGAAGCCTCCAGTTCGAGGCAGGCGAGACCGTAGTCGACGGCGCTCATGCCCGCGCAGCCGTAACCCTCCAAGTGCATGCCCAGCAGGCCGAGTTCGCCGAGTTCCTTGGTGAGGCCGCGGATGTCCTCGATTACGCCCTGCTCGAACCACTCGGCGATGTGGGGATCCACCCGCCGGTCGCAGAACGTGCGGACGGCATCGCGGACGGCGCGCTCGTCCGGGGTCAGCAGGCTGTCGAGTTCGACGAGGTCGAGAGGGTCGGCCGGGCGTGGGCCGTGCTGGGCGTGCATCAGGTGTCTCCAGAGTTCGGCAGGTTACGAGGTGAGGGGAGGCCGCCGGTCAGGGGAGTACCGGCGACCTCCGACTGGTGGGAAACCGCTGGTCGCTCAGGAGGCGACGGCGACCGGGCTGATGACGAAGTTGCTGAAGCCCCCGTTGCGCACGGCGATCCCGCCGATGGCCTCGTTGACCTGGTCCAGGGGGTACACGTGGTGCTCCAACGGGCTCAGGTCCAGCAGGCCCGCCTCCGCCATGTCGGCCATGGTCTGGCCCTCGGCGGAGGTGAACCAGGCCGAGCCCATCAGGCGCAGCTGCTGGTCCATCATCCGGTGGATGTCGATCGGCAGATCACCGGCGACGGCACCGATGTTGACGGCGATGCCACCGCGTGCCATCGCCCGCATGCCCGCCCGGAACGTCTCGTGCGGGGCACCCGGACCGAGGGCGTCGATGTAGATGTCGACGCCGTAGCCGTCGGTCTCCTCGCGGATCCAGTCGTCGAGCGGGCCGTCGTCCAGGGAGTGCAGGCGCAGCCGGCCGCCCGCGAGCTTGCCGACCTGGTCGAGCAGGGCCTTGTCCCGGCCGGTGCCGTACACACGGGTGAGGCCCATGGCGGGTGCGAGGAGTGCGGCGGCGATGCCGAGGGTGCCGCTGATGCCGTTGATCAGGATCGTCTTGCCGGGCCCTGCCTCGGCCTTGCGCAGTGCCGAGTACATGGTGCCGATGTAGCCGAAGCGGGCGGCGGCCTCGAAGGAGAGCGAGTCGGGCAGCTTCACCAGGCTGTACGCGGGGGCCACCATGTACTCGGCGAGGCCGCCCTGGTAGCGGTCGAGCAGGTCCAGGGCGGTCGACGAGAAACCGAAGTATCCGGCGAAGGCGTAGCTGGCGCAGTTGATCGAGTCGCCGCTGCGGCAGGAGCGACAGGACCCGCAGGAGCGGCCCGGGTTGACGTACACCCGGTCGCCCGGTCTGAACGCCTGGACGCCCGCGCCGACGGACTCCACCACACCCGCAGGGTCGAGCCCGAAGATCGCCGGCAGGGTCGGCAGGGGGCTGTGCGGGAACCAGGTCGTCCACATGTTCAGGATGTTGGCGAGGTTCGGAACGATGTTGACGGCGTGGACGGCCACGCGGACGTCACCGGGGCCGGGCTCGGGAAGGGGAACCTCGTCGATTCTCATCGGTTCGCCGACGGCGTGCATCCGCGCGGCTCGCATGGTCGCACTCATGGCGTCTCCTCGGGTTCGGGTACGACTGGGGAAGACAGCGCCAACAGGGGCGCGGTCTTTGGGAGTTGTGGAAGGGTGCGTCAGTTGTCCAGCAGCGTCGTCAGCCGCGCGCGCTGCAGCTTTCCGGTGGCCCCACGGGGCAGGGCGGGTACGACGGACAGCCGCCGCGGCCACTTGTGCCGGGCGAGTCTGCCGTCTAGGTGGGCGCGGATGTCGTCCAGGGTGGGGGCGCCGGAGTCGGTGACCAGGAAGGCGGTCACCAGCTCGCCCCAGACCGGGTCCGGCGTCCCGGAGACCGCGACTTCGACGACGCCCGGGAAGTCGGCGAGCGCGTTCTCGACCTCGGCGGGATCGATGTTCTCCCCGCCGGTGATGATGGTGTCCTTGAGTCGGCCGACCACCGAGAGCCTGCCCTCCGCGTCGAACAGCCCTCGGTCACCGGTGTGGAACCAGCCCTCCTCGTCGGTCACGGGCACCGGCCCGGAGGCGCTCCAGTACTCGGTCGCCACCGAAGGCCCGCGCGCCCGGATCTCACCGGCCACGTCCGCCGGAACGGCTGATCCGGCGGTGTCCACGACCCGCAGCTCGATCTGCGGGACGGGCGATCCGGTGGAGGCGGCCGGTTCGTCGGGCGCGGAGTAGGTCACCCCGGCCGCGGTCTCGGTCAGGCCGTAGGAGTTGACCACGCCGACCCCGCGTGCCCGGAACTGCTCGCGGGTGGCGGTCTGGGCGGGTGAGCCGCCGGACAGGATCCAGCGCAGGGTGTCCAGGTCCTCGCTGCCGAACCGGGGGTGGCGGGCCAGCAGGGCGGACATGGCCGGTACGGCGAAGGCGCAGGTGACCTTGTGGTCTCGGACCAGGTCGACGAACAGGTCCGGATCGAAGCGCGGGGCCAGGATCACCGTGCCGCGCCTCGCCCATGTGTACTGCGGAAGGCCGCCCAGCACGGCGACATGCGCCAGCGGGGTGGAGACGAGCGCGGTGTCGTCCGCGCCGAAGGGCAGCCGCGCCAGCCCGCCCACCATGCTCCAGTACAGGTTGTCGTGGGTCAGTGCCACACCCTTGGGACGGCCGGAGGTACCGGACGTGAACGCGATGATCGCGGTGTCGGAGCCGTCCGGGGTGGCGTGCGCGACCGCCTCGGGTCCGTCGTCCTCGGGATGCAGTTCCTCCCAGGCCAGGCGGAGAACAGGGGCCGGAGGAAACGCCTCGTCGGCGACCAGGGCCGTCGGGCCGGTCTCCTCGCACACGACGGCGAGTTCGCCCTCGGTCGTCTGTGGGTGCAGCGGCACGAGTACCGCCCCCATACGCGTCACCGCGAACAGCGTGATCAACGCCTCGGGCCGGGCCGCCCCCTGCATCACCACCCGATCGCCCTTGCCCACCCCGAACTTGTCGAGCCGGGCGATGGCGCGCCGTACCGCGAGGTCGAGTTCGGCGTAGGTCCAGGTCCGGTCATCGAAGACGAGGGCGGTCCGGTGGCCGGCCTCGGCCGCGCTGACGGCGAGGTGCGCGCCGAAGGTGCTGGTCATGTCCTTGCCTCCGCGGTGCGTCCGGCGCGGGCGAGCGCGCCGAGGGTCGTCCCGGTCAGGTCGGCGGCCGACACCGGTGTGTGCCGCTCCAGCAGTCGGCGGGCGGCCAGGTGCTCGGCAGGCCAGTTCAGCGTCTCGACAGCCACGAGCCGGCCCGCCCGGAACATGTAGGCGGCCAGCCGCTCGGGCGATTCACCCGGCACCAGCACCACTTCGTCGGAAGGGGAACGCAGCCCGGCGATCTGCAGCCTGATGTCGCCCTGGTCGCTCCAGAACCACGGCAGGCTCTCGTACGAGGCAGGTGACCCCGCGATACGACGGCCCACCAGCGTCCCCTGGTCGATGGCGTTCTGCACGGACTCCAGCCGCACCAGCCCCTCCGCGCGCGGATGCGGATGCCGGGCGCAGTCCCCGACAGCCGAGATCCGGGGATCGGTGACCGAGCGCAGCTGCTCGTCCACGACCACGCCGTCGTCCACGGCCAGCCCGGCCTCCCGGGCGAGACCGTCCCTGGGAACCGCTCCGATGCCGTAGACCACCAGGTCGGCGGGCAGAACGCCGTGAGAGGTGACGACCCGCTCGACCCGTCCCGCGCCTTCGAGGGCCCGTACGGCGGTCCCGGTGAGCACCCGGACACCGGCGCGCTCGTGCCGTTCCCGCAGTCGCGGTTCCAGCTCCGGTGACACGGCCCGGCTCAGCAGCCGGTCGGCCAGTTCCACGACGGTCACGCGGGTGCCGCGGGCCAGGGCGACCCGGGCCAGCTCAAGACCGATGAACCCGCCGCCGACGACCACCACGTCACGGGCCGTCTCCAGCGCCTGTCCGATCGTCAGGGCGTCATCGAGGGAGCGCAGGGCGTGGACGCCGGCCAGCTCGGCGCCGGGTACGGGCAACCGACGGTTGGTGGCGCCCGTGGCCAGCACCAGGTGGTCGTAGGAGAGACGGGTGCCGGCCCGGGTGAGGACCGTGCGGGCCCCGGTGTCGAGGGCGACCACATCGTCCCCGAGTCGGAGGTCGATGTCCCGCTCGCCGTAGAAGGACTCCGGCACCAGTTCGACGCGAACGCCGTTCGGCTCGGTGTGTGCCTTCTTCGACAACGGCGGCCGCTGGTACGGCAGATGGGGTTCCCCGGCGCACACGGTGACGGGACCGTCGTAGCCGGATGCGCGCAGCGTCGAGACGACACTGAACCCGGCCTGCCCGCCGCCGACGACGACCACGCCCGCTGTGTTCGTCATACCTGCTCCTCGGGCACATGGACGACCAGGCCTTCGAGCGCGTCGGAGAGCTGGATCTGGCAGCTGAGTCGGCTGGTGGGCCGGCGTTCGGCGGCGGTGAAGTCCAGCATCTCGTCCTCGATGTCTCCGGGCGGCCCCACCAGCTCGGACCGGTCCTCGGCGACGTAGACGTGGCAGGTGGCGCAGGAGGCGTTGCCTCCGCACTCGGCGACGATGCCCTCGACGCCGTTCGAGACGGCGGCCTGCATGAGGACGGTCCCGGACTCGGCGGTGACCTTGCGTTCGGTCCCGTCGGGCGACCGGAAGATGACGGTGGGCATGAGGTTCTCCCGATGGGGACGGCTCAGAGGGCTTGCCAGGTGACGTTCAGTGAGGTGAGTCCGCGGAACACCCAGCCGTCCATGCGGCCCGCGGCGGAGCCGCTGTCGGATGCTGTTGCGCCTGCGGCGAGGCGCAGTCCCTTCAGACGGCTGAAGACGAGGGGCCAGGCGATCGCGCTGACCTCGTGGCGCGCGACCCATGCGCCCATGCAGAAGTGCGGTCCGCCGCCGAACGCGAGGTGAGGGCGGTGCGGCCGGTCCAGGTCGAACTCGTCGGCCCGCTCGAAGACCGACTCGTCCCGGTTGCCGGAGGCGATGACGAGGGCGACGCGGCTGCCGGCGGGGAGGGTCACCCCGGCGATCTCGTAGTCCTGGGTGAGCTGGCGCGGGTACATGCCGATCGGCGAGACCCAGCGGGCCGTCTCCTCGAAGACCCGCTTCCAGGAGGAGGGCTCGGCGAGCACCCGGTTCAGCACCTCGGGGCGGTTCAGCAGCGCCCAGGCGCCGACACCGAAGACGTCACGCGGCTCGTTGACGCCTCCGCCGATGATGACCTTGACGTTGTTCTGGATCTCGGTGAGTGCCACCGGCTCGGCCGCGTGGACCATGGAGGAGATCACCGAGCCGTCGGGCTCGTGCCGGGCGGCCTCGGCGGCCCGGGCCACCGCGTCCTCGATGGCACGGGTGGCCTGTTCGGCGCGCAGCCAGATGTCGGGGTCGTCGGCGTAGTTGCTGTTGCCTGCCATCATCGCCCGTGACCAGTCGGCGATGTCGTCGGCGCTCGCGTTGCGCAGCCCCAGCACCAGGGCCAGGTTGGTGGCGACGAGCGGCTCGGCGAAGTCGGCGACGAGGTCGGCCTCGCCGTGGCCCGCGATGCGGTCGAGCAGTTCGTGCGCGGTGCGCTCGAAGCTCGCGGCCCACAGGTCGCGGACCTGGCGGGGACGGGTCGGCGGCTCGGCGGCGGCCCGCAGCCGACGATGCTCCGGGTCGTCCTCGCGGAGCATGTTCGGGCCGACCGTGCGCAGCAGCAGCGAGCCGTCCTCGCGGGAGCTGAACACCTCGGGCAGCTTCTCGGCGCGGACGATGTCCTCGTACCGGGTCAGCAGGTGGCGCCCGATGGACGGGACCCAGGCGAGCGGTGCGGTGCGGCGCAGTTCGGCGTAGGCGGGATACGGGTCCCTACCCAGCTCGGCCAGGTCCAGCTCGACGACGGGCGCGCCGGGTGCCGCCGTCTTCACGGTGCTCATGAGGTGGCGCCCGCGCCCATCAGGACGAAGAACGCCGTGGCGGGCTCGGTGCCGTTGTTGCGCCAGGCGTGGCGCGTGGCGTTCTGCACGACGATGTCGCCGGGCTTCAGGACGGCGGTCTCGCCGCCGTCGAGGTCGAGGACCAGCTCGCCGGAGAGCACGACGCCGTAGTCGACGGTGGGCGTCGTGTGCATGCCCGGGTTGTCCGGTTCGAAGAGCTCGGCGAGACCGGGGCTGAACTCCAGCTGCTCGGCCGCCGCGGCGGCCGGGTCCCAGCCGGGGTCGGCGTAGACACTGGCGGGCGCGAAGGTGACGGTGAGCGCGACCGTCTCGCCCGGTGCGGGTACGAAGGAGTGCAGGGATGCCGTCGGATCGGCCGACGGGACAGCGGGAGCCGCCGTGTTCCACACGAGCGAGCGGGCGAAGCCGGGGGTGTGGACGGACCGACTGGTGCGCGGCGGCTCGCCGTCGCTGACGATCACGGGCTTGCCGCTCGGGCTGACACCGGTGACGACTCGACGGGTCATGATTCTCTCCCTTGAGAAACCAACCTACTGTTAGATGCTTGACGGTAAAGGTTCTAACTATTCTCGCGGTCGCGCTCCGGCGGATTTGAGCACGAGTCGGTGGGCGGCCGGTTTCCCGGGGCCCGGTCATTCCGCGGGCGGGGTCTCCTGGTTCACCAGCGTACGCAGCAGATGTACCAGCTCACTGAGCTGATCGTCACGGAGTACGCCGGTCCAGGCCCGCTCCCGCTTCGTCTGGGCCTCGATGGCCTGTCGCAGCGTCTCGCGGCCCTCCGGGGTGAGTTCGACGAACAGCTGGCGCCGGTCGGACTCGACGCGCTCGCGGGTGACCAGACCCCTGCTCTCCAGGGTCGCCAGCGCGCTCGAGATGCTGGCGCGGGTGGATCCGGAGACCCGGCCGATGTCCTGCTGGCCGAGCGCGCCGTAGATCCACAGGGCGTTCAGGATCCGGAAGCCCGCCCAGGTCAGGCCCAGCGGCCGGTGGACGTGCTTCTCGAAGTCCTTGGTGAGCCGGGCTTCGAGGCGGGTGAGGTCGGTGACCATCTCGATCGCGTCGAGGTCGCGGGGATCGGTCGTGCCCAGCTCACGATGGTGGTGGCGCAGCAACTCCGAGAACTCCCGGGTCCGGCTCACGCCGGCACTCCCCGTCTCGCGCACGATGTCCGTCACGGTCTCCCGCCCTTCCTCTGCCTAGCCGGCGACGACCGGATTGACCATAGTGCCCACGCCCGTGACCTCGGTGCGCAGAACCTTGCCCTCGGTCAGGTACAGCCGCGGGGTACGACGGACACCGCAGCCGGCCGGGGTGCCCGTGAAGATCAGGTCACCGGGCTCGAACGTCACCCGCTTCGACAGCCAGGCGATCAGCGCGGGCACGGGGAAGATCAGGTCCGAGGTGCGGCCCCGCTGGACTTCGAGGTCGTCGACCCAGCCGGCCACCTCGATGTCGTCCGGGTCCTCGAACTCGTCGACGGTCACCAGGTAGGGACCGATCGGGCTGAAGGTGTCGTAGGACTTCGGCAGCGTGAACTGGTTGATCGGCTTGCGCCACTGCTCCCGCCGGTCGCTGACGTCCTGCCCGGCGGTCACGCCCGCGACGTACGACCATGCGTCCGCCTCGGGGATGTTCTTGCCCGTCCTCCCCATGACGACGACGAGTTCGGCCTCGAAGTCGACCTTGTCGAACTGCGGCTCGACGACGATCCGGTCGTAGGGACCGACGACGGAAGAGGCGAACTTGGCGAACACCGACGGCTCGTCCGGCACGGGGAGGCCGGACTCCTCGGCGTGCGCACGGTAGTTGAGGGCCACCCCGATCGCCTTGTACGGCTTGGCGACGCGGCCCAGGTCACTCGGCTCGAACGGCTTCCAGTCCGCCTCGTCGACCCGCTCGGCGAGCGCGCGCAGTTCCTCGTGGAGGGAGAGGTCGGACAGGACGTCGAGGCGCGGCTCGATCGCACCCTTGCTGGCGTCCGCGATGTCCAGGGCGCGGTCGCCCCGCACGAGGACGGGACGGCCGGCGAGGTTGGCGAGCTTCATGCGGGCACTTCCTTCTGGTCGGGCCGCGGGAGGGGGAGCGCGAGGTCGCCCTCCGTCAGGACGCCGAGCGTGTTGATGACGGTGGCGATGGTCAGGTACTGGCCGACGGTGTAGAGGACGTCGATGACCTGCTCGGTGCTCAGGCGCGCGGCCAGCCGGTTCCACAGTTCGTCGTCGACGCCCTGCCGGTCGACGAGCGAGTCGGTGGTGGTGAGCAGTACCCGGTCGAGGTCGTCGAGTCCGTCCCAGGCGCCGGTCGCGGCGGCCAGGATCACCTCGTCGGCGAGGCCCGCGCGGCGGGCGATACGGACGTGCTGGTCCCACTCGTACGCGGCCTGCGCCCGGGCGGCGATCCGCAGGATCATCAGCTCCCGGGACTTCAGGGGGAGGGTGTTCTTGCCCAGCACGTGGTTACTGAAGACGAGATAGCGGCGCAGCGCGTCCTCATGGTGGGCCAGGGTCGCCCAGATCGCGTAGATCCGGCCGTCCTGATCACGGTAGGGCGCCAGCGACGCCAGTGTCTTCTCCTGCAGGTCGGCCTCGTCGACGGGCTGCAGGCGGGGCTTCTCCGGCATCGGAGTCCTCCTCGGCTCGATGACGTCAACGTATTAGTCAGAGCCTTGACCGTCAAGGGTCTAACAAATATCGTCCTCGGTATGACGATCCAGAGCCTTGGTTACGTAGGGATCGGCGCGCCCGATCCGACAGCGTGGGCGGAGTACGCCCGCACGGTGATCGGCCTCGCGGTCGAACCCGGAGCCGCATCCGACAGCGGCTCCACCCCGGGCGCCGGGCCCGCGCGCTATCGCCTGCGGATGGACCAGCATCCGTTCCGCATGTGGCTGACCGAGGCGGAGACCGGGGGTGTGACAGTCATCGGCTGGGAGGTCCGGGACGGGGCGGCGATCGACGCGATGACGGCACGGCTCAAGGAGGCCGGCGTCGACGTCACTGCGGGCACGGAGGAGGAGTGCCTGGACCGCCAGGTGACCCGCATGGTGCACTTCGGCGGCCCGCTCGGCATCCGCACCGAGCTGTTCTGCGGCCGACGTCTGGCCCCCAGCCAGTTCGTGTCACCGCTCGGCGTCGACTTCGTGACCGGCGAGCAGGGGCTCGGGCACGTCGTGATGAAGACGCCGCACGTCCAGGAGGCGGTCGACTTCTACTGCGACGTCCTGGGCTTCCGGCTCAGCGACACCGCCGACTACCCCTGGGGCACGTTCTACTTCCTCGGCTGCAACCCGAGGCACCACAGCGTCGCCTTCATCCGTTCGTACAAGAACGAGGGCACCCACCACATCCTGTGCGAGGTGACCACCCCGGAGGAGGTCGGCCGCGCCCTCGACCGCACGCGCGCGCACGACGTCGAGCTCATGGCCACGCTCGGCAAGCACGCCAACGACGGGATGTTCTCGTTCTACATGACCTCGCCCGCCGGCTTCGGCATCGAGATCGGCGCGGGCGGCGTACAGGTCGACGAGAGCACCTGGGTCAGCCGTACGTACACGGCCGACGTCTGGGGTCATCACCCGGTCCCGTAGTCCGACTTCGCGTTTCTCGACCCCTCCGAAAGAAAGCGGGCCGTATCCCATGCTTCTCGAGAGCTATCTGCAGGACATCTGGGTCGCGCCGTCCGCCGGCGGTTCAAAGGCGGTCGACGTGCACGACGCCGTCACCGGCGGGACGGTCTGCCGCGTCTCCTCCCAGGGCCTGGACCTCGCGGGCGCGTTCGACCACGCGCGCCGCGTCGGCGGCCCCACGTTGCGCGCACTGAGCTTCCACCAGCGGGCCGATCTCCTGGACGCGCTCGCCACGGCCGTCCGTGCCCGCCGTGACGAGCTGTACGCCCTCTCGATCCGCGCCGGAGCCACCCTGAACGACGCCCGCCACGACGTCGACGGCGGCATCCGCGTCCTGCGCGACTACGCGGCCCGTGCCCGAACCGAGCTGCCGGACGCGCCCCACCTCGTGGAAGGCCCCGCCGAACGCCTCGCCCGGGGCGAGGACTTCCTGGGTGTCCACCTCGTCAGCCCATCCCCCGGCCTGATGCTTCAGGTGAACGCCTTCAACTTCCCGGTGTGGGCGCCACTGGAGAAGCTCGCCCAGGCGCTGCTGGCGGGTATGCCCAGCGTGGTGAAGCCGGCCACTCCGACCGCGTACCTCACCGAGCACCTCGTCCGGATCGTCACCGACGCCGGCGCCCTGCCGCCGGGGGCCCTGCAGATGGTCGTCGGTTCGGTGCGCCCGGCACTCGGCCTGCTCGGCGAGCAGGACGTCCTCTCCTTCACCGGCTCCGCCGCCACGGCCGCGACGCTGCGCACACACCCCGACCTGGTGGCCCGTTCCGTCCGCTTCAACGCCGAGGCCGACTCCGTCAACGCCATCGTGCTGGCCCCGGACGTCACCCCGGGTTCCCCGCTGTTCGAGGCGTTCGTGCGCGAGGTGGTGACCGAGATGACCGTCAAGGCGGGCCAGAAGTGCACCGCGATCCGCCGCGTCCTCGTCCCCCGCGAGCACGAGGCCGCGGCGCTCGACGCGATCGCCTCCGAGCTCGCCGTGGTCACCATCGGGAACCCCGCCGCGGAGGGTGTGCGGATGGGGCCTGTCGTCAGCCTCGCCCAGCGCGACGACGTACGACAGGCCGTGCGGAAGATCGCCCGGTCCGGACGTTTCGTGCACGGCGACCCCGAGAAGGTGCGCCTGATCGACGCCGACCCCGATCGGGGGGCGTTCCTCGACACCCTCCTCGTCTCCGCCGACCCGGACGCCGCCGCACCGCACGAGGTGGAGCCGTTCGGACCGGCCGCGACCGTGCTGGCGTACCGCGACACGGCCCACGCGACGGACCTGGTGGCGCGCGGCCGGGGCAGCCTCGTGGCCTCTGTCGTCGGCGACGACCTGGCCTGGACGACCGCCTTCGTCCGGGATGCGGCCCCCTGGCACGGGCGACTGCACCTGCTGGACTCGACGAACATGGCGCAGACCACCGGCCACGGATCGCCGCTTCCGGCCCTGAAGCACGGGGGTCCCGGCCGGGCCGGCGGCGGATCGGAGATGGCGGGCACCCGTGGTGTCGTGGAACTGATGCAGCGCACGGCGCTGCAGGCATCGCCACGGGTTCTCGACTGGCTGCGGAGCACCCCGTCGTCCTCACCTTCGGACGACGCCTGACGTCTTGTGGGCCGGACGGGCACACGTCTTGTCTCACCCAAGTTATGCGTATAACTTGACTCGGAGGAGCAGAGTTCTGCGTCCGCCAGATCACGGAGAGGAGGTCCCCATGAACACGAGTCACGGGAGCCGCCACCTGTGGATCTTCGGCGACCACTCCTTCCGCAGCGAGTTCTACGGCTGACGAGGCACCCGACGTCGAGGGCACACGTATGCCCTCGACTCCGGCTCCACGGCACCCAAGGTGCCCTGTCCTCGTCCTCCACAGCCAAGGAACTTCGCCATGTCCCAGTTCTCCCCTGCCCACTTCCCGATCCCGCACGACGGCACCCGGTGGGCCGCCCGCCACATGCCGATGCTGGCAGCCACCATGCGGACGCACGCGGCGGCGTTCGCGGGCCGCCGGATCGGCATCTGCCTGCACATCGAACCCAAGACCGCCGTGCTGGTCGGATACCTCGCCCAGGCCGGCGCCGAGATCGTCCTCACCGGGTCCCCCGGCACCACTCAGGAGGACACGGCGGACGCGCTGCGCGACCACGGCGTCACCGTCGTCGGCCACCGTTCCGACGACCTCGCCCAGCACGGCGAGAACATCGCGCGGGTCCTGGACGCACAGCCCGACCTCATCCTCGACAACGGCGCCGACCTGATCGAGGGCGTTCTCGCCCGTGGCGGCCTGCCCGGTCTCACCGGCGCCACCGAGGAGACCACGACCGGCGGCCTGCGCATCCGCTCCTGGGAGGCGCAGCCGGACTTCCCGGTGATCGTCATCAACGACAGTCGGCTCAAGCTGCTCGTGGAGAACGAGTTCGGTGTCGGCCAGAGCGTCGTCCAGGGCTTCATGAACGCCACCAACCTCATGATCCCGGGGGCCCACGCCACCGTGGTCGGCTACGGCCCCTGCGGACGGGGCGTCGCCGACACCCTCGCCCACCTCGGCGCACGCGTCTCGGTCGCCGACACGGACCCCTATCGTGCGCTGGAGGCCGTGATGGCGGGCCACCAGGTCGGCGAACTCGTCGACCTGCTCCCGCGTACCAGGTTCCTGTTCCTGGCCACCGGCCATCCCGGTGTCATCGGTGCGGCGGAGCTCGGGGCCCTGCGGGACGGGGCCGTCGTCGCAGGTGTCGGACACATGCCCTGGGAACTGGACGCGAACGCGCTCGCCGAGCACACGGCCTCCGTACGGCGCTCCGGACCCAGCGGACAGGAACGCGCCGTGCACCGTCTGCACGACGGCCGCGAGATCGTGATCCTCGCGGACACCAAGATGATCAACCTGACCGCCGCCAAGGGCAATCCCATCGAGGCCATGGACCTCGGCCTCACCCTGCAGGCGCGCAGCCTCGCCGCGATCGCCACCGGTGACGACGTGTCGCTCGCGTCCGGTGTCCAGGCCGTGCCGGCGCCCGTGGACCGGCAGGTCGCCGCCGACCTGGTCGCCACCCTGTCCCGTATCTGAGTTCCCGCATACGGCGGCATACGTCGGCATACGGCGACCAGAACCTCACCTGCCCGGCCGTCCCCGGGCAGGTGGGTCCGCCCTTGTCGAGGGCCCCCAATGGCCGCCATCGGCCGGAGCGCCGATCGTGGGACGGTCAGGATCCTCGTGCCGCCCCTCTGCCGAACCGGACCCGAGGCGGAGGCAGGGCCGTGAGCGGACTCCGGTCACGACGAAGCGGGGCAGGCCCGAGCCGTACCCCGCTTCACAAACCGTCCGCGAAGCGGCTCAGAACAGCTTCTCCTCCTGGTTCACGATGAAGTCCGCGGGCATCTCCGGACTCCAGACGGCCGGCGGACAGTCCCAGTCGTTCGCCTTCCAGTTCTCCGTGATGCGGTCCATGTCGCTGGAGTACTCGATCCAGCTGCCCCACGGGTCCCTGACGTAGTGGAAGAGATTGGAACCGAGGGTGTGCCGGCCCAGCCCCCAGCCCCGCTGATGCCCGGCCGCCGCCATGGCCCGGGCGCCCATCGCGATCTGGTCGATGTCGGCGACCTCCCAGCTGGAGTGGTGCAGGCCGGGGTGTGTGCCGGGTACGAATCCGAAGACGTGGTGGTCTCCGGGGCCGGAGTTCATGAAGGTGGCCATTCCCCGGATGCGGTCGGACAGACGCAGTCCGAGCGTGCGGGCGTAGAAGGCCTCGGACGCGTCCAGGTCCGAGCTGAAGATCAGCATGTGTCCCAGCCGACGGGGCTTGGGCGCCTCGTCGGCGTTGAGCCATCGAGCCTGGTCGACACGCCGGATCCGGTCGCCGAAGTTGACGTCGTGGGCGTCGGTCGTGCCGAAGTCGCGCCACGGCGCGAGCCGCTCGTCACGCAGGTTGATCAGGTTGCCCTCGTGATCGCGCAACCACAGTCCTTCGGCGAATTCGGCCGGCCCGTCGACCAGCCTCACCCCCAGCCCCTCCAGATGGCGCCGCCACTCCGGAAGCGAGCCCTCCTCCACAGCGAAAGCGACATGATGGAGCCTCTTCACCGGCCCCTCGACGAGAACCGTCTGGTCCTGCTCACGTCCCTCGCATCGGACCACCACGGAACTGCCGCGCTCGGTCGTCTCCAGGCCGAAGGTCCGGTAGAAGCTCTCGCCCACGTCCAGGGAGGGAACCTGGAGCCCGTAGTGCACAAGGCCTTTCACACGCAGCATGTGTTACTCCTCGGGATTTCGGCGCCGGCGTGCGTCCCTGCAACCGACTCCGCAACAAGTGTGTACACCTAGTGGCCGTGAAGTCCAGAGGCTCCCCGAGAATCCGCACCTCGGAGCAGACTTGGGGACCTCAGGCCGCCTCACCATCGGGGACGGCCTCGGGCCCGCACACCATGGCCAGGGCCTGCGCGACATCGTGCGAGGCACGGTCGGGGGCGAGGTCGCCGAGGACCCAGCCGGCCGTCCGCGCCAGATGCCGCGCACTCAGCCGCGCCGCCCGTTCGGCCTGCCCCGCCACGACGGCGGTGAACAGGTCGTAGTGCTCCTGACGGCGCCGCACGAAGGCGTCCGGGCGCCGGGCCTGGGCAGCCCGCACATAGCGCTCACTGCGCTCCGCGTACGACGTGATCGTCCGCAGGACCGAGGGGGTGCAGCGCACGACGAGCAGCCGGTGGAACATGCGGTGCGCCTCGTGCCAGGCCGGCGGATCCCCGCCCACTTCGGCCCTGTCCATGTCATGGAGCTGGGCGGACGCCTCCTGCACCTCCGAACGCGTGAGCCGCCCCGCACTCAGCCGCACCCCCACGCTCTCCAGAGCGATCCGGGCCGCGTACAGACAGTCCAGATCCGCCGCGTCCAGCCCGGCGACCCGGGCGCGGTGGTTGATGTCGGCATCAATCAGACCCTCCTCCTGGAGCATCCGGAACGCCTCGCGCAGCGGGGTTCGACTGACCTCGAACCTGCGGGCCAGCTCCGCCTGCCGCAGCTCCGATCCCACGGGCAGGACGCCTTCCAGGATCAGCCGCCGCAGATGGTCGTGGATCTCGACGCTCGTACGCCGGGGATGCGAGATGACCGGCCGCGACACTCCAGGGAGCTGCTCCGAAACGTCCGCCCCGTCCACAGTCCGCACCCTCGTCTCCTCTTCGGGCCCTTCCGAACCTGGCCATCACGCTGTCGAGAGCCTACTCTGGCGGGCGTAATGTGTATACACATGCCCTTGCTGGTCTCCGCGGGGCCGCACAGTGGAGGAAACGATGACGTTGCCCGACTGGTCGCTGGTGCAGTACCGCGACAGTGCGACGGAACGCCCGGCCGTGGGCATCCTGGCCGGAGACGACGTGTACGAGGGGCCCGCCGACTTCGCGGGGCTGTCCCTCCTCGATGTACTGCGCCACTGGGACAAGTGGGTGCCGGCACTGCTGGACTGGTCCCCGCAGCAGGCCGCTCCGGTCTGCGGGGCGCGGTTGGCCGCTCCGCTGACCTACCCCGGAAAGGTGCTGTGCGCCGGGGCCAACTACTGGGACCACATCGCCGAGATGGGCATAGAACGGCCGACGGAACTCGGTGACCCGTTCTTCTTCCTCAAGCCGCCGACGACGACGGTCACCGGTCCGGGTGACCCGGTGCGCCTGCCGGCCTATGAGGGGGCACGGGTGGACTGGGAAGCCGAACTCGGCGTCGTCATCGGCCGTCCGGGCCGTGACCTCACCACGGGAGAGGCCCTCGCCCATGTCGCCGGATATGTGGCCGCCAACGACATCTCGGCCCGTGACCGGTTGACCGCGAAACTGCCGGTGGCGTCGCCCTTCACCTACGACTGGCTCGGCCACAAGGGCCAGGACGGTTTCTGCCCGATCGGCCCAGGGCTCGTCCCGGCGTGGCAGATCCCCGACCCGCAGGACCTGCGGATCCGGCTCACGGTCAACGGGGTCGTCAAACAGGACTCCAGCACGCGCCAAATGATGGTCCCGGTCGCCGAGGTCGTCGCCGCGGCGAGCCGGCTCACCAGCCTCGAACCGGGAGACCTGATCCTCACCGGCACACCGGCCGGGTGCGGACTGCCCCGGGGTGAGTTCCTGGCGGCCGGAGACGAGGTCGTGGTCGAGATCGAGCACGTCGGTCGTCTGCACAACACGGTGGTCGCGCCATGAACAGCGCTCTGACCCACACCTCGCCCACCTGGCCCGAACCCGTCGCCGTCGGCGCCACGATGCGGGCCGTCGTCTTCCGCGCCTTCGGTCCGCCCGACGTCCTGGAACAGGCAGTCGTCGCCACCCCGTGCCCCGGGCCCGGGGAGGTGCTGGTCCAGGTCGCGGCCGTCAGCATCGGACGTCTGCTGGACCTGGCCGCGCGTTCCGGCAAGCATCCCTACGCTCACTTCCGGCTCCCCCACATCCTCGGAGCGGACCATGCCGGAACCGTCGCGGCGGTCGGACCGGACGTGGACTCCGTCCGGGTCGGTGATCGCGTCGCGGTGTTCCCGGTCATCACGTGCGGCGCCTGTCCGCAGTGTGTCGCGGGGCGGGAGGAGGCCTGTCCCTCCCTGTCTCTCATAGGCACACACCGGCCAGGGGCCTACGCCGAGTTCTGTGTGGCGCCGGCTCGCAACGTCCACCGGGTTCCCGAGGGAATCTCCCCCGACATGGTGGCCGCGCTTGCCCTGGTCGGCGCCGTCGGCGCCAACCAGCTCTCACAGGCCGGGCTGCGCCCTGGGCAGTGGGTCCTGGTGCAGGGAGCGGCCTCCGCGCTCGGTTCCACGACCGCCGCCCTCGCCCGGCACCTGGGCGCCCGGGTGATCGCCACCTCACGCTCGGCCGACAAGCGTGAGGCGCCGGCCGCGGCGGGCGCGGACGTCGTTCTCGACGCCACCGGCGCGGACTTCGCCGAGCAGGTAAGTGAGGCGACCGACGGCGCGGGCGTGGACATAGTGGTCGACAACCTGGGCGACCCGGCGATCTGGGACGCCTCGCTGGACGTACTGGGCCGCGGCGGCACCGTGGTCACCTCCGGCGCGTTCCTCGGCGGCAAGGTACGGCTGGATCTGCTGCGGCTGTACTCGAACTGCCAGCGGGTGCTGGGCGTGCGTACCGGAAACGCCGCGGCGTGTACGGCGCTGTGGTCGGAGGTCGACCGGGGATTTCGTGCGGTGGTCGACCGGACGTTCCCGATCTCCCGGGCCTCCGACGCCCACCGCTACCTGGAGGAGGACAGCAACGTGGGTCGCGTCGCGCTCGTCCTCGGGTCCGAGCACTGGACCTGATCGCGCGGCCGAACCGATCGCGAGGCCACGGTTGTTCGGACGCGGCCTCGCTGGCCGGACGGGAAGAATTCCGCATAGAGGAATCTACACTCGCGGCGATTCCCCTTAGCGAAACGAGCACGTAATGTCGACCTCGATGACATAACTGCACACACTTCATGCTGATGTCAATCACCTCCCCAGCGCCTCAACTGGAGATGGCCCATGTCCCAAACCGTCGATGAGTACGTGGAACAGAAGCTGCTCGAAGAACTGTATGCAGACTTTGAGGACGCGGGGCTCATTCCACTCTGGACCCAGCGCGACGACCTCATGCCGACGACCCCGCAGCCCGCCGCCGTCGCACACCTGTGGCGATGGTCGGACCTGCTGCCGATCGAGTGGCACCAGGGCAAGACCTTCGAGGACACCACTCCCATCGGTCCCTGGCTGGTGACGGCCGACGATCCCGCCGTCGCCGCCGAGGGCCTGGCTCTGAGCTGCGAGGTGGACGGCGACACCGTCCAGAAGGCGGACACCGGTGACCTCGTCTTCGACCCGGCCGCACTTGTCGCCTACCTGTCGGAGATCATCACGCTCGTCCCCGGCGATGTGATCGCCACCGGCACTCCGGGCGGCGTGGGGCACGCCCGTAAGCCCGCCCGCTACCTACAGGACGGTTCGGTCCTGGTCACCCGGATCGAGGGGCTCGGCGAGTGCCGCAACACCTGCCGACGGGAGTCCCGGTGAGCGGACGCCCGGACGCCATTCTCGCGTGGGTTGCCGAGGGCACGGCCGCCTTCGAGGCCGTGGTCCAGGGGCTGACCGACCCGGACTTCGCACAGCCCTCGCGGCTGCCGGGCTGGAACCGCGCCCACGTCGTCGCCCATGTGGCCCGCAACGCCGACGCGATCGGCAATCTGGTGGCGTGGGCGCGTACCGGGGTGGTGACTCCCATGTACGCCGACGCCGAGCACAGGGCCGAGGAGATCGAGGCCGGCGCCGCCCAGCCGGTCGCGGACCTGCGCACGGACCTGCGCACGGCACATGAACGGCTCGCCCTGGCGTTCGACACCCTGCCGGACGAGGCCTGGGAAGAGGTCGTACGGACGGCACGGGGACGCCGGGTGCTTGCCTCCGAGGTGCCTTGGATGCGCCTGCGGGAGGTCTGGGTACACGCCGTCGACCTCGCCGCGGGTACCTCGTTCGCCGCGATCCCCCGCGAGGTGTGCGCGGCCCTCATCGACGACGTGGCCGGCACCTTCCACACCCGTACGGACTTCCCGCCCGTCAGGCTGCAGGCCGGGAACAGCGGCCGGACCTGGGTTCTGGGTGCTCCCGGCACCATGTGCCCGGCCGTGGTCTGTGGCGACCTGCCCAGCCTGGCGGCCTACGCGACCGGGCGACCCGTGTCCGGCCCGCTCCGCGGTGCCCGAGGATCCCTACCGAAGCTGCCCGCGTGGCTGTGAGACCGGAGGAAGCACGATGAGAGTTGCCTGCATCGGCGGCGGACCGGGAGGACTGTTCTTCGCCACGCTGCTCAAGCGGAACCGGCCGGGCGCGGAGGTGGTCGTGTTCGAACGCAACCGCCCCGAAGACACCTTCGGCTTCGGTGTCGTCTTCTCCGACGCCACCCTGGACGCCATCGACGCGGCCGATCCGGTACTGAGCGAAGCACTGGAGAAACACGGCCGGCACTGGGACGAGATCGAGGTCCGCGTCCACGGCGCCCGGGAGCGGGTCGGGGGCATGGGCATGGCGGCGGTGGTCCGCAGGACGCTGCTCAGCCTGCTGCAGCACCACGCCCGCGCCGAGGGCGTGACCATGCGCTTCCAGCACGAGATCAGCGATCCGGCGGAGCTGGACGACTTCGACCTGGTGGTGGTCTGCGACGGCGCCAACAGCCGCTTCCGGGAGCTGTTCGCCGAGGACTTCGGCCCCAGCACCGATGTGGCGACCGCCAAGTTCATCTGGTTCGGGACGCCGTACATGTTCGACGGGCTCACCTTCGTCCATCAGGACGGTCCGCACGGGGTGTTCGCCGCTCATGCATACCCGATCAGCCGCCGGGCACAACTTCCCCCTCGCCTGCCCCGGCATCCTGGGCGCGCTGATGTGCGGTGGCCGGGTCGTGCTGTGCCGCACTCCCGATCCCGACAAGGTGCTGCCGCTCATGACCGCCGAAGGCGTGACGGCGACGGCCGCCGTTCCCGCGGTCACCCAGCGGTGGATCGACGCCGTCGCCGCGGGCCGGCACCCCGCCCCGGCCGCGCTGAGGCTGCTCCAGGTCGGCGGCGCCCGCCTGGCCCCCGAGGTCGCCCGCCGCGTCGAGCCTGTTCTGGGCTGCACTCTGCAGCAGGTCTTCGGCATGGCGGAGGGCCTGCTCAACTACACAGGTCTGGACGACTCCGAGGAACTGAGGATCACCACCCAGGGCCGTCCGATGTGTCCCGACGACGAGATCCTCGTCGTCGACGCGTCGGACTCCCCCGTGGCGCCCGGTGACATGGGAGCTCTGCTCACCCGCGGCCCGTACACTCCCCGGGGCTACTACCGGGCCGCGGAACACAACGCCCGGGCCTTCACCGGCGACGGCTGGTACCGCACGGGAGACATCGTGCGGCTGCTCCCTTCGGGCAATCTGGTCGTCGAGGGCCGGGACAAGGACCTCATCAACCGTGGCGGCGAGAAGATCTCCGCCGAGGAGGTCGAGAACCTCGTCTACCGCCTGCCAGGCGTCTCCCGTGTCGCCGCCGTGGCACAGCCGGATCCGGAACTCGGCGAGCGGGTGTGCGCCGTGGTGGTCACCGAGCAAGGGGCCGAACTGACACTGGAGACGGTTCGTACGGCCCTCACCGGAATGGAGGTGGCCCGCTACAAGCTGCCCGAACATCTCCTGATCGTCGATGAGTTGCCCCTGACCAAGGTCGGCAAGATCGACAAGAAGGCCCTGCGGGAGCTGGTCCGGGGCGACCCGGAGGAGACGTCGGCGCGGCGGACGACTCCGGTCCAGGGCGCGTCCGACAACAACTGAGCGCGGTGCGGTACGGGTGACGGTCGGCTCGTACTTCGGCGCCACGTCCGCCGGCCCGCTCAACGCCGTCCGCGCCAGATGGCGGGCGACCGCCTGCCCGGGCCAAGGTCACGACCACGTCCTTGGCCCGCAGCGTCCGCAGCAACGCCTCATGTTCCTCGCTCTCCTCGTGGGCCCGCGCCCAGGAGCCGGACACCCTGTCAACGCGCCCTGGTGACCGGCCGACGGGCTCATGAGGTGATCCCAGGGCGCTTCGGGCCGGTTACTTGGCCGGCGGCAGCTGCTCGTCGGGCACCGAGGCCGGCACAGCCTGGACGTTGACGGTGAACTCGATGTCGTCGGATATGAAGCCCTGGAAGGCGGAGATGCCGAAGTCCCCGCGCTTGAGCCGCCCGGTGGCGGTGGCGCCGACGCGCGGGACACCGTAGGCATCGGGCAACGGGCCTGCGGTGTCGGCCACGAGGTCGACTGCGCGGGTGATGCCGCGCAGGGTGAGTTCGACCGTCATCAGGTACTTCGACGCCACGTCCTTGCTCAAGGAGACGAGGCGCACCGTGGCCTCGGGGTGAGTGGCCGCGTCGAGAATCTCCTCGCCCTTGATGTGCTTGTCGCGCAGCGGTGCCCCGCTCTCGACACTCGTGACGTCGAAGTCGGCCTCGAAGGAGACCAGTTCGGGTGTCTCGCCCTCAGCGACGTCCGTGAGCCGGACCGGGCCGCGCAGACCGGTGAAGCGGCCGTGGATGGTCGACACGAGATACCGGACTGAGAACTCGACGGACGAGTGGGCGGGGTCGATCTTCCATTCCATGGGGGATTCCTCTCGGTAAGCAGGCTGGGCACAGACGGACCACAAGTGTATCCACTTAGAGAATCCACCACGGACTTATGTCACTACCGAGTCGCGCTCACCGCAAAGTGCATCCACATATTGGATGCGTCCATGGAGGGTTTCGGGTTCCACACCTACTCGTCCGCGATCACGACGATGTCGAGCGTTCGCGGTCCGTGCACGCCCTCCACACGGTCCAGTTCGATGTCGCTGGTGGCCGAGGGACCGGAGATCAAGGTCAGTGGTCGGCGCGGGACGAGCAGGCTCATCACCTCGGGTACGTCGGCGGTGATCTGGTCGGCCCTGATCACGCAGACATGTTGGTCCGGCAGCAGGGTCAGCGCGCGGCGTCCTTGTCCGGGCCCGCTGTCGAGGACGATCGTGCCGGTGAGGGCGATCGCCGCGGCGACGGTGGTGAGCACGGCGTCCGCCGTATCGAGCTGCCGGACCGTCAGCGGGGGGCTGTCCTCCAGCCGGGACCAGGGCCCTGCGGGTACCAGGTCTTCGGGGAAACCCGGCGGCACCACAACGGATGTCGCTCCGGTGCGGGTCAGCGCGCGGGCCACGGCGGCCACGGCGTCGGACGCCGGAACGCGGACGACGGTGGCTCGGTAGTCGGCGGCACGTTCGACAAACAGCTCGACGACGTCCGGTCCCGCCTGCTGGGAGCGGGGATCGTGCGGGACGGGGTCGCTGTCGGGGCTCTCAGGGCCCGGCACGTCGGCCAGCGCGCTCCGGATGTCGCGCAGTACGGTGTCGCGGCCGCTCATCGGCCCTTCCCTTCCGTCGTCGTACGGTCTTCTTCTCTCGTCCGTCGCCACCAGGCGCGCAGGGACTCGCGGGCCGGCGCGGGGGTGTCACGGGTGCCCGACCAGCGAGCGAACGGGCCGGGCAGAACTCCGATCCGACCGTCGCGGGCCACCAGACGGCTGCCCAGGACGGCGAGTCGCTGGAGCGCCGCCAACCGCCTCGGGGAGGACAGCACCACACCTGCGGCCTTCATTACGAGCGCCTCGGGGGTGGGCAGCAGGCGGTCCCGACGCTTGGCCTCCACTGCCTTCGCCCGCAGATGGACCAGCACCTCGGGAATGTCGATCTTGACCGGGCAGGCGTCGTAACACGCCCCGCACAGAGTGGACGCGAAGGGCAGCGAGGCCGCGTTCTCCACGCCGACGAGCTGCGGGGTGAGCACAGCGCCGATCGGGCCGGGGTAGACCGAGCCGTAGGCGTGGCCGCCGGTGCGCTCGTACACCGGACACACGTTCAGGCAGGCCGAGCAGCGGATGCAGGACAGGGCCTGGCGGCCCACCTCGTCGGCCAGGGTCGCGGTGCGGCCGTTGTCGAGGAGGACCAGGTGGAAGTCCTGCGGCCCGTCTCCCTCTGTGACGCCGGTCCACAGCGAGGTGTACGGGTTCATGCGCTCGCCCGTGGACGAGCGGGGCAGCAGCTGCAGGAAGACGTCCAGGTCGGCGAAGGAGGGCAGGACCTTCTCGATGCCCATGACGGTGATCAGGGTCTCCGGCAGCGTCAGGCACATCCGCCCGTTGCCCTCGGACTCCACGACCACCACCGTTCCGGTGTCGGCGGCGGCGAAGTTGGCTCCGGAGACGGCCACTTTGGCCCGCAGGAACTTCTCCCGCAGATGGAGCCGGGCCGCCTCGGCCAGGTCGCGCGGGTCGTCGGTGAGTCCCTCGGGGGCCGACCGGCCCCACTCCCCCATCTCCCGGCGGAAGATCTCGCGGATCTCGGAGCGGCCCCGGTGGATGGCCGGTACGAGGATGTGCGAGGGCCGGTCCCTGCCCAACTGCACGATCAGTTCGGCGAGATCGGTCTCGTAGGCGCGGATGCCCGCTTCGGCGAGCGCCTCGTTGAGGCCGATCTCCTGGGTCGCCATCGACTTGACCTTGACGACCTCGCTCTCGCCGGTCGCCCGCACCAGCCGCGTGACAATGGCGTTCGCCTCGGCCGCGTCCGTCGCCCAGTGGACCGTGCCGCCGGCTGCGGTCACCGTCTCCTCCAGCCGCAGGAGATGGCGGTCGAGGTGACGCAGGGTGCGGCGCTTGACCGCCGCCGCGGTCTCCCGAAGGTCCTCCCAGTCGTCGAGTTCGGCGACGACCGCCAGCCGCCTGTCCCGGATGGTGCCGGTGGCCCGGCGCAGGTTCGCGCGCAGCCGGGTGTCGGCGAGCGCGGCACGCGCCGCCTCGGGGAAGGCCGGGGTGCCCAGCCATACGACGTTGTCGGCGCCGCTCACCGTACGTTCCCTTCCGTGGAGGCCAGGATCTCGGCCAGGTGCATCGTGCCGACGCCGGTGCGCAGCCGGGACAGGCCGCCGCCGATGTGCGTCAGGCAGGAGTTGTCGCCCGCGCACAGGTACTCGGCGCCGGTGTCCAGGACATGGCGCATCTTGTCGGCCAGCATCGCGTTGGACACGTCCGCGTTCTTCAGCGCGAAGGTGCCGCCGAAGCCGCAACAGGACTCGGCGGCGGGCAGTTCGACCAGATCGATGCCCTTCACCGCGCGCAGCAGCCTGAGCGGCCGGTCGCCGACCCGCAGCATGCGCAGGGAGTGGCAGGTCGGGTGGTAGGTGACCCGGTGCGGAAAGTGGGCGCCGACGTCGGTGACGCCGAGGACGTCGACGAGGAGTTCCGACAGCTCGTACACCGTCGGCACCACCCGCTCGACCGCCTCGGTGAGCGCGGGGTCCCCCAACTGGGCGGCCACCAGACGGTGTTGGTCGCGCACCATGCCCGCGCAGGAGCCCGAAGGAGTGACCACGGCGTCGTAACCCGCGAAGACCTCCGCGAAACGGCGCACCATGGGCAGGGTCTCGGGGCGGTAGCCGGTGTTGAAGTGCATCTGACCGCAGCAGGTCTGGCCCTGCGGGAACTCCACGGTGTGGCCGAGCCGTTCGAGCAGTTCGGTCACCGCGCGGCCGGTGCTGGGGAACATCATGTCGTTGAAGCAGGTGATGAAGAGAGCTATGCGCATGGTGCTTCCTGAGCGGCTCGGGAGGAGCCGGTGACGGTCAGGCCGTAGGTCCGCAGGGCGGTTCGGTTGAAGACCTCGTGGCGTTCGGCGGGACGGAGTGCGGCCGTCAACTCCCTTGCTGCGGAGACGACTTCGGGGTAGGTGGCGGCCAGGCGGCAGACAGGCCAGTCGGATCCGAACATCAGCCGCCGCGGTCCGAAAGCGTCCAGCACCGTGTCCGCGTACGGCCGTAGATCCTCGACACTCCACCGGTCCCAGTCGGCCTCGGTCACCAGGCCGGAGAGCTTGCAGACGGTGTTGGGCAGCGAGGCCAGCAGGCGCACCGCGTCCGCCCACGGCCGCAACTCGCCCGAGGCGATGGGGGGTTTGCCCGCGTGATCGAGTACGAAGGTGAGGCCGGGAAGCAGTTGGGCGGCCTCATGAGCCGCCGCGAGCTGGTGGGGCCTGACGACCAGGTCGTACACGAGCCCCGTCCCGGCCACGGCGGCGAGTCCGCGCAGTACGTCGGGCCGTACCAGCCAGCGGGGATCTGCCTCACCCTGCACCTGGTGGCGGATGCCGACCAGGTACTCGCCGCCCGGACCCTCCCGCAGTGCAGCGAGTGCGTGGGCGACATCCGGGGAGGTCAGGTCGGTCCAGCCCACGACGCCGGCCACCAGGTCGCTGTCCCGGGCCAGGGCCAGGAACTCGGGCGTCTCCTGCGGAACGTCGATCGTCTGGACCAGGACCGTCGCGCTGACACCTGCGGCACGAGCCTCGGGCTCCAGGTCGGCGAGCGCGAAGTCGCTGCGCAGCGGGGCGAGTTCGGGTCCGGTGATCCAGTCCTGGTCGCGGACGGAGAGGTCCCACACGTGGTGGTGTGCGTCGATGACACCCTCAGCGGTGTTCGCCTCCGTGTCCTCCGTGTCCATGGCGGTCACCTTGACGACTCCGGTGTGGCGGCTGGGACGGGTACGTGTGGGGGCAGCAGTCCCTCGTCCCGCAGCCCGTCCCAGACCGCCGCCGGAACCGTTCGCCGCAACTGGTCCACCGTGTCGCGGACCTCCTCCGCGGAACGCGCGCCGGACAGCACGCTCGCGACCGCCGGATGGCCGAGCGGGAAGCGCAGAGCGGCCGCGCGCAGTGGTACGCCGTGGCGTTCGGTGACCGCCTTCATGCGCAGGGCCCGGTCGAGCACGTGCGGTGGGGCGGGCGCGTAGTCGTAGGTGGCGCCGGGCTTGGGGTCGGTGAGCAGACCCGAGTTGAACACCCCGCCGACGATGACACTCCTGCCGCGGGCGGCGGCCTCCGGCAGTACCTCAGCGAGCCCCTCCTGCTCCAGCAGGGTGTAGCGGCCGGCGAGCAGCACGACGTCGATGTCGGTCTCACGCAGGAAGCGGGCGGGGAGCGCGCACTGGTTCACTCCGATGCCGATCGCCTTGACGACGCCCTCGCCGCGCAGCCGTTCCAGCGCCGGGTAGGCCTCGGCGAGGGCCTGCTCGGCGTGGTGGTCCGGGTCGTGCAGGAGGGCGATGTCCACTCGGTCCAGGCCGAGGCGGTCCAGGCTCGCTTCCAGGGAGCGCAGGACTCCGTCGGAGCTGAAGTCCCAGACTCGCCGGTGGGTGTCGGGCACGGCGAAGCCGTGGACGAGATCGTCGCCGCGGCCGCCCTCCGGGTGGGGTTCGAGCAGCCGCCCGACCTTGGTGGAGACGGTGTACGTGTCGCGGTCGTGGTCGCGCAGTGCGGCGCCCAGGCGACGCTCGGACAAGCCGAGTCCGTAGTGCGGGGCGGTGTCGAAGGCGCGTACGCCTGCGTCCCAGGCCGCCTCCACCGTGTCGTACGCGGCCTCGTCGGTGACCGGACGGAAGAGGTTGCCGATGGCGGCGGCCCCGAACGACAGCTCGGTGACCCGGACGCCGGTACCGCCCAGCGTGGTCGCTCTCATGAGCCGGCCGCCGGGCGCAGCCGGAGCCCCTGCATGCCACCGTCGACGGCGAGGGCGATGCCGGTGACGGAAGCCGCGGCGGGGCCCGCCAGGTAGACCACGGCCGCCGCCACCTCGTCCGCGGTGACCAGGCGGCCCAGGGGCTGGCGTGCGTCGAGGGCGGCCCGTTCCGCCTCCGGGTCGTCGGCGGCGTCCAGGAGCCGGGTCACCCAGGGGGTGTCGGCGGTGCCCGGGTTTACGCAGTTGACGCGGATGCCCTCACGGACATGGTCCGCGGCCATCGCCAGGGTCAGCGACAGCACCGCGCCCTTGCTGGCGGAGTACAGGGCGCGCTGGGGAAGGCCCGCGGTGGCCGCGATGGAGCACGTGTTGACGACCGCCGCGTGCGACGACCGCCGCAGATACGGCAGGGCGGCGCGGGTGGTGCGCACCGCACCGAGGACGTTGACGTCGAGGACGCGGTGCCACTCCTCGTCCGGGTTGTCCTCGACGGTCCCTACGGCGCCGATGCCCGCGTTGTTGACCAGGATGTCCAGGCCACCGAGCTGCTCGGCAGCGGCGTCCACGGCGACACGTACCGAGGCGTCGTCGCCGAGGTCGGCCTTGATGGCGATCAGCGGCTCGGGGACGCCGGAGGGGGCGAGGTCGATGACAGCCACCGCGACACCGTGCTCGGCCAGCATCAGGGACGTGGCCAGGCCGATGCCGGACGCGCCACCGGTGACGACGGCCTTGAGCCCCGACAGACCGCTCACGCTGCTCATGCTGCTCGACTTGCTCAAGGGGGTGCCTTTCACGCTTGACCGAAGGTCTGGCGCTGGGCGCCGAGGCCGTCGACGGAGAGTTCGACGGTGTCGCCGGACCGGAGGTAGGGAGCGCCGGGAAGACCAAGGGCCACGCCCGCGGGCGTCCCGGTGTTGATCACGTCGCCCGGCTCCAGGACCATGTACTGGCTCAGGTAGGACACGATGTGACCGACCGGGAAGATCATGTCGCCGGTGTGGCCGTCCTGGCGCTTCACGCCGTTGACGCTCAGATGCAGCCCGAGGTCCTGCGCATCGCCGACCTCGTCGGCGGTGACCAGCCACGGTCCGAGCGGATTGAAGGTCTCGCAGGACTTGCCCAGGTCCCACTGCGACGAGTACTCCAGCTGGAACTCGCGTTCGGAGACGTCGTGGCTGATCGCATAGCCCGCGATCACGCTCCGAGCCGCTTCCGGCCCGTCGAGGTAGCGGGCCCGCCGTCCGATGACGACTGCCAGCTCGACCTCCCAGTCGGTCTTCACGGAGCCGCGGGGGATCAATACCTCGTCGTACGGCCCGACCACCGTGCCCGGGTCCTTCATGAACACCACCGGCCGTGCGGGGATCGCCGCACCTGTCTCGGCGGCGTGGTCGCGGTAGTTCAGCCCGACGCAGACGACCTTGCCGGGGCGGGCGAGAGGCGCACCGATCCGTAGTCCGTCCGGGTCCAGTTCGGGCAACTCTCCGGCCGCGACCGCCGCACGGGCCCGCGCGACCCCGTCCCCGGCGAGGAAGGCGCCGTCGATGTCGTTGGTCACGGAGGACAGATCAAGCAGCCGGCCCTCCTCGGTACGGGTGGCGGGCCGCTCTTCGCCGGGCGCGCCGACTCGTAGCAGTTTCACTGGGTTCTCCTTGTCGTACGGGGCTGTGGAGGTGGCGATCACGGGAGGGCGAGCGCCTGGCCGTCGGCCGTCACTGCACGTCGAACCGGTCGACCACCAGGTAGGACCCGCCGGTCTTGGTCAGCGTGAGCGTGTGCCGTCCTGCTGACAGCCCGTCGACCGTGTAGAGGGTCTGCTGGACATGCCGACTGGTCGCGTTCGCGTTGACGGTGCCCTGAGAGGTTCCGTCGACAGAGACTGCGATGGTTCCCTCGTCGGAGTTGGTCTCCGTGACGAGGCTGATCCCGGTGCCGGTGAAGGTGACGGTGACCGAGTCGCCGTTGGCCGTCGCAGCGTGGACGTCGTCCTGGTGGTCGCCGTAGCCGCGGTTGGCGTAGGTGCGCCAGGTGCCGCCGGTGTACGTCAGGGAGGGATCCGTGTCGTTGGCCACGCCGGTCACCTCGAAGCCGTCCAGGGTGGCGTAGTTGCCGCTGCGCTTGACGAACTGGACGGTGTGGCTGCCCACGGTCAGTCCGCTGGTGCTGTAGATGACGGCCTGAACCTGGCGGGTGGCGGCGGAGGTGTCGAACAGGCCCTGGGAGGTGCCGTCGAGGAAGACCTCCACCTGGCCCTGGTCACTGTGCTTCTCACCGATCACCGAGACGGCGGTGCCGGTGAATGTCAGGGATGCGGTGTCGCCGTTGACGGTCGTGTAGTGCACGGCGTCCTCGTAGTCGCCGTACCCCCGGTTGCCGCTCGCCAGCCAGCTGCCGGTGTAGGAGATATCCGTGCTGTCGTCGTCGAGCCTGCCGGACAGCGGCCGGTAGGCGGCTTCGGGGCCGGCGGCGGCGATGACGGACCGGGCGGCGGAGGGCCAGGC
This sequence comes from Streptomyces sp. AK08-02, assembly GCF_033795085.1. Lineage (NCBI taxonomy): Bacteria > Bacillati > Actinomycetota > Actinomycetes > Kitasatosporales > Streptomycetaceae > Streptomyces > Streptomyces sp. AK08-02. The sequence goes on from NZ_JARAZV010000007.1 coordinate 186,823, forward strand.
ACCGCCGGAGACGATCGTGGCCTGGTTGAAGGTGATGCTGGTTCCGTTGTTCTGGTAGTTGGAGCGGTCGGAGTAGTTGTCGTGCAGGTTGATGTCGTGGATGGTCGGCGTCCACATGCCGACCCACTGGCCCACCTTGACGCGGATCACGTTGTCGTGGGTGTCCCAGTACGAGCTGCCCTCGTCGTGGTAGATCCCGTTCGTCTGGTTGATGCTCTCCACCAGGTTGCCCGCCAGCACGGACGTGACGGAGCCGTCTCCGTTGCCCTGGCCGCCGTTGGTGTAGATCGCGCCGCCGTCGTGGAGGGTGCTCATGACGTCGTGTACATGATTGTTCAGGATCTGGTTGCCGCCGGCGTAGATGGTGCCGCGTGCGCAGGTGGCCAGGCCCTGGGCGGACTGTGTGGAGCACGACGAGGCGAAGCCCCAGCCCCAGCCGATCGACATGCCCGTGTAGGGGATGTGGCCGACGTCGTTGTGCGAGACGGTCAGGTTCCGGGTGTAGCCGGCCCAGATGCCGACCGCGTCCGAGTAGTCCTGGCCGACGTGGGAGATCCAGTTCTGGGAGACGGTGTCGCCCGTCGTCATGCGCGTGGTGTCGGTGAGGTAGTAGTCGTCGGCCTCACCGACGGAGACTCCGCCACCGGATGTGTCGTGGATGAGGTTTCCGGTGATCGCGGAGTTCTGCGTGCCGTCGGCGAGGTCGATGCCCGTGCCGCCGGTGCCGGTGATCTCGTTGCCGCCGAAGGTGATGTTCGCGCCCCGGTGTACCTGTACGGCGGCGGGTATGCGGATGGGCGCCTGGGTGGTGGCGTCCCACAGCACACCGGCCTGGTTGTCGATGTATCCGGCCGTCGACGGGAGCATCCAGGTGGTGTGGACGAACGTCAGGCCCCGGAAGGTGATGTCGTGCACGGGCGTGATCGGGTCGGGGACGACCGTGAGACCGTCGAGAACCATGTAGGTCCCGCCGGTCTTGACCAGCTTGATGGTGTGCTGCCCCTTGGGAAGGCCGCTGACGGAGGCGACGACCTGCTGGGCGAGGCGGGAGGAGGCGGAGGCGGAGACGCTCCGGACCTTGGCGCCGTCGACGTAGACGTCCATGCCGCCCTGGTCACTGTTGGTCTCCGACAGCACGTCGATCCCGGTACCGGTGAAGGTGTAGCTCACCGAGGCGCCGTTGGACGAGGTGTAGTGCACATCGTCGCGCAGGTCGCCCAGGGACCGCCCACTGGAGTGGTACCAGGAGCCGGTGTACGTGAAGGACGTGTCGGTGTCGTTGACCGGCGTGAGGTGACCTGGGGTACCGCTCACGTTCAGCAGCGTCTCGAGGGTGGGAAGTTCCACGTCGGCCGTGCTGAGGTTCTCACCGGCCCGAGGCTTGTAGTAGAGGTGACCCGCCGTGCTGTCGAGATAGAACTCCCCTGCCGTGTCGAGCAGTTGGTAGGCGTTCTCCACGTAGCTGATCGCGTTCAGCTTCGGTAGTCCGTTCCCGTTGAACGGGAAGCCGCGGTTGGGCACAGAGGTGCTGTTGTTCGCGAAGCAGGCCGCATCAAGGTTGAGGCTGGACCCGCCGCCGCTGGGCACGGTGATGCTCGCCAGCGGGCAGCGCATCTGCTTCCAGTTGTTGTTGTCCACGACCTCCACCGAGGAGGCGTTGGTGAAGGACGCGTACGAGGAGTCACCCGTGGTGAAGCTGGATCCGGCCAGGGTGAACCCCGAGGGGTTCAGCGGACCGCGTGCTCGCTGGGCACGCACGCCGTCGACGAACAACTGCCGGCTCTGTGTGCCTGCCGGCACAGCGGCACGGTAAATGCCCTTCGCGCTGTCGTGGAGCGAGAACCCGCTGATCTTCGTCGCCCCGCTGAGGACGGGCTTCTCACCCGGATAGGCGGCGTAGACCACCTGGTGGCCGTTCTGCCCCGAGTCGGACGCACCCAGGGCGAACGTCTGGGACAGACGGTAGACACCACCGCGGAGGTAGATGTCGATGTCGGCCGCCATACCGGGGGCCAGGCTTTCCGTCTTGCTCTTGACGCCGTCCAGACTGCAGGGCGCGCTCAGCGAGCAGGCGCTGCCGGCCCCGGAAGGGGCGGCGTACAACACCGTCGGGGTGGCGGCGGACGCGGAATCGGGCAGTGCCACGGTGGCGAACACAACCGCGCCGATCGCGCCGAAAAGACGGCCGACGGTTCTTGAGCGGAACAGCCGCATTGATGCTCCTCGAGAGGGTCAGGGCTCCTGCGCGATCGGCGATCCGCAGCGCGAAGGGTCAGGCGAAGGCACACACCGTTCACCGATCCCCGCGAGCCGTGTAGGGGCGATGGGAGTGCAGACGATCGTCACGGCGTACCGAGCTCGCTGAGATGCCAGATCTCGGTCAGGTCCGACCAGTTGCCCCCGGCGCCGGTGCCGGCCCAGGGCTCCTGGCAGGGGTCGGTGAGCTTCCACCAGGCCTGGGTGGTCGCGTCGGCGCCGATCGCGGCCATGTCGGCCTCGAAGTCGTCGCCGTGGTACTCGAAGTAGGCGAACAGCGTGTCCTCGCGCAGGAAGATGCTGTAGTTGCGGATGTTCGCGGCCCGCAGCGCGGCCTCGACGCCCGGCCAGACCGCGGAGTGCAGCCGCAGATACAGCTCACGGTGCTCGGGCCGGAGGCGGATCGTCTGAGCAACGCGTTTCATCGAGGTCCTCCGGAGAGTGCGGGCGGCGTTGCCGGACAGCCGCCATGGTCATGCGTCGCGGCGAACCGGCGAATGCCGTTCGCACGACGTGGGTTCGGGACGGCCCCTGAGTCAGTTCCCTGTCGACGGGCCATGGCTGGACGAAGGCGGCGCCGACCAAGCGGCTGCCGCCCCCTCACTCCTTCGTCGCGCCGGCGAGCATGCCGGCCACGAGGGCGCGCTGGGAGAAGAGGAACACGATCAGCACGGGGACGATGGTCACCAGCGTGGCCAGCGCCAGTTCGGGCCGCATGATCTGGTTGCCCGTGCCGCTGGAGGTGTTGAACAGCGGCGAGGCGGCGAGCAGGTTGTTGAGCCCCACCTGCGCCGGGTACTGCGAGCTGTCGGGCAGCATCACGAACGGCAGGAAGAAGTTGTTCCAGTTGCCGACGAAGTTGAAGAACCCGACCAGGGCGATCACTGGCTTGGCCAGCGGCATCGCGATGAGCCGGAAGACCTGCCACTCCGAGCAGCCGTCGATGCGAGCGGCGGACAGCAGGTCGGAGGGGACGTTGGAGGAGAAGTAGATGTAGGTGAGGTAGACCCCGAACGGGAAGAACGAGAAGGGCAGGATCACCGACCAGATCGTGCCGTCCAGGTGCACGGCGTTCATCCCCAGGTACAGGGGCAGCACCATCGCGGCCGTCGGCATGACCATCACGAGCATGGTGATGGTCAGCAGCATCCGGCGCCCGATGAACCGGGTGAGAGCCAGCGCGTACCCGGCGGGGATCGACGTCACCAGGGTCAGGGCCAGCGCGCCGAACGTGTAGAGCGCCGAGTTACGCAGCCAGGTGAGGATCGCACCGTCCTGGAAGGCGTAGAGGTGCTTCCAGGCGTCGGCGACGGCGGTGAGGGAACCGAAGGAGAACGGGTTGTCCCGCACGATCTGGCCGTCGGTCTTGGTCGTGGCCAGCAGGAGCCACACCACCGGCACACAGAAGAACAGCACGGCCAGGCCCATGACGATGAGCCAGGCCAGCCGGGCGGCCAGTGAGCGTGGGCGGCGCGTCCGGCGCATGGGCTTCCTCGGGCTGGTGCGGGCGCCGGCACTGTGACGCGGCGGGGTTCGGCGGGCTGTGGTCGCGGGAGTCGTGGTTGTGGGAGTCGTGGTTGTGGGAGTCGTGGTCGTGGGAGCTGTCGTCATCCTTCGTCCCTGTCGAACAGGCCGGTACGGAAGACGACGAGCGCCGCGCAGGCAAGGCCCAGGATGAGGAGGTCGACGGAGAGCGCCGCCGCGCCGTTGAAGTCGCCGGCCTGGAAGGCGTACTGGTAGGAGAGCTGGTTCGGTGACCAGCTGTCGGGGATCATGCCCCAGCTGGCGAGGGAGACCAGTTGTGGTTCGACGAAGAGCTGGGTGCCGGCCGCGAAGGCCAGGATCAGCATGTACGCGATCCATTTGGTGATCATCGGGATCTGGATGCGCAGGGCGATCTGAAGCGTGCTCGCGCCGTCGATGCGGGCGGCCTCCAGGATCTCGTCCGGGATGCTGTTGAGCGCGCCGTACATGACCACGATCCAGCCGCCGGCCCCGGTCCAGAAGGCGATGACGGTGAAGAGCACAGGCAGGTGGCCGGGTGCGTTGACCTGGGCGAGGGTGTTCCAGCCGAAGCTCTTCAGCAGCCAGCCGACGGGGCTGGCGGCCGGGTCGAGGAGGATCAGGAAGAGCAGCACGCTCGCAACCCCGGCCAGGGCTCCCGGCAGGTAGAACAGGAACCGCAGGCTGGTGGATGCCCTGCGCATACGGCCGTGCAGCATCAGGGAGAGCAGCACCACCAGGATCATCAGGCTGGCCAGCCACACCACCAGGTACAGGCCGATGTGGAGGAAGGCCGGCCCGAAGCGGTAGTCCGTGAACGTCCGGGTGAAGTTGCCGATCCCGACGAGCTGGTTGCGGGAGTTGGACAGTGCCAGCCACACCGCGTAACCGGTGGGCAGGACGCCGAAGGCGAGCAGGAGGAGGACGTAGCCGGAGACGAAGACGTATCCGGCGCGTCCGGCCGGGTTGCGGGCCGAGCGGCCGCCACGGCGGCCGCTCCGCTCGGGTGCGAGGTGGGTGGTCATCGGTCCGCTTCGCTAGTTGACGGTGTAGCCGAGGGACTTGGCCTTGTCGGTGATGGCCGTCTGCCAGGTGCCCAGGGTTTCGGTGAGTGTCTTGCCCGAGTTCAGGGCCGGGATCACGGTCGAGGAGTAGATCGCCTCCTGGCTGTACTGGGTGGCGGACCAGCCGGGCCAGATCAGTTCCGCGGCTTCCTCGAAGGCGGGGCCGATGTCGCCCGCGAAGTAGCCGGTGTCCAGTTGCCCGGCGAGCCACTTGGTGGCCGCGGGCTTGTACGCGGGGTAGGTCCCCGCGGTGGCCTGGTAGTCGTCGGAGGTCGTCATCCAGGTGACCAGGTCGGAGGAGGCCTTGAGGTTCTTGCTGTGGGAGGAGACGAACCACAACCCGCCGCCGACGTTGCCGGTGTAGTTCTTGTCGTCACCCTCGAACTTCAGCGGTGCGGCAGCGGCGATCTGCCCCTTGGGGATCTTGAACGTGGAGTTGAAGAGCACCTGTCCGTACCAGGACGGCCCGGGGAGCATGAGGACCTTGGCCGCCTGGTTCTTGATGAACCCGGCGCTGAAGACGGTGTCCTTGGAGACCGAGCCCTTGGCGATCAGGGTGTCGAGCAGCTTGGCCATCCGGGTGCACTTGGCGTCCTGGAGGTCCACCGTGACCTTCCGGGCACCGGTCGTGGTGCTGGCGGTGCACTGGCTCGCCCAGAAGTACACCTCAGGGGTCCAGGCGTCCCCGGCGGTTCCGACCAGGTACCCGGGGTGTTCCTTGGCGACCTTCTCGCCGAGCGCCTGGTACTCCTCCCAGGTGGTCGGGGCGGTGTAGCCCCACTTGTCCATGAGCGTTTTGTTGTACCAGAGCACGTTCTGGGCAAGGTCGTTGCGCAGGCAGTAGGTGCCGCCGCTGAACTTGCAGGGGTTCAGTGCGCCGTACGCGAAACCGTTCAGCGTCGACAGCGGGACCAGGCCCTTGTCGACGGGCGCGGCGTAGGGCGTCTTGCCCTGTGCGGCCCAGCTGCCGTCGTTGACGTTGGCGCTGAAGGCAACGTCGGGCCAGCCGCTGCCGGCCCGGTCGAACAACTGCACCTTGGTCTGCAGGTCGTTGGCGCCGTTGGCGTCGCCGCTGTACGTGACGATCTTCATCTTCACGTCCGGGTGAGCCTTCTGGTACGCCTCCACGCCGGGCACGCGGCCGGCGTCCGCCCAGACCGTGATCTCACTGCCGGCCTTCTGCGCCACAGGCTTGAAGGCCGCCGGCGCGGCGGTCGCCGCGGGTGTGGGGTCCGCGCTGCCGCAGGCGGCGAGTGCGAGCAGGGAGACGGCGCCCAGCACGGCGACAGCAGTGTGTCTGAGCGGGCGGCGGGAGGAAACCGGAACGTCGTCGTTCATGACTGACCTCAGATCTTGGGAAATGGCGCACAACGGGGAGAGGCGCCGCGTTCGGGGAGTTCGAGACAGGCGGTAGGGGCCTGGGGCTCCGGTCATCAGGCCCGGGGCGGGGTGACAGTCTCCTTGTCGACAAATCCCTGAAGGACGGGAGGGTAGTCCAGGCCCGCCGGGAGGGCGACGCCCGGGCCGGTGGGGGCATGGACGAGACCATGGGCGTCGATGCCACTTTCGCGGCTGATGGGGTTGCCCATGACCAGCGACTCGTAGTAGGTGGTGTTCGAGATGGCCATGCACAGGTGCCGGTTGGGGATCTCCGGCCCGTGCACCTCGGCGCGCAGCCGGTAGGCGTCGGCGAGGTGGGCTGTGCGCATCGCGCCGGTGAAGCCGCCGCGCAGCTGGGTGGAGGCGCGGACTCCGAAGGTGGCGGCGCCGGCCTGGATGAAGTCGGCCGAGTTCATGTGCGCCCCGTCGGAGGTCTCGGCCACCAGGAGCGGGACGGCCACCGCGTCGGCGAGGCGCTTGTACGCGGTGACACTGAACTCCCTCATCGGCTCCTCGTACCAGAGGTAGCCGGCGTCCGAGAGGGCGTGCCCGAGGTGGATCGCGTCGGGGAGGTCGAAGCCCGCCGACCCGTCGAACATCAGCGGGATGTCGTCCCCCACATGCTCGCGCAGAGCCACCGACAGGCGGGCGTCGCGCCGGGCGTCACCCCAGGCGTGGAGCTTGATGGCGGGGTAGCCGAGCTCCAGTGCCTGGTCGGCGATGTCCAGGTACTCCTCCACCGAGGAGTAGGTGACGGTGGAGGCGTAGGCGGGTATCGAGGTGCGGTAACCGCCGAGCAGCTGCCAGGTCGGCAGGTCGGCGAGCCGTCCGGCCAGGTCCCAGAGCGCGGTGTCGACCAGCCCGAGCAGATAGAGCGGTAGCTCCTCCGTGCGGTCCAGCTCCCACATGCGGTGCCAGAGCCATTCCCGCTGCAGGGGATCCTGCCCCACCAACTCGTTGCGCAGTACGCGGTCCAGCAGGTCGGCCAGGATGACACCGCTGCCCCGCCGAGGGGACATCGCCACCCCCTCGACCCCTTCGTCCGTACGGATGCGCAGCACCGCGGCCTCGCCCTCGGACGGGCTGCCCAGGAGTCCGTCCCGCCAGACGAAGGGCGGACTGGCTCCCGGCACCCGGACCGGATGGCACTCGACTTCGGTAATACGCACGGCTTGCACCCCTTGTAACGGGAAGTACTGCTGCGAAATTTTCGTGTAACGTAAGTCGTCATACGAATGCTGTCAAGGAGTCCCGCGCAGTAGACTCGCCGCCATCCGCATCAGCAAGGGGGACACACATGGCCAAGGACAGCACCGGCAGAGCCGGAGAGCCGCCCGTTCTCAAGCCCTGGCCCAAGCGTCCGGCCCGACTGGCACAGGCCGTCATGGAGAGCCTGACCGACTCGATCGTGTCGGGCGTCATTCCTCCGGGATCGACCCTGCCGGTGGAACCCGAGCTGTGCGAGACGTTCGGCGTCAGCCGCATCACCATCCGTGAGGCGGTCAAGTCGCTTGAGGCCAAGGGACTGGTCCTCGCCCGGCAGGGCTACGGCACCACCGTCACCCCGCCCGAGGAATGGAACCTCCTTGACCCCGTCGTGCTGGCCGCGACCGTCCAGCACGACGACCAGCTCGTCGTCCTCGACCAGCTGGTCGACATCCGCTCGACGCTCGAGGCCCAGATGACTGCCCAGGCCGCGGAGCTGGCCACCGACGACGATCTGCGAGCCATCGAGCGGCTGCTGGCCCGGCTCGACGAGGAGACGGCCGTCCCCGCACGCTTCATCGAGACGGATGTGGCCTTCCACGACCGGATCCTGCAGGCGTCCCACAACAGGCTCGGCCGTTCCATCATCCGGATCCTGCACGCCCAGGCGCGCACGACGTTCCTGTACAACGGCACACCGGACGCGACCGCGTGCGAGCGGGCCAACGAGGAGCACCGCGCGGTCGCCGAGCGCCTGCTGGCCCGGGACCCCGACGGCGCCGCGCAGGCCATGGCGGCACACATCCAGACCGCGTGGAGCCGCCGCCGTCTGCCCAACGTGAGCTCCCCGGCCTCCTGAGAGGAACCGCACCGACCTCGCCCCCGAGCCGTCAGGCCGGGGGCGTTCGCATGCCCGGGCCGACTCCGGCCCCCTCCGGCCGACTCGACCGAGTCCGCGTGCGCAATCTCTTGACGAAATTCATATGACGTCTAATGTTACAGCCAAATTTCCCTTCCCCTCCTGCGCCACTGGGCTCTCCCCCGCCCGCCATGGGCACCGCAGGCCCCTCTGAACCACCCGGAAGGTCTCACGTGCGAACAACCCGTATCCGCCCCGCGGCTCCTGGCCGTGTCAGATCATGGCTGGCCACAGCCGCCGTCCTCACCGCCTCGACCGCCGCGGTCCTCGTCCAGGCCGGTCCCGCCTTCGCGGCCGGTACGACGCTCTACGCCTCGCCGAACGGCTCCGGCACCGCCTGCTCCGTGAGCCAGCCGTGCTCCGTCACCCAGGCCAAGACCAATGTGCGGGCGATCAGCAGCTCCATGACGGCAGACATCACCGTCGAGCTCGCCGACGGCACCTATCGGCTCTCCGCGCCTCTCGCGTTCACCTCGGCGGACTCCGGCACCGGTGGCTACACGGTGAACTGGAAGGCCGCACTGGGTGCCCACCCCGTCATCACCGGCGCCGAGAAGGCCACCGGCTGGACCGTGCAGGACTCGGCCAAGAACATCTGGAAGGCCGACGTCGGCACCGGGTTCGACACGCGCCAGCTGTACGTCGACGGCGTCCTGGCGACCAGGGCCCGCACCGCGCTCACCCGCTCCTACCTGACCGCGACCACCAGCGGCTACACCTTCACCAACAGCTCGCTGAACTACCTCAACAGCCTTGCGCAGCCCGGCCGGACCGAGATCCACGGCATCGGATCCTTCACCGACCGCTACGCCCCGGTGACCGGCATCAGCAGCGGCACCATCACCGTGGCCCAGCCCTCGTGGAACAACAACACGTTCGGCTACGACACCCTGACCAGCCCCTACCGTTCCGGCCCGCTCTACATCGAGAACGCCTACGAATTCCTCGACGCGGCCGGTGAGTGGTACCTCGACACCGCCACAGGCACCCTCTACTACAAGCCGCTCGCCGGGCAGGACATGAGCACGGCCGACGTCGAGGTGCCGAAACTGCAGTCACTCATCGGCGTCGGAGGGACCTACTCCTCCCCCGCCACCCACATCGCCTTCTCAGGACTGCGGTTCTCGGGCACCAGCTGGCTCGACCCCACCACCCACGGTTACGCCAGCCAGCAGACCGGCGCCTACCTCACCGGCACCTGGGACCGCCCGTCCGACGCGCTGACCTCGTGCCAGAGCGGCTGCCCGCTCTTCGAGGCGACACGCCCGCACTGGGAGCAGATGCCCTCCGCCGTCCAGGTCTCGGCCGCCGACCACATCACGTTCACCGGCAACCGGTTCACCCAGCTCGGACAGAGCGGCCTCGGCATCGGCAACGACGCCAACGCCCACACCACCGGCGTGGGACTCGGCGCGGACACCATCACCGCGACCGGCAACGTCTTCACCCAGGACGCGGGCGGCGGCATCGTCGTCGGCGGTATACAGGCGGACGCGCACCACCCCGGTGACAGCCGGATGACCAACAAGAACATCACGCTGAGCAACAACCTCATCCATGACGTGGCACTGGACTACCGTGACATGTCGTCCATCCTCGTCACCTACGTGAACGGCGCGACCGTCTCGCACAACGAGGTCTACAACCTGCCCTACTCCGGCCTCACCATCGGCTACGGCTGGGGCACCAACGACGTCGGCGGCAGCCAGGACTACGTCAACCGGGGCCTGTACAACTACCAGCCCACCTACACGACCGCGACCACCGCCGCGAACAACCACATCACCGACAACTACATCCACGACATCATGCAGCAGATGACCGACGGCGGCTGCATGTACACCCTGTCGGCGTCGCCGGGCAGCACCTTCGAACGCAACTACTGCCACAACAACGGCGATTGGTTCGGCTTTTACCACGACGAGGGCTCCCGGAACTTCACGGACACCAACAACGTCTTCCGCAACACCGGCCGCTGGGCCAACGAGAACGGCACCTCGACCAACAACAGCGGGGCCCTGACCCTGACCAACAACTGGACGAGCAACAGTTCCACGAACATCACCAGCACCAGCGGCCGCGGTGACGTGGTGAGCGGCACCGTCGTCGTCAGCAACGGCAACTGGCCGTCGGGCGCCCGGACGGTCATGGACAGCGCCGGTATCCAGGCGCTCTACCGTCCGCTGACCACCGACCCCGTCGGCTCGCCCTTCAGCTCCTATTCCTCCACCCCGGCCAACACCGGCCAGAGCGGTGGCCGTTTCACCATCACCGACGCGGGCGCGGACATCTGGGGCGCCGGCGGACAGCACGACGACGCCTACGGCACTGTCTTCCAGAACGGGGCTGCCACCGACGGCACCTCGGTGACCGCCCGGGTCGACAACGTGGACAACAGCAACGGCTGGGCCAAGGCCGGCGTTGTCCTGCGCAACGACCTCACGGACGACGGCTCCTCCGCCGGATACGCGGCTGTGGTGGTGACCCCGAACAACGGCGTCAGCTTCCAGCGCGACTCAACCGCCGACGGCTACCTCGACCAGCTCACGAACACCGCCGCCACCGTCAAGGCACCCGTCTGGTTGCGGCTCACCCGCACCGCCACCCAGGTGTCCGCCTACTACTCCACCGACGGATCCACCTTCACCCAGGTCGGCTCGACGGTGACCCTGCCGTCCATGGCGGCCACCCAGGACGCCGGGGTCATCCACACCGCCCACAGCACCACTCCCGGCAGCGCGACATTCAGCAACCTGCAGATCGTCACCTCTCCCTACAAGGCATACAGCTCCGTTCCGGCCGCGGTCGACCAGCACGGCGGAGTTACCTCCCTGACCAGTGCGGGCATCGACGTGTGGCGCTCCGGCGCGGCGTACGACGACGACTATGCCGCCGCGTACCAGCCAGGAGCCGCGGGATCCTCCTCGACCGTCACCGTCCACGTCGACGGCCAGGACAGGACCAACAGCTGGTCCAAGGCCGGTCTGATGCTGCGCAACAGCGTCACCTCCGCCGGTTCGTCCACCGGGTACGTCGTCCTCGCCGCCACCCCCGCCAACGGAATCGCCCTGTCGTACGACTCCAACAGTGACGGTTACCTCGACGCCAACGTCCTCAAGACCGGAAGCAGCGCCATCGCCCCGGTCTGGCTCCGACTGGTCAGGAGCGGCACGTCGGTCACCGGCTCGTACTCCGCCGACGGCACCACCTGGACCACTGTCGGCACCGCGACACTGACCGGGGCGAACACCACCCTGGACGCGGGCATGTTCTCCACGGCCCACGCCGGAAGTCCCGGCACCGCGACCTTCAGCCAGTTCTCCGTCAGCTGACGGAGCGGCTCGGGTCACGGTTTCCGAAACGACCTCGGCGTGGTGGTGCGGCCTCCGCACCACCACGCCGAGAGGCGTGTCGTCCACAGGGTGTCGACCTACTGCTTCGCCTTCGCCCTGATCGTGTCGATGACTGCCTGGACGGCGGTGACGAAGTTCTCGGGGTCGTCCAACGCCCGGAACGTCCATGCCAGTCGGGCGATGTTGGGGAACTTCTCCGGCGGCAGGTTGAGGTAGTCCGTCTTCCACGCCCGCAGGTCCGCGTCCCGGATCTCCGGGGACAAGGACGCCAGACTCGCGTCCATGGCGCTGTAGGCCAGCACCAGGTCGGCGAAGACGCGGTAGTAGCGGGTCGCGTCGTCGCCGTCGAGGCCCGCGCGGAGCATGCAGTCCAGCTTGCGTTCCACGGTCCGGAACTCGTTCTCCCGGCGGGCGGTGCGCGCGGCCGCGAGGGCTCCCACGTTGGGGTGCCGGAGGAACGCTTGGTGTGTGTGGACCGCGATCTGCATCAGGTCGTGGGCCCAGTCGTCCGTCGGCGGCGGGGTGTTCGCCAGCGCCTCTTCGTGCAGGGCGTCGATCAGGGCCAGCAGCAGCTCGTCCTTGTTACGGAAATGCCGGTAGATCGCCGTCGGATGAGCGCTCAGCTCGCGGCCGAGCGCCGAGAAGGTCAGTTTGTCCATGCCGGACGAGTCGGCGACCCGGAACGCGGCTTCGACGATCATCTCCTGGCTCAGTGTGCCGCGGGGCAACCGGCTTCGACCCGCGCCCTTCGTCGTACTGGCGTCACTCGTGGCCATATGTCCTTCCTCATATCGGTTGCCTTCCATCGTGGTGCACCGCTGCCGCCGGGTCAGCCCGCCACGGCCGAGCCGTCCGCCCGCGGGTCACTGGCCGCGACCAGGCGCGGACCGTCGGAACCGCCCGCGCGGCGGACCAACTGGCCGTGCCCGACACCATCGTCGTGTGCGTCGATCAGGTCGACGGTGAATCCCGCGTCCCCGATCGCACGGACACCGATGGCGGGTACGTCCCGCTCCGCCTTGACGGTACCGGCACCCTCCCTCACCCCGGCTTCCATGGCACCGAGGACCCAGCGCGGCGCCGACACGGCACGCCTCGCGGAGGCGCCGGCAGCGAGGTGGAGGGCCATGTGGGTGTGCACCTGCGGCTGCGCGCGTCCCCCCATGACACCGTGCGCCCCGACGAGTTCGCCGGCCTCGCGGACCAGCACGGGCATGAGTGTGTGCAGGGGACGTTTGCCGCCGGCGAGCCGGTTCGGCGACGCCGGGTCGAGCGAGAACGACGCACCGCGATTGTGCAGGACGACACCGGTGCGGGGATCGAGCAGCGCGGCACCGAAGCAGTGGAACACGCTCTGGATCAACGAGACCCAGGTACCGTCCCGGTCCGTCACGACGACCGCGACGGTGTCACCGGACGCCTTGCGCTGTCCGAGCAGTTCGAACGGTGCGGCCGCCATCGCCTGCTCGGCGATGCGCCGCACGTACGGGCCGGACAGCAACTCCTCGGCGGGGACGGTCTCCTCCCACTCCGGGTCGCAACAGAACCGGTCTCGCTCGGCGGCGGCCTGGGCGAGCACGGACGCCACCACGCCCGCGTCGCGGCCCAGCGGATCGAGGGTCCCGCGGACGGTGCGCACCACGTCGAGTGCGCGCAGTCCCTGGAGGAAGTACAGCCCCTGCGAGTTGTCGCCGCCCGAGAGGTACTCGACGCCGTCGTACACCGCACTGTGGGCCCCCGACACCCGTACCGTGTGCTCAGCGAGGTCCTCGACCGTCATGGCCGATCCCTGCTCGGCGAGCAGTTTCACCAGGCTCATGCCGACGTCTCCGGCGTACAGAGCGGACGGGCCGTACGCGCCGATCGACGCGAGCGTACGGGCGAGGGCGGGCTGCCGAAGGGTCTGGCCGGCCTGGAGGACATCCCCGTCAGCGAAGAACACACCGCGCATGCCGGGGTCGCGGACCAGGTTCTGTCGCTCCCTGCGCAGGTCCAGGGCCAGTCCGGGGGCGACGGGGACGCCCTGGCGGGCGGCTGCTTCGGCAGGGGCCAGTGCCGCCGAGAGCGGACGGGTCCCCCAGGTGTCGGCGAGCGCGGCCCAGCCGGCCACCGCACCGGGGACAGTCACCGGGAGCGCACCGAGGACGGGCATCCTCTCGTACCGTGCCGTCACCTCACTGACGTCGACGGCCCGCGGTGCCCGGCCGCCGGCGTTGACGAAACGGACCTCGCCGTCGGCGGTGCCCACCAGCGCGAGGACGTCGCCGCCGACCGAACACTGGTTGGGGTAGACGACGGCCAGCATGGCGGCGGCCGCGAGTGCGGCATCAACCGCGTTGCCGCCGCCGCGCAGTACGTCGGCGGCGACGTCGCTCGCCGTCGTGTGCGGCGTCGCGACGGCCCACTCACCGCCCATGGCGGAGAGGCGACGATCAGTGAAAACGGACATGGTTCCCTTCCCAGCTCACCAACGCGAATCGTCTGAGGGGTGCCATGTGTTTCCCGGCACAGACGCGGCCGTGATGCCGGATACGGCGGTTAGGCTCCACTCTCCGGTCAGATCGTCTTTAACCGCCCCGTAACGGGAGATCCTTGACAGTTCTGGAGCGTCCGGCCTAGCTTCCCCTCATAGTCAACGTCATCGACTATCGCATTGACTATGAGCCCACGCAACCACGGAAACTCCTGAAGGGGTCCGGCAATGGCAAGATCATTCCGTCGCGCCTGTCGCACGACACTCCCATCGGCCTGCGCCTTCGTCGCGGCAGCGGCCATGCTCGCCGGGTGCGGTGGCTCCACGGGGACGGCGGCACCGTCCGCGGCCTCGCCCGCGGTCGCTGTACCTGCGGGGACACTCGTGAAAGACGGGCAGATCACCTACTGCTCGGACATCAGCGCGCCGCCGCTGACGTACTACGACGCCGCGCAGAAGCCGGTGGGCGCCGAGATCGAACTCGGCGACGCGCTCGCGGCCCAGCTCGGCGTCGAGGCGAACTGGGCCAACACCGCCTTCAACGGCATCATCCCGGCGTTGAAGGCCAGACAGTGCGACGCGATCATCACCCAGCTCTACATCAAGCCCGAGCGGGAGAAGGTCGTGGACTTCGTCCCGTACATGTACGCCTCCAACACCCTCGTGGTGTCGGAGAAGAACGACAAGGGCATCAAGAGCGCGTCCGACCTGTGCGGCAACAAGGCGGCGGCCCAGACGGGCACGACCGTCGCCGACTACCTGGCCGACCAGTCGAAGAAGTGCCAGGCGGACGGGAAGCAGAAGGTCGACATCCGGCTGTTCAACAAGGACACCGACGCCCTTCAGCAACTCCGCCTCGGGCTGGTCGACAGCTACGGAACGACCCTGGAGACCGCCGCGTACGTGCTGAAGCAGCAGCCGGGCACCTTCGAGCTCACCGGGGAGCCGTTCAACCGCATCAAGGTGGGCGCCGCCACCCGCAAGGACGACACCGCTCTGCACAACGCACTGACGACAGCGTTCGCCGCGATCCAGAAGAACGGCGAGTACGCCGCCATCCTCAAGAAGTGGAACCTGACGGGTGACGACATCGCGGGTTAGCCCTCCGCCCGAACGACCGGTGGGACCGCTCGACCGCCGTACACCCGCGTCGGCAGTGGTCCGGCCCGACCGCATCCGCACACACGCAGGGAGAGGATGACGTGGCTGACACGTCCTTGCTCGCCGACTCGGCACAGGTGGCCGGCTTCGACTGGTCGTTCTTCTGGCACTACCTGACGTCCCCTTCCGGGATCTTCCTGGAGGGACTCTGGCGCACTGTCTACATCTCGGTCGTCGCACAGTTGCTCGGTGTAGTGCTGGGTCTCGTCATCGCGCTCGCCCAGCGCAGCCGCTTCGCCGTACTGCGCTGGGGCGGTAGGACGTACGTCTGGCTGATCCGGGGCACACCCCTGCTGGTCCAGCTGGTCCTCGTCTACAACGGCCTCGCCGCGGCGGGCGTCTACCGCTTCAGCGACATCCAGTTGGGTGGCCTCGTCCTTCTCGGCGTCGTACAGGCGGCCGTCCTGACACTCGCGGTGAACGAGGCGGCCTACATGGCCGAGATCATCCGCGCGGCGCTCGACGCCATCGACCGGGGGCAGACGGAGGCGGCACAGGCGCTCGGTATGACCCCGTCACTGACCATGCGGGTGGTACTGCTGCCTCAGGCGCTGCGGATCATCGTTCCTCCGCTGGGCAACGAGTTCAACCTGATGATGAAATCGACGTCTCTGCTGTCGGTCATCGGACTCCAGGAGATGTTCCTGACGGCTCAGTCGATCAACTCGGCGACCTTCAAGACGTTCGAGATCTTCGCCGTCGTCGCGTGCTACTACCTCGCCCTGACGACGGTCTGGTCGTTCGTCCAGCGGTTCATCGAGCGCAGACTCGCGGACCCCGGTTCCGTCCCGCCGCCCGGCCCCTCGCTACGGGAGCGACTCGTCGGCGGTGGTGGCAGGGGCGGCGGTTCCGGGCACGCCGCGAAAGAGCTCGTCGGCAAGGAACACGCACTCACAAGCAGGGAAGCGAACTGACGTGGAACCGATCGGGAGTACAGCGGCGGCGAACGACGCGCACGACCGTGCCGCCGACGGGCGCACGGGCCCGACCGGCCCCGCGGATCCGTCGGCGGTGCTGTCGGCGCGCGGGATGGTCAAGGCTTTCGGTGCCGTACGGGTACTGAACGGTGTCTCCATGGACGTCCGGGCCCGCGAGGTGGTGGTCGTCGTCGGACCGTCCGGCTCGGGGAAGACGACGTTCCTGAGGTGCCTCAACCATCTGGAGAGCATCGACGAGGGAGAGATCCTCGTCCACGGACGCCGGGTCGGATACAAGGACGGTCAGGACCGACTGATCGAGGAGCGACCGAGGACGATCGCGGAACGCCGGCGCAACATCGGCTTCGTCTTCCAGCGCTTCAACCTCTTCCCGCACCTCACAGCCCTGGACAACGTGGCCGCCGCCCCCGTGAAGGTCCTGGGCGTGCCGAAGGCCGAGGCGAGAGAACAGGCGCACGCCCTGCTGGCCAGGGTCGGCCTCGCGCACAAGGCGTCCTCGCGGCCGTCCGTCCTCTCCGGAGGCCAGCAGCAGCGGGTCGCCATCGCGCGCGCCCTCGCCATGAAGCCGGAGCTGATGCTGTTCGACGAGCCCACGAGCGCGCTCGACCCGGAGATGGTCGGCGAGGTCGTCACCGTGATGAAGGAGCTGGTCGAGGACGGGCTGACCATGATCGTCGTCACCCATGAGATGGGTTTCGCACGGTCGGCCGCGGACCGGCTCGTCATGTTCGACCAGGGGGTCGTACTGGAGGAGGGGACACCCGCAAAGCTCATGACCGACCCCGGCCACCAGCGCACGCGCGCGTTCCTTCGGCGCATCGACGGGGACCATTGAGTGACGAGGGGCAGTCCCGCCGGATCGGCGGCCGAGAAGTCGTGACCGGCGTGTTCGTGCCGGTGAACGCCGGTCGCCGAACACCCACTGCCCGGTCGTGCCCGGGCCCGCTGTTGACGCGCCGGAACGCGGCGTCCCCACAACAGCGGGCCCGGCGCCGAGCAGTCGTGAACAAGGCAGGCACACACGACGGGCCTCCCCCGGTTGAGAACCACGTACCGCTCCCGGCTCCGAGTGGGCGGCCGAAGGTGAGAACCATCCACTTCGGCGGCCTTGTTGCCGCACGGCGGTCGCATCGCGGCACTCAAGGGCGAACCGTAGGTGTGGGGGGCCCGCCCTCACGTACCTCGTCGAACAGCAGCCGTGGAGTACCTCGATGAGCTGTCTCCGGCGGCAAGGCCCGCTCGAATCCGTCCTCCCTCACACCGCGGCCGTGTCCTCCAACTGCCTGCCCTTGGTCTCGCTGATCACGGTCAGCACGAAGACGCCGGACAGCAGCGCGAAGGCGGCGTAACAGGCGTACGTGGCCGACAGGTTCCACTCCGCCATGCGCGGGAAGCTCTCGGTGACTGCCCAGTTGGTGAGCCAGTTGAAGGCCGTCGCCACGGACATCGCGGCGGCCCGGATCCGGAACGGGAACATCTCGCCGACCATGACCCACAGGATGACGCCCCACGAGACGGCGAAGAAGAAGACGAAGGTGTGGGCCGCCACGAGTGCCACCGTGCCCTGAGTGTCGGGGATGGAGATGCCGTCGCCCGAGCCGGTCTTGTACGAGAAGGACCAGGACGCCAGGGCGAGGGACACGGCCATGCCCGCCGAGCCGATCAGGGCGAGCGGTCTGCGTCCGACACGGTCGATGAACAGCATCGCCACCACGGTGCCGACGATGTTGACGATCGAGGTGGAGAGACTGATCAGCAGCGAGCCGGACTGGTCGATGCCGACCGACTGCCAAAGGATGGACGAGTAGTAGAAGATGACGTTGATGCCGACGAGCTGCTGGAAGACGGCGAGCCCGATGCCCGCCCACACGATCGGCAGCAGCCCGAAGGAGCCGCCGAACAGGTCCTTTGTTCGGGGCTTGTGTGTGTGGCGCAGCGCGTGTTCGATCTCCGTGAGACGGGTCTCGACGTCCTGTGCGTCCGCCGCCGCACCGTGGACCTCGACCACGGCCCGTCGGGCCTCGTCGGTGCGGCCGCGGGCGACGAGGTAGTATGGGGACTCCGGGATGCGCGAGGTGAGGACGTAGTAGAGCACCGCGGGTACGACGGCGGCCAGGAGCATCCACTGCCAGGCGTCGAGGGGGCCCAAGGAGCTCTCGCTACGTCCGCCGGCGCCCTTGGCTATGCCCCAGTTGACGAGCTGGGAGGCGGTGATGCCGAGGACGATGGCTCCTTGCTGGAACGAGGCGAGGCGGCCTCGGTAGGCGGCGGGGGCGATCTCGGCGATATAGGTGGGGCCGATGAGCGAGGCCAGGCCGATGGCGACGCCGCCCAGGACGCGCCAGCCGCCCAGGTCCCAGACGGACCGCGCGAGCGCGGAGCCGACGGAGGTGACGGCGAAGAGGGCCGCGGCCGTGTGCATCACCCGCAGCCGACCCAGCCGGTCGGCGAACCGGCCCGCCACGGCGGCTCCCACGGCGGAGCCGAGCAGCGCGCCGGCCACGACCGTGCCCGTCTCCGTGGAGGACACGTCGAAGTGGTGCTGGATACCGATCACCGCGCCGTTGATGACAGCACTGTCGTAGCCGAACAGGAAGCCGCCGATCGCGGCCACAGCCGCGATGAAGACGATGCGCCCGAGCTCGCCGGGTGAGGGGGCGGCCGTACCGGCGAGCGGGTCGGGGTCGGTGCTCTTGCTCATGGTGGTGGCCTTCCGTTCAGGAGCCGGTGTGACAACAGGGCGGTTCGGCAGCGGATTTGGGCAGTGCGCCCAAGTCAGTCACCTGCCTCTGCGGGGAAGGGGAATCCGGCGATGGCACGGGCGGTCAACGTGTGCACGGTTCCTTCCGGCTGCTGTGTGTACAGAGCCGGCACCCGCTCGCCGATCCGGTCCGGGGTCACCACGCCAGGGCCGCCGCCCCCGCCTCGTTGACGGTCCTGAACATGTCCGACGAAGAGCTGATAGGAGCGCACCGCATGCTCGCGCGCCTCCGCGTCGAGGATCTGGGCCATGGCGAGCTGTGCGTGTCCCGCGATGGTGACGAGGCCGGCGTGCCGGTTGAACAGCAGGTTTCCCGGCCCGGCGATCAGGACGTGGGTGCCGTGCCCCTGGGCCGCCATCAGCGACAGCCCTCCTCGGTCTGCAGCAGTGCGGGACCCGACCAGTAACCGCCGAGCGAGCCGACCGTCAGATCCACTCGACCGTGGTCGGCCGTGACCTGAGCGAGCAGTTCGTACGCCTGACGGAAGTCGCCCACGTCTGTGACGCGCGTATCGAGCTTCGTGTCGTCCACACCGAACTCCGCGACGTAACGGCGCAGGTCGTCGAGGCGCGACGGTCCGCGGGACGGTACGACGACGGTGGCGCCTGAGCGCAGCCCGGCCCGGACGATGCCTTCGCCGATGTTGCCGGTGCCACCGGCGACGACCATGACGGCGGGACCGGTCGCCCTGGACGTGGCGCCTCTCTCTAACTGCATACACAACAGATACCAGATGATCTATACAGCCGGGGCAGTTCGCGTCAGCCTCTTTACCCAACCAGCCATAGTGTGCACACTTCAATAAATCGCACGCCCTCGATGACGGGGCACGCAGCGATGGTCGACGGATACCGGATCCGTGGAGGAGCACCATGATCGAAGTGAGCACGGTGACCGAGCGGTTCGACGGCGGTCTGGTGCGCGACATCGTGCACGTCGGCCGACCGGTGCGCGAGGTCGTCACGTTCTACCCCGAGCAGCGCGTGCACTTCGTGCGCACACACGGCACGGCCCGCGGCACGATCGACAACGAGATCGAGCTCGGTGACACCGGTCAGCCGGAGCTGACCTTCACGTTCCGCATCGTGGTGGACGGTGTCGAGCCGGGCAGCCCGGTGGAGAAGGAGTTCGCCGACCGCATGGAGGCGGACTACCTGGACGCGGTGCGGACGACTCTGAAGGCGGTACGCGACCGCGTCGCCTCCAACACCTCGGAATGAGTGGATCGGCCATGGCCAGTGATTTGACCAGCAGAGTCTTCGCCCTGGTCGACACCACCGACGCGGCGGGCTTCAGTCGGCTGTTCGCGCCCCAGGGTCGTCTGCGGTTCGCCAACAACGAGCCCATGACGGGGCCCGAAGCCATAGAGGCCGGGGTGAACGGGTTCTTCACCACCATCAAGGGCCTCGAACACACGGTGCTGCACGAGTGGGCCGACGGCTCCGACACGATCGTCGAACTCTCCGTCGACTACCACCGGTCGGACGGCGGCACGGTCACCGTTCCCGTCGTCAGCATCTGGCGCGTCGACGAGTCCGGGCTCATCGACGACTACCGGGTCTACTTCGACCTCGCCCCGGTCTACGCCTGACCTCGGCAGAACCAGTTCCGGCGACCACCAGACGTCGACGGTGAAGGTGAGGGGATCGGGGGAGCCGGCTGCCCGAGCGACCGTCGAAGCCCGGGCCTGGTTCCGCGACAACAACAGGTTGCGGCGCGTCGTCCGGCACGGGGCACGCGGACCACTGCGGCACCTCCACCTCGCTGCGACTCGCCACGAACAGGGACATATCGCCGGGCGGGCGTGCCAGTCGTCAGGGCTGAGTGCCGCCGGCGATACCCAGCGCGGTCCGCGTAGCCGTGGGCTCGTACTCCGGAGCGACGTCCGCCAACACGCTCAGAGCGGTGCGGGCGAGATGGCGGGCGATGACGCTCGCGGCCTCCGCCGGGCTGCCCGTACGCACTGCCTCCAACAGCGCCTCGTGATCCCTGTGCGCGCGGGCCCATGATCCGGGCACCCCGAGTTGGGCCAGCCGGATGTAGCGCTCGCTCTGTTCGGCCAGTGACACGAGCATGCGCTGCAGATGCGGCCCCACCCCGCGGGTCGCGATGCCGTGGAACTCCTTGTGCGCGGCGTACCACTCCTCCGGCCTGTCGTTGCCCGCCAGTTCCTGCATCCGCCGCAGGACTTCCCCCATGCGCTCGACGTCCGCAGGGGTGAGCAGCTTGGCTGTCATGCTGACGGCGAGCGTCTCCAGCATGATGCGCGCGCCGTACACCCCGTCAAGGTCCGCGGGGTCCACTCCTCTGACCCGGGCCCGCTGGTCCGGGCTCGCGTCGATGAGCCCTTCCTCTTGAAGCAGCCGGAACGCCTCACGCATCGGCGTACGGCTGACGCCCAGCTTCCGGGCCATCTCGGCCTGGAGCAGCACCGAGCCCGGAGGGAGTTCGCCGCTGAGGATCATGGTGCGTAGCCGCTCATGCATGTCCAGGGCGAGACGGCGTCCGCCCACAGCCGCTGCCGGGACAGCGTCCCGTGGTACGGACGAGACGTCGCCGTCGCCGTCGCCGGACACTTGGTCCTCGAGAGAATCACTCCTGCTCACGCCGGGAGTCTACCCAAGGTGTATGCAGCCAGTACGGGGAAGGGCAAGATCCCGGGCGATGACCTGCCCATGGGCCGCCATCAGGTCCACTCCGGCTCGGTGACTGTATCCACCTCACACGCCTCCTGCCTTTGAACCGCGCCGTCGGACGACGTCCACCACCCGGAGACGGGGAACGGGCCCGCTGCCGACCGTGGCGCTCCAGGGTCCGGCCGTAGAGTCCGTGCGCACAGACGTCGCCCGGATCGTGATCGAACAGCCTACGGAGCTCCGCCCCCGCAGGCGCCAGTCGCGCGAGTGGTGGCGAGCGCGGGTCAGCAGCGGGCACAGTCCGTCCTGGAGGGCATGACCGAGACCCGCCAGCCTGCCGCTGCACGTCTGCTCGCACACCGAGGACTTCTTCAACGTGCTCGGAAAGCGCTCGACGGGTCCGCTCGTCGACCTGTTGCCCCAGCACCGAGCCCACTTGAGCGGGTCGCACTCCGCGCTGCAAACGCCGTGGCAGAGCCTGCACGCCCACCTGGTGGAGGTGGTGCGGGAGGTGAGGGTCTGGGCCGCTCGCGCGGCGGGTTCACCACCAGGCTCCACCTGAGTGCGGACGGCCGCTGCCGCCCGCTGTCCCTGGTCGTCACACCAGGTCAGCGGGCGGACTGCACGCAGTTCAAGCCGGTTCTGGAGAAGATCCGCGTCCCGAAGCTCGGGCCGGGCCGGCCGCGCAAGACGCCGGACGGCGTCGCGGCCGACAAGGCGTACAGCAACGGGCCCTGCCGCGGCTATCTGCGGCAACGGGGCATCCGGCACACGATTCCCGAGAAGACCGACAGCCAGGCGCAAAAGGTCAAGCGGCGGACGGCCACCGGGCTTCGACGAGGAGCGGTACAAGAAGCGCGGGCTGCTGGTGGTGGACCCGTCCAGCCGGCGCGGCCGGGTCGACCGGCTGAAGGACCCGGCGAGGGCCGCCACGATCGGCAAGTTCAAGGTCCGCCTGGCGCATCTTGCCGGCCTGGACGCGCTCGGGCCGACCGGTGCATGGCTGCAAGGGGTCCCGCCGGGCAAGATCTCGCACTTCGCCGGCAGCGACGCGCCCCTACCTCTCACCCTCCGCTACCGGCACTCGCCACACCAAGGCACAGCCCCCGCTCGCCGGACTGCTCAACTCCAGCTCTCCGCCCAGCTGCTGGGCCCGCTCGGCCATGTTGCTCAGGCCGCTGCGCCGACCGTCGGCCGGAATCCCCACCCCGTTGTCGGTCACCGTCAGCCGCACCTCACGGCCGTCGGTCTCCAGGGCGACCCCGACCCGGTCTGCGCGGGCGTGACGGGCGACGTTGGTCAGCGCCTCGGACAGCACCGCCACGACGTGCTCGGCGGTCTCCTTGGGCACATGGGTGTCCAGGAGGCCGTCCATGCGCAGTCCGGGCGCGAACCCCAGCACCGGCGCGGCCTCGCCGACCGCGCGTACCACCCGGGCGCGCAGGCCCGGTTCGGAGACTCCGTCGCGCGCCCGTAGTCCGAAGATCGTCGACCTGATGATCTTGATGGTCTCGTCCAGGTCGTCCACCGCCCTCAGCACCCGCTCCGAGGCCTCCGCGTGGTCGATGAAGCGGCCTGCGCTCTGCAGCGTCATCCCGGTGGCGAACAGTCGCTGGATCGCCAGGTCGTGGAGGTCGCGGGCGATCCGGTCGCGGTCCTGGAGCACGGCGATCTGCGCGGCGTCGGCGCGGCGTTCCGCCAGCTCCATCGCGACCGCGGCCTGGGCGGCGAAGCCCTGGAGCGGTTCGGTCTCCTTCTCGGTGAAGACCGTGCGGCCCGCCTCGCGGACCAGCAGGACGATGCCTCGTACCCCGCCGGTGGTACCGATGGGCACGGCAACGGCCGGGCCGAGCCCGGTGTACCGCGCGGGACCTCCGGCCGGAACACTCCCCTGGCCTTCTGCGCCCTCGGTGTCTTCGGTGTCTTCGGTGCTCTCGCCCGGAAAAGCCACCGGCTCGTCACGGGAGACATCCGGGCTGGTGACGGGGGCGGCGCCGGAGAATGCCTTGCCGATCAGGCTGTCGTCCACGGGCAGGACCAGCCCGCGATGTGCCTCCGCCGCCTCCCCGATGGCCAGTTCCACGGTGAGGGAGTCGGTGCCCTCCATCGGTACGGCGACCACCGCGAGGGAGGCACCGGTGATCTCCCGGGCCCGTTCCGCGATGAGGGCGAGGACCTCGCCGCGGTCACTGCCCGACATCAGGGTGTGGGTGATCTCGGCGCTCGCCTGCAGCCAGCGCTCACGCAGCCTCGACTCCTCGTACAGGCGGGCGTTGTCGATCGCCACGCCGGCCGCGACGGCCAGCGTCGACAGGACCGACTCGTCCTCCTCGTCGAACTGCGCGCCGTCCCGTTTCTCGGTCAGGTAGAGGTTGCCGAAAACCTGCTCCCGCACCCGGATCGGCACTCCGACGAAGGAGTTCATCGGCGGGTGGTGGGGCGGGAAGCCGTAGGAGTTGGGGTGTTCGGAGATCTTCGTCAGGCGCAGGGGCTCGGGGTGACGGATCACCTCGCCGAGGATGCCGTGGCCCTCCGGGTAGGGCCCGATCGCCGCGATCTGCTGCTCGGTGAAGCCGACGGTCAGGAACTCCGACAGCCGTCTGCCGTCCGGTCCGATCACGCCCAGGGCCGCGTACTGAGCCTCGACCAGCACCGCCGCGGCCTCCACGATGCTGCGCAGCGCCTGTTCGAGGTCCAGTTCACGCCCGACCGAGAGCACTGCCTCCAGCAGGCTGTGCACTCGGTCGCGGGTGCCGCGAGCAGCGTCCAGACGGGCCTGGAGTTCCTCCAGCAGCTCGTCCAGCCTCAACTGAGGGAGCTTGACGCGGGCTTCCCTGGGCTGCTTGGGGCTTCCCACCGACGTTCCTCCAGGTCCCCTACAACGCGCCGGCAACCGGCCGCAGCGCTCTGGGTGACACCGTATCGGTCCGTCGGAGAGGGCGGTACTGGATCACATACAACAGTCGGGGCCCGAGCTGTCGCTGACAGTCATCGCTGAGGAAGGCGGTCGACCACGTACTCAGTGAGGTCGAGGAGCCGGTTGGTGTACCCCCACTCGTTGTCGTACCAGCCGAACACCTTCACGAGGTTTCCGTGGGCCTGGGTGAGCGGGGCGTCGAAGACGCAGGAAGCGGGGTCGCCGATGACGTCACGGGAGACGATCGGGGCGTCGGACACCCGCAGAATGCCCTTCAGTGGTCCGTCGGCGGCCGTCCGGAACACGGTGTTGATCTCGTCGGCGGTCACCTCCCGGTCCAGTACGAGGGTCAGGTCGGTGAGGGAGCCGTCCTCGACGGGGACGCGGACAGCGATGCCGTCGAGGGTGCCGGCCAGCTCCGGCAGGACCAGGCCCACGGCGCGGGCCGCCCCGGTGCTGGTCGGGATGATGTTCACGGCGGCGCTCCGGCCACGTCGGAGGTCCTTGTGCGGGCCGTCCAGGACGACCTGGTCGTTGGTGTAGCCGTGGATGGTGGTCATCAGACCCTTGTCGATACCGAAGGCGTCGTCGAGGACCTTCACCATCGGCGCCACGCAGTTGGTGGTGCACGAGGCGTTCGAGACGACGTGGTCGCTCTCCGGGTTGTACGTGCCCTCGTTGACGCCCATCACGATGGTGGCGTCGACTCCCTTGCCCGGTACGGACAGCAGCACCTTGCGGGCGCCGCCTTTCAAGTGCAGTCCGGCGTCCTCGCGGCCGCGGAAACGTCCGGTGGACTCGATGACGACGTCCACGCCGAGGCCGGTCCAGTCCAGGGCGGCGGGGTCGCGTTCGGCGGTCACGGCGACGCGGTGGCCGTCGACCGTGATCGAGGTGTCGTCATGCTCGACCGTGCGGTGCAGCCTGCCGTAGGTCGAGTCGTACTCCAGGAGATGGGCGAGCGCGGCCGGGGAGGTGAGGTCGTTGACCGCCACCACCTCGACCGGGGTGCCGGCCGCTGTCTCCGCGCGCTCCAGCACACAGCGCAGGTAGTTGCGCCCGATGCGCCCGAAGCCGTTGATTCCCACGCGCACGGTCATGTCCGTCGTCCTCCCGATCGGTGCCCGGTGAAGTCCGGGTGCGCTGCACAGCCTGCTGGTGGCGCACCGGACGGCACTTGGGCCTTACGGGGACGAACTGAGGGACCTTCGGGCCGGGCGGCTCGCCGTGGCCATGAGCCGGAGGGGGCTCAGTGGCCTTCGTGCTTGAGCCGGTCCTCGGCCTGGGTGGCGATGACGGCGGCCTGGACGCGACGCTCCACGCCGAGCTTCGCCAGCAGGCGCGAGATGTGATTCTTCACCGTCTTCTCGGCGAGGAACAGCCGTTGCCCGATCTGACGGTTGGTCAGTCCCTCACCGATCAGAGCCAGGATCTCCCGCTCCCGGTCGGTCAGGCCCGGCAGCGCCTCCGGGGCCTCCGCCGGCTGCTGGCCCTCGCGGAGACGGGTCATCAGCTTGGTGGTGGCGCTCGCGTCGAGGAGGGACTGGCCCCGGGCCACCGTGCGCACCGCGGACACCAGGTCGGAGCCCTGGATCTGCTTCAGCACGTACCCGGACGCCCCCGCCATGATCGAGTCGAGGAGCGCCTCCTCGTCGTCGAACGAGGTCAGCATCAGGCAGGCCAGCTCCGGCATGCGCGAGCGCAGTTCCCGGCAGACGGTCACTCCGTCGCCGTCGGGCAGACGGACGTCCAGGACGGCCACCTGCGGACGCAGCGCGGGGACACGCACCAGGGCCTGCTCGACGGTGCCGGCCTCACCGACCACGGTGATGTCCGGCTCGTCGTTCAGCAGGTCGCGCACTCCGCGCCGTACCACCTCGTGGTCGTCCAGCAGGAAGACCCGGATCGCGCCGTCGTCGGTGCCAGGCCGCTCACTGTCCGCCATCAGTCGCTCCTCGTCATGTGTCCGTGCCGATGCCCGTCCATCGCGGAACCAGCCTCACCACCCGAGATCATTCTCGACCCGGGGCCGAAGGACCAGGGCCTGTCGGCCCTGATTCCGGACCAGGTCGGGACTGCAGGCACCTGCCGCCCGGTCGGCGCCCGACCGACGGTGGAAAGGGCAGGAAGCCCACGCAGCCATCGTACGAAGCTGAGGAGCACGGCGTCATGGTCCGTTACGTGTACGACTTCCACGAGGGCGGCCGTGACCTGGCCGGCCTGCTCGGCGGCAAGGGCGCGAACCTGGCCGAGATGACCCGGCTGGGCCTCCCCGTCCCGCCGGGGTTCGTCATCACCACGGAGGCCTGCCGGGCATTCCTGACCACCGGTGCGGAACCGGACGGCATGTCCCAGGAGATCTCCCGGCATCTCACCGGGCTGGAATCAGCTGCCGGACGGCTGCTGGGGCAGCCCGACAACCCGCTGTTGCTCTCCGTCCGCTCCGGCGCCCGCTTCTCCATGCCCGGCATGATGGAGACGGTCCTCGACATCGGCCTGAACGACGAATCCGTCCTGGGCCTGGCCAAGGTCTCCGGGAACGAACGCTTCGCCTGGGACTCCTACCGCCGACTCGTGCAGATGTTCGGTAATACGGTGATGGGTGTCGACTCCGCCCTGTTCGAGCGGGCCATGGGAGCGCTGAAGGAAACCCGGGGCGTCACGGACGACCTGCACCTGGACGCGAGCGACCTCGCCGAACTCGTCGAGGAATACAAGAACCTCATCGTCGACGAGACGGGCGAGGCCTTCCCGCAGTCCCCCGCCGAACAGTTGCGCCGTGCCGTCCTCGCCGTCTTCCAGTCGTGGAACGGCGAACGCGCCCGCCTCTACCGGCGCCGCGAGCACATCCCCGACGACCTGGGCACCGCGGTCACCGTGCAGCGCATGGTCTTCGGCAACCTGGGCCACGACTCCGGGAGCGGTGTCGCCTTCACCCGGGACCCGGCCACCGGCCGTCCCGGCCTGTACGGCGACTACCTGGCCGACGCACAGGGCGAGGACGTCGTCGCCGGCATCCGCAACACCGTGCCGCTGGCCGAGCTGGAGCGGCTGGACCCGACGTCGTACGGGCAGCTGCGCGAGCACATGCGGACACTGGAGCGGCACTACCGGGACCTGTGCGACATCGAGTTCACCATCGAGCGCGGCACTTTGTGGATGCTGCAGACCCGGGTCGGCAAGCGCACCGCCGAGGCCGCGTTCGCCATCGCCGCCGAACTGATCGACGAGGGGATCGTCACCCCGGACGAGGCTTTGGCGCGGGTGAGCGGGGAGCAGCTCGCCCGGCTGATGTTCCCCCGCTTCGACGCCTCCGCGACCGGCGACGCGCTCGCCCACGGCCTGCCGGCCTCGCCCGGTGCCGCCGTCGGCGCGGCCGTGTTCGACTCCGCCGAGGCCGTACGGCGCGCCGCGGCCGGCGAGAAGGTCGTCCTGGTCCGCCAGGAGACGACTCCCGACGATCTGCCCGGCATGGTCGCCGCCCAGGCCGTGCTGACCAGCCGCGGAGGCAAGACCAGCCACGCGGCCGTCGTCGCCCGAGGCATGGGCGAGGTCTGCGTCTGCGGTGCCGAGGAAATCACCGTGGACATCGACGCCCGCCGCTTCACCACCCGTGACGGCACCGTCGTCGAGGAGGGCACAGTCATCTCGGTGGACGGCTCCACCGGTGCCGTGTACGCCGGTGCGGCGGCGCTGGTCGACTCCGCGGTCATCCGCCACCTGGAGACCGGTGAGCGCGGGGAGCACTCCGCCCGTGTGGTCGACGCGGTGGCCCGCGCTCTCCAACAGGCCGACGGCGTACGGCGGTTGGAGGTGCGCGCCAACGCGGACACCCCCGAGGACGCCGCGCGGGCCCGGCGGTTCGGTGCCCAGGGCATCGGCCTGTGCCGCACGGAGCACATGTTCCTCGGCGAACGCCGCAAGCTGGTCGAGGAGATGATCCTGGCCGACACGGACGCCGCCCGAGAGCGTGCACTCGACGCCCTGCTCCCGCTCCAGCGCCAGGACTTCACCGGGATCCTTGAGGCGATGGACGGCCTGCCCGTCACCATCCGTCTCCTCGACCCGCCACTGCACGAGTTCCTGCCCGACCGCACCGACCTCGCTGTCCGTATCGCCACCGCCGACGCCCAGGGTGCCGCGCCCGACCCGCACGACACCGAACTCCTCGCGGCTGTCAGCCGTATGCACGAGGAGAACCCGATGCTCGGCCTGCGCGGCGTACGCCTCGGCCTGGTGATCCCCGGTCTGGTCGCCATGCAGGTACGGGCGATCGCGGAGGCGGTCGTCGAACGCGTCCGGGCCGGAGGCTCCCCCGAGGCGGAGATCATGGTGCCGCTGGTCGGCGCCGTCGAGGAACTGCGCATCGAACGCGAGGTGGTGGAACACGTCCTGGCCCAGGTGGCCGAGGAGACCGGCGTCCCCGTGCACTGCCCGGTCGGCACGATGATCGAGCTGCCACGGGCCGCCCTCACCGCCGGCCGCATCGCCGAGGAGGCGGAGTTCTTCTCCTTCGGCACCAACGACCTCACCCAGACCACCTGGGGCTTCTCCCGCGACGACGTCGAGGCCGCCTTCTTCTCCGCCTACCTCGACAAGGGCATCTTCGCCACCTCCCCCTTCGAGACGATCGACCGTGCGGGCGTCGGCCGACTGGTCGGCATCGCGGTCGCCGAAGGCCGCGCCACCCGCCCCGACCTGAAGATCGGCGTCTGCGGTGAACACGGCGGGGACCCCGACTCCGTCCACTTCTTCCACGCCGCGGGACTCGACTACGTCTCCTGCTCGCCGTTCCGCGTCCCGGTCGCCCGTCTGGAGGCCGGACGGGCGGCGCTGACGGGGTCCGAGGGCAGCGACAGCAGGTGAGGCAAGCCCGTCCGGTCCCTGATCCGGGGCCGGGCGGCCCTGGGCCGAGGCGGGCGCGCAGAGCAGTCTGGAGCCACAGCCCAAACGATCAGAAAGACCCGAAGGAGTGGAGCACATGACCGCAAGGGACACCGGAACCCGCGTCACCACCGACACGGTGCTCGTACGGGCCGAGGGCGACGTGGACGAGGAAGCCCTCGCCTACGTCCGTGCCAAGGTCGACGCGGCTCTGGGCCGGCCGGGACTTCCGGCCGTCAGCGGCGAGGTGCGGATCACCAGGGCCCAGGCGCACCACAGCGATCAGCCGTGGTCCGCCGGGGCCGAGATCACCGTGGGGAGCACCCTCGTGGTGGTGCACGCCCGGGAAGCGAGCGCGCACGAGCTTGCCGACCGGCTGCAGGAGCGGCTGCGCAGCCAGGCCGACCAGGTCGCGCACCGTGGAGACGCGGCCCGCAGGTCGGCCACACCGCCGCCGTGGCGGGGCGGGCCGCCCGTCGGGCCGACACAGACCGAAGCGACGGACGGCTGAAGAGGCCGGGGCGCCATGGACCCGGATGCGCCGGGTGAGTGCGGGCGAAGCCCCGTCACCCGGCGCATCCGGCAAGGACTCCGCCCCTTCTCCCGCCGATGACGGAGGAACACACCGTGAAGATCCACACAGTGGGCGATGTGATGACCGACGAGGTCGTTCAGGCGCACCGCGAGACCCCGTTCAAGGACGTGGTCCGACTGCTGGACGCCCATCGGATCAGCGGGCTGCCTGTCGTCGACCACGACGACAAAGTGATCGGGGTGGTCTCCGGGACCGACCTGGTGCGCGGTCAGGCGGCCCGGGCCGGTGGACGCCGGGACCGCAGTTACCGGCTGCCGCGCCTGCGACGTCCGGGGCACCGAGCGGCTCCCGGGGCGCTTGCCAGCACCGCCGGCGAACTGATGTCCACACCCGCGATCACGGTGCATCCGGAGCAACCCGTCCCGGACGCCGCGCGGGTGATGGAGCGCCACGGAATCGAGCGGCTTCCCGTGGTGGACGAGGAGGACCGGCTCATCGGCATCGCCACCCGCCGGGACCTGCTACGGGTCTTCCTGCGCACGGACGAGGACATCCGCCGGCAGGTGACCGACGAGATCCTGGGCGCCGCTCCCGGCCTGCCGCCCGACGCCGTCGTCGTCTCGGTACGCGACGGCCTGGTCACGCTCGAAGGGCGCCTGGAACACCGTACCGACATCGCTCACGCCGTCCGGTCGACCTGGCAGGTGGGCGGGGTCGTCGGGGTGTTCAGCGGCCTGACCTTCCGCCTCGACGGCGACCGTCCGGCCGAGAAGGGCCCCTCCCGGGGGATCACCGGGCATTGACGCGCACCGGCCCGCCGTACAAGCAGTTCGGCCCGGGGGCCGCTCGGCCCGCCCTGACCGGGACCCGGGGTCAGCTCAGCCGTAGTCCGCACAACCACATGACCGGCGTCCGACGGGTCCGACGGAGCTGAGCGACATCGAACTCCCGGGCAGCGTCACCGTGTTCCCGCGCGGTCGCGCGCCCTCATGCCGGAGGTACACGGACAACCGCCGGGTCCCGCGCAGAGGGCCGTCCGGACCGGCGAGGCGGCCCAACGGCCCACAGACAGGACCCCGCCCCACAGGAAACCGTGGATGCGCGGTTACCGATCGACTGGCGAGCACGAGGAGTTGTGTGATGGCGAAGGCATATCTGGTGGGCAGCGGAATCGCGGCGCTGGCCGCGGCCACGTTCCTGATCCGGGACGGCGGCTTCAAGGGTTCCGACATCCACCTCTTCGAGGAACAGCGGACCCTTGGCGGCAGTCTGGACGCGGGCGGCACGCCGGACACCGGCTACACCATGCGCGGCGGGCGCATGTTCGAGGCCGAGTTCCGCTGCACCTACGACCTGCTGTCCGGCATCCCCACCCTCGACGACCCGGCCGTCTCCGTGACCGAGGAGATCCTGGCCGGACACGAGGACTTCGCCTGGGACGACATCGCCCGGCTCGTCGACGGGAACGGCAAGATCGTCGACGTGACCTCCATGGGGTTCTCCGAACGCGACCGGCTGGAACTGGTCCGCTGCCTGGCCACCCCGGAAGGACACCTGGACGGCAAGAAGATCACCGACTGCTTCGGCGAACACTTCTTCACCACCAACTTCTGGTTCATGTGGTGCACCACGTTCGCCTTCCAGCCCTGGCACAGCGCCATCGAGTTCCGCCGCTACCTGAGGCGCTTCGTCCACCTGTTCTCCGAGTTCGCCTCCATGTCGGGCATCCACCGGACCCGCTACAACCAGTACGACTCCATCGTCCGCCCCCTGACCGCCTGGCTCCGCGAGCAAGGCGTCACCGTGCGCACCGGCTGCCACGTCACCGACCTCGGGTTCGCCCCGGGCGTCGGGCACGGCACGGTCGAGACCATCTACCTGAACCGGGACGGTTTCGACGAGGAGATCACCGTCGCGCCCGAGGACCTGGTCCTCGTCACGAACGGCTCCATGACGGACGCCTCCGGCCTCGGCTCGCACACCTCCGCGCCGCCACCGGCCCCGCACCGCTCGGACGCCTGGCTGCTGTGGCACCGGCTGGCCCGCGGACGTGACGACTTCGGTGATCCCGCCGTCTTCGACAAGCACGTCAAGGAGTCTCTCTGGGAGTCGTTCACGGTCACCACGAAGGGCTCCGCGTTCCTCGATGCTCTCGAGGAGTTCAGCGGCCGTCCGGCCGGCAAGGGCGGTCTGATGACCTTCACCGACTCCAACTGGCTGCTCAGCATCGTCGCCAACCGGCAGCCCGTCTACCGCGACCAGCCGGAGGACGTGTCCGTCTGGTGGGGCTACGGCCTGTTCCCCGGCCGCACCGGCAACCACACGCCCAAGCCGATGACCATGTGCTCCGGCCGCGAGATCCTCGAAGAGGTCCTGCACCATCTCCCGTTCGACGAGCGGACAGCAGCCCGGATCCTGGAGACGTCCACCGTCGTGCCCTGTGTGATGCCGTACATCACCAGCCAGTTCCTGGCCCGTCGCCGCGACGACCGGCCCCGGGTCGTCCCCGAGGGATCGGTGAACCTCGCCTTCATCGGCCAGTTCGCGGAGGTGCCCGACGATGTCGTCTTCACCGTCGAGTACTCCGTACGCACCGCCTGGACGGCGGTCGCGCAGCTCCTGAAGCTGCGCAAGCAGCCGCCGGAGGTCTACAAGGGCCACCACGACCCCCACGTACTGGCCTCCGCCCTGGAGACCATGCACCGCCGGTAGACCACCCGGTTCGAGGGACGACCGGTCCCCGGTCGGGACCATCGGCACCCACGGGAACAGCGTGGTCCGAGAGACAGTGAAGACAGGAGCGGCACCGATCCCCCGCGGTGCCGCTCCGTACAGGTTGATACGCCCTCAGCCGCGCGAAGCAGGGACCACCGGACGCCGACCGAGGCCGAACGGCCCTGGTGCGAGATGCTCCCGCGCGGCTCGAATGACCCGATCAGGCCCACGCGTGGCTCTGGGAGACAGTGAACTGTGAGTGACCCATCGATACGGAAACCTGCCATGGCCGACGACAACGACCCGTCGAGCTCCTCAGGAGCGCACACGAGTGTCGAGTTGGACGGGGACGAAGCGCTGCGGCTGCTGGGCAGTGTGTCCTTGGGGCGGGTCGTCTTCACCCGGCACGCGCTGCCGACCGTCCGCCCGGTCAACCACGTCCTGGTCGACGGCGACATCGTCATCCGAACCCACGGTGACGCCGCGCTGGCCCGGTACGCCCGGCAGCCCGGGGGTGCGGGGGCCGTCGTCGCCTACGAGGCCGACGACATCGACCCCGGCACACACACCGGGTGGAGCGTGGTCGTCACCGGCTATGCGTGGCTGGTCACCGATCCGCGGGAACTGGCCCGCTACCGGGCCTTGTTGCGCCCCTGGGTGACGCAGCGGATGGATCACGCCATCCGCATCCACCCCGATCTGATCACCGGGCTCCGTCTCACGGACCACGCCCCGCCCCCGTTCCCCTGAGCGGCGTCAGTCGTGCGGCACCACCGCGACCGGTGCGACCGCGTGCTGGAGGACCGTGCGGGCCACCGGACCGACGTGCGAGCCGAGCGAGCCCTCTCGGCTGCGGCGCCCGACGACGATCAGTGACGCGTCACGCGAGACGTCCACCAGGTGCGCACCGGCGTCCCCGACCACGGCCTCCTCCGTCACCTCGACGCCCGGGAACTTGTCCTGCCAGGGGCGGAGCACGCCTTCCGATGTCGGCCCGTCCTGGGCCGGGCCGGCGTCATCCGCAGGAGCGGAGGGGGAGGTCTCGGCGCCCCAGCCGTGGATCACACGCAGCCTGGTGGCGCGCCTGGACGCGGCGTCGAACGCGAATTCCAGAACGTCGTCGTCGGGAGCGCGCAGGTCCAGCCCCAGCACCACGTCACGGTACGGAGGGGAATCTCGTACAGCGCGGCCTCACACGCGGCCCTCCCCCACTGTCTGAAAGGCGTGGGTGGTACCCCCAGGCCGCGGCGAGGCTTTCGTTCGAGCCGTCCAGACCAACGGTGACGGTACGGGACATGAGTGGGCCTCCTTCGGGAATGTGCTCCCACTCTCGTGTCCCCCGCGCCTGCGGCACGAGGGACCGTAGGTCCCTGAGTGCGGACCAGGCGGTCCCTGTGGCGGGAGAGTTCCGTACCTCGGATCATGCATGTCCTGCGGTTCGCGTGTCTGTGGTTCGTGGTCGTCGCGGGGAACACCGGACGACCCGGTCGCTCCTTCCCTTCCGGGTCTTCAGCCGCCCGTGAGTTCCGGGCGGATCAACGTGCCCGACCTGCCGTGCACGATCTCGTACGCCGCGTCCAGGGCGCCGATGGCGGCCAGGCCTCCGGTGCGTTCGACGAACCGGGCGGCGGCCTCGGCCTTGGGCCCCATAGAGCCGTCCGGGAAGCCCCGGCGGCGCAGCTCGGCGGGGGTGGCGTCGAGGACGGGTTGCTGAGCGGCTGTCCCGTAGTCCTCGTACACGCAAGGGACGTCGGTGAGGATGAGCAGGAAGTCGGCCTTCAGGTCCTCGGCCAGCAGGGCGGCCGTGAGGTCCTTGTCGATGACGGCCTCCACTCCCGTCAGCGCGCCGGTGTCGTTGTCCGCGGTGACGGGGACGCCCCCGCCGCCCGCGCAGATCACCAACGTGCCGCTGTTCAGCAGCTCATGGACGGTGTCGGTCTCCACGATCCGTTCCGCACGGGTGAGGGCACGACGCGGCGCCAGCCGGTGGTGGTGTCCTGCGCGATGTGCCAGCCTCGCTGGTGGGCGAGGGAGCGGGCCACGTCTCGGGGGTAGACCTGGCCGACGAACTTGGTGGGCCGTGCGAACGCGGGATCGTCGGCCCGGACAAGGGTGTGGGTGACGAGGGTGGCGATGCGGCGGCCCGGCAGGACGTCATGCAGGGTGCAGGCCAGCAGCGAGCCGATCATGCCCTGGGTCTGGGCACCGAGCAGGTACAGCGGGTAGGGGACGCTGAGGTCGGGATCGGCCGCGCTCTCCACGGCGAGCAGACCGATCTGGGGGCCGTTGCCGTGCGTGATGACGATTTCGTGCTCGCGGGCCAGGGCAGCCAGCGCGGTGGCGACGCGGTCGATGTTGGCCTGCTGGACGGCGGCGTCGGGACGTTCGCCCCTGTGGAGCAGGGCATTGCCGCCCAGGGCGACGACTATGCGCATGGCTTCAGTCCTCCAAGGTGGCGACGAGTACGGCCTTGATGGTGTGCAGCCGGTTCTCCGCCTGCTCGAAGACCAGCGACGCGGGTGAGGCGAAGACGTCGTCGGTGACTTCGAGTCCGTCCAGGCCATAGGCCTCGAAGAGGTCCTGGCCGAGGCGGGTACTGCGGTCGTGCAGGGCCGGCAGGCAGTGCATGAACCGGACGTCCGGGTTACCGGTGGCGGCCAGCGTCTTGTCGTTGACCTGGTACGGCAGCAACAGCTCGATCCGCTCGCGCCAGGTGTCGGCGGGCTCGCCCATGGAGACCCAGACGTCGGTGTGCAGGAAGTCGGCACCGTGTACGGCGGTCTCGATGTCCTCGGTGATCGTGATCCGGGCGCCGCTGCGCTCGGCCAGGTCCCGGCAGGTGGTGATCAGTTCGGGGTCGGGCCACAGCCGGGCGGGGGCCGCGATGCGGACGTCCATGCCGAGCAGGGCGCCCATGGTCAGCAGCGAGTTGCCCATGTTGTTGCGGGCGTCTCCGAGGTAGCAGTAGGCGATGTCGGGCAGCGGCTTGCGGCTGTGTTCGCGCATGGTGAGGACGTCGCACAGACTCTGGGTGGGGTGCGCGGTGTCGGTCAAGCCGTTGTAGACGGGTATGCCGGAGTAGGCGGCGAGATCGGTGACCAGCGACTGGGCCGAGCCCCGGTACTCGATGGCGTCGAACATGCGACCGAGTACGCGGGCGGTGTCGGCGATGGACTCCTTGGCGCCGATGTGGGTGTCGCCGGGGCCCAGGTAGGTGGTCGCGGCGCCTTGGTCGGCGGCGGCGACCTCGAAGGCGCAGCGGGTGCGGGTGGAGGTCTTCTCGAAGATGAGTGCGAGGTGCTTTCCGGTCAGCCGGGGCTGCTCGGTGCCTGCGCGCCTGGCCGCCTTGAGGGTGGCTGCCAGGTCGAGGAGATAGTGGATCTCGGGGGCGGTGAAGTCGAGTTCGCTCAGGTAGGAGCGGCCTCGCAGGTCGACGGTCATGATGGTTCCCCTTGCCGGGTAGGGCGGTCAGGCGGCCGGGTCGCGCTCGATGGGGCAGCTCATGCAGCGTGGGCCGCCGCGTCCACGGCCGAGTTCGGCGCCGGCGATGGTGACGATCTCGATGCCCTGCTTGCGGAGGTAGGTGTTGGTGGTGACGTTGCGCTCGTAGCCGACGACGACACCCGGGGCGACGGCGAGGAAGTTGCTTCCGTCGTCCCACTGTTCGCGCTCGGCGCCCCGGATGTCCTGCGGCGCGGACAGCATCCGCACCTTGTCCAGGTCCAGGGCCTCGGCCAGGGCGGTCGCCAGGTCGGAGTCGGGAGTGACGTCGAAGCCGGTCTCGCGGGCCGTGCTGGGCAGCAGCGTCCATGAGCGCAGTGAGTCGGCGAGGCCGGGGTAGATGGTGAAGGCGTCCCGGTCGACCATGGTCAGCACCGTGTCGAGGTGCATGTAGGCACGGGTGGCGGGCAGTTGGACGGCGATGAGCCGCTGTGCCGTGCCCGTGGCGAACAGCCGGGAAGCCAGGTTCTCCACCGCCTGCGCGGTGGTGCGCTCGCCCATACCGACCATGACGGCGCCGTTGCCCAGGACGTGCACGTCACCGCCTTCGAGGGTGCCCACCGCACCGTCGAGGAGGGGTTCCGCGGCGGCGTCGCCGAACATCGGGTGGAAGCGGTAGATGGCCTCGGCGTGCAGGCTCTCGCGCCGCCGGGCGGTCTTGGCCATCGGGTTGACCGACAGACGGTCGTACACCCAGCAGGAGTTGTCGCGTGGGAAGAGGTGGTTGGGCAACGGGGCGAGGGCGAAGTCCTCGGCGTCCAGCGCGTTCCAGACCAGGCTGTGCGGGGTGGCCAACGGCAGGTCGCTCTTGAGGAGTCCGCCTGTCAGGTGTCCGGCGAGGGTCTCCCCGTCGAGCTCGGCGCACAGTTCGCGCACCGGGTCGACCAGTGCGGGCCCGACGGTGGCCGGGGTGATCACCCGGTCGAGCAGCCAGTCGCGGGCTTCGTCGCCGTCGAGGGTCTGGGCGAGCAGGTCGGCGAAGTAGTGGACACGGGTGCCGTGGTCGCGCAGCACCTGGGCGAAGGCGTCGTGTTCCTCACGGGCGCGCTTGGCCCACAGGATGTCGTCGAAGAGGAGGGCGTCGACATTGCGCGGGGTGAGGCGGGAGAGTTCGATGCCGGGGCGATGCAGGATCACCTGGCGCAGGCGGCCCACTTCGGAGTCGACGTGGAACGTGTTCATGGCGTTGCTTCCTCTGTTGAGGTCGACGGTGGTCAGTCCTGGCGGCGGTGGGTGTCGTGCTTGTGCGTGCCGCTTACGCGTTTGGTGCCCGGTCCGCGCGTCAGCCGCTTGGGCGGCGCCGGAGTCTCGGGGGCGCGCTCCTCACGCGGGGCGCTTACGGCGGGAATCACCGCGCTCGTGTCGCCGTACTCGCCCTGGTCCCGCTTCAACCACACGTAGACCGGCACGCCGAGCAGCAGCACGAACAGTCCGTAGTAGACGGTCTGGTAGCCGCTGCCCTGGATCGACCAGTAGGAGAAGGCCAGGGCCAGCGCGGCGACGATGACGTCACGGGCCAGGCGCCGCGGGCTGAGGGTCTCCCGTCCGCGCACCAGCAGCCAGTACAGCTGGGCGGCGGCGGAGAACAGGTACGGGACCACCGCGGTGAACACGCTCAGCAGCACGATCTTCGTGAAGACGTCGTCGAAGCGGGTGTAGCTGAACACCGTGATCAGCGAGGCCAGCGCGGTGGAGGCGATGATGCCGAAGACCGGGACGCCGCTCTGTCCGCGAAGCTTCGCGAAGGCGTCGGGGAAGAGCCCGTCGCGGGCGGCGGCGTAGGGCATCTCGGCGCACAGCATGGTCCAGCCGTTGAGGGCGCCGATGCCCGAGATGATCGCGGCGACGGCCACGACGTCTCCCGCCCAGGTGCCGCCGACGATGTTGTTCGCGGCGTCGGTGAACGGCGCGACGGTGTCGCCCAGCGCCCCGTGCGAGACGGTCCCGAAGACCGCGAGCGTGCCCAGGATGTAGATGACGGCGCACAGGAGGGTGCCGTACACGGTGGCTCGTGGCACGTTCCGCTCGGGATCGCGTACCCGGCCGGCGACCACCGACGCGGCCTCCAGACCGAGGTAGCTGAACAGCGCGATGGCAGCCGCGGCCGAGATGGCACCCAGCGCCGACTGGCCACTGGAGTTGAAGGCGCCGAAGTTGTCCGGGTCGATGAACAGCAGCCCGATGGTGGCCATGAAAACGAGCGGCACGAACTTCAGCACCGTGGTGATCACCTGGAACGCGCCCATGTTGCGGACTCCGGTGAGGTTGATCGCGGCCGCCGCCCAGAGCCCGCCGAGGGCGATGCTCATGGAGATCCACGGCTTGTGACCCGTGTTGACGAACACCTCGACGTACCCGACCCACGCCACGGCGATCGCCGCGTTGCCGGCCCACGCGGTGATCCAGTACGACCACGCGTTGAGGAATCCCGCGAACTCGCCGAACGCCTCCCGGGCGTAGACGTACGGACCGCCGCTCGCCGGCACCCGCTTCGACAGGGACCCGAAGGTCAACGCGAGCGCCAGCGCACCCAATGTCACGACGCCGAAGGCGACAAGGGAGACGGGTCCGTACGGAGCGAGTGCGGATGGAAGGGCGAAGATACCGGTCCCGATGATGGTGCCGATCACGAGCGAGGACGCGGCGGGCAGACCGAGTGAGGCCTTGGGCGCCGCTCGCTCCCCACTGGTCGTGGTCCTGGACATGGTTGTGCTCCTTGTGCGGTTCGGTACGGGTGGTGCGATCCGCCGACAATGCTTCTGCGCCACGCCGGGTCAGGGGCAGCGGCCACACGGCCCGCAGGGGTGCCGAAGGTCCCGGTCCAGGAGGTCCGAGCAGCCCCGGCTCAGAGTGGTCACCCGCTGATTGACGTCGCCGAGCGCTCCTTCGCAGCTTGACCGGAATCGAGAACGGCCGTTCCGCGGTCCCGTGTTCGGCTGTTCGTCGAAGGCTCGGCGCTCGAAAGCCGCCTGGTGCCGCTCCGAGGCCACGAGCAGGTCGCTGTGTACCTGGACCACGTCCGGGGCCGTGGGTCCGGACAGCGTCCTGATCGGCGCGGCGATGCCGTCGGCCTCGACCGTGCGCCCCGCCTTCAGGACCTCGTTCAGGCCGGCTTCGCTCGGCTCCGACAAGATGCGAACAGCGGTCGGTCGGCCCGCTTCGGTCACCGCGACCCGCTCGAAGATCCGCACGTCGTAATGGGCGTCAGGACCAGCAGGCCGCCCGGCCCGGACGACTCGTCGTCGGGATGCGCGACCACCGGAGACACACACCGCACTCCGTCCGGTGGTCCGTGCCCGGTGCCGGCCGCCCACGCCCACGCCCAGAGGACGAACAACCCCGTTCATCCCGCCGAACGGCCCTGCGAGCCGCTCGGCTTGAGCACCTCCGCCACCGGGCGCCTGGGCAGGGCGTGGCCGTACGGTACGCGGCCGAGGCGGAGGCTGTCGTCGTGCACAGGAAGCCGGAGCGACTGGCAGACCTGCGGAGCACCGTCCAGGAGGCGACGACCATGAAGCGGATACAGATGTCCAGGCGTCCCCGGACACCGCGCGAACCGGCGCCCCCAGACCTCAGGACGCCCTCCGGACGGCCTCTTCCCTACTGAGACGTGGCCCCTGTCGCGCCCTTACCGGACGAGTACGTGTTCGCCCGAGCGCGGTACGACGGCGGTCCAGCCCAGCGTCCGGTCGACGCGGTCGCACAGGGCGTCCGCCGCGTCGGGCTCGCCGTGCACCAGGTAGGTGGTCGTCGGGGCGGAAGCACCGCGCAGCCATTCGATGATCTGAGCGGCGTCGGCGTGGGCCGAGAAGTGCGGTACGTCGGCGACCGTGGCGCGTACGGGGACGTACTCGCCGAACATCTTGAGCGCCTTGGCACCGTCGACGAGATCGCGGGCCCGGGTCCCCCGCGCCGCGAAGCCCACGACGACGACGGCGTTGCGCGGGTCGGGCAGCAGGCGTCGCAGGTGGTGCAGGACGCGGCCCCCGGTGGCCATGCCGGATGCCGAGACGATGACGGCGGGTCCGCCCGCGCGGCTGATGTCGACGGACTCCTGGACGGACCGTACGGCGAGGAACGGCTCGGGGCTCAGCGCGGCCGTGCCGGCGGCCGTGACCTCGGGGCGAAGTTCGGGTGCCCGGCCGAGAACGGCGTCCCGGTAGACGTCGAGGGCGGCCAGCGCCATGGGGCTGTCGACGTACACCGGCACCGCGGCCGGGAGGCGGCCCTCGCGGCGGAGTTCGGCGAGCTCGTGCAGAACGACCTCGGTGCGGTCGAGAGCGAAGGCCGGGATGACGACGCTGCCGCCGCGGGCGAGCGTACGGGTCAGCACGTCCGCGAAGTGGGTCCGCCCGGCCTGTTCCTCGTGGCGCCGGTTGCCGTACGTCGACTCCATGAGCAGCACGTCCGCCCCGGAGAACGGCTCGGGCGGGCGCAGCAGAGGGTGCCCTGGGCGGCCGAGGTCACCGCTGACGGCCAGCGTGTGCCCGTCCTCCAGGGTGAGCCGCGCCCAGGCCGACCCGAGGATGTGGCCGGCCGGGTGCAGGGTGAGCGTGGTGCCGGTGGCCAGGTCGGTCGTGGTGCCGGTCGGCACGGCGTCCACCAGCTTCATGGTGCGGTCGACGTCGGAGTCGTCGTACAACGGCTGCGCGGGCCGGTGTTTGGACCAGCCGTGGTCGTTGGCGTGCCGGGCGGCCTCGGTCTGCAGTTTGGCGCTGTCCCGCAGCACGATCTCCATGAGCCGGGCGGTGTATTCGGTGGTCACGATCCGGCCCCGGAAGCCTTGACGCACCAGCCGGGGCAGGTATCCGCAGTGGTCGAGGTGGGCGTGGGTGACCACCACCGCGTGGATGTCCGAGGCGTCGCAGGGCAGCCGCCGCCAGTTGCGCCTTCGCAGGTCGGCGAGGCCCTGGAAGAGGCCGCAGTCGACGAGTACGCGGGCATGGTCGCTCTCGACGAGGAACTTGCTGCCGGTGACCGTGCCCACGCCGCCCAGGAAGGTGAGCAGCGCGGGCCGGGGACGCGCCGGCGGGCGCTCCGTCGGGTGTGCTTCCGCTGTTGTCATGGCGTCCGTCTCCTCGAGAGTCGGGGCCCGTCGGCCCTGGTGGCCTCGCGGCCCCTGTGGTGTGCTGGAGGTGGCGGAAAGGACCCGTAGGAGGCGCGGAGAAGCGGCCGGCAGCCGCGCACCGCGCAATCAGGATCCGCGAGAAGTGGGTGGCGTCCTTTCCGCCCTGTCGTGCCACGGCCCCGCCGAGAGAGCGCGAACCAACCGTGTGCCTCCAGCCTGCGAGGACACGAGCGGGACGGCATGGGCCGAAAGACCCTCGATCGGGTCCGGGCGGCCCGTGGTCCCGCACGCCGCCAGGGCACAGGCTGGGATCAGCAGCCCTACGGCATTCCGGAGGGGAGCGATGGCAGACATCCGCACGAGCAGCGTCCTCGACAGGGACGGGATCGATGGTCCGGTTGAGGAACGTCCGGTGCGGCCGTCGTACGCCTTCCGCTGCGTTCGCCCCTGCGATCTGCGCACCGTCGCGATCCGGGAACGGGTGCCGACCAGGGGGCCGCTACCAGTTCAGCGGCTATCAGGAGCGTTGTCAGGGTGCGTTCCTGATAGCCGCCGAGCGCACCGCGCTGCGGATCATCGACGTGTACGTCCACCGCCCGCTCTTCCTCGACCTGGCCGTCGAACGCATCTGAACCCGAGAAGGAAGGTACGGACACCATGAGCAGCAGCCCGCGCAGCGTGAGCGACGTGATGACGCACACCGTCGTCGCCGTCGGACGCGACGCCTCGTTCAAGGACATCGTGAAGCTCATGGAGCAGTGGAAGGTCAGCGCCCTTCCCGTCCTGGAGGGAGAGGGCCGGGTGATCGGCGTCGTCTCCGAGGCGGATCTGCTGCCCAAGGAGGAGTTCCGCGACAGCGACCCCGACCGGTTCACCCAGCTGAGCCGCCTCTCCGACCTGGCCAAGGCGGGCGGGCTGACCGCGGCGGACCTGATGAACGCCCCGGCCGTCACCGTCCACGCCGACGCCACCCTCGCCCAGGCCGCCCGCATCATGGCGCAGCGCAAGGTCAAGCGACTGCCCGTCGTCAACGCCGAGGGCCTGCTCGAAGGCGTCGTCAGCCGGGCCGATCTCCTGAAGGTCTTCCTGCGGGAAGACGACGACATCGCCGAGGAGGTCCGCCGAGAGATCGTCACGTCCCTGTTCCCGGCCCCCGTCGAACCCATCCGGGTCGAGGTCGCCGAGGGAGTCGTCACACTCACCGGGCGGATCAGGGACACCTCGCTCGTACCGGTGGCCGCCCGCCTCGTACGCTCCGTCGAGGGCGTGGTCGACGTCCAGTGCGACCTGTCCGCCGGCCTGCCACGGAGTGAGCCTCGGTGAGGTGTCTCGGCGGCACCGCGACCCGGCACTCACCCATCGACCGATGATCCCGGGCACCGACGTACGGCTCCGTCTGTCCGAACTCCGGCTGCCGCGCCGTTCCCTGGGGAAGGCCGCCCGCGTCGCCGAGACTCCGGTCGCGACGGGTGAAACCCCGGCGACGCCGTCCCACTCTCGGACCTGAACTGGCCGCACGGTACGTGGTGGACCTGCCGCTGGGCGGGCAACGGCTCTGCATCTGCTGATCGTTGGACCATGCGGCGGACGGACACGAAGGTGCGCGACCGGCTGGGGTACGCCGGCCGCGCACGGGGGTGCGGCTGTTCAGCCGTGCCGCACCGGGATGGTCCTGGTCCCCGCCTTCTCCTCCGGGACCGGGACCGTGATGGTCAGGACGCCGTCCTTGTACTCCGCGGTCGCCTCGTCGCTCTGCGCTCCGGCGGGCAGCCGGACGGAGCGGGCGAAGGTGCCGTAGCGGAATTCCGTACGGTGCTTCTCCGTCGTCTCCTCACCGCGCTCGGCCCGCAGGGTCAGCACGCCTTCGGTCACCGTGACCTCGACGTCCTCGCCGGGGTCGATGCCCGGAAGCTCCGCTCGCAGTACATAGATCCCGTCCGCCAGACGCTCCTCGACACGGATCCCGTGCAGCCCCGGGACGGTGTGCGCGCCCGGGATTCCGGCCTCGACCCAGCCGAACAGGTCGGGCAGCGTCGGCCAGCCGGGAAGCCGGGAAGCCGCTCGATCATGCCGCTCATGTCTCCCTCCTCTGCCTCCTCCGTACCCCTTCTTCCTCACTTCCAGCGTGCCGCGCGGCGGCCGGACATGCGTGGGCCGACCGGCCCTGTACGGGATCCGGTCGGCCGCTGTCAGCCGAGCATCCGTTTCCTCCAGCCGGGGCCGACCCGCTCCCACTCCGCCTCCCACGCGGCCAGCCGCCGCCGCTCCAGGAGCGCCCGCGGGAGGCGGCCCGCGACCAGTACCCCGGTTCCCGCGCCGAGCGCGACCAACATGCCGCCCGCGGCGGCCTGGCGCCTCGCCTCGCTCGGGGCGACCGGCTTGGAGACCAGCTCGTCCTCGCGGTTCACCCACACCGTGACCGTGGTG
This sequence comes from Streptomyces sp. AK08-02, assembly GCF_033795085.1. Lineage (NCBI taxonomy): Bacteria > Bacillati > Actinomycetota > Actinomycetes > Kitasatosporales > Streptomycetaceae > Streptomyces > Streptomyces sp. AK08-02. The sequence continues at coordinate 230,521 of NZ_JARAZV010000007.1, forward strand.
CCCGCCGTGGCGTCGGTGTCGGCTTTCGTCCGGTCGGTGTGGGAGCCGCCGTTCGCATCGGTCCAGCGCACCTTCACCCACACCGTGCCGAGATCGGTCCCGGTGTCGGACTTCGTCGCGTCCTCCATGAGCACGGCCGACACCGCACGAGTCCGGGCGCGGTTCTCGGCCATGCCCCGCTCCATCGCGTCGGCCGTCGTGACGCCCGCGAGGACGGCGCCCAGTAGGGCGAGGAGCCACGTGCCGAGCACGATCCAGGCTTCCGCACGGTCGCTGCGGCGCCGGAGCGGGGAGCGGCGCCAGCGCCACAGCCGCACCCTGGTGACCTTCGCACGAGACGTCCCCGCCATCGGTCGGCACTCCCTCCTGCCTCAGGACACGCTTCCGGTCCCGGAAGTCCGTCGGGTCGCGGCGTCGTCCGGCAGATCAGGGTCGAGATCCGGATGCCTGGGCGGCCCGGCCAGTGCGAAGTCGACGTCCACCACACCCTCGACAGCCCGCACCAGGCGGGCGGCGACAGGAACGAGCGTGGTGTCGCGGATACGGCCCGTGAGGGTGACGACTCCGTCGCGGACCTCCACCCGGATCGGCTCGACGGGGTCGGGGAACAGCTGGTCGACGACCCCGCGACGTACCTCGCCGGCTATGTCCTCGTCGTCCCGCAGGAACACTTTGAGCAGGTCGGAGCGGCTGACGACGCCCTTCAGCAGGCCTCGGTCGTCGACGACCGGCAGGCGCTTTACCCTGCTCCGGGCCATGACGCGCGCGGCCTGGGCAAGGGTGGCGTCGGGATGGACGGTGACGGCCGGCGCGGTCATCAGCTCCTGTGCCGTCACGGCGCCCGCCTTGACGAGGTCGGACAGCCGGTGAAGCTGCGAGTACCGATCGGGGTCGCTGTCGCGGAACCCCTCCTTGGGCAGCAGATCGGCCTCGGAGACGACCCCGATGACGCGTTTCTCACCGTCCAGAACGGGAAGGGCGCTGACCTTCCACTGCTGCATGGTCTTGACGATGTCCTTGAACATCGCCCCGCCGCCGAGGGCGACGACGGTGCTGGTCATGACATCGCTCACGATGTGCGGTGTGCCGTGCATGACGTCCTCCATGCCTGCCGAAGCGTTGGACCCATGCGTTCAGCGTGAATCACGGCGCCGCCGTGCGCATGGGCCGGGTGGCCCTGCCCGAGGTCCCGATGGTCTCCGGGCGGACGCGAGCCCCCGCACCGGGCGAAGGAGCACGTTCATGTGGCCCGGCATACGGCCCGCGGCCAGGCCGTGCCCCGGTACGAAGACGACCTTGCGGGCGTACGCCAGCTGGATCGCCACGTCGTCTGCGGACACCGACCGCACCTGGCTGGGCGCTCCGCCCGCACCGACTTCGGGCGGAGCGCTGTCGCCGGTGCCGAAGCCGCCGACGACGCTGTTGGTGATGGACCGGTTCATGGCGTCGGCCATCAGTTTGGTGAGGATGCCGCCCGAGGCGCTGACGAGCATGCCCGCGATGATGAGCGCCGTCTGGTCGAGCACGCAGCCCGCCATCGCGACCGCCCGCTTCACAGTCGGCCGGGTGGTCGCCACCTGTCATCCGCCGGGCACGACGACCACAGGGCAGTGGGACCGGTGCAACAGGGTGTGCGCGACCGGTCCCAACCGCGTTGCCGCCCCGCCATGACGGTGCGCACCGATCACGACGACCGCGGCCTCCCGCGTGGCCTCCAGCAGTGAGTGCGCCGCGCCGGTACGGACCGTGCGGGTCTCGACGTCGACGCCGGGATGCCGCTCCCGCAGCCGGGTCAGGGCGAAGCGCGGTACGGCCTCCTCGGCGCGGCCGTGCCGGGCGAGCCGCTCCTGTCCCGGGCTCGTCGCGGGCACGAGCGACGGCAGTTCGGGGGCGACCTGCTGGTGCGTCCAGGAATGCAGGACACGCAGCCGGGCGCCGCGCCGCTCGGCTTCCTGGAAGGCGTAGGCGGCCGCATCCGCGTCCGCGTCGCTCTCCAGGCCGAGCAGCACATCCCTGCCGTCGTCGCACGGATGGTCCCCGCGTACGACCAACAGCGGGCCCCGCGCCCGCGCGGCCAGCCGCAGGCTCACCGAGCCGAACAGCAGGCCGGTGAGCCCACCGAAGCCACGTGTGCCCACAACGGTCAGGACCGCGTGCTCGCTCTCACGAACCAGCGCTTGTACGGTGCCGCCCTCAGCCGCCGCCGTCACGACCGGCAGAGCCGGGTGCCGCTCGCTCACCCGTGACACCGCTGCGCTCAGTACGGGTCCGGCCTCGTCCCGGTCCGGCACGGCGTACACGACGCGCAGGCCGGCTCCGCGGCGCACCGCCTCGTCCGCGGCCCAGTCCAACGCCCGTACGGCGACCAGCGAACCGTCCGTTCCTACGACCACGTGTTGGAGAGTCATGGCTCCTGCTTCCCTTCGGGTGTCGCGGCTGCTTCGCAGTCCACATTCGCCCTCCGCGGACACCGGGGGCAGGGGCCGCCAGACCCGTCGCAACGCCGAACGGCCCCTTGTCGCAGGGCCGTTCGGGTCCATGTCGGTGACGGTCCGTCAAGACGCCGGAAGAACCACGCCGTACATGGTGCGCCCGCCGGCCAACTCCCGTCCGGTCACCAGCTCGGGCTCGATACGGACGAAGACCTCCTCGGGCGAGGGCACCCAGGAGCGCGGGCCGGTCCGGGTCAACCGTTCCCGCTCGGTAGGGTCGGTCACGACCGTCGCCGAGCCGGTGACGACGACGCTCCAGCCGGAGTGGGTGGCCGCGTCGATCTCATCGGCCTCGAAGGCGACCACCGTCCCGTCGATCGCCTGCACCAGTTCCGAGGCCGCCGAGGTACGCAGCAGCACCGAACCGTCCGTGTCCAGGCCGAAGTTGACCGGCAGAACCGCGGGCAGGGCCTGGCGCGTGTGGACGATACGGCCGACCGGCACCTTCGCCAGCAGTCGCAGGCACTCCTGCCGCCCGAGTTCCCGGAAGCCGTCGTTCGCGTACATCGGGAACAACCGCCGTCACGCCGTGATCCGGCGCCCGGTGAGGGCGAGCGGGTCGATGCGCACCCACACGTCACGTTCGCCGCCGACCCAGGGCAGGCTGTACGCGCGCTCCGTGAGGTGCCGTACGTCGTCGGGGTCCGTCACGGTCCGCGCGTGGCCGCGCACCAGAACGCTCCAGCCCTGGCTGAACGCCTCGTCGATGCGGTCGACCTCGAAGGCGACCTGGCAGCCGGCCGCCTGCGCCGGCGTGCTGCCGTCCGCGGTACGGAAGACAACCGCGCCCTCGACCACGCTGTAGTTGACGGGGACGATGACCGGCCCCGACACGGTGGGCACCGCGACCCTGCCCACGCCGTGCGTGGCGAGCAGGGCCCGGCACTCCTGTCTGCTCAGTTCGGTGAACTCGGGGTGCGGGCTCGCCCGCCCGGGGCCCGGCGGCAGGTCCACGGTGCCGCCGACAAGGTCCCGCAAGGTGGTGTGCAGGGCCCCGGCCAACCTGTGCAGGGCGCTCGTTCCCGGTGCCGTGGCGGGCTGTTCCTCCAGGTACTGGAGGTAGCCGGGTGCCATGCCCGCTCGTTCGGCCGTTTCCCCTCGGGACAGCCCGAGTTCCTCACGTCGCCGGGCGAGGCGGCGTCCGAGGTCACTCTTCGGGTGTCCCTCCGCCCCGCTCGGTTCCACCTGTTCGCCCATGACCCGTCGCTTCCTCTCGTCAGGCCGCACGGACGGCGACCTCGTGCTGCGGCCCGCCGAGCACCACCTTGAGCGCGCCGGTGTCGGCGGCCCGGGAGAAAACGTCGTAGGCCTCCTCCATGCGGTCGAGCGGGAAGGTGTGGGTGACCATCTCCGCGGTGGGCAGCCGGCCGGCCGCCGCCATCCGCAACAGCGTGGGCGTCGAGTAGGTGTCGACGAGCCCGGTCGTGATGGTCACGTTCTTGATCCACAGGTCTTCGAGGTGCAGGGTCGCGGGCTTGCCGTGCACGCCCACGTTGGCCACGTGTCCGCCGGGGCGCACCATGCGTGTGCACAGTTCGAAGCTCTCCGGCACGCCCACCGCCTCGATGACGACATCGGCGCCGAGTCCGTCCGTGAGGTCGGCGATCAGCTGCTCCGGGTGTTCACGGGCGTCGGCCACGGCATCGGCGCCGAGCCGCTTGGCCGCCTCCAGCCGAGTGGCGGCCAGGTCGACGGCGACGATCCGCTCGGGCGAGAACAGCCGGGCCGTGGCGATCGCCGCCAGTCCGATGGGGCCGGCGCCGACGACGGCGACGGTGTCTCCGGGCCGTACCCGCCCGTTGAGCACACCCACCTCGTAGGAGGTCGGGAAGATGTCGGCCAGCAGTACGGCGTCCTTGCTGTCCACCGCGCCGGGCAGTGCGTGCACGGACAGATCGGCGTACGGGACACGGACGTACTCTGCCTGGGTGCCGTCGATCAGGTGGCCGAGGATCCAGCCTCCGCCGGCCTGGCACTGCCCGTACATGCTCTCCCGGCAGTAGCGGCATCGCCCGCAGGCGCTGATGCAGGAGACCAGGACCCGGTCTCCCGGCCGCACGGTGCGCACGTCGCTGCCGACCTCGACGATCTCGCCGACCGCCTCGTGCCCGAGCACCGTGCCCGGGCTCACCTCGGGCACATCGCCCTTGAGGATGTGCAGGTCCGTCCCGCAGATGGTGACGGTGTCGACCCGCACGATCGCGTCGGTGGGTTCCTTGATGCCGGGATCCGGAACCTCCTCCCAGGCGGACTGTCCGGGGCCGTGGAAGACGAAGCCCTTCATGACGCACCTCTCCCTCGTGTTCTCTCTCGGGTCTCGGGTCTCGGGTCCCGACGGTTCGGCGACGGTCGGTAGGGCCGAGCATCGCGCGACCGACGTCGGGATTGCCCCGCGGATCCAGCTTGTCCCGCGCCCGTGGGCCTCGCTTGGGCCGGTCGGTACCCATCACCCGGCCGTTCGGGGTCGTCGCCCGGCCATGAGCGTGCCTCGAAACGCCGTTCGGGCCGGTGCCGCAGGGGCCGACCGGCCCTTCCGTTCGTGTCGCCGAACACGCTTTTCTCTCACCATGTCCAAGACCCGCACCAGGTCCGTACCGCACCCCACGGAACAACCCGCCCACGGGGCGACCGTTCTGGAACTGCGTGGCGAGGTCGACCTCGCCAGGGTGCTGTCCCTTTCGGCACGCCTCGACACACTGACCGCACACGGCCAACCCGATCTGATACTCGATCTCCGCCGCGTGTCCTTCATCGACTGTGCCGGCCTGGGCGTGCTGTGCCGGGCGCGGAACCGGACCCTGGCACGCCAGGGCCGGCTGCGGCTGGTCTCCGACAGCGGCCGTTTCCTGCGGGTGCTCCGTCATGCCGGTCTGTCCGGCGTCTTCGAAGTGCACCCTCACCTGCCCGAGGAGCCGACGCTCACGACAGCGACGGGCTGACCGGGCCTACCCGTTCGGCCGCTCCTCCCCGAACACCGGACCCGGGGCGCGCCGAGGGGTGACGGCGCCCTGCGGACCGTGTCCGAAACGCATGAGCAACTGCGCGTGACCGGTCCGGTCGGGCCCAGGGCTCAGCGATTCGCGCAGGTCGGGCCACTCCAGCGCCTGATGCAGCAGAGACACGCGCAGGCCTTGGGCCGTCGCGAGGAGCCAGACGTGCTGGAGCGCCTGCCCGGCGCGCAGCCAGTCGGCACGGCGGTCGTGCTCGGTCGCCAGCACGGCGATGACCGGGTCCTTCTCGAAGGGCTGGGCGACGAGCCGCTCGGGATGGCGCTGTGCGGTGAAATCACGCACGGGGAGGTGTTCGCGGGCGTCCTGCGGGCCGAGCGCCTTCCGCGGCACGCCCACATCGCGGGCCGGGTCCAGCTCGTGGTTCACCCAGCGGCGGCCTTCCGCCGCCCGGTCGGCGTCGAGACGATTGCGCTGCTCGGCCTCCGCGGTCAGCCGAAGGAGACGGTCCGTCTCGGTGGCCTCGGCGAAGGTGAGCCGTGCGCCCTCCGCACGGGCCGCCGCGCCGAGTTCCGCGCGCAGGTCGGGGAGAACCGGCATGCCGCAGAAGGGGAACCGGCTGCTGTGCCTGCGCCAGATGGCCGCGTAGAGGTCGAGGCTCTGCCGCCCTTGGTGCGGATCGCCGGGCTCCGTCGGACGAACGGTGGCGAACAGGCCGGGGTTCTCCGGGCAGGGCAGCAGACGCGTCACGGGCGCCCAGCCGAAATGGGCCAGCGCGACCCGCAGGTTGAAGACACATGCCCCCGCCGACAGGTACAGGGCCCGGCCTGTCGGATCGGTGTGCCTCAGGCCTCGCTCGGGAGCGGCGAACACCTGGAAGGTGACCGTGGCGGGATCCAGCCGGAACCGCCATGGCTGCGTGTTGTGGATCGAAGGCGCGGCGACCGCCGCCGAGACGCAGGTCTCCAGGATCGCGGCGTCCAGGAATGTGCTCGTCATGACGCCCTCCTCGCGCACCGGATCCGAACGGCCGATGCTGTCCTCCGAGCGTGGACCCACCGGCCCGGGCAGGGTCAGGGCCGATGGTCCCGCGCCCGGGGCCAGGAAGCCTCCGGAACCCCGACCCGACCGGGTCCGTGACAGCCTCCCGGCCTTGAGGCACCCACCCGCCCTCTCGGTTCAGGGCTGAACGTCCCTTCTTCGAAAGCGAGTTGACCCCGACCGGCCCACCGGCTCCGCCCGGTGGGCCCATGTCCCATCCCTCCTCCGGCTGTCACCTTCGGGAATGTCACGAACTTCAGGAGGAGGTGCGGACCGATGCACGGCAGCAGGCGTACGAGGAAGCGGTTCTGGCGGTGGCGGCGTAACCCTTTGCGACGCCACGACGACATCGTCGAGGCCTGGATCGTGCTGGCCGTGTGGGCGGTCATCGCGATAGGGGGCGCGGTCGCCGGCCTGGTGACGGCCCACGCCGCCGACGAGGTGTTCGCCGCACAGCGCGCCGAGCGCCGTTCCGTCCGAGCCGTGCTGCTCACCGACGTGCCACCGGCAGTTTCGACACTCAGGGGAGCGAGCGGCCGGTCGATGGCGACGGTCCGCTGGACAGCCACGGACGGCTCCACCCGCACCGGCGAGATACTGGTGAAGGCGGGGCTGACGGCCGGATCCGAGCTCGCCGTCTGGCAGGACGGCCAGGGCGAGCTCACCACCGAGCCGATCAGTCCATCGGACGCGGCTGTCGAGGCCGGCTTCCTCGGTGCGGCAGCCGCGCTGGCCCTCGCCGGGATCGTCTGCGGCACCGGAGCCCTCGCACGGTGGCGGCTCGACCAGCGGCGTATCAACCGGTGGGGCCAGGAGTGGGACCAGGTCGGCCCGCGGTGGAGCCATATGACCGGTTGACACCCGGAACTCCGCTCACCTGCCTCGCGGCCGAGGAATCGTTCGACGACCGGCGTGCTGTGGGCGGGGTCGTCGGCCGTTCTGCGGTCACGGCCCTGCCCACGGTCTCGCTCAGGGACCGAACGGACCGGACGGACAAGCCACCTGGCCCTCGTGTTCGCCCCCTCACCACGCTGTACTCGAAAGTGAGCACCCAACCGTCGTGCTCCAGAGAGGGTAGGAGAGTTCCATGACCACGACCCGCGCGCTTCGCCGCCTGGCACCGGGCGCCACGGTACCGGCTCCCAGGCAACCCACCTCGGCCATACCGCTCGGCCCACCTTCCGAGGCTGCCGTGCCGATCCGCGAGGGCAGCCCGCAGTCCGTCGTCGGTCACGTCGCCGACTTCTACGGCGCGTACACCGACGCGCTCTACGACCTCGGCCGTGGGCAACTGGCCCACGCACTCCGCCGCCACTACCTCACCGCAGAGCTGTGCCGGAGCCTGATTCGCTGGGAGGCCGCCCACCAGGGGGACGGCGTACTGCGTGCGAAAGGCGTCCCCGCCAGGTGGAGCGTCACCTACAACGACAGCGGTATGGGGCACTGCTGGAGTCGTGTCACCCTCCGCTGGGAAGGACCAGGACACGAGGCCCCGGCCCACCACACGCACCTGCTGGTCCGCTCCGACCTCGCCACACGGCGCATCTCGGGTATCTGGACCGACAAGTGACCGGCCCGCCGCTCCCGCGGGGCACCAGGCCGCCCCGCGGGTCCGGCCGCATACCGAGCGCCCCCGTGCGAGGACCCGACGTCCCCCGCCGGGGCCGACCGGCCCATCTCCGTCAGCGAGATGCCGCAGGAGGATGAAGGTGCCGGACCAGCGGCAGGCGCCGCGCGCGGTGGTCGGCCACCGCACCGTGCACAGCACGCTGCGGCAACCGCCCGAGGTCACGGTCGAACTTGGCTGACCTGCGAGGACGGCATCTCTCCTGGTGCCGGAGAGGCAGACGTCATGGACCGGACAATCGTTGCGCGTATCGACCGATCGGATCACGAGGGTGTGGTGGCCGGTTGAGCCGCCCATGAGGCACGACTGCGTGGACTGCCACTCCTGACCGTCGACCATCTGCGGCCCGGCATCCTGGGCCAGGCGAAGATGGTCGTCCTCGGCATGCCCGGAGAAGGCCATGCCGCCGGCCCCCCGCAGGAGTCGGCCGCTCTCGCCGTCGTCGGAGCGTCCTCCTGTCCCGTCGTGCTGGTGCCGGACGATCCCGGCCTCGGAGCCCTGCCGCACCGCCGACACGAGGTCGTGCTCGGCGTGGACGCTCGTGAACCGGCGGCGGCAGCCATCGACTTCGCCTTCGAAACCGCCCTGACGAGGCACGTACGTCTGCACGCCGTGCATGCCGGGAGGCTCCCCTCCTGTGCCGCCGAACTGCCCTTCGGCATACCGGAGGAGGACCGGGGCGCCTGGGAGGATCACGAGGTGCAGCTGCTCGCCGACGTCTGCGGCCGTGGCGCGCGACGTACCCCGAGGTGTGGGTACTCGATGACGTCGTCCTGTTCGCCCCGGCGCATGCCCTGATCCTCAACTCGGCGAGCGCCACGCTCGTGGTGGTCGGACGACGTGCCGGCAGCGGGTCGGCAGGCATCACGTGGGCTCTTCTGCGGGATGCCGAGTGCCCAGTCGCCGTGGTGTAGGTCTCCTGCCCGAGCAGCGAACACGGGCCGGGCCTGCGCCGACCGATCGGCGCGGGCCGGGCGGAACCATCCCTTCTACACTCGCGCCAACTCACTTGCTACGCGCTTCGCCCACGCCTCGATCGCGGTGAAGTCCCGGAAATCTCCGCCCTTGCCGGAGGAGATGATCTTCCGGGCGATGAATCCCTTCGCTCCCTCTTCGAGGCAGCCCCCGAAGGTGACGTGTTCCTTGGCGTCGAGCCGGATCATGGCCCGTTTCACTCCGGGTACGGGCGGGATGTCCCGTTCAGAGGCCGAGGCGTCGAGCGGGCCACTGCTGAACAACCACAGCGGGCGCCCGGCCAGTGCACGACGGTGGTGGCGGAGGAAGCGACGCGCGTCCTTCTGCCAGCGCCCGGCGTACACGCCACCTCCCACCACGACGGCCTCGTACGACGCCACGCTCACCACCGAGCGGGCCGGCAGTACGTCGACCGTCAGCCCGTCCTCGCGCAGAACCCTGGCCACGGCCTCGGCGATCCGTGCGGTGGATCCGTTCGTCGTTCCGTAGGCGACCAACACACTGCTGGGCATGACGATCCGCCTCCTCTCACGTCAGAGCTTGCGCAGCCAGTCGTCGGCCACGCCGTGCACGGCCGGCTCGTCGGGGCGCAGGCACGCGTCGTCCAGCCGGTAGGTGAGCTGGTCGACAACGCCGACCACGCCGTCGATCTGCCTGGTCATGGAAACGGCGATCTCGGTCTCGGTCTTGCGCTCCATGTGGCCGGCCAGCGTGACGACACCTTCCGTGACGAAGACGTCGACGCCGCTCGGCGCCAGCCACAGCGTGTGGACCAGCACTTCGTCGATCACCTCTTTACGGATCTCCGCGTCGGGCCGCAGGAAGACCTGGAGCAGGTCGCGCCGGGTGACGATGCCGACGAGCCGGTCCTCCTCGTCCAGCACCGGCAGCCGCTCCACGCGCCGCTGTGCCATGGTCCGGGCGGCCTGGACGATGGTGTCGTCGGTGTGCGCGACGACAGGAGGCTCGGTCATCAGCTGACCGGCGGTGCGTGCCTTCTCCTTCGCCGCCTGCCGCCTGGCGTCGCGCGTCAGGCCGGCGAGCCCCAAGCGGTGCCTCGGCGGTTCGTACGGGTCCGGGGTCGCCGCCTGCCGCACCATCAGGTCCGTTTCGGAGATGACTCCGATGACGTGGTCGTCCTCGTCGACGACGGGCAGTCCGCTGATGCGGTGGTCGGCGAGCAGCCGTGCCACCTCCTTGAACGGGGTGCCGTACTCGGCCCGGACAACCTCAGTGGTCATCACGGAGCCGACCTTGTTGTGCTTCATGTCCGTTCCTTCCTCACCGAAGTCGGCGCAGATAGGGGTCCTGGGGCCTGCGCGGCAGCAGGCGCAGCCGTGCGTCGAGCACGGTGACTGCGCCCGGTGTCGCGAGGACGGGGTTGAAGTCGGCCTCGGCCAGCTGTGGCAGGTCGCTCGCCATGCGGGACAGGCGCAGCAGCAGCTGTTCGAGGCCGTCGAGATCGACCGGGCCGCTGCCGCGCGCACCGAACAGCAGAGGCGCACAGTGCGGAGCGGTGATCAGGTCGCGTACGTCATGGTCAGTGAGCGGGGCGAGCCGGGCAGCGTGGTCGGCCAGCACCTCCGTCGCCGTCCCGCCGAGTCCGAACAGGACGAGAGGGCCGAAGACCTCGTCCTGGACGACTCCCGCGAACAGCTCGGTGCCGCGTGCGGCGAGCGGCTGGACGACCACTCCGGTCATCAGGCCTGCGAACCGTGTCTCGAAGTCCCGGAAGGCGGCGCGCACTTGGGAGTCGCCCCGGAGGTCGAGGTGGACTGCGTGCTGCTCGCTCTTGTGCACCAGTCCCGGCCAGTGGGCCTTCATGACGACCCGTCCGTCGGTGCCGCGCAGCCGGTCGGCGGCGGCGACGGCCTCGTCCTCCGTCTCCGCCCAGGCCCAGGGCAGCTGGGGGATGCCGTAACAGGACAGGAGGTCGGCGCAGGTGCGCGGGTCGAGCCAGCCGCCGTCGGCGTTCGAGGCGAGGTAGTCGTCGACGACCGCGTGGGCCCGCTCGGTGTCGACGCCCTGGAGGTCCGGGATCGTTCCGGCGGGGCGGCTCAGCCAGGCCGCGCGCTGTGCGGCGTGGGCCAATGCCCGTGCTGCTGCCTGGGGTTCGGCGTACGAGGGGATCGCGCCGCCGTCGGGGGTGGGCAGCAGCCGGACCGGCTCACCCTGCTCCAGGCGTATCGCGGCGACCGGTCGCGCCCGGCGTGCCGGGGCACGGGTGAGGGCCCGGACCAGGTCGTCTCCGGTCGCGGCGGCGACAGCGGTGGGAACGAGGGCCAGCAGGACGGCGTCGATGCCCGGGTACCGCAGGATTCTGTCCACGCACTCGCTGAGCTGCTCTTCCGTCACCGCCGCGGTGGCGTCGACGGGGTTGCCGACGGCGGCCCCGTCGGGCAGTACGGCGAGCAGGTCGTCGACGGCCTCCGGGGTGAACGGGGGCAGGGCCAGGCCCGCCTCCGCGCAGGCGTCGGCCGCGAGGACACCGGCGCCGCCGGCGTTGGTGACGATGGCCACCCGGGTGCCCTTCGGGAGCGGCTGGGAGTGCAACAGGGCGGCAGTTTCGAGGAGTTCACCGACCGAGCGGGTCGCGGTGATGCCGGCCTGGGTGAACAGTGCCTGCCGGGTCATGGTCCGGGTGGCGGCGGCAGCGGTGTGCGAGGCCGCCGCGCGCCGCCCCGCGTCGGTGCGGCCCGCGTCGACCGTCAGCACGGGGAAACGGCGGGTCGCCCGGCGGGCGGTACGGGAGAAGGCCCTCGGATTACCGAACGACTCCAGGTGCAGCAACGCGATCTCGGTGCGGCCGTCGCTCTCCCACCACTGGAGCATGTCGTTGCCGCTGACGTCGTACTTGTCGCCGAGAGAGGCGAACGTCGAGACGCCGACACCGAGCCGGGAGAGCCCGTCGAGCAGCGCGATACCGACGCCGCCGGACTGCACGGCGACCCCCGCCGTGCCCGGGCGCGGATGCTCGGCGGCGAAGGTCGCGTCGAGCCGCAGTCCGGGTTCGGTGTTGGAGATGCCCAGGCAGTTGGGGCCGACAAGACGCATGCCGTACATCCGGCAGGCCGCCAGCAATGCCCCGGCCTGGGCGCTGTCCAAGCCCGCGGAGACGACGAGCAGCGCCCGCACTCCGGCCTTGCCGCACTCCTCGGCGGTGGCCGCGACGGCCGTGGCGGGCACCGCCACGATCACGAGATCAGGGGTTTTGGGCAGCGCGCCGACGGAGGTATGGGACGGCACACCGAGGATCGAGGTGACACGGGGATTCACCGCGAACAGGCGCCCGGTGAATCCGCCCGCGTGCAGGTGGTGCAGAACCGCCCGGCCCACCGACCCCGGCCTGCGTCCCGCTCCGACGACGGCGACCGTGTGCGGGCGCAGCAACGGCTCCAGGCTGGCGACGTCGGCGGTCCTGCCGCGTGCCTCGACGGCCGAGAGGTAGGTCTCGTCCTCGTCGAGCGCGATGGCACAGCTCGTCTCGGGGCCGTCGAGGCGTCGGTCGATGTGCAGGCCGAGGTCTGTGAAGAGCCGGAGTACCTCGTGGTTCTCGCTCAGCGCATCGGCCGTGAAGGTCCGGATGCCCTCCGTCCGGGCCGCCGAGACGAGGTGTTCGACGAGGAGTGTGCCGACCCCGCGGTGGTGCCGTCCGTCGGCGACGGCGATGGAGATCTCTGCCGAGTCGTCGGCGCCGACGGCGTCGTACTCGGCGAGACCGACCACCTGGCCCGTCACCTCGGCCAGCAGGGCCCGGTATCCGGTTCGTGCCGGTGCGCAGGCCCGGTCGGCGGCCATGGCGGCCGACCGCCGGCTCGCCGCGAAGAACCGCAGACGCAGGTTCTCCGGGGACATCTCCTCGTAGAGCCCCTGCAACTGGTCGTGGTCTCCTGGTGTCAAGGGACGTATGCACACGGTGGTGCCGTCCGACAGCAGGGCGTGGACAGGTGGTCGGCTGAGTACGTCGTGCGTCATCGCGGGTCTCCTCCAAGCCTCTCGACACCTTGAGCATCCAGCGGTTCGGAGGGTGATCCCATGGGCTGTCCGGGGGCGGGCAGGGGGCCGGTCGGCCCTAAGTCCTGCCGGTCGTCCCCGGTCACGGCGGTCGTCGGTGCGGAGCGCAGAGAGCGGTACGGCTGTCCCCCACGAGTTACGGGGCACAGCCGTACCGCTGTTTGCGTGTCTCAGGCGTTCCAGGTCCAGTCGGCGACCTCGGGCAGGTCCGTTCCGTGCTCGCGGATCCAGGCGTGGTGGCGGGTGCGGGCGTCGGCCATCGACTGCCGTACGGCGGCGGCGCGCACGGCGAGGCCCGGGACGCGGTCGATGACGTCCATGACCAGGCGGTAGCGGTCGAGGTCGTTGCGAACGACCATGTCGAACGGGGTGGTCGTGGTGCCCGATTCCTTGTATCCGCGTACGTGCAGGTTGCTGTGGCCACTACGGCGATAGGCGAGGCGGTGGATCAGCCAGGGGTAGCCGTGGTACGCGAAGATCACCGGTTTGTCGGTGGTGAACAGGCCGTCGTACTCGAAGTCGCTCATCCCGTGCGGGTGTTCCTCGCGGGGCAGCAGCCGGGCCAGGTCGACGACGTTCACGACCCGCACGGCGAGCTCGGGGAGATGCCTGCGCAACAGCTGCGCGGCGGCGAGGACTTCCTGTGTCGGGACGTCGCCGGCGCAGCCCAGCACGACGTCCGGTTCGCCACCGTTCTCGGTGCCGGCCCAGTCCCAGATGCCTGCGCCGCGGGCGCAGTGGGCGCGGGCCTGGTCCATGGACAGCCAGTCGAAGCAGGGCTGCTTGCCCGCCACGATCACGTTGACGTAGTCGCGGCTGCGCAGGGCGTGGTCCGCCACGGACAGCAGGGTGTTGGCGTCCGGCGGCAGATAGACCCGTACGACCTCGGGGCTCTTGCTGAGGACGTGGTCGATGAACCCGGGGTCCTGGTGCGAGAAGCCGTTGTGGTCCTGGCGCCAGACATGCGAGGTGAGCAGGTAGTTGAGGGAGGCGATGGGTGCCCGCCACGGCAACTCCCTCGATGTCTTCAGCCACTTGATGTGCTGGTTGACCATCGAGTCGACGATGTGCACGAATGCCTCGTAGCAGGAGAACAGTCCGTGCCTGCCGGTGAGCAGATAGCCCTCCAGCCAGCCCTGGCAGGTGTGTTCGGAGAGGATCTCCATCACCCGGCCGTGCCGGTCGAGGTGTTCGTCGACGGGCAGATGTTCGGCCTGCCATGCCTTGCCGCTCGCGTTGAAGACGGCCTGCAGTCGGTTGGAGGCGGTTTCGTCGGGGCCGACGACACGGAAGTCGCGACGCGCGGCCGTGTCGTGCATGACCTGTTCGAGGAGGTCGCCGAGGATGCGGGTGGGCTCGTGCAGGGTGACACCCGGCTTGTCGACGGGCACGGCGAAGCGGTCGAGGGACGGCATCGGCAGGTCGCGGACGAGCAGCCCGCCGTTGGCGTATGGCGTGGAGCCCAGTCGTTTGGTGCCCTCCGGGACGCACGCGAGGACGTCGGCGGTGGGCCGCCCGTCGGCGTCGAAGAGTTCCTCGTGGTGGTACGAGCGTAGCCAGGCTTCCAACTGCCGCAGGTGATCCGGGTTTTCGCGTACGCCGGCCAGCGGCACCTGGTGTGCGCGCCAGGTGCCCTCCACCGGGACGCCGTCGACCTCGGCCGGACCGGTCCAGCCCTTCGGGGTGCGCAGCACGATGACGGGCCAGTGGACGCGTTCGGCCACGCCGTCCTCGCGGGCCGAGGCCTGCATCAGCGCGATGTGTTCCAGCGCCTGGTCGAAGGCGGCGGCCATGGCGCGGTGGACCTGCATCGGGTCGTCGCCCGTGACATGGATCGGGATGTGGCCGTATCCCCGCAGCAGCTGGTCGAGTTCGGGCTCCGGGATGCGGGAGAGCACGGTCGGGTTGGCGATCTTGTAGCCGTTGAGGTGCAGGATCGGCAGGACCGCGTCGTCGTGCACCGGGTCGAGGAACTTGTTCGAGTGCCAGGCGGCGGCCAGCGGCCCGGTCTCCGCCTCGCCGTCACCGATCACACAGGCGACCAGCAGGTCCGGGTTGTCGTACGCGGCGCCGTACGCGTGCGCGAGCGAGTAGCCGAGCTCACCGCCTTCGTGGATCGAGCCGGGCGTCTCCGGAGCCACATGGCTGGGTATCCCGCCGGGGAACGAGAACTGCCGGAAGAGCCGGTCCATCCCCGCCGCGTCCCGGCTGACGTCCGGGTACGTCTCGCTGTAGCTGCCCTCCAGCCAGGAGTTGGCGACCACGGACGGCCCTCCGTGTCCCGGCCCCCAAATGCACAGCGCGTCCAGCCCGCGCGCCTTGATCACCCGGTTGAGGTGCGTGTACACGAGGTTGAGGCCGGGCGAGGTCCCCCAGTGGCCGAGCAGGCGCGGCTTGATGTGCTCGGGCCTGAGGGGCTCGGTCAGCAGGGGGTTGGACATGAGGTAGATCTGGCCGGCGGCGAGATAGTTGGCGGCCCGCCAGTGGGCGTGCAGGGTGCGCAGTTCGTCGTCGGTCAGTACGGTGCTGCTGTCCTGGTGTTCGACGCTGGGCATCGTGGCTCCCTGAGTCATCGACGTGGGTCTCGGACGGTGCAGGCGGCATGGCCGGCAAGAAGGCGGCGACCCTGCCGCGCAAGGTGTACGAGCCGGAGCTGCTGCGACTGCAGACGGAGCTGGTGAAGCTTCAGGAGTGGATACGGGCGGAAGGCGCCCGCCCGGTGATCGTGTTCGAGGGCCGGGACGCGGCGGGCAAGGGCGGCACCATCAAGCGTGTCGCGGAACACCTCAATCCGCGAGTGGCCCGCATCGCGGCCTTGCCGAAGCCGACCGAGCGTCAGCGCACGCAGTGGTACTTCCAGCGGTACGTCGAGCAGTTGCCGGCGGCCGGGGAGATCGTGCTGTTCGACCGCAGTTGGTACAACCGGGCGGGCATCGTGCTGCGCAAGTACTGGTTCTCGGTGAGCGACGCGGTGCAGCAGGAGCGGTTCCGCCAGCGTCTCAAGGACCCGCTGCGGATGCTGGTCCACACGGACATCTCGGAGGCGCCTTGGTACGTGGTGGAGAGCGACGACAAGCGCCGGGCGCGCCTGAACATGATCGCCCATCTGTTGAGCACGGTCCCCTATCACGAGGTACCACCGCCGGTGCTGGAGCTGCCGCACCGGCCACCGTCGACCGGGTACGAGCGCCCGCCGCGTGATCTGCAGACGTACGTCCCCGATCACGCGGCGGGTCTCTGAGCCGGCCACGGTCCTCACGCCCGCTGGGGCACGACGGCGACGGGGCAGGCGGAGTGGTGCAGGGCCGCGTGGGCGACCCGGCCGAGTTGGAGTCCGTGGTGCCCGTGCCGTCGGCGGGCGCCGACGACCAGGAGATCGGCGGTGGCCGAGGCCTCCACCAGCACCTTGCGCGCCGGTCCTTCGACGGTCTGGCGGCGCACCCGTACCGACGGATGCTCCGCGGCGGCGTCGCGCAGCGCTTCCTCCAGGATCTCCGCGGCCCGCTGCTCGTGCAGCCGCGCGGGCTCACCGGCAAGCAGGGGGTGATCGGTGCTCTCGTGCGCCGGACACCGCCAGGCGCGTACCGCGCGCAGCGTCGCGTCCCGGTCGGCCGCCGCCCGGAAGGCGAAGTCCACGGCAGCCGGATTGGGCTCTTCGCCGACGCCGAGCACGACACGCTGCTCGGTCCGGATCCTGGGCCGGCGCTCGGGGCCGCAACCCACCACGATCACCGGGCACTCGGCGCGGCCGGCGACCGCGAGGCTCACCGAGCCGAGCAGCAGCTCGGTGATGCCACTACGGCCGCGTGTCCCCAGGACGAGCGCCGAGGCGTCGCGTCCCTCGCGCAGCAGCACCGTCACCGGTCCCTCGGGCAACACCTCGGTGGTGACCTTCACGTCCGCCTGACGGCGGTGGGCCCGCTCGGCCGCGGCCTCGACGATCGTGTCGGCCAGGATCTGCTCGGTGGTCCTGCCGAGGCCGTGGGCCAGGGCGCCGCCCTCGTACCGCTCCCACAGCGAGGCGTACACCAGCCGCAGCGGCACTCCGCGCAGGGCTGCCTCGTCCGCCGCCCAGTCGACGGCCCCGTAGCTCTGCTCGGAACCGTCGACGCCCACCACCAGGGGCAGGTCCGTCATGGGCCTGGTCATCCTCGTCACTTCCCCGCGCCCAGGTCGAAGACGATGCGGGCCTTGACCGAGCCGCGCAGGACGTCCTCCATGGACTCGTTGACGGTCGCGAGGGGACGCGTCTCGTAGATGACCTTCGTACGGCCGGCCGCGTGCAGCTGGAAGACCTCGGCGAGGTCCTGCCGGGTGCCGACGATCGACCCGATGACCGAGGTGCCGCGCAGGACGGTGTCGAAGATCGGGACCTGGATCGTGCCGTGCGCGGGCAGGGCCACCATGACGAGCTTTCCGCCGCGCCGCAGCCCGGAGTTGACGGACGCGAACGCGGCCTCGTTCACGGCGAGCGCGATGGCCGCGTGCGCCCCACCGTGCTGCTGGAGCACCGCGCCGACGTCCTCCTTGCGGGCGTCGATGACGATGTCCGCGCCGAGTTCCGCGGCCAGCCGCAGCTTCTCGTCGCTGACGTCGATCGCCGCCACGGTCGCCCCGGCGATCTTCGCGTACTGCACGGCCAGGTGACCGAGCCCGCCGACACCGGAGACGGCGACAAGCTGCGAGGGCTTGACCTCCGCGACCTTGAGCGCCTTGTACGTGGTGACGCCGGCGCAGGTCAGCGGGGCGGCCTCAAGCGCGCTGATCCCGTCGGGCACCGGCTGGGCGAAGTCGGCCCACGCGAGCATCTTCTCGGCATACCCGCCGTCGCACCCGTACCCGGTGTTGATCTGCTGCTCGCACAGCGTCTCCCAACCGGAGAGGCAGTGCTCGCACCGCCCGCACGCCTTCCCCAGCCAGGGCACGGCGACCCGCTGTCCCACGGAAAGGTGGGCGACGCCGTCACCGAGCTTCTCCACGAGGCCGACGCCCTCGTGACCGGGCACGAACGGCGGGTTCGGCTTGACGGGCCAGTCGCCGTGGGCGGCGTGGATGTCGGTGTGGCACAGCCCGGAGGCCTCCACACGGACGCGGACCTGGCCGGGGCCGGGCTCCGGGTCAGGGCGTTCCTCGATGACCAGGGGCTCACCGAACGCCCGTACGACCGCTGCCTTCATGATCTCTGCTCCTCGGGGTGGGTCAGCCGTGTGCGACGACAGCGACGGGGGAAGTGGCGTGATGCAGGACGGAGTGGGTGACGGGGCCGATGTGCACGCCGAAGGGGTTGCGGCGGATGCGGCGGCCCACGACGACGAGGGATGCCTCGCGGGAGGCGTCGACCAGGTGGTTGGCGGCCTGGCCGAAGCGGGACTCCTCCGTGACGATGACGGCGGGGAACTTCTGCCGCCACGGGCGCATGACCTCGGCCAGGGCTTCGGACTGCTGCCGGCCGAGTTCGGCGTGGAGTTCGAGGTCGGCGGCGAGGCCGTATGCGTAGTAAGGCGGCGGGTTCCAGCCGTGGACAACCCGCAGGGACGTGTATCGACGGGCGGCCTCGGCGAAGGCGAACTCGATGACGGAGTCGTCGGGGCTGCCGGTGTCCAGGCCGAGGACGACGGGCCGGAAGGGAGCGGCGGCGGACGGGATGCCCGCCGGGTCCAACTCGTGCTCGTCGGCGGCCTGTTCGCCGGCCCGGACCAGGACCACGGGTTGGGTGGCGTGCGCCACGACGCTCATGGCGACGGAGCCGACCATGAATCCGCCGATCCCGCTCAGCCCGCGGGAACCCAGGACGAGCAGTTCGGTGTCCTGCGGCAGCCGTGAGAGGACCTCGGCGGCCCCACCGGGAATCTGTTCCGCGATGATCTCGACCCCGGGGTGGCGCAGGCGCAGCCCCTCGGCGGACTCGCGGGGAATCCGTTCGCTCCAGTGCTGCTGTGTCTCGGGGCCGAGGAGCGGGGCCTGCGCCATGGGCGCCGGGACCGGCTCCCAGACGTGGACGATCTTCAGCGGCAGTCCGCGCAGTGCGGCTTCACGGGCCGCCCATTCGGCGGCGGCGCGGCTTTCGGGCGAGCCGTCGAGGCCGACGGTGACGGTGCGGGGCATGGTCTCCAACTCCCGGATTGAGGGGCCGCCCGAATCGGGGGCCTGATGCCAGCGTCGTGTCGAGAGGGTGCGAGGGGCAGGGGCCGCAGGTCCCCGGCCAGGGCCGACCGGCCCTACGGGCCTGCGGCGCGACTGAGGACGGCGGAGCCCTGAGGGACCCCGCCGTCCCTCCCGCGGTCAGTGCAGCCAGCGGTTGCGGCTGACGAACGGGAGCTTGGTCCACTGCTTGCCGAGGCCCCAGGTGACACCGGCACCGGCCGCCGCGAGGGCGATGAGGACGACGGCGTAGATGAGGTGGTAGTCGGTGAACGGGTTGGTCGACATGCTCAGCGACCCGTCGGACAGGTGCTTGGCCGGCGGCCACTCGGCGATCCACATCAACGCCATCATCACGGTGCCCGCGACGGCTGCGAGCCGCAGCGCGATACCGCTGACCAGGGCGAGGCCGATGCCCAGCAGGCCGAGCATGAACATCCAGTTCGCCCAGGTGTCCCCGGCCCAGGAGTGGAACGTGGACTCCATCGGTCCGACGGCCACGTTGCCCAGGAAGCCCATGGTGGGCGAGCCGCCGTCGATCCAGCCCTTGCCGGACGGGGTGGCGTAGCCGAAGCCGAAGGTCTTGTCGAGGAACGCCCACAGGAAGACGAACCCGGTGAGCAGGCGCAGGGAGGCGAGGACGTAGGCCTGCGCGGTGTGCGTGTCGGTACGTGCCGACACGGCGGACTCGGGCGCGGAGGCGGTCCGGTTCCTGCGCAGGGACGGCAGGTGGAAGCCCGGGCTCCGGTGAGGGTGCTCGTGCACGGCCATGGTGGTGTTCCCTTCGGGGACGGTCTGGGCGGTGCCTGACACCACTTACTCTCGTGGCGCGGAGCGGGCGTCGCCCGATGCCGAAGGTCCGGGACCAGAGGTCTGAACGACCCCATTCCGAGGGCCTGTTGGACGGCGGGACGCGGGCCCGGAAGTCCCTCGGAACGGCCCGGCTACTCGCGGTTCCCCGCCCGTCCGTGCTGCTGACCGGGTCGCGCGCCCGCACGGCGTGGTCGAGGGCGCGGTGCCCGGCATGCACGACGTGGACGACTGTCCGCAGGCCCGGACGATCCCCGGGACTGGTGGTCTACCGCTACGACTCGCCCCGCTTCTTCGCCAACGCGGAGAACTTCCACGGCCGGGCCCTGGCCGCCGTCGACGAGGTCGGCGAACAGGAAGGCCCGGTCCGCTGGTTCGTCCTCATCGCCGAGGCCAACGTGGAGGTCGACATCAGCGCCCTGGATGCCGTCGACTCGCTGCGTGGCGAACTGACCGACCGGGGCGTCGTCTTCGCCCTCGCCCGCGTGAAGCAGGACCTGCGGGGCGAGCTGGACGCGTACGGCCTGGCGGAGTCCGTCGGCACCGGCCTGATCTCCCGGACACTGTCGACCGCCGTGGCCGCGTACAACGGGTGGGGCCGCGCTCAGTGGGCCGCAACACCCTGTTCCCTGAACTGCTCCCGCACCCGTTCGGTCAGCGCGGGATCGGGGGCAGGGGTGTCGCGCAGCGGGAAGGGGATGGCGAGGGCCTCGTACTTCGCGGCGCCCAGCTTGTGGAACGGCAGCACGTCCACCCGGTCGACGTGTCCCAGGCCGGCGACGAACCGGGCGAGGCCGTCGACGGCTTCCGGGTCGTCGGTCCAGCCGGGGACCAGGACGTAGCGGATCCACATCGGGACGCCGAGCCGGTCGAGGCGGGTGGCGAAGTTCAGAGTGGGGGCAAGCCGGCCGCCGGTCAGTTTCCGGTAGGTGGTGACGTCGAAGGCCTTGATGTCGAGCAGGACCAGGTCGGTGTCGGCGAGGAGTTCGTCGGTGGCGCGGGAGCCCAGGAACCCCGAGGTGTCCAGTGCGGTGTGCAGCCCGGCTTCCTTGCAGCGGCGGAGGATCTCGCCGGTGAAGGCGGACTGGAGCAGCGGTTCGCCGCCGGTGAGCGTCACTCCTCCGCCGGCCGTGGTGATGAAGGCGCGGTACTTCTCGATCTCCGTCATCACCTCGTCGACCGTGGCCTCCCGGCCGTCGCGCATGTGCCAGGTGTCGGGGTTGGCGCAGTACAGGCAGCGCAGTGGGCAGCCGCTGACGAACAGGACGAACCGGGTTCCGGGGCCGTCCACGCCGGTGGACAGGTCCCAGGAGTGGATCCTGCCCGTCACCGGCCTGGTCGCGGTGTTCACAACGCTCCGTGGAAGGTGCGGCTGATCACGTCGAGCTGTTGCTCACGGGTCAGGCGGACGAAGTTGACGGCGTATCCGGAGACCCGGATGGTCAACTCCGGGTATTTCTCCGGGTGTTCCATCGCGTCTTCGAGCGTCGCCCGGTCGAGGACGTTGACGTTCATGTGGAAGCCGCCCGAGGCGGTGTAGGCGTCGAGGATGCCGACCAGGTTGCCGGCGCGCTCGGCGGGCACGTGTCCCAGCCCCTCGGGGGTGATGGTCGTGGTCAGCGAGATGCCGTCGCGGGCCTGCTCGTACGGCAGCTTGGCGACCGACAGTGCGGAGGCGGCGACGCCGTGCCGGTCTCGGCCGTTCATGGGGTTGGCGCCGGGGGCGAAGGGCGCTCCGGCGCGGCGCCCGTCGGGGGTGTTGCCGGTGTGCTTGCCGTAGACGACGTTCGAGGTGATCGTCAGCACCGACTGGGTGTGCTCGGCGTCCCGGTAGGCGGGGTGCTCACGCACCTTCGCCATGAAGGCCTCGACCAGGCCGACGGCGATGCTGTCGGCGCGGTCGTCGTTGTTGCCGTAGGCCGGGAAGTCTCCCTCGGTGCGGAAGTCGACGGCGAGGCCGGTGGCGTCGCGGAACACCTTCACCCGGGCGTGCTTGACGGCGGAGAGGCTGTCGGCGGCGACCGAGAGTCCGGCGATGCCGCAGGCCATGAAGCGGTGCACCGGGTGGTCGTGCAGGGCCATCTCGATGCGCTCGTAGGCGTACTTGTCGTGCATGTAGTGGATGACGTTGAGCGTGCTGACGTAGGTGCGGGCAAGCCAGTCGAGGACGTGGTCGTACGCCGCCGACAGTTCTTCGTAGTCCAGGTAGTCGCCCGTCAGTGCGGGCGCCTCGGGAGCGATCTGCTCGCCGGTCATCTCGTCCCGGCCGCCATTGACCGCGTACAGCAGCGCCTTGGCGAGATTGACCCGGGCTCCGAAGAACTGCATCTGCTTGCCGACCGCCATGGCGGAGACACAGCAGGCGATCGCGGTGTCGTCGCCCGTGCACGGCCGTGTCAGCTCGTCGGACTCGTACTGGACCGCGCTGGTGTCGATGGACACCTGGGCGCAGAACTCCTTGAAGCCGGAGGGCAGTCGGGGCGACCAGAGCACGGTGAGGTTCGGTTCCGGGGCGGGGCCGAGGTTGTAGAGGGTCTGCAGGAACCGGAAGGACGTGCGGGTGACGAGCGGGCGGCCGTCCGTGCCTATGCCGCCGATGGACTCCGTCACCCAGGTCGGGTCGCCGGAGAACAACGCGTCGTACTCGGGGGTGCGCAGGAACCGTACGATCCGCAGCTTGATCACGAAGTCGTCGATCAGTTCCTGGGCGCGGGACTCGTCGATGATCCCCTCGTCGAGGTCCCGTTGGAGGTAGACGTCCAGGAAGGTGGAGGTGCGGCCCAGCGACATCGCGGCGCCGTTCTGCTCCTTCACCGCGGCGAGATAGCCGAGGTAGAGCCATTGCACGGCCTCGTGGGCTGTGGTCGCGGGCCGGGTGACGTCGCAGCCGTAGGTGGCCGCCATCCGCGTCAGCTCGCCCAATGCCCGTATCTGCTCGGCGAGTTCCTCACGGTCCCGGATGACGTGCTCGGTCGACGGGCGAGCGTCCAGGAGGTCTTTCTCGGCCCGCTTGGCCTCGATAAGCCGGTCGGTGCCGTACAGCGCAACGCGCCGGTAGTCGCCGATGATCCGGCCCCGGCCGTAGGCGTCCGGCAGTCCGGTGATGATCCCGGCCCTGCGGGCGGCCCGCATCTCGGGGGTGTACGCGTCGAAGACACCGTCGTTGTGGGTCTTGCGGTAGGTCCCGAAGACGCGGGAGACGAAGGGGTCGGGCTCGTACCCGTACGCCTTCAGGCTGTTCTCGACCATCCGCAGGCCGCCGTTCGGCATGATCGCCCGCTTCAGCGGGGCATCGGTCTGCAGGCCGACGATCAACTCCCGTTCGCGGTCGATGTATCCGGGCGCGTGCGAGGTGATCGTGGAGGGGGTCGCGGTGTCCACGTCGAGGATGCCGCGGCGTCGCTCTTCCGGGAACAGTGCGCTGACCGCCTCCCACACGACTCGGGTGCGGTCCGTGGGACCGGCCAGGAAGACGGAATCGCCCTCGTACGGCGTGTAGTTGGCCTGGATGAAGTCGCGGACGTCGATCCGCTCGCGCCAGGCCGTGCCGGCGAAGCCACGCCGTGCCTCGGGTGCCTGGGTTCCGGCCGTCGTCGTTACCGTCATCGCCGGTTCTCTCCCTCGCTTCGCACGGGAATGCCTTGCCTTCGATACTCGTGAGGCGCGACGTCCTCCGGGAGGGCCGGGCAGCGCACCCCAACCTGGCCGTCCGTCCCTGCCTGTGGGGCCGTTCGGCCCATGCCGGCGCGTGTCTGTTCACGTGGGCGAAGGCGTGGTGCTCTCCTGCCCGGTGGTCACCATCAGCACCGGGCAGTGGGCCCGATTCAGCAACGTGCGGGCCACGGAACCGAGGTGGCGTCCATGGCCGCCCGGACCAGGTCGGCAGCCGATGACGACGAGGTCGGACGTACGGGTGGCCTCCAGCAGTGCCTGCATCGAAGCGGGGCCGGCGTCCTGGGTCACCCTGCGGACGCGCGGGCACCGCTCGCCCTGTCCCACCAGCACATCGCCGGCCGGGACAACGTGTGCCGTGGCGGCTTCGCTTCGGCGGCGCGGCACCGGCGCCGAAGCCGGGTACCGATGCGCCGGGGCCCGGATGATGCGCAGCTCCGCGCTGCGAAGACCCGCTTCGTGGATGGCGTACGCGGCCATGTCGGCGTCGGCGTCGAGGACGAGCAGTACCTCGTTGTGCAGGTGCGGTGGGGAGTCGCCGCGTACGACCAGCAGCGGGCCGTGCGCGGCCAGACTCCGGCTCACCGAGTGCAGCACCGCACCCGCGAGCTCGCCGGGGCTCCGGCGGCCTACGACTGTCAGCGCGGCCTCACGTCCGCGTTCCGCCAGCACGGCCGCCGGGTGCCCCTCGGCGGGGAGGGTGACGACCGGCAGGCCCGGATGGCGGTACGCCACCCGGGAGGCGGCAGACGCCAGCACCGGCCAGGCTTCGTCGAAGCCGGGCACCGCGTACACGATCTCCAGAGTGGTGGTGCGCAGGGCCGCCTCGTCGGCGGCCAGATCCAGTGCTCGTACGGCGGCGACCGAGCTGTCCACACCGACGACGACGTGACGCGTGGTCATGGCTCTTCCCTCTCTGGGGCCGCCGCTGCCCGGAGCACTCTCACGGCGCGGGTTCAGTCGTGCGGGACGACGGCCACCGGGCAGCTGACGTGGTGCAGTACCGCGTGGGTGACAGCGCCGATGTGCGGGCCGAGGCGGGTCTCCCGTGGCCGGCGCCCCACTACGACGAGGGAGGCTCCGGCCGACGCCCGCACCAGCGCGGTGGCGGCCCGTCCCTCGGAGACGGTCTCGGTCACGCGGACCTCGGGATACTTCTCGCTCCACGGGCGCAGCGCCGCGACCACGGAGTGTTCCTCGGCGGCGAGCAGTTCGGGGCCGGTGGGCGGGACCGGGCCGCCGTCGGCGACGTGGAAGGGCGGGGCGCTGAAGGCGTGGATCACGTGCAGCGCGGCGTTACGGCGCCGGGCGGACGTGAAGGCGAAGTCGATCAGTTCGTCGCAGGGGTGTTGGGTGTCCAGTCCCAGGACGACATCGCGGTACGGGGTCTCAGGTATCTCGTCCGGCGCGACTCCGTCCGAAACCGACAGGTGTTCATCGGCGTAGGAATCGCCCGCCCGTACGAGTACGACCGGGCGGGCGGACCTGGCGATGACCCGTTGGGACACCGAGCCGGTCATGAATCCCGTGACGCCGCCGAGGCCACGGGACCCGAGCACGAGCAGTTCCGCCTCCTCGGCCTCCGTGAGAAGGGCGTCCACCGCGGAGTCGCGCACCAGCCGCTCGACGATCCGCAGCCCGGGATGCGCGGCGCGGATACCGCCCAGCGCCGTGTCCAGGGTCTCCTCGGCCCAGCTCCGCTCGCTCCGGTCCGCGGGGACGAAGGGCGCGGGATGGGGGTGCAGCGTCCAGGCGTGCACGAGGTTGAGCGCGACGCCGCGACGCACCGCCTCACGGGCCGCCCAGTGCGCGGCGGCAAGGCTCTCGGCGGATCCGTCGATTCCCGTGGTGATGTGCCGAAGCATGGTGGGCTCCTCCTGTGGCTGTCGGGCCTACTCGGCCTGCCCGGTCTCCTTGCCGAGCCTCGTGCAGGGACATCCGTGCCACCAGGGGCCGCCCAGCCCCTTCGGAGGACCCTTCGGCCCAACGCCTGCCGGTCATGCCCCGAAGCCCACACGTCGGCTGCGGCTCATCGGCCGCGAAAACGTGAAGCACTGTTCCCGGCCCTGCCGCTGTCGTGCCGACATGTCGTACTACCGCCGCCTGGCCACACTGCTCGGCGCAGACCCCGCCCAGGCCACGGCCGACGACGTGCGGAAGTTGCTGAACAACCCCCTCGCCGCCGAGGGCCAGGACCTCGACCACAAGCTCGAACCGCACGCCAACGGCACTGAGGGCGGAGGCGAACTGGCCAAGGACGTCGCCGCGTTCGCGAACTCCACCGGCGGAGTCCTCGTCCTCGGGCTCCAGGACGACCGGAAGACCTCGATCCCCGTCCACGCGTCCCCGATCCAGCTCAGCTCAGTGATGCACCGGAGTCCGGGCGGACCGGTGGGCGAGTTCGGTCGCCCGCGTGCCCGGCGGCCGGCAGTGGGCGGCACGGCGGCGCAGCATCCGCAACGCCAGCGCGTCGAGCATGGCACTGACCACGAAGGTCACCGCCATGGCGATCACCAGGAGGACGGCGAACAGTTTCCAGAAGTCCGGCGTCAGTGTCGTACCCACGGTACTCACCCCCTTATTCGACCGCGCTGCCTCACGTGTGTCACGTCTTCATCGAACATCGGGGCAGGCGGAGGGACAGGGTGCCGAAGGGTTCTCGTGCAGTGCCGGATGGCCCCGCGGTGGGACCGGGTGGCCCATGGTTCGCGCCGGAGTACGGGCGCACGCTGGACATGGCAGGTGAGTACGCCCGTCCTGGAGGCCCGTCATGAACGCTCCGCCCACTCCCAGCATGCTGCGGGCGCTGCCCGCCGAGCACCGGCACCGGCTGATGCGTATCGCCCGTGAGGTGTCGTTCCCGCAGGGAATCCGCCTCTTCGAAGAGGGCGGACGCGCCGACCGGTTCTGGATCATCCGCACCGGCACGATCGACCTCGACATGCGGGTGCCCGGCCGCCGGGCGGCGGTCATCGAGAGCCTCGGCCACAACGAACTCGTCGGCTGGTCCTGGCTGTTCGCGCCGCATGCCTGGCACCTGGGCGCCGAGACCACGACGCCTGTACGGGCGTACGAGTTCGACGCCGTCGCCGTACGCGCGATGTGTCAGGACGACCCCGCCCTGGGCCACGCGGTCGCCCAGTGGGTGGGCGACATCCTCGCCCACCGGCTGCGCTCGGCCCGCACCCGGCTGCTGGACCTGTACGCCCCGTACGGCAGCGGCAGCACCCTGTGACCACAGCTGACTGAGACCCGGCACGAGCAGTCCGACACGACCAAGGAGCTACGGGCCCTGGCGGACGGTGAAGCCGCTCTTGGTCAGCGGTAGCCGGCGATCAGGTCGTCCACGGCTCGCCGAACGCGTACCGACCAGCTGCGTGCGGCCTGGCGGCGAGCGTCACGCGCCTGTTGGGTCTGTCAGACGAGCCAGAGCCCTTTCTTTCACAGACCCCACGGAAGAGCGCAGGTCGGAGTGCATCCGACCTGCGCCCTACAGACTCCACAGACGGGTCAGACCCCTTCTGGACGCCGGGTAAACTCCGTACACGTGACCGCCGCACCCGCAAAGCCCCGCATCCCGAACGTCCTCGCCGGGCGTTACGCCTCCGCCGAGCTCGCCACGCTCTGGTCGCCCGAGCAGAAGGTGAGGCTGGAGCGGCAGCTCTGGCTCGCCGTGCTGCGGGCCCAGAAGGACCTCGGCATCGAGGTGCCCGACGCCGCCCTCGCCGACTACGAGCGAGTTCTCGACACCGTCGACCTGGCGTCCATCGCCGAGCGCGAGAAGGTCACCCGGCACGACGTGAAGGCGCGGATCGAGGAGTTCAACGACCTCGCCGGGCACGAGCACGTCCACAAGGGCATGACCTCCCGCGACCTCACCGAGAACGTGGAGCAGCTGCAGATCCGGCTCTCGCTGGAGCTGGTGCGCGACCGCACGGTGGCCGTGCTGGTGCGGCTCGGGAAGCTCGCGGGCGAGTACGGCGAGCTGGTCATGGCCGGCCGCTCCCACAACGTGGCCGCGCAGGCGACCACCCTCGGCAAGCGGTTCGCGACCGCCGCCGACGAGCTGCTCGTCGCGTACGGCCGGGTCGAGGAGCTGCTGGAGCGGTATCCGCTGCGCGGCATCAAGGGTCCCGTGGGCACCTCCCAGGACATGCTGGACCTGCTGGGCGGCGACGCGGCCAAGCTCGCCGAGCTGGAGCAGCGGATCGCCGGGCACCTGGGCTTCTCCACCGCCTTCACCTCCGTCGGCCAGGTGTATCCGCGCTCGCTCGACTACGACGTCGTCACCGCGTTGGTGCAACTGGCCGCCGCGCCCTCCTCGACCGCCAAGACGATCCGGCTGATGGCCGGGCACGAGCTGGTGACGGAGGGCTTCAAGGCCGGCCAGGTCGGCTCGTCCGCGATGCCGCACAAGATGAACACGCGTTCCTGCGAGCGCGTCAACGGGCTCATGGTGATCCTGCGCGGCTACGCCTCGATGACGGGCGAGTTGGCGGGCGACCAGTGGAACGAGGGCGACGTGTCCTGCTCGGTGGTGCGCCGGGTGGCCCTGCCCGACGCGTTCTTCGCGCTCGACGGGCTGCTGGAGACCTTCCTCACGGTCCTCGACGAGTTCGGCGCCTTCCCGGCCGTCGTCGCGCGCGAACTCGACCGTTACCTCCCCTTCCTCGCCACCACGAAGGTGCTGATGGGCGCGGTGCGCGCGGGTGTGGGCCGCGAGGTCGCGCACGAGGCCATCAAGGAGAACGCCGTCGCCTCCGCGCTCGCCATGCGTGAGCAGGGCACCGAGCGCAACGAGCTCCTCGACAAGCTCGCCGCCGACGAGCGCATCCCTCTGGACCGCGCGCAGCTCGACGCCCTGATGGCCGACAAGCTCTCGTTCACGGGCGCCGCGGCCGACCAGGTCGCCGTCGTCGTCGGCCGGATCGAGGAGATCGCCAAGCAGCACCCGGCGGCCGCGGCCTACACCCCCGGAGCGATCCTCTGACCCGCACGCCCCGCTTCACCCAGGCCGAGTTGGAGGCCGCCCGCGACCGTCTCGTACCCGACGTCGTCGCGGACGGCCTCGACGTCATGTTCTGCGGCATCAACCCGGGCCTGATGACGGCGGCGACAGGCCATCACTTCGCCCGCCCCGGCAACCGCTTCTGGCCGGTCCTCCACCTCTCCGGGTTCACCCCGAGGCTGCTGAAGCCCGCCGAACAGGACGAATTGCTCTCGTACGGCCTCGGCATCACGAACGTCGTGGCGCGGGCGACCGCCCGGGCCGACGAACTGTCCGCCGAGGAGTACCGCGAGGGCGGCCGTCTGCTGGCCGCGAAGGTGACCCGGCTGCGGCCCCGCTGGCTGGCCGTGGTGGGCGTGACGGCGTACCGGGCCTCCTTCGACGACCGCAAGGCCCAGGTGGGCCCGCAGGAGCGGTTGATCGGGGACACGCGGGTGTGGGCTCTTCCCAACCCGAGCGGTCTGAACGCGCACTGGACGGCGGCGACCATGGCGGAGGAGTTCGGGCGGCTGCGGGAGGCGGCTTCACAGGCAATTTAGGCCTGCATACGGCGGCGTTCACGGACCTCGCCAGCGGAATGGAGCACATCGAGGAACCCTGCCTCCTCCTCGGGTGCGAGAGCGCGGGGGTGTCGGCGCCGTTCCGCCGTGGCTTGGGCTCGGTGACACGGCCAGGACGCCACAGGCTCAGGCTCGGCCGCCGGGGCGGTACGGGAGCCTGGCCGGCTCACTGTCCGCCTTCGGCCGCTTCTGGCAGCGGCACCGACCGGAAGGTCGTGGGACTTCGCGCGTCCCACTGAGGAACAGCACTTTTGAGCCGACGATCAGTCAGGGAATCTCTCGCCGCAGCGGCCTCCTTCAGTCAATTCGACCAGGTCACCGAGTCGCCCTCACCCGCCAAAGACACGGTGGGCGGGCAGCCGAAAGGCGACGCGTGAATTCGACGAGCGTCGAAAGGATGGCGGCGGACCTGCCTTGACGCGAAGCATGTCGTGAACAGCGGATCGACCACCCGCTGTGGCACGAGATGGAGGGGGTGACGTGACGGCCATGCGAAACGGGGCAGGATGCCGTGTGCTCACGGCCGTTGCGGTGGGAATCCGCACACTCTCGACCACGCCGGGGGAAGCCAGCGCCGCGAA
This sequence comes from Streptomyces sp. AK08-02, assembly GCF_033795085.1. Lineage (NCBI taxonomy): Bacteria > Bacillati > Actinomycetota > Actinomycetes > Kitasatosporales > Streptomycetaceae > Streptomyces > Streptomyces sp. AK08-02. The sequence goes on from NZ_JARAZV010000007.1 coordinate 260,390, forward strand.
CGACCCCGCCCGGACCGACTTCGGCGCACGGGCGCACGCCCGTCAGCCGCGCGTGGACTCCTTTCTGTCCGTGACAGGCGGCTCACAGGTGTCCGTGAACAGGATCCTGCTCGGCGACCGCGGTGAAATCCTGCTGACTCTGCCGGGCGGGAAACCGGTTCCGTCGGTGAACACACCCAGAGAGCCCGAACCTACCGGGCCTCCGACGGCAAGAACATCGGCGTCAGTTGCAACACCGGCCGCTATTACGTCGTCAGCACAGCGTGCAGCGCGGGGGGCTGCACGACGATCGGCGAAAACATCGTCAGCGCCGCCTTCGCGTGAGAGCGCCGCCCGCCGCAAAACGAACACGTCACCCTTATCGAGAAACCAGCTGAAGCGCCCCGCGCCCGAATTCCATTTGCCGGGCGGTTTCCAGCTCGTTCTCTCCGCCCTCGGCTCAATCGGCCGAACTCATACGTGCACCCGATGCACGACCCATGTGGAACCCGTCAACCCAGGAGGAATCACCGTGACTCACGCACCTGCCCACGACACCCAGGTTCGCCCCGACAGCCGGTCGTCCGCCGAGGATGACCTCGACCTCGTCATCGGCGAACTGGAGCAGCAGATCCCGGACCGCTCCGACGCCGCGGCCGGCACGTGTATCGGCTGGTACTGCGTCTGACCCTGGCCCCGGCCGCCACACCCCACTGAAGAGCACGCGGTGCCGCTCCGCGACATGCGGGGCGGTACCGCGTACGGGAGGCACACCACCATGATCGAGGTGCTGTGGGACACCACACCGCCATCCGGTTCGGAGCACACACGTCCGCATGGCTCCGTCGCCGCCGAGAAGGTGGTGGAGGCCGTACGGGCGGGCATCGCCGGCCCGCTGTTCCCCATGGTGATGCGACCCACCGACGACGGTCTGCTCGCGCATGAGCGCTTCCTGGCGGGGGACAGCGATGCGGCCGTCCTGGAGGCGGCCTTCGCCTCGCCTCGGTTCGCCCCGCTCACCAGGCTGCTCGACGCCCTCGACACCTGGTGTCACCGGGCCGCGACGCGGTACGGCGACCTGCTCGCCCCCGGTCTGCTCGACGTCACCGACGGCGGCCTCTTCGGTCCGCTTGTGACCGAGGCATTCACCGCCTGTGCCGCAGGTGTCCCCTACCCGGCCGACGAGCAGCATGTCCGCTGGACGACTTTCCTCGACCAGTTCCTGCATCGTCTCGCCCGGGATGTCACAGGCCCCTGGTTCGACCAGCCCTCGCTACGAACGCCCGTGACAGCCATCGAGGCCCAGAACGGGGAGACACACAACGGGCGCCGCAGGGTCCTGCGCGTGAGCATGCGCGGCGGCGGCACTGTCGCTTACAAGCCCCGCCCGCCAGGCGGCGAACTGCTCTTCCTCGCCCCCGAGCGCTCCGTCTTCGCGTTCCTCAATTCCCTGCCGCCCGTGACGGGACCGGTCGTCCTCCCCGTCGTGCGCTGCACGGCGGGCACCGGCCCCGATCGGCTGGAGTACACCTGGCAGGAGTGGATCGAGCCGCCTTCGCAGTGGGGGGTGATCCGGTCGGCGCCCGGAAGGCGACTCACTGGGACCAGGCTCGACCGCCGCCGGGCGGAATGCTTCTGGCATCGAGCGGGCTCTCTCGCCGCTGCGGCCTTCCGCTTCGGCATCGTTGACCTGGGCGAAGGCAATGTGCTGTCCGGAACACGGCCCGGACAGCAGGACCCCCAGTACTACCCCGTCGACCTGGAAATCTTCCTCGCACCGCTGCGACGCCTCTACGACACCGGGCTGATCGCCGATGCCGAAGCCGGGGACCACCATCACCCAGGGCTCGAGGACCAGGCTCGCTGGTGCACCGTGGACGGTCCCGTCGCTCACTTCACCGAGACCACCGGCGGTGGCCTGCGACTGGTCAGGCGGAGGCGTCCCTGTGCCCGCCCGCAGACCCGCACGGTGGTCGCCGACACTCAGGGCCGCACCGGATACGGGCCTTACCTCGCCGTCTTCCTCCAAGGCATGTTCGACGCCTGGACCCTCATGTGCCGCCACCATGACGCGATCCGTGGCTTCCTGGCACGCTCCGGACAGGACAGTCACGTCCGCGTGCTGCTCAAACCGACAGCGGCGTACACCGACGTGCTCGCCGACCGGCTCACCGGGACGGAACCGGGCATCGCCGCACGACCCGATGCCGTACACGACTCCGTGTTCGGCCCGGACGAGGCCGTTCAACTCGACGCCATGGACGTCCCCTACTTCCTCCGCCCGGTCCGCGGCGGCCCACTGCTGCGCGTCGGCCCACCGCACACTCCCGTATCGGTGCCATCACTCGCGCAGTGCCCACCGTCGACAGCCGTACGTGACGAGCGGGGCCGCGACCTGGCCGGGCTCGGTGTGGCACTGCGTGATGCGGCCCATTACGTGTACGACCGCGTGGAGCCGTGCGCCCTCCACACGGACGGGGTACGTGTCCGGCTCTCCGACCGGCACACCGGCGAGGTCGGATTCGACCTGCCCGAGGCCCGGCGCCGGGTCATCTACACCTGGGACCGGGACAATGTCAGGGTCCGCACCGAGCCGCTCGCCCGCCCAGCTCTCGCGCTCGACGTGCGGCGCCGTCTTCTGGCGATGGACCGGGTGGACGCGGCACTGCGCGCCCGTTGGACCGCCTCCGGCTTCGGCGACCAGGAGACCGGGGACAGGCTGCAGGTCCTGACCGGTGTGGCCGCCCGCTGGCTGGCAGACGTCGTGAAACGGCACGGCTGGCCCGGGCGGGCGCTTGTGGGCCCGGCCGCGGCGGCCGCGGCCTGCCGGCTCGTCCAGCACGCCACGGGACCGCCGGACTTCCAGCACGAGTGCCTCCGGCTCATCGAGGAGGCCGCCCGCAACGGTGATCTGCCCTGGCGGCAGGTGGCCTACGTGACCGACGCGCTGCGTATCCGGGAAGGCCGGCCGCAGTTGTACGGGACCAAGTTCCGCTTGCAGGAAGGAAAACTGGAGCCGTGCCCCATCGAACAACCCGACCGGGTGGACGCACTCCGGCGCAGTCTGAGGATGGAACCGCTCGCCCGGTACGCCAGCCGCTTGCGCAGCAGATACCAGCCGCAGAGCGGATGAGCGAGTCCCGGTGGGATCTTTTCACCGCTCGCCACTGGGAGCGGAAGCCGGGAGTGGTACCTGCGCCGGGTGGCCAAAGCACCGTAGACGCTGACCGCGCCTACACGACGATGGTCGAGGCCGCACGGCCGTTCCGCGCCGGGACCCGGTTCCAGGCCCTGCCGGACGTCCGCTTCCTCGTCGACGGCGGCCGGATCCGGGCACCGGGAGACCTGCTGCCCGGCCCGCGGGACACCACCGCGCAGCGGTACGGCGAGCGGCTCGACCATCAGATGGACGGGCAAGGTCGGCTCCTCGTGGTGGAGCAACCGCTCGTGCTCGACCACATCCTGTGGGCACAAGTGCGCGCTCTGGTCACACCCTTGTGGGATCGGGCAGGCTACCCCGTCCTGCCGGTCATCACAGAACTCGTCCTCGGCGAGCGGATCACGGAGGGCGACGGCCCCGCACACGAACCGCGGCACTCCACGCTGACCTGGGTACTGCACGGCACCGTGACCGCCACCCCTCGGGGTGCACAGGCGGGGCCCACTCTCAGCGCCGGGGCCGGCGACCTGCTGCACTGGCCGGCAGGCCGACCACACCGCGTGCGTTTCGGGCCGCGGACCTTGGCGATGCGCCTGCTGGTTCCCCGTGAGCCCCGGCTGCTGAACGCGGGGGTCAAGGATGTCGTGGCCGAGATGATGCACAAGCAGCGCGACCACGACCGCGTCCCGTACCTGCCGTTCCCTCCCGGCGACGTGCCGACGCCACCAGATGTGCCCGAACTGCGGCGGACAGCGGAGTTGTTGCGCGAAACGACCGCGACGCCACACCTCGACCACGCTCTCAGTGCCGTATGGGCGCGAAGGGTCAGCGCCGCCGCGCTGGAACCGGCCCCTCGCCCGCGGCCCCCCGCCCGTCTCTCGCCGGGCGACCGCCTGCGGCCGGCCTCCGCCGTGGTCCGCATGCCCCTCGACAACAGCAGGACATGGCTGTGGGCGATCGACGGTCACGCCTTCCACCTGCGCGGCAGTCTGGGCGAGCGCGTCCTGAACCGGTTGCGCCAGGGCGACATCCCCACCGTCCGGCAGTTGTGCGCCGTGGCCGGACCGGACCGTGACGCATCGGTCCTGGCGCTGCTGGAGAAGTTGTACACGCTGCGCGGCGTGGACGTGGTCGGACAGGAGGACACGGCGTGAGCGGGTCTGTGGCGGTGGAGACGGAGTTCTCCTGGGGCACCTTCGTGGAACGGTACTGGGACCGGTCTCCCGTGCTGTTCCGTTCCCTGTCCCTGTCCCCCGCCCCGTTCGCTGCAGGGGAGGTGTTTCGTGCCGCTGTCGACGGCAGCCGGTCCGCACGCCTGGACGGGCGCATGCCGTCCCATATGCAGTTCATGGTCGAGCGGGTCCAGCGGGACATCTCGGACGATCTGCTGCCCACCCGCGAGGACGGCTCCTTCGACGCGTACGACGCCCGCCTCGCCGCTCGCCTCGACGGACGTCGGCACGCACTCGTGGTCAACAGCTTCCACACCTTCGATGCCGCTTTGTGGTCTCGTGAACGAGCCTTCTTCGCCGGCTTGTGGGACGTCGTCGGCCTGCCTCTGACGGGCGCCATCACCACCTTGTTCCACGGCACCTACGAGCACAGCCCTGTCGGCGTGCACAAGGACCGTTTCGCCACCTTCATGTTCGGTCTCCGTGGCCGCAAACGCATGCGGTTCTGGCCGCGGAAGCCGTGGAACGAGCCCGTCTCCACCAAGGTCGACTACGCCGACCACAGCGGGGAGTCGTTCACCGCCGATGTCGGCCCCGGCGACCTGCTGTACTGGCCGGCCGACTACTACCACGTCGGCGAGAGCGCCACGGCTGCTCCCGCCACGAGTGTCAACGTCGGCGTACCCCGGGAGGAGCACCATGTCGGCTACGAGCTGGAGGCTCTGCTCGCCGACCTCGACCCGAACCGCCTCACCGGCCGCAGCAGCCTGGACAACCTGCTCCCGGTCCACGACGTACCGCTCACGGCGTCAGGTCCCGGCGTCGACGGCCTCCTCTCGCCCACGCTCCCCGAAGGACTCACCGCCCCGGTGGGAAGTCTGCATGCCTTCGCCCAGCCGGACCGGATAGCCCGCCGCGTCACCGCCGTCTCTCTGCGCCGCTGGACAGCCGGGGGGTTCGAACCCGTGCCCGCGGCCGTACCACCACGTCCTCTCGCGGGCACCGATCGCCTTCGCGCCGACCGCCTTGCTCACATCGTCTGGGGCTCGGACAGCGACGGCGGCACTCTCTGCGCGGCGAACGGTCACCACACGCGTACGCCGCTCGAGCAACGCGACGTACACCAGTTGACCCAGGCACTGGCCACGACGGGCCCGGTGGCGGTCGCTGTGCTGCTGGGAGCCGTCTCGCCGGGCGTCCAACGCGACGCGACCCGTGCCCTGTTGCAACAGTTGGAGAGCTTCGGGGCGCTCCACCGCGAGCCTTGAGTGTTCCGCGCGACAATCGAACGCTGGAGGGTCAGACGAGGGGAATCCTCTGCGCCAGCACAGCGAGGCCAAGTCCCGTGATGGTGTGCATGACCATTTTGCCCTCGCGTCGGGTGGTGATCAGGTGGGCGTCGCGCAGCACCCTGGTGTGGTGGCTCACGGTCGCCGGTGCGATGTTCAGGGTGCGCGCCAGTTGCGTCGTGCTGCACCCGTCGGCGGCAGCCCTCAGCACCGCGGCCCTGGTACGTCCCAGCAGGTCGTCGACCGGCTCGACCGGGGGCTCGTCGACGTCCCCCCACAGTGCTGTGTCGAGCATGGTGCCGCTGACGGTGGGGACGGCGAGGACCGGTGCCCGGGCCGGATCCAGGGGCGCCTGCAACACTTCGACGTGCTGGGTGGAGAACATCGTCGGCGCGATGACGAGACCGCGTCCGTTCAGGTGGAGGTCCCCGTCGCACACGTGGTCCACTTCCAGCACGGGCGGCCGCCAGCGGACCAACGGGCTGCACAGTGTGGTGAGGAGTTTCTCGACTCCCCCCTCGGCCATCGTGGCCAGGTACGCCGCCCGGGCCTCGCTGAGATGGGAGCGCACTCTGTTCCAGTAGGGAGCGACGGTCGCGCGATGGCCGGCTCGCAGAGCTGCGGCCACCTGCAGCCGGGTCTCCCGGTCTCCGTCGACCAGGTTGCGAGCCCAGGAGCGATGCGCGGGACGAAACTCGATGTTCTCCAGTTCGAGGCGTACCAGGCGACGTGAGGCTGCCAGGAGATTGTCCACCGCTTCGTCGATGGAGGCCGTATCCCCTGTCAGGCTCGCCATGTCGAGCAGCGGCCCTCGTGGGGGCAGCAGCGCGCTGAGTGGGCCGGCCTGTTCGCCCAGCCGTCCACGTACCGACGCCTGCCAGGGGCGGAAGGGGAGACCGAGGTCACGGTCTCTCAGCAGCTTCACGCTGTCGAGGGTTTCAGCCGCCACGCCGATCGTCGTGGCCACCCGGATCCGCGCCAAGTCCTCCGCCGTGAAGTGAATGCGTTTCACCGTGCGCCCCGTCCTGCCCTTCACCGCTGCTTCAGCAGTCTCAGCCCCGGACGGAAGCCTGGCAACGATCAATCAGGCCACGTACTACAAGCAGGTACCAGTTCGGGTATGTGCCGATGCCCTTGACGGACGCGGCATCGAGGCCATGCGCACGCTGCTGCGAGGCGGTGCGGACGTGCTTCTGCCCAAGCGGGCCCGCCAGACCAGATCGTGCGTGCGGTGCGGCTGCTGGTCGACGGGGAGTCACTGTCCGGGAGCCCGAGTCCGGGTTCGTGGCGCCCGGATGATCCCGGCCCGTCGGACAGGTCGGAGGTGTCCGGCTCTCGCCCGGGCGCTCCGCGCCGAGTACGATCCGCCCCACACGCGCACGAGCTGGGAGGACGTACGTTGGGGCAGCTGACCGGTGGGGATCCCTCGCTGCTGCGAAGGATCAACTCCGCGGTGGTGCTGCACGCGCTGCGTGCCACGGACTGCGCGACACTGACCGAGATCACCCGGGTGACGGGCCTGTCCCGGCCGACCGTCGAGGGCGTCGTCGAGGGGCTCATCGAGAACGGGCTCGTCGTCGAGAAGGCCGCCGACGAGAGTGTCGCCCGGCGGCAGGGGCGGCCCGCGCGGCGGTTCCGGTTCCGGGCCGAGGCCGGGCATCTGCTGGGGCTGGAGATCGGCTCGCATCGGGTCGCCGCGCTGCTGTCCGACCTCGACGGGCACCTTCTGGGGTCGATCTCCAAGGACGTCGACGAGGCGGCGCCCGCCGACGAGCGGCTGGAGCGGCTGCGGTCGTCGGTCGCCGAGTTGCTGCGCCGGGCCGGGGTGGCCCGCGACTCGCTGCGGGCCGTGGGCGTGGCCACACCCGGGATCGTGGAGGCCGACGGGGTCGTACGGCTGTGCACGGCGCTGCCCGAGTGGACGGGGCTGCCGCTCGGTGAGCGGCTCGGGCGGTCCTTCAAGTGCCCTGTGCTGGTCGAGAACGACGCCAACGCGGCTGCCGTCGCCGAGCACTGGAAGGGCGCGGCGATCGACTCCGACGACGTGGTGTTCGTCCTGGCCGGGCTGAGTCCGGGCGCCGGTTCGCTGATCGGCGGGCGGCTGCACCGGGGGTACGGCGGGGCGGCCGGGGAGATCGGCGCGCTGCATCTGCTGGGCCGGGAGGCCACCCCGGAGGCGCTCTTGTCGACCACGGGCGAACCGCTGCACCCGCTCGACGAGGTGGCGGTCGCCGGGGTGTTCGGCCGCGCCCGCGAGGGTGACGAACAGGCGCGTGCCGCCGTCGACCGCTTCATCCAGCGGCTGGTCCACGACGTGGCCGCGCTCGTACTGGCCCTCGACCCCGAGCTGGTCGTCGTCGGCGGCTGGGCCGCGGGGCTGGACGGCGTACTGGAGCCGTTGCGCGACGAGCTGGCGCGCTACTGTCTGCGCCCGCCCGGCGTGGCCCTCTCGCTCCTCGGTGAGGCGGCCGTGGCGACGGGCGCGCTACGGCTCGCTCTCGACCATGTCGAGGAACAGTTGTTCGCGGTGGAGGGGACGGTGACGGCGCGACGCTGAGCGCTCCGCGGGGGCGCGGTTTCAAGAGCTGCGGGTCCGTTGTGGCTGGTCGCGCAGTTCCCCGCGCCCCTTTGGGACGTCAGGACGCGCGGCGTTCCGGGCCGTGGTGGATCTCCACTCCCCCGGTGTCACCGAAAGTCAAGCGGCACGTGTCAGCCCTGTAGGTCGCCACGGAGAGTGCGGCCGTGCGGCCCCGGGCGAAGAAGCGGGTCGTGACGACGAGGACGGGGGCTCCGGGGAGGCGGTCCAGTTCCTTGGCGTCGTCCGCGCGGGCCGAACCCAGCTCCACGGAACGGTCCTGGCCCTCCAGCTCCAGTCGCTGGAGTTCGCGCAGCACCGCACGCGCCCGTGCCGCGCCGGACGGGGCGTCTATCGCCGACAGTTCGGGCACCGACGTGGCCGGAACGTAGAGCAGTTCGGCGGCGACCGGCTGGTTGTGCGAGACGCGGGAGCGGCGCACGGTGTGGACCGACTCGTCCGGGCCCGTCTCCAGGGCGGCGGCCACCCCCACGGACGGTACGGTCAGTCCGCTGTCCACGGGCTGCCAGGCGTCACCCGCCGCGCCCGGCCACGCGTGCTGGGCCGTGCCGACGGCGACGCCCATACGCGGCGGGGCGACGGTCGTGCCGACACCGCGGCGGCGCTGGAGCCGGCCTTCGAGCTCGAGTTGTTCCAGTGCCTGGCGGAGCGTGGCCCGGGCGACGCCGAAACGGGCCGCGAGGTCGCGCTCGTTCGGCAGGATCTCGCCCACCGTGAACTCCGAGTCCAGTGCCTCACTGAGGACTGTCTTCAGATGCCAGTACTTCGGCTCCGGCACCGTCTCCAACTGCGTGGTCCCCACCGTGTCCTCCGCAATCGCCGTGGTCCATCGGCGTTTTGGCGCCCTTGTTTATTAAAGGTTGTTGCACTTTCCTGCGACCATAGGACGGCCCCGATGCTTGGTCAAGACCAATCAGCCGTCCTGGGGAAGCGCCAGGGAGCGCACCTTGTCCGGGTTGCGGATGATGTACACGCACTGGATACGGCCGTCCGCCACATCCATCTGGAACACGGCGTCGGGCTTGCCGCCGTCCAGGATCAGTACGGCGAAGCCGCCGTTGACCTCCAGGAAGCGGAAGGACGCGTCCACGAGGCCCTTGCCGGCGGTGCCGACGACGAAGCGGCCCACGTGGTCGGCCGACTCCAGGATCCGGCGCGGCGCCCGTGCCAGGCCGCCACTGTCGGCGACGAGGCAGACGTCCGGGGCGAGCAGTTCCATGAGGCCCGCGAGGTCGCCCTGTTCGGCGGCGACCAGGAACCGTTCGGTCAGGTCGCGGCGCTGGGCCGGGTCGACCTCGTAGCGGGGGCGCCGTTCGTCGACGTGGCGGCGGGCGCGTCCGGCGAGCTGACGCACCGCCGGTTCGGAGCGGTCGAGCATGCCGGCGATCTCCGCGAACGGGTATCCGAACGCCTCACGGAGGACGAACACCGCGCGTTCCAGCGGCGAGAGGGACTCCATGACGACCATGACCGCGAGGGACACGGTGTCGGCGAGCACGGCCCGCTCGGCGGCGTCCGGGGCGGTCCCCGCGGCGCCGGTGAGTTCGGTGACGTACGGCTCCGGCAGCCACGGGCCGACGTACGTCTCGCCGCGCGACTTCACCTGGCGCAGCCGGTCGATGGCGAGCCGGGTCGTGACGCGCACGAGATAGCCGCGCGGTTCGCGTACGTCGGTCCGGTCGGCGCCGGACCAGCGCAGCCACGCGTCCTGGACGACGTCCTCGGCGTCGGCCACCCGGCCGAGCATCCGGTAGGCGACGCCCATGAGGACGGGCCGGTGCTCTTCGAAGACGTCGGTCACGGTGTCGGCGGTCACCGCTCCATCCCAACCCGGCACCGCGGGTGATGTCCAGCGAGTTGTCGGCCGACCCCCATTGGGGGCTACCCGCCGGTAGCATTTGCTGACAAGCTGTCTATGCGGTCCCCGTGGGCAGGTACGCGGACAGCCACGCAACCACGCAGACGCGTACGAAGAGGAGCAGCCCCATGTCCGCCACCGTCGCCTTCGAGGTCCCCTCTCCGTACGGCCCGCCGAGCGCCACCAGGACCGTGACCCTGTCCTACGAGCGCGTGGGCGCCGGCGAACCCCTTCTGCTGCTGCACGGCATCGGGCACCACCGGCAGGCCTGGGACCCGGTGATCGACATTCTGGCCACCGAGCGCGAGGTGATCGCCGTCGATCTTCCCGGATTCGGCGCGTCCCCGGCGCTGCCGGACGACTTCGTGCACGACCTGCCGACGATGACCGCCGTCTTCGGCGCCCTGTGCGAGGCGCTGGACCTGGACCGGCCGCATGTCGCGGGCAACTCGCTGGGCGGTCTGCTCGCTCTCGAACTCGGGCGCGAGAAGCGCGTACGGTCCGTCACCACGCTCTCCCCCGCGGGGTTCTGGTCGCCGACGGAGCGGCGGTACGCGTTCGGGGTGCTGCTCGCGATGCGGCGGGCCGCGCGGAGTATGCCGCTGCCCCTGGTCGAGCGGCTGTCGCGGTCGGCGGCGGGGCGGGCCGTCCTCACCAGCAGCATCTACGCCCGTCCCGGCCGCCGTTCCCCCGAGGCCGTCGTCGCCGAGACCCTCGCCCTGGCGAACGCCCGACGCTTCACCGAGACCCTCGAAGCGGGCCGCGACATCCTCTTCACGGACGACATCCCCGGTATCCCGGTCACCGTCGCGTGGGGCAGCCGGGATCTGCTGCTCGTGCGCCGCCAGGGCATCCGCGCCAAGCGGATCATCCCCAAGGCCCGCCTGATCCGGCTCCCCGGCTGCGGCCACGTCCCGATGAACGACGACCCGGCACTGGTCGCCCGGGTGATCCTCGACGGCAGCCGCTGACCGCGGTGATCGAGGACGATCCGGTTCGTCCACCTTCCTTGCTCACGGGTGCAGTTGTTCACGTGAGGTTTGCGTGGCCGCTGTGACGCCCCCGTAGTTGTGGCTGTGCACACTCGCCGGATCCTGTCCCCGGAGGCACGCCCCATGTCAGCTTTCTCCCTGCCCGGTCGTCGCAGCGTGCTGCGCGGTTCGCTCGCCGCTTCGGCGGCCCTGACCCTGCCCGCCGCCATCGGTGCGACGGCGCCCGCGTTCGCGCTGTCCGGGCGGCCGAAGGCCGGGTGGGGGGTCCAGACGGGCGATGTGACCGCCGACTCGGGGCTGGTGTGGGTGCGGTCCGACCGGCCGGCCCGGATGGTCGTCGAGACGTCCGCCACCGGGTCGTTCCGCAACCCCCGCCGCTGGCACGGTCCGCTGCTCGGGGCTGACAAGGACTTCACCGGTACGACACGGTTGCGCGGTCTGCCGTCGGGCGAGCAGATCCACTACCGCGTCCTGCTCGCCGACCCGGACGACCCGCGCCGCACCGGTGAGCCGGTGGCCGGCACCTTCCGTACGGCGTCGGCGAAGCGGCGGGACGGGGTGCGGTTCCTGTGGTCGGGGGACCTGGCGGGGCAGGGCTGGGGCATCAACCCGGACCTCGGTGGTTACCGGATCTACGACGCGATGGGGAAGCTCGACCCCGACTTCTTCCTGTGCAGCGGCGACAACATCTACGCCGACGGCCCGATCTCCGCGACCGCGGCGCTGCCCGACGGCAGCACCTGGCGGAACATCACCACCGAGGAGAAGTCGAAGGTCGCCGAGACGCTCGCCGAGTTCCGCGGCAACTTCCGGTACAACCTCCTCGACGAGAATCTGCGGCGGTTCAACGCCCAGGTCCCGTCGATCATCCAGTGGGACGACCACGAGGTACGCAACAACTGGTACCCGGGGGAACGGATCCTCGACTCGGACACCCGTTACACCGAGAAGAGCGTCGACGTCCTCGCGGGCCGGGCCCGGCGGGCCTTCAGCGAGTACTTCCCGATCTCCACGCTCCGGCCGGGCGCCCGGGAGGGCCGCGTCCACCGGGTGCTGCGACAGGGCCCGCTGCTCGACGTGTTCGTCCTCGACATGCGCACGTACCGCAATGCCAACTCGCCCGACGACCAGACCGTCGACCCGCAGGGCATCCTCGGCGCCGAGCAGCTGGAGTGGCTGAAGCGGGAGCTGTCCTGCTCGCGTGCCGTGTGGAAGGTGATCGCCGCCGACATGCCGCTGGGCCTGGTCGTGCCGGACGCCACGGAGGGCAGGGCCAACATCGAGGCCGTCGCGCAGGGCGACCCGGGTGCGCCGCTCGGGCGTGAGCTGCAGATCGCCGAGCTGCTGCGGTTCATCAAGCACCGGCGGATCACCGGCACGGTCTGGCTGACCGCCGACGTCCACCACACCTCGGCGCAGCACTACCAGCCCTCGCGGGCGGCCTTCACCGACTTCGAGCCGTTCTGGGAGTTCGTGTCGGGCCCGCTGAACGCCGGGGCGTTCCCCGCCAGCGCGCTCGACAACACGTTCGGTCCCGAGCGGGTCTTCGTGAAGGCGCCGACCGCGGCGAACGTCTCGCCCGCCGGCGGCTACCAGTTCTTCGGCGAGGTCGACATCGACGGCGGCAGCGGTGAGCTGACGGTACGGCTGCGCGAGCAGGACGGGACCGTGCTGTTCACGAAGGTGCTGCAGCCGGGGCGGGTGGGACAGTAGACGCACGCAGGGCAGCAATCGTCCAGGAGTAAACAAAAGGTGCGGAACGCAACTTAACCCTTCGGTCACAGTCCGTTCGTGATCACGCAACACCGTTGGCGCATGGTGGCTGCATGACTCGACAGATATCTGAGGGAACTCCTGTGACGGACGGCGGCCACCCGGTAGGCCGGTGGCGGCGGGACATCGTGGAACTCGCCGCCCTGCTGCGCACATGGTGGGCAAGCCGCCACGGTCACGCACCGCCGGGCGCCACCGACGCGGACGCCGACACCGGCGCGAGTGTGCTGTGGCGGATGCGGACGACGGTGCGGGACCAGCCGGGATCGCTCGCCTCGCTGTGCATCGCCCTCGCCGAGCGACGTATCGACATTCTCAGCCTCCAGACGCACCCCCTGGCCCGGGGCACGGTCGACGAGTTCCTGTTGCGCGCCCCCGGTGACCTCGCCGCCGCCGAGATCTCCGGGTCGGTGTCCCGGGCGGGCGGCCAGGAGACATGGATCGAACGGGCCGACGCCCACGATCTCGTCGACGCGCCGACCCGGGTCCTGGGCCTGGCCACCCGTACGGCCCTGGACGCGGCCGAACTGCCGCTCGCGCTGCGCCAGTTGCTCGGGCGGTGCACGATCCGTTCGCTGCCCGGCGGTGATGTGGCGGCCCGGGGCGGCGTACCGGTCGAGGGCGCCCTCGACGAGACGGCCACGGCGATGCGGCTGCGTGCGCCGGAAGGTGGAGTGATCACCGTGGAGCGGCCGTATCTGCCGTTCACCCCGACCGAGTTCGCGCGGGCGCGGGCACTGGTGGAGCTGGACGCGCGGCTCGGTCCCCGCGTCCCGCACGGCCAGGACGTGCTGACGCTGCCGCAGGGCAACCCCATCACCGTACGGCGCGCCGACGCGCGCGACCTGGACGCGGCGAAGGCGATGCACGAGCGCTGCTCGCCGCGCACCCTCTCGCTCCGCTACCACGGCCCGATGGGCGACGCGGACCGCTACCTGGGCCACCTGCTCAGCCCGCGCTACGGCCGCACACTCGCCGTGCAGACCGCGTCGGGGCGGGTGGTCGGCCTCGGTCACCTCCTCTGGGACGGCGACGAGACCGAGATCGCGCTGCTCGTCGAGGACGAGTGGCAGCGGCGCGGTGTCGGCGGCGAACTCCTGCGCCGACTGGTGTCGATGGCGCGCGAGGCGAACTGCGAGCACGTGTACGCCGTCACCCAGTCCTCCAACACGGGGATGGTCGCCGCGATGCGCGGCCTCGGTCTGCCTCTCGACTACCAGATCGAGGAGGGCACCCTCGTCATCACGGCCCGCCTGGACACGACCGCGGCCACCGCCCCGAGGCCGTACGACCACAGCGCGCGGGACTGACCTCCCGCACCGATCCCCCCATATCCATCCCCCGCACTGATCTGTACTGATCGCCCGCGCGACCGGCCCGGCGGCTTCCGCCGGGCCGGTCGCGCGTCCCGGCGCCAATCGACGTGACGTCGACCGCCGTCGCATACGAGGATGAGTGCATGTCAGACATCAAGAACCCGCTGCCCCGCGAGGTCGCCGACACCTACGTCGACGACCTCATCGCCCTCGACCCGGTCACCGGTACGTACCTCGGCGTGAAGGAGAGTTCGAGCAGGCTTCCGGACACCACGCCCGCGGGCCAGGAGGCCCTGGCGGAGCTGGCGCGGACGACGCTGGCCCGGCTTGACGAGGCCGAGGGCCGGCCGGGCGCGGACAGTGACATCGAGCGGCGCTGCGGGCGGCTGCTGCGCGAGCGACTCACCGCCGAACTCGCCGTGCACGAGGCCGGTGAGGGCCTGCGTGCCGTCGGCAACATGCACACGGCCGCGCACTCGGTGCGCGAGGTGTTCACCGTGACGCCGACGGAGACGGACGAGGACTGGACGGCGGTCGCGGAGCGGCTGCGGGCGGTCCCGGGCGCGCTGCGGGGCTACCGGGAGAGCCTGACCCTGGGCCTCGAACGCGAGCTGTACGCGGGTCCGCGCCCCACCGCCACGTTCATCGGGCAGCTCGGCGAGTGGTCCGACCTGGACGGCAAGGGCGTCGGCTGGTTCGCGGACTTCGCGGCGGCCGGCCCCGAGGCGCTGCGCACCGAGCTGGACGAGGCGGCCCGGGGCGCGGACACGGCTGTCGTCGAGCTGCGGGACTGGATGCGGGAGGTGTACGCACCGGCCGTCGAGGGCGCGCCGAACACGGTGGGCCGTGAGCGGTACGCGCACTGGTCGCGCTACTGGAACGGCACGGATCTGGACCTGGACGAGGCGTACGCGTACGGCTGGGCCGAGTACCACCGCCTCCTCGGCGAGATGAAGCAGGAGGCCGAGAACGTTCTGCCCGGCGCCGAGACGCCCTGGGTGGCGCTGGCCCATCTCGACAAGCACGGCAAGCACATCGAGGGTGTCGACGAGGTCCGCGAGTGGCTCCAGGGCCTGATGGACCAGGCGATCGAGGCGCTGGACGGCACGCACTTCGAACTCGCCGAGCGGGTCAAGAAGGTGGAGTCCCGTATCGCGCCGCCCGGCAGCGCGGCGGCGCCCTACTACATGGCCCCGTCGGAGGACTTCTCCCGTCCCGGCACCACCTGGCTGCCGACGATGGGCCAGACCCGCTTCCCTGTGTACGACCTGGTCTCCACCTGGTACCACGAGGGCGTCCCCGGCCACCATCTCCAGCTCGCGCAGTGGGTGCACGTCGCCGAGAACCTCTCCCGCTACCAGGCCACCGTCGGCGGCGTCAGCGCCAACTGTGAGGGCTGGGCGCTGTACGCGGAGCGCCTCATGGACGAGCTGGGCTATCTCACGGACGCGGAGCAGCGCCTCGGCTACCTCGACGCCCAGATGATGCGGGCGGCCCGGGTCGTCGTCGACATCGGTATGCACCTGGAACTGGAGATCCCGGCAGAGTCCCCGTTCCACCCGGGTGAGCGCTGGACACCGGAACTGGCGCAGGAGTTCTTCGGCGCCCACAGCAGCCGCCCCGCGGACTTCGTGGAGAGCGAACTGACGCGCTATCTGACGATCCCCGGGCAGGCGATCGGCTACAAGCTGGGAGAACGGGCTTGGCTGCTGGGCCGGGAGAACGCCCAGCGCCGCCACGGCGACGCCTTCGACGCGAAGGCGTGGCACATGGCCGCACTGTCGCAGGGCTCCCTGGGGCTGGACGACCTGGTGGACGAGCTGTCCCGGCTGTGAGGCAGCCGGCCGGGATCAACTCGGCCTTGGGACACGGGGGTCGTGGGGTTCGGGGGCACGCCCCGCACCCCCGGCCCCTGTCCCTGCCCCGCTCACGGTTCAGTCCGACAGCCGCCGCAGCTGTACGAGGCCCACCCACGTCTCCGGTCCCGGTTCCACGTACGCCGCCCGCACCGCGTACCGTCCCGGCGCCAGCTCGACCCGCAGGTGATCGGTCCGGTCGGTCTCCTTGCCGGGCCAGGCGGAGTCGAAGAGGAGTGCGTCTCCCGGTGTCTCCCACTCCCTGTCCGGCTCCCACTCGGCCGCGGCGAGCGCCGCCGGGACGCAGGCCAGCACCTCGTCCTCGGAGTCGGCGGCGCACCATCGTACGAAGGTGTCGTGCTCCGGCAGGAACGCGGTCGAGGCGGGTTCACCGCCCAGGACGAGAGCGGTGGTGTCGCCGACGGGCACGAAGCCGATGAGGCCGTCCACTTCACAGGCCCGGTCGTAGTCCGTCGACAACTCGTCGCCGTCCGCCCCCGCCCAGAACGGCAGCACCGCTTCCGGTACCGCGATCAGCGGTCCACCGCCCGACTCCACCCACTCAACTGCCATGCGCAGCAACCTACACGCTGTGCGCGCGAGTAAATTCGCTGTCGGTCGACCCTCCCCGTGGGCCACCCTCGGTGCCATGAACGCCCGAACTCTGTTTCTCTCCCCCCGAGTCACCGCGACCGGACACGCACTGGCCGACGCGGCGCGTCGGCGCGGCATCCGTGCCGAGGTCCTGCGCGAGTGGCGCGTGCCCGAGGAGTGGCGAGCGGCCGAGGGCGCGACACTGTACGCCGGGCCGCTGTTCGCGGACGCGGTGGCCGCCGGGCTGGGGCTCGGGCTGCTGGAGGCGCCGCCGGACTGGCTGGCCCGGCTGCCGTACGAACTCACGTGCAGGGAGATCGAGTTCAGCACGGTCGCCGCTGCCCGGGAACTGCGGCGGCCCGCCTTCGTGAAGCCGCCCAACGACAAGAGTTTCCCCGCGCGCGTCTATCCGGACGGAAGCCGGCTACCGGGCCCGGACGCGGTCGACGACGGCACGCCGGTGCTGGTGAGCGACATCGTGACGTTCGCCGTGGAGTACCGGCTGTTCCTGCTGGACGGTGAAGTCCGCACCGGCAGCCGCTACTTGACCCACGGCGAGCTGGATGTCGTCCCGCTCGACGAGGACCCTCGGCGCACGGAGGTACTCGCCTTCGCGGGGCGCCTCGCGTCCTCGTGGCTGCCGAGTGCCGTGGTCGTGGACGTCGGGCTGCTGACGGAGGGCTCGGAATGGGCGGTCGTCGAGGCCAACGCGGCCTGGGCCAGCGGGCATTACGCCTGCGATCCGGATGCCGCCCTCGATGTCGTCCTCCACGCCGCCCGCCCGGAAGGGGAGTTCGGCCCGGCGGACCGCGCCTTTCTGCGGCCGCTGCCCGAAGTCGTGCGGGACTGAGGCCACCGTGGGGCGGGGAAGGGACCGCGGCGCTCCGGCTTCGCTTCAGCAGCCGCAGTCCGCCGCGTCCACCGGGGCCGTCAGCGCGTCTGCGGCGCGGCGTTCCCTTCCCTCCCACGTCTCGAACGCGAAGCCCTCGCGCACCCAGTACTCGAAGCCGCCGAGCATCTCCTTGACCTGGTGGCCCAGCCGCGCGAGAGCGAGGGCGGCACGGGTCGCCCCGTTGCAGCCTGGTCCCCAGCAGTACGTCACCACCGGAACGGAGCTGTCGAGCAGCCCGGCGGCCCGCTCGGGGATCAGGGCCGTCGGCAGATGGAGGGCGCCCGGGATGTGGCCCTGGTCCCAGGACTCGGTGGAGCGCGAGTCGACGACCACGAACCCGGGGTCGCCGTCGGCCGCGAGTGCGGCGGCCACGTCGGACACGTCGGCGTGGAAGGCGAGGCTCGCGCCGAAGTGGGCGACAGCTTCGGCCGGGGAGGCCGGAGCGACGCGCAGGACGGGGTTGGTGAGGGGCGTACCAGCGAGGAGAGTGCTGGGAAGCGGGGTGCTGACGCTCATGAGCCGGCCTTTCCCGGGGAGGGGAGGAGAGGAGAGAGCGAGTCCGGGGCAGGACTTCGTGGCCAGAAATCTACGGCCGACGATAACCTCACCTGAAGGAGTGATCCACGGGCTTCTGCTTGATCAGCCGGGGATTCCCCTGCTATTCCTCGGGCATGAGCATGTTTTCCCCGGACGCCACCGACTGGCACATCCTCGACGTCCTGCAGCGGGACGGCCGCGCCAGTTTCGCCGAACTGGCGCGCGCCGTGGCGATGTCCCCGAGCGCCGTCACCGAACGGGTGCGACGGCTGGAGGAGGCCGGTGTCATCCAGGGGTACGCGGCGGTCGTCGACCCTGAGCGGCTCGGCCTGCCGATCCTCGCCTTCGTCCGGCTCAGGTACCCGACCGGCAACTACAAGCCGTTCCACGACCTGGTCGCCGTGACGCCCGAGATCCTGGAGACACATCACGTCACGGGCGACGACTGTTTCGTCATCAAGGTCGTCGCGCGGTCGATGCGCCACCTGGAGGAGGTCTCGGGCAGGATCGGCGCGCTGGGCTCGGTGACCACGAGCGTCGTCTACTCCTCGCCGCTCCCCCGCCGGCCCGTCGGCCAGTGAGCGACCGAGCCTCCACCGACCGTTCGCCCGCGGCCTCACCCACCGCCCCGCTGCCGCACCACCGACCCCGATCTCCCCTTCACCACCTCCAGTTGGGCGTGGATCCGCCTCCGCAGGTCCGGTACATGGCTGACGATGCCGACGCTGCGGTCCCGCTCGCGCAGCGAGTCGAGGACGTCGAGGACCTCGTCCAGTGTCTGGTCGTCGAGGCTGCCGAAGCCCTCGTCGATGAAGAGGGTGTCGAGACGGACCCCGCCGGCCTCGTCCGTGACGACGTCCGCGAGACCGAGGGCGAGGGCGAGCGAGGCGAAGAACGTCTCCCCGCCCGACAGCGTCGCCGTGTCCCGCTCCCGGCCGGTCCAGGCGTCGACGACATGCAGCCCGAGGCCGCTGCGGCCCCGCCCGGCCCGGTCGTCGGAGTGGACGAGGGTGTAGCGCCCGGACGACATGCGCCGCAGCCGTGCCGTCGCGGCGGCGGCCACCTGTTCCAGGCGGGCCGCGAGGACGTACGACTCCAGCCGCATCCGGCGTTCGTTGTCCGCCGAGGTGCCCGCGGTGAGGGTGGCGAGGCGAGCCACCCGGTCGTGGGCGGCCCGCAGCGGCGCGAGTCGGCGTACCGCCGTGGCCGAGCGGGCGGAGAGACGGTCGAGTTCGACGCAACGGCTCGCGGCGGCGTCGCGTGCGGAGGCGGCCTGCCGCAGCCGCCGGGCCGCGTCCGAGGCGGTCTGTTCCGCGCGCGCGAGGTCGGCGGGCGGCTGCTGCGCGGCGGCCACCGTGTCGGGCTCGGCGAGCGCGGCCCGTACGGCGGCCTCCTCGGACTGCCAGGCGTCCAGCCGCCGTTGCAGTTCGCGATGCGCCGCGTCGTCCAGCAGGGCGTCCGCCGCCGCACGCGGTGTCTCGAAGCCGGCACGGTAGGCGGCGTCGGCGAGACGGGCGTCGGCGTCCTTGAGTCGCTGGGCGGTGTCCTCGGCGGCACGCGCCGCCTCGCCCGCCTCGGTGAGCAGCGCGGTCCGCCGCTCCAGCTGTGCGGCTCGCGCGGCGACGCTCTCGGCGTCACCGCGGGCCTGCGTCAACTCCTCCTCCAGAGCTGTCCGTTCGCCGTCGAGGGTGTCCCGGCGGGCGGTCCTGGACGCCGCCCTGAGCGCCGCCTCCTGCTGGGCGGCGCTGCGGCGCTCGCGCTCCTGCTCGGCCCGGCGCAGTTCCTCGTGTGCGGCGTGCAACCCGGAAGCGCCCTGCCTGGCCACCTCGTACCGTCGCTCCAACTCCTCCGACTGTGCGGTGAGTTGATCGGTGGGCGCGTCCCCGGCCTCGGCGGTGGCAGCCGCCAGTGCCTCGCGTACGAGGCCCAGCCGGCGTTCGTCCTCGGTGCGCCGCTCGTCGGCCCGCTGACAGGCGGCGAGCGCCCGCTCCTCCGCGTCACGGTCGATGTGCCCGGCGATCTTCTTCGCGGGCGCGGGGTGTTCGGTGGCTCCGCAGACGGCGCAGGGTTCGCCGTCGCTCAGACCCGCGGCCAACTCGGCGGCGATGCCGTTCAGTCGCTGTTCCTTGAGGTCGAGCCAGTGCGCCCTGGCCTCCGTGGCCCGCTCGCGCGAGGCCAGCACACGGCTCTGCGCCTCGTCCGTGTCACGGGCGAACGTGTCGCGCTGCCGGGCGGCCCTGAGCCTGTTCTGCGCGGGTTCCCGCTGCACGGCGAGCTGTTCGGCCCTGGTGGCGGCTTCCTGGGCCGACTCGATACGGGTCTGGAGGTCCGCCCTTGTCGTCTCCCACTCACCGAGCCAGGTCTCGGCGTCGTGCAGGACGTCCTCGTCGGCGCGCTCCTGGCGGTCCAGGTCGGCGCGCTCGGCGACGAGTCGCCCCAGCCGCTGTTCGGCGCGGTGCGCGGATTCGAGCCCGCCCAGCTCTTCGGCGGTTCGGCGCGCCGCGGCGGCCAGTCCGGCGGCGCCGGCGTCCGCGAAGCCGTCCGGCAGCAGGGCCCGTGTGCGTGTCTCGGCGTCGGCCGCGCGCCGATGCTCGCTCTCGACTTCCTCCCGCAGCTCCAGCGCGGGCGCCACGGCCTCGGCCTTGCGGGCCCGCTCCATCCGCGCCCGGTCCTCCCGATGGGCGTCCGCGCGTTCCTCCAGCCTCCCGGCCCGCTCCCGTGCCTCGGCGAACCGGCTCTGCAGCCGGGCCACTTCGCGTACGTCGGCCAGCGCGCGGTCGGCGGCGCCCTGTGCGGACTCGGCGGCGGAGCGGGCGCAGTGGGCGATGGTGAGCAGCTCACGTGCGGTGCAGCGGGCGACGGCGGCGGCGCCCATGATGGCCTCGGCCAGCCCCGGTTCGCCCGGCGCGAGGCCGGGCAGCTCCATGGCGTCTCCTGCGGCCTGGTGCATACGGTGGGCGTCGGCCAGCAACTCCGCGTCCCCGTCTCGCACTTCGGCCTCGGCGGCGCGCCGGCGGTCCGCGAGGCGTTTCTCGACCTCGGCGAAGCGGTGGGTGTCGAAGAGGCGGCCGAGCAGCTTGCCGCGCGCCTCGGCGTCGGCGCGCAGGAAGCGGGCGAAGTCGCCCTGGGGCAGCAGCACGACCTGACAGAACTGCTCGCGGCTCATCCCGAGTAGCTGGGTGATCTCCTCGCCGATCTCCTGATGGGAGCGGCTGAGGTCCTTCCAGGCGCCGGCGGAGGCGTCGTACTCGCGCAGCCAGCTCTGGGCCTTGTCCAGCGTCGTGCCCGCGCCGCGCTTCTTGGGACGCTCCCAGGGCGGCTGCCGGGTGAGCTCCAACCGGCGTCCCGCGACGGTGAGTTCGAGGGTGACCTCGGTGCGGGTGCCGGCATCGGCGTGGTCGCTGCGCAGCGAGCCGCCCTGGCGGGCGCCGGGCACCGAGCCGTACAGCGCGTAGCAGACGGCGTCCAGGACGGAGGTCTTGCCCGCGCCCGTCGGGCCGTGCAGGAGGAAGAGCCCGGCGGCGGACAACTCGCCGAAGTCGACCCGCTGGGAGCCGCCGAAGGGCCCGAAGGCCGTGATATCCAGCCTGTGCAACCTCACCGGGCGCCCTCCGTGTGCCAGTCGCTGCGCGAATCGGTACGACCCGCGTCATGGCCCGCGCCGTGACCTGAAAGGCGAGGGGCGCAGCCCCCGCCTTTCAGGGGCGCGGGGAACTGCGCGAGAAGCCCCACCGACCCGCCCCCGACCTGCTGCCCCGCACTTTCCCGCCCAGTCCCTACAGCCCGCGCCGGCATCACCGCGCGACCTCCCGTACCGTCTCGTCGGCCCGCACCGCGTCGAACGCCTCCCGCAGCACACCCCGTTCGTGCTCGTCGGCCCCCGCGCCCCGCACATGCAGGACGAAGTCCTCCGCGATCTCCTGGTCCCCGCGCCCCGCCAGTCGCCGCGCGTACGTCACGTCCGGGTCTCCGGGTGAGCGCTCCGGATCGAAGGCGAGGGCGAGGGTGTGCGGGAACCGTGCCGTGAGCCGGGCCATGGGGTCCGCCGGGCGCACCGCGTCGGTGAGGGTCGCCTCGACCCACGCGTCCTCGTGGCGGGCGAGGCCCGGGTCTGCGAGCAGTGCGTCCAGCGCCCCCCGGATACGGGCGAGCGGGCGCGGCACCGGGCAGTCGAGGCGCTCCGCGGTGAGCGAGCCGTCGCCCGCCAGGTCGATCAGCCACATGCTCTTGCGGTGGTCGGCCTCCGAGAAGGAGTACGGCAGCGGGGAGCCCGAGTAGCGCACGCGCCCGGTGATGGTCTGGCAGCCGTGCAGATGGCCCAGCGCCACATAGTCGACGCCGTCGAACACCCCGGAGGGCACGGCGGCGACCCCTCCGACGGTGATGTCCCGCTCGCTGTCGCTGGCCTCGCCGCCGGTGACGAAGGCGTGGGCGAGGACGACGGAACGGGTGCCCTCCGCGCGCGTGGCGAGATCGGCGCGGACCCGGTCCATGGCGGCGGCGAGGACGCTCTCGTGGCCGGCCTTCGTCACCCCGAACTCGTCCTTCACCAGCGCCGGTTCGAGATACGGCAGTCCGTAGAAGGCGACGTCGCCGAAGGTGTCCCGGAGCACCACGGGGGTGCCGGCGGCCGACGGGTCGGTGCGCAGGTGGATGCCGGCACGGTCGATGAGCCCGGCGCCGACGCCGAGGCGGCGGGCGGAGTCGTGGTTCCCGGAGATCATCACCGTGGGCACACCGAGGTCGGCCAGCCGGTGCAGGGCGTCGTCGAAGAGCTCGACCGCGGCCAGCGGAGGCACCGCCCGGTCGTACACGTCACCCGACACGACCACCGCGTCCACCTCGCGCTCCCGCGCGACGGAGACGAGATGGCCGATGAACTCGGCCTGCGCCCCGAGCATGTTGACCCGGTGGAAGGCGCGGCCGAGATGCCAGTCGGACGTGTGCAGCAGTCTCATGATCCCCGAAACTAACAGCCGGGTCTGACATCACGGGCGGTTACTCCCGTATCGGCCCGATGTGCGGCCCCCGAGGGCGTCGTAGCACTCACGCGTCCCCGTACGCCTCTCCCCCGAGTTCGAACCCGGCGGTCCCCGCGGTCACGTCCGCCAGCCAGGCCCTGAAGGCGTCCACATCGGCGTCCGGAAGCCCGATCTCGATCGTGACGGCCTCCCCGTAGCGCACCTCGCGCACCTCGCGTCCGGTGGACCGCAGGTCGTTCTGCACCTTTCCGGCCCGCTGGTGGTCGACGGTCACCGTGACCAGCCGGAAGCGGCGGCGGGTGCGGGTGCCGAGGATGTCGAGGGCTTCGCCGACCGCTCCCCCATAGGCCCGGATCAGGCCTCCCGCGCCCAGTTTGACGCCGCCGTAGTAGCGGGTGACGACGGCGACGACGTACCGCATGTCCCGGCGCAGCAGCATCTGGAGCATGGGGACGCCGGCGGTGCCGCCCGGTTCGCCGTCGTCGCTCGCCCGCTGGACGGAGGCGTCGGCGCCGATGACGTACGCGTAGCAGTTGTGGGTGGCGTCGGCGTTCTCCCTGCGGACGGCGGCGACGAACTCCTGGGCCTCCTGTTCGGTGGCCGCCGGGGCGAGGGCGCACAGGAAGCGGGAGCGGTTGACCTCGGTCTCGTGCACGCCCGCCTGGGCGACCGTGCGGTACTCGTCCGGCATCCGGCCACCCTACGGGGGCAGACGTGGTGGATACTCACTCCTCGTTGCCGAAAGGCCGCAGGCCAGGCCGAATGCCCAGAGAAGCAACAAAGAAGCAAACAACACACAAAGAAGACCCCAAGGAGATCACCGCATGACCGGCGTCGAGGTGGACGGCAAGGACAGCGCCGGGCCCGGGGAGCCGAGGACCTCCGCGACGGTGTCCGCGCGGCCCGCGCCCCACTGGCGGGCCTGGCTGCTGGAGGGGCTCAGCGAGCAGTCGGCGCGGCATCCGGGGCCGCACGCCACCCCCGCCGAGGACCATCAGGGCCACCGGTGGTGGCGGGTCATGTGTCTGACGGGCGTCGACTACTTCTCGACGCTCGGCTACCAGCCGGGCATCGCCGCTCTCGCGGCCGGTCTCCTCTCGCCGCTCGCCACCCTCGTACTGATCGCCCTGACACTGCTCGGCGCGCTGCCGGTCTACCGCCGGGTCGCGCGGGAGAGCCCGCACGGCGAGGGGTCGATCGCCATGCTGGAGCGGCTGCTGCCCTGGTGGTCGGGGAAGATCTTCGTGCTCGTGCTGCTCGGTTTCGCGGCCACGGACTTCATGATCACGATCACCCTGTCGGCGGCGGACGCGTCCGCACATGTCGTGGAGAATCCTTTCGCCCCGCACTGGACGCACGACGGGAACGTGTGGATCACGCTCGTCCTGGTCCTCGGGCTCGGCGCGGTGTTCCTGAAGGGCTTCAAGGAGGCCATGGGCATCGCCGTGGCGCTCGTGGGCGCCTACCTCACCCTCAATGTCGTCGTCCTCGCCGTCTCCGCCTGGGAGGTGTTCAGCCACCCCGCCAAAATCGGCGACTGGACGGACGCGATGACCGCGGAGCACTCCTCGCCGATCGCGATGATCGGCGTGGCCCTGCTCGTCTTCCCGAAGCTGGCGCTCGGCATGTCCGGCTTCGAGACAGGCGTGGCGGTGATGCCACAGGTCAAGGGCGACGCGACGGACACCTATGAACGGCCCGAGGGACGGATCCGGGAGACGCGCAAGCTGCTCACCACGGCCGCCGTCATCATGAGCTGCTTCCTGCTGCTGTCCAGTCTGGCGACGACGATCCTGATCCCGCAGTCCGCCTTCGAGAGCGGCGGCCCGGCGAACGGGCGCGCTCTCGCCTATCTCGCGCACGAGCACCTGGGCGAGGCGTTCGGCACGGTCTACGACGTCTCGACCATCGCGATCCTCTGGTTCGCGGGCGCCTCCGCGCTCGCCGGTCTGCTGAACCTCGTACCGCGCTATCTGCCCCGCTACGGCATGGCGCCCGAATGGACGCGGGCCGTCCGGCCGTTGGTGCTGGTGTTCATGGCGGCGGCCGTGTTCATCACGCTCTGGTTCAACGCGAACGTCGACGACCAGAGCGGCGCCTACGCGACCGGTGTGCTGGTGCTGATGCTGTCCGCGGCGTTCGCGTCGGCGGTGGCGGTGCACCAGCGCGGCCACCGGGCTGCCACGATCGGCTTCGGCGCGATCACCGCGGTGTTCGCGTACACGCTGGTCACGAACGTGATCGAGCGGCCCGACGGCATCAAGATCGCGATGATCTTCATCCTGGCGATCCTCGTCCTGTCGTTCGCGTCACGGGTGCGCCGCGCCTTCGAACTGCGGGCCGCGGAGGTGACGTTCGACGAGGCCGCCGTCCGCATCATCGACGAGGCGGCGGCCAGCGGCCCGCTTCTCCTGGTGGCGAACGAGCCGCAGGAACACAGCACTCGGGAGTACCGCGCCAAGGAACAGAGCCAGCGCGAACAGACCCACATCCCGGACGGCCGTCCCGTGCTGTTCCTTGAGGTGTTCGTGCGGGACTCCTCCGACTTCACGACCGACCTCGCCGTGCGCGGCGACGAGAAGCACGGGGCGCGCCGGCTGCGGGTCGAGGGCGCGACCGTGCCGAACACCATCGCGGCGGTGCTGATGCAGCTGCGCGACCGCACCGGCCAGGTTCCGCACGCCTACTTCAACTGGACCGAGGGCAACCCCTTCAGCCATCTGGTCCGCTTCCTGATCTTCGGCCACGGCGAGGTCGCCCCGGTCACCCGCGAGGTCCTGCGCCGCGCCGAACCGGACCTCGACCGCCGTCCACGCGTCCACGTGGGCTGACCGGCCCGGATCAGCGGGGTGTCGTCCCGCGCGGCACGGTCATCCCCGTGAGCAGGGCCGCGCCGGGCGCGAGGTCGCGCCAACTGTCGCCGTGCCAGGCCAGGACGGCGATCGCGGAGGTCGGGAACTTCGTCCGTACGTCGTCCAGCGCGTCGTCGAGCGCCTCCCCGGCCAGCTCCAGCACCAGTTCCTCCAGGCCGGGGTTGTGCCCGACCAGCAGCAACGTCCCTACCTCGGAGGGGACTTCACCGACGACAGCCAGCAACTCGGGCACGTCCGCCCCGTACAGCCTCGGCTCGTACCGGACCTGCGGTGGGACACCCCACTCGGCCGACGCCAACTCCCAGGTACGGCAGGCCCGTTCAGCCGTGGAGCACAGGACGAGGTCGGGCAGGCAGTCGGCCTCGGCGAGTGCGCGTCCGACGGCCGGCGCGTCCCGCAGACCGCGCGGCCCGAGCGGTCGGTCATGGTCGTCGACGCCCATCGGCCAGGCCGACTTGGCGTGCCGCAGGACGACCAGCCGACGCGGCGGGCCCGCACTGTGCCGGGCGGTCATGTCAACGACCCGATCTCGCGGGTGAGTTCGAGGCCGAGAATGCGGTCGGCGTAGGCGTACGTCTCGAAGCGGGCCCCGTCCGGCAGTCCGTCGAGGGTCTCGACGCGGCGCAGGACGTCCAGTACGGCGGGCGTGTCCAGGTCGGCCTCCCAGGCGGCGCGCAGCTCCTGGCGTACCACCTCGGGCACCGGCCGGGACGGCTGCCGCGCCCAGCCGGCGACCGATCGGCGCCAGTGGGCGAGCGCGCTCCCCGCGTCGGCCAGGGTGGCCGGGGTCAGGTCGACGGGCTCGGAGCGAGGACGGGTGAGCAGGGCCAGCCGGAGGGTGGCGGGGTCGATGTCCCCGGGGTCGGTCGTGGACTCGGCGGGAGCGACTTCGAGTCGGACGCCGTCCGCCGTCCGGTCGCCCCGGCTCACCACATGGATCACCCGGGACTGAGCCGGCTCCGGTCCGACATCACTCCGGTCCTCGAAGGGCCGGATGCCGAGAGCCGCGGCACCCGCCCGGAGTTCGGCCACCCGTTCGGCGCCGGCCAGCACGGGCCACACGGGGGTGCCGCCGAGTTCCAGGGCACGGACGAGGACGTCGGCGACCAGGAGCACGCGCAGGGCTGTGGTGCCGAAGCCCGGCGCATGCGCCTCGACACGGGTCAGGGCCCGGCGGGCCGGGGCGGCGACGACGGACTCGCCGGTTCGGGCGTCAGAGATGCGGAGCACGGTGCCGAGCGTAACGCTCCGCTGGACCGGCGGGTCGGTTCGGCCTGGGTCGGTGGAGTCGTCGCGCAGTTCCTCGCGCCCCTTCAGGGCGCCGGTGTCTCGGTGAGCGGGACGGAAATCGGCCGTCGGTCGCCATTGCGCGCAGCTTATTGATTGTACCGACCGTTAGGTCTACTTTACGCGGCGGGTGCACCGGAGCCGCAACCGGGCACGCGCCTCATCTCCCCTTCCCCGCTTCCGCTCACCCTTGGAAGGCCGCCCATGTCCCAGACGCAGACCGCTGTCCCGCAGGAACACGAAAGACCCCTCTCCACCAGGCGCAGCGTGCTCGTTGTCGTCGCGCTCGTGTGGACCGTCCAGCTGGTCGCGCTGATGGCCGCGCTGTCCGGCATCGCGCAGGCCGAGGTCGCGATCCATTTCCGGACCACCGAGATCGCGTGGTTCACCCTGATGACCCTTCTGACGGGGACCTTCTTCCTGCCCTTCGCGGTCAAGGCCGCGGCTCTCTTCGGCAAGAGGAAGGTGCTGCTCGTCGCCACCGGGCTGGGCTTCACCGGCGACCTGATCGCCGCCGTCGCGACGGACTACCGCACCCTGCTCATCGGGCGCGGCATCGCGGGCGTCTACGCGGCCACCGCGCCGCTGGCCTACGCGATCACCCGCGACGTGTTCCCCCGCCGCTGGGTCGGAATCGCCAGCGGCATCCTCGCCGGAGGCATCGGCCTCGTCGCTTTCGGCGGACCGTTCCTGTCGGGCTGGCTCCTCGACGACCACGGCTTCCGCGGCGTCCTGTGGTTCATGGCCATCAGTACCGCGGTGAGCTTCGCCCTGGTGGCGGCCTTCGTGCCCGAGAGCCCGGTCCGCGCGGCGGGCGGCCGGATGGACTGGGTCGGTGGCATCCTCCTCGGCGGCGGGATCACGGCGCTGGTCTATGCCGTCGGCCGGGGCTCGCAATGGGGCTGGGACAGCGGTGAGTTCGCCGCCTGGGTCGTCGGTTCCGTGCTCGCGCTGATCGCCTTCGTCCTAGTCGAGCGCCGGGTCGCCGAACCGCTGTTCCCGCCGGCGATGACCAGGCGTCGCTCGGTGTGGACCGTTCTGCTGGCCACCTCCGTGGCAGCGGGCTCGCTCAGCGCCGTCGGCGTCGTGGTCCAGCTGCTGATACTGATGCCGGACATCCCCCACGTCTCCGAAGGCCTGGGCTGGTCCGGCACGCACAACGCCATCGTCACCAGTCCCATCAGCGCGATGATCATCGTGGCGGCCGTCGGCACCGGCTTCCTGGCCCGCCGGGTCGACGCCCGGATCCTTCTGGGCGCCGGCTCCGCGCTCACCGTCCTCGGCTACGGCATCGGCACCCAGCTCCACCACAGCGCTCCCCAGATCGTGGGCATGGGCCTGATCGCGGGGCTGGGCACCGGCATGGTCATGGCCATCGCACCCATCATGATCATCGAGGTGGTCACCCCCGAGGAACAGGCGCTGGCCAACGGCGCCCAGACCCTCGGTCAGGGCGTCGCGCAGATCATCGTGTCCCAGCTGGCCTTCGTCGTGATGGCCCAGCACGGCGCGATCATGCAGGGCACCCAGTTCTACCTCGACGCCGGCTTCACCAACGGGCTCTGGCTGGTCGTCGGCTGCTGCGCCGTGGGCACGCTGCTCGTCTCCCTGATCCCGAGAAGCAAGCGCCTCGACGAGGTCCGGACGGGCCAGGCAGCCGTTTGACCGCTCGACGTCGGCAGAGCCGGCACGTGGGACGGGCCCGCCGCTTCGGTGAAGCGGCGGGCCCGTCGCGCGTATGGCGATGGCGGCGGGTCCGGCGCGCCGTGGTGTGTCGGGTGTACCGAGGTGTCTCGCCGGGCGCGGTGCGGTGAGTGGACCGAGGTCGAGGCGCTCGGCAAGGCCGCCGAGGGGTCACCTCCGAAGGGTGACCGCGGTGCTGATCGTCGGTCGGCGGCTGGAGGGGGCCGGCGAGCGAGGCCCAGCGGGCGGTGGACGGTGAGGGGAGGACGGACGGAGGGCCACGGATGGCGGCACGCGGCGGATGGCGA
Source organism: Streptomyces sp. AK08-02 (assembly GCF_033795085.1). Classification (NCBI taxonomy): domain Bacteria; kingdom Bacillati; phylum Actinomycetota; class Actinomycetes; order Kitasatosporales; family Streptomycetaceae; genus Streptomyces; species Streptomyces sp. AK08-02. Next base: position 289,537 of record NZ_JARAZV010000007.1, read on the forward strand.
AGGGCCGCGGGCGGCGGGCGGCGGGCGAGCGGCTGACGTGCGGTCGGCGACGGGGCGACGCCAGACATGCGGCAGACGAGGCGGTCGACGCACGGCGAGGCAAGAGCGTATGTGCGCGCGGGTGGGAGAGTTCGGGCCGTGCGGGGATCGACGCAGATCC
>NZ_JARAZV010000007.1:289795-452772 GCF_033795085.1 Streptomyces sp. AK08-02
GCAGACATGCGGCAGACGAGGCGGTCGACGCACGGCGAGGCAAGAGCGTATGTGCGCGCGGGTGGGAGAGTTCGGGCCGTGCGGGGATCGACGCAGATCCGGGCACCGTGCTCCGTTGGCGGCACGCGGCAGATGGCCAACGGCGGCGGGCCAGCGAGCGGCTGACGTACGGTCAGCAACCGGTCGACGGCAGACATGCGGCAGACGAGGCGGTCGGCGCACGGCGAGGCAAGCCGCAGGCAAGAGCGTGCGTGCGGGTGGGAGAGTTCGGGCCGTGCGGGGATCTGCCCGGGTCTGGGCACCGTGTTCCGTCGTCGCACGCCCGGTGGGCCCGTCTCCGACGTTCCTCGACGGAGTGTCGGGGGGCGTCGGAGACGGGCCCACGGTCACCGGTTCAGCGGCCTGCCGCGCGTGTCCGCGGGGAGGCGGAGCGCCCCGCGGTCAGCCGAACTGGTGCTTGAGGAACGCGCCGGACCACGCCATCAGGTCGGACGGCACGTAGTAGTCCTTCTCGTCGTTGATGGCGTCCCAGTTCGCCGCCACGTCCTCGACGGTCGCCGGACCGTCCGGGTGGACGTAGCCCTCGGTCGAGGCGATGAAGAGGCGTGCGAAGCGACCGGCGCCGGCGGTGTAGATCTCCCCGTTGACCGGGCAGCTCTCGTGCGCGAGGTACGCCACCATCGGCGCCACCGCACCCGACGGCATGTGCGGCATTCCGGGTACGGGCTGCGCGTCGTCCGGCTGCTCGCCCCCGCCCATGCGGGTCATCGCCGCCGGTGCGATCAGGTTGACCTTGATGTCGTGCGGCTCGCCGGCCAGCCGGGCGCTGCGGGCCAGCCCGACCGTGCCCGCCTTCGCCGCCGCGTACGACAGGTTGTTGTCGAGCCCGAACATGCCGCTGGAGGTGGTCAGTACGACTCGGCCGTACCCCTGCTCGACGAAGTGCGGCCAGGCTGCCCGCAGCGTGTTGAACGAGCCGACGAGGTGGACGGCGAGATGCCGCTCCAGGTTCTCCGCCTCGATCTCGGGCAGTCCGGCGTACCGGATGATCCCGGCGTTGTTGACGAGGACGTCGATACGGCCGAAGTCCTCGATCGCGTGATCGATGATCGCCTGGGCGCCGGCCGGTGTCGACACGTCGTTCGTGTCGGCGACGGCCGTGCCGCCCGCGGCGGTGATCTCCTCGGCGACGGTCCGCGCGGGGCCGATGTCCGCGCCGTCGCCCTCCATCGATCCGCCGAGGTCGTTGACGACGACCTTCGCGCCCCGTTCCGCCAGCAGTCGGGCGTACGCCCGGCCGAGGCCGCGCCCCGCGCCGGTGACGACGGCGACGCGTCCTTCGAAGCTGAACTCGCTCATAGGTGACTCCAGTTGTGCCGCGGTGGTGGGACGGTCGCCGTCCGAGGTGTGGTTGCGGTTGGTGATGGGGTGAGGGGTGAGAGGTGGCCAGTCGGTGGTTACCCGGGCCTACCAGGTGACCGGCAGCTCGCTGATGCCGAAGGCGAGCGCGTCGGCGGGACGGAAGTCGAGTTCGTCACGGGCGACGGCGAGACGCAGGGTCGGGACCCGGCGGAAGAGCGTGCCGTAGACGACCTGCAGCTCGATCCGGGCGAGTTGCTGACCGAGGCACTGGTGGATGCCCCAGCCGAAGGCGACATGGTGGCTCGCCCTGCGCGTGAGGTCGAGCTTCTCCGGCTCGGGGAATGCCTCGGGGTCCCAGTTCCCGGCCGGCAGCGGGACGACGATGCCATCTCCGGCCTTGATCTGAACGCCCTCGAACTCGAAGTCCTCGGCGGCGATCCGGCGCTGCCCCAGCTGCGGAACGCTCAGATAACGCAGGATCTCCTCGACCGCGTTCGCCACGGCCTTCGTGTCGTCGATCTCGCGCAGGTCCGCCAGCTGGGCGGGGTTCTCCAGCAACAGGGCCGTACCCAGCGTGATCATGCTCGCGCTGGTCTCGTGTCCGGCGATCAGCAGGATCATGGACAGCAGTACGGCCTCGGGAAGAGTGAGGTCGCCGTCCTTGATCCGCGCGGCGAAGTCCGAGAGGACGTCCTCGGTCGGCTCCTCCATCTTCTTCTGGAGCACACCGGCCAGATACCCGCCGAGCGCCCTGTTCGCCGACTCCTGCTGCTCGGTCGTCTTGTCGCTCCTGGTGGCCCAGGAGGCGTGCTCCTGGAAGAAGTCGTGGTCCTCGTACGGCACACCGAGCAGCGCGCAGATCATCAGCGAGGGCAACGGCAGCGACAGTGCGGTGACCAGGTTCGCCGGTTTCGGGCCCGCGAGCATCTTGTCGATCAGTTCGTCGGTGAACTCCTGGATCTTCGGCCGCAGCGCCTCCATCCGGGGGCGCGTGAACGGGCGCGTCATCATGCGGCGGATACGCGTGTGGTCGGCGCCGTCCGCGTTGAAGATCGTGAGCGGGTGGTGATGGGCGGTCTCCGCCATGGGCCGGTTCGGGTAGGGGAACCCGGCCCGCTTGTCGTTCGAGCTGACCCGGGGATCCGACAGGATCGCCCGCTGCGCGGCATGGCCGGTGACCAGCCAGGGGGTGCTGCCGTCCCAGATCCGGGCCCGGGAGATCGGGGCCTTGTCGTGCAGGGCGCGCAGCCCGGGAGGCGGTGCGAAGGGGCACTTCGCGTCCCGGTCGTCCTGGTAGAAGTACACCTGCTCGTCGGGGGTGAGCCGGGTCTCTGCCTCAGCCATGGATTCTCCTCAGGTGGGTCGGGGCGGCACGCGTGCGGAGCCCGGGGCGTTCACACCACCGGTCTTCTCGCTCGGTCCGGTCCTCGCTACGTCGGTCTATTCCTCGATACGGATGGCCAGCGCCGGGCAGATCGCGGCGGCGTTGCGCACGTCCTCGGCCAGCTCGGCGGGCGGGTTCTCGTTCAGGACGACGACGATGCCGTCCTCGTCCCGCTGGTCGAACACCTCCATGGCGGCGGACACGCACTGTCCGGCGGCGACACACTTCTCCTCGTCGACGACTACCTTCATGGGCTCTCTCCTGGTCGTTCCGTAGGTGATGGTGCGGTGGTGGGCGCGCGGTGGGATCGCTCAGCGGACGGGGGCCGGGTCCAGGTCCGGGGTCTGCGCCTGCCCCTGCGTCTGCGTCTGCGTCTGCGTCTGGAGCGCGTCGACGACCTCCTGGCGGCGCAGTCGGGCCTGCTTGGGCATGTTCCAGCCGAGGACGCCGGTGACCCGGCCTTCGCTGCGGAACCGGGCGACGAAGCGGCGGGCCGCCAGGTCACCCTCCACGACGTCCACTTCCGCATCGACCGGCAGAAAGCCGTGGACCTGGAGCTTGGCGTCGAACTGGTCGGTCCAGAAGTACGGCACGGGCACGTACGGCCGGTCCTCGCCGAGGATCACCCCGGCGACCGCCATCGCCTGCTCCGTGGCGTTCGTCCGGTTCTCCAGGCGGATCCGCCGGCCCAGGCCCTCGTGGTGCCAGCGGGCCACATCACCCACGGCCCAGACCCCCTCGGCCGCCCGGCACCGCGCGTCGCAGACCACGCCGTTGTCGAGGGCCAGCCCGCTGTCCGCCAGCCACTCCGTCGCCGGAACCGCGCCGATGGCGACGACCACCACCTCGGCCGGCAGCACCTCGCCCGAGGCCAGTCGCACCCCGGAGACCCGCCCGCCCTCGCCGACCAGACCGACGACACCCTCGCCCAGCCGCAGTGCCACCCCGCGCTCGGTGTGCAACTCGGCCAGGACCCCCGACACGACCGACCCCACCTGCATCGCCATCGGCGCCGCCAACGGCCCCGCCAGCGTCACCTCCAGACCCAGCGTGCGCCCGGTCGCCGCGATCTCCGAGCCCAGCACACCCTCGCCGACGACCACCAGCCGTCTGCCCGGCAGCAGATCGCCGCGCAGCGCCAGCGCGTCGTCGAGAGTGCGCAGCACATGCACTCCGGCCAGGTCGTCCTGCCCGGGAAACCTCCGCGCCCGCACCCCCGTGGCGATCACGATCGAGTCGCCGGACAGCTGTCGTCCGGACTCCGTACGGACCGTCCGTGCCACCGGATCGAGGTGGACCGCCGGGTCACCGAGCATGAACTCGGCGTCGAACGCGTCCAGTTGCTCCTGCGCGCGCAGCGCGGCCCGGGCCGGCTCCCAGGCGCCGGAGAGAACCTGCTTCGACAGGGGCGGCCGGTCGTAGGGAGCGTGCGGCTCGTCACCGAGCACCGTGATCCCGCCGGTGTACCCCTTGCGCCGCAGGGCCTCCACCGTGGACAACCCGGCCGCGGAGGCGCCCACCACCAGGACGCGGGCCGTCATGCGGTCACCGTCCGGGTGCCGTTCCTGACGTCGTCGTCGATGATCATGCGCGCTCCATTACAACTGCGGCTCGGGCTTCGCTGAAAATTATACCTGTCGGTCGGTACAAACAACCCTGCGCGCTGGATCGGTCGACAAGGACGCCCTCCGCGCAGGCGGCTCCAGCCGCTCACGCCAGATAACGGCCACCGTTCGCGCTGAGCGTCTGACCGGTGACGTAGCTCGCCTCTTCGGAGGCCAGGTAGGCCACGGCGTGGGCGATGTCCTCAGGAGTGCCGGCCCGCTTCATCGGCATCATGGCGGCGACCGCGTCGACGTCGACGGGCCCCTGGCGCACCAGCGGGGTGTCGATGAAGCCGGGCGGCACGTGGTTGACGGTGATCCCCTTCTCGATGTACTCGACCGCCAGCGCCCGGGTGAGGCCGATGACACCCCCCTTGGAGGCCGCGTAGTGCGCCATGGAGGGAGCGCCGGTCTGCGCGGACGACGAGGAGATGTTGACGATCCGGCCCCAGCCCGCCTCGACCATGTCCGGCACCAGTTCCCTGGTGACCAGGAACGGGCCCTTGAGGTTGATCCCGATCATGCGGTCCCAGGCCGCCTCGCTGATGCCGGTGAAGGGCTCGTAGGCGGTCGTCCCGGCGTTGTTGACCAGGATCGTGACCGCCCCGAGCTCCTTCCGGGTGCGGGCCGCCGAGGCCGCCACACCCTCGGCGTCGGCCGCGTCACCGCCCACCGCGATCGCCGTACCGCCCTCCTTGGCGATCAGGGCGACGGTCTCCTCGGCACCCTCGACGTTGAGGTCCCAGACGGCGACCGCCGCCCCCTTGGCCGCGAGTACGGTCGCGATGCCCCGGCCGATGCCACGGGCGCCGCCGGTGACGACCGCGACCTTTCCCTGCAGTGTCATACGTGCTCCTCGATCGAGTGGTGGTGCGAGTGCCGACGACGGGCCACGCCCGGTCGGCGGTGTCCTGAGGGGTTCCGTCAGCTCTCCAGCGCCTCGCGTGCCGCCGTGCGGGCGGCGACGGCCCGGGGGAAGCCGGCGTAGCCGCTGGAGTGGTAGATGACCTCGGCGATCTCGTCCTCGGTCAGACCGTTCGTCATGGCGACACGGACGTGTGTCTTCAACTCGGTCTCGGCGCCCAGGGCGATGAGGATGCCCAGCGTCACCAGACTGCGGTCGCGCGGAGCCAGTCCCTCGCGGCCCCAGAGTCCGCCCCAGACGCCGACGAGACCGATGTCGACGAGGTCCTCACCGAGGCGGCCGTCCCGCAGATCGACGTCACCCTCGGGAAACACGCCCGGCAGGGCGGCCCGTATGGCCTTCCAGCCGGCGGCCCGCAGATCGGCGGTCTCTTCGACACCCTTGTCGCTCATACCCGTACTCCCGTTGTGCGGTTTCACGTCCTGGAGCGAAAGTTAGACCAGTCGGTCGGTACAATCAATGTCCTCGGCGAGATTCACATCCATTGCCCGGGCCCGCCCGCTCATCTACTCTCACTGAATATTCGACCGAGCGGTCGACATATGAATCAAGGCTCACGCGGGAGAGCACATGAGCGACACGACGAGGACGAGCCCCGACCGGGCAGACGACGCGGGCAGCACGGGCAGCCCGGTCGACGTGCTGGTCATCGGCGCCGGCGTCACCGGCGTCTACCAGCTGTACCGGGCCCGGGAGGCCGGGTTCACGGTGAAGCTGCTGGAGGCGGGCACCGGGGTGGGGGGTGTCTGGTACTGGAACCGCTATCCCGAGGCACGCTTCGACTCCGAGAGCTACACCTACGGCTACCTCTTCTCCAAGGAGCTGTGGGAGGAGTGGGAGTGGTCGGAGAAGTTCGCGGGCCAGCCCGAGATCGAGCGGTACTTCAACCATGTGGTCGACCGGTTCGACCTGCGGCGCGACATCTCCTTCGGGGTCAAGGTGACCTCGGCCGTCTTCGACGAGACGTCCGGGACCTGGACCGTGCGGGGCAGTGACGGCACAGAGGTCCGGGCCCGCTTCGTCGTCGCGGCGACCGGCAACCTCTCGGTGCCGTTCATCCCGGCGATCCCGGGCCGCGAGGACTTCCGGGGCGCGCAGCACCACACCAGCCGCTGGCCGAAGACCCCGGTCGACTTCACCGGCAAGCGCGTGGCGCAGATCGGCACCGGGTCCAGCGGTGTGCAGATCATCTCCGCGATCGCGGACGACGTGGCACAACTGACGGTCTACCAGAAGGACGCCGACTGGCTCACGCCGCTCAACAACAGGCCGATCACGCCCGAGGAGCAGGCGGAGCTGAAGGCGAACTTCGAGTCCATCCGCGAGACACTGAGCACCTCGCCGAGCGGATTCCTCCACCAGATCGTCATGCGTTCCGGCCTCGACGACAGCCCGGAGGACCGCCAGGCGTTCTACGAGGAGCGGTGGAACGGCCCCGGCTTCACCAAACTGACCGAGCACTACTACGACATGCTCTCGAACGAGACCGTGAACGCGGAGTGGTGCGCGTTCATGGCCGACAAGATCCGCGGCATCGTCAAGGACCCGGAGACGGCGGAGAAGCTGATCCCCAAGGCCCACGGCTACGGCGGGCGGCGGCCCCCCTTCGGGACCGGTTACTACGAGACGTACAACAAGCCGAACGTCTCGCTCGTCGACATCAACGAGACGCCGATCACCCGCATCACCGAGGACGGCATCGAAACCGCCGAAGGTGTCGAGGAGTTCGACATCATCATCTGGGCGACCGGCTACGACTTCGGCACCGGCGCGCTCAACCGGCTCGGCGTGCGGGGACGGCAGGGCCTCCCGCTGAAGGAGTACTGGTCGGACGGCCCGCGCACCTACCTCGGGGTCGCGACGGCCGGCTTCCCCAACTTCTTCTTCCCCGGCGGGCCGCACGGCGCGACGGGCAACAACCCCCGTTACGCCGGTGACCAGGTGGAGATCGTCACCGCCGCGCTCGTCCACGCGCGCGACCACGGTCACGACGTCGTCGAGGCGACCGAGGCAGCCGAGGAGGAGTGGACGGACAGTGTGAACACCAGCACGATGTCCTCCTTCCTGGAGAGCAGCTACTTCTACGGGGGCAACATCCCCGGCAAGCCGGTCAAGCAGTTGCTGAACCCGTCGGGGCGCTGGGCGCTCCTGGAACTGATCCGCGAGTCGGTCGAGAACGACTTCCCGGCCTTCACCTTCTCCAAGGCGACGCGACCGGACACCGAGGCCTGACGAGGCGGAAAGCCGGTGCTCGTGCCGCCCGACGGATCGGGCGGCACGAGCACCGGCTTTCCTTGCCGCGTCGGCGAGTTGACGCGTCCACTCGTTACGGCAGGAAGGTAGTGACCCTCCGCCGGAACCTCCACGCGCCGTCGTGGTGGCGCAGCGTGTCGTCGTAGCGGCCGACGAGCTGCACCGCCCAGCCCGCCTCGCCGCGCTGGAAGAACGCCAGGTCGCTGACCGCCGTGGCCTCCTCCTCGGTGTACGAGGTGACCACCGTGTTGGCCACCAGGTGCAGCTGCGGCTGGGTCGGCGCGAACGCCGCGAAGCCCTCGCGGATCGCGTCCCTGCCCTCGAAGGTGGCGATACCGGCGATCTCGGCGACACCGTCGGGCACGAAGAGTTCGGCGAGGTCGTCGTTGCGGCCGGCGTCCAGCGCCTGCGCGTAGGCGGCGATGGCGGAGTGCACGCCGGCGGTGACCGACGCCTCGGCGTCGGCGGAAGTGGTGCTCATCTCTCTCCAAGGTCCAGAAGGTCGAGCCGAAAAGGGGGACACGTCGTCAGACCTGGTACGTCGTCTTCCTGCGCCGGAGCAGCCAGGTGCCGTCGACCCGGGTCAGCTCGTCCTCGTAGTGGCCGACGACCTGGACCGACCAACCCGAATCGCCGCGCTGGAGGAAGGCCACGTCGCTCGCGGCCGTCGCCTCGTCGGCGGCGGCGGACGTGACGACCGTGTTGGTGACCAGGTGCAACTGCGGCTTCTCCGGCGTCCAGCCCTTGAAGGCCGCGCGGAGCGCGTCGTGACCCTGCAGGGGGTCCGTGCCCGGGAGTTCGAGAACCCCGTCGGGTGTGTACAGCGCGACGATCTCGTCGGTGCGGCCGGCGTCCTGCGCCTGGGTGTGCGTGCCGATCACCGAACGCACGGCGGCAGCCACCCACGCCTGTGTGGATTCGCTCATCATCTCCCCAACAGTCGATGTTTCGACCACTGAGTCTATTGCTGAACACAAGGCAATATAAAGGGCTTCGACGAAACAGTTCCGGTTGTTGACCGACCGGTATAATCTAAATAGCATGCCGACGACTGTCGACGAGGACCGTCGTGTGAGGAGGCGTTAGTCATGACAAAGCGTTGGAAGCAGCGTCCGCCGGGCTCCACCTGGGGCGACTGGGGCGAGGACGACGAGCTGGGCCGGATCAACCTGCTCACCAGGGAGAAGGTCCTCCAGGGCGTGCGCGAGGTCGAGCACGGCATCGCCTTCAGCCTCAGCCTGCCGCTCGACTATCCGGGCGGTTCGGCCATGAACCAGCGCCGCTACCCGCCGATCCTGCGGCCCACCGAGGACCTCCAGCACAAGCAGGACGTCTTCTACAACATCAGGGCCAGCGAACACTTCTCCCCCGACCTCATCGACGTGTGGTCGGACGACGTGGTCACCCTGTGGCTGCAGTACTCCACCCAGTGGGACGCCCTCGCCCACCAGGGCGCCGAGTTCGACGCCGACGCCGACGGGGCCGCCGAGGCCGTCTACTACAACGGCTACCGCGCCGACACCGACCTCGTCGGGCCGAAGGAGGACGCCAAGGGCGACGGCAGCGGAAGCCTCGGCTTCGCCCGCCACCTCGGCCTGGAGCACATGGCGGAGCACGGCGTCCAGGGCCGGGGTGTCCTCATCGACATCGCCCACCACCTCGGCACCGGCTACCAGGCCGTCAACTACCGGCAGCTGCGCGAGATCATGGACGCCGACAACGTCACCGTGGAACCCGGCGACATCGTGCTGCTGCACACCGGCTTCGCCACCCAGATCCTCGCCTGGAACAAGAACCCCGACCCCGTCGCCATCCACCGGACCGCCGCCTACCTCGACGCCCATGACCCCGAGATCCTCCAGTGGATCACCGAGTCGCAGCTCGCGGGCCTGGTCGCCGACAACTACGCGGTCGAGGGGGTGGGCGTCGGCAACGAGACGGGACCGCACTCGCTGCTGCCGATCCATCACCTGTGCCTGTTCAAGCTGGGCGTTCCGCTCGGCGAGCTGTGGTACCTCAAGGAACTGGCGGCCTGGCTGCGGGAGCACAACCGCAGCCGCTTCCTCCTGACCGCACCCCCGCTCAACCTCCCGGGAACACAGGGCAGCCCCCTCACACCGGTGGCCACCGTCTGACACGGACTCCCCGAGGGAGAGGCGCCAAGGATCAGTTCCTGGGGGCCTCTCCCTTTGCCTTGTGTGACTTTGCCTTGTGCGGCTCAGACCGCCGCGATGCGGCGCAGGGTGTCGGCGATCGTGTCCTGCGACGGCAGCCACACCCGCTCCAGCGAGGGTGCGTACGGCGCCGGCACATGCGGCGGGGCCACGCGGGTCACCGGAGCGTCCAGGTGCCAGAAGCCCTCGTCCACGGCGAGCGCGGCCAGTTCGGCTCCGACGCCGAAGTCCCGTACGGCCTCGTGGGCGATGACCAGGCGGTTGGTCCTGGCGAGGGAGGCGAGGACGGTCTCCCGGTCCAGCGGGGCGACCGTACGCAGGTCGATCACCTCCACGCTCACCCCCTCGGCGGCGAGCAGGTCGGCGGCGGCCAGGCAGTCCTGGACCATCCGTGACCAGGAGACCAGGGTGATGTCGGTGCCCTCGCGGACCACCTTGGCCCTGCCGAGCGGGATCAGGTGACCGGCCGGCGGACGCGGGCCCCTGAGGCCGTACTGGAGCCGGTTCTCCACGAAGACCACCGGGTTCGGGTCCTGGATGGCGGCCCGCAGGAGACCGTAGGTGTCGGCCGGGTTGGACGGCATCACCACCGTCAGGCCCGGGATGTGGGCGAGCAGCGCCTCCAGGCTCTGCGAGTGCTGGCTGCCCGAGGAGCGGCCCGCGCCGAACTGGGTGCGCACGACGAGCGGCATGGAGGCCCTGCCGCCGGTCATGAAACGCAGTTTGGCCGCCTGGTTGAGGAGCATGTCGAGGCAGACGCCGATGAAGTCCATGTACATGATCTCGACGACCGGCTTCATCCCGGCCATGGCCGCCCCGACCGCCGTGCCGAGGATGGCGCTCTCGCTGATCGGCGTGTCACGGACCCGGCCGGGGAAGGCGTCCGCCAGGCCACGGGTGAGGCCGAAGACGTTGCCGCCCGCGCCGATGTCGATGCCGGCGAGGAACACGTCGGGGTCGTTGGTGAGTTCGTGTTCCAGGGCGAGGCGTACGGCGTCCATGGAGCGGAAGACCTCGCCTTCGGCGGGGGCCGGCTCGGGTACGGCCGTGCGCGGCGCGGAGACGAAGTCGTAGAGCGTCTCGGGCGCCGGTTCGGGCAGGCCTCTGGCCCATTCCACCGCCGCCTCGATCTCCTTGTCGATCTCCTCGTCGACGGCGTCGGCCGCCTCGGCCGGGACACCGGCCGCCGCCAGGTGCCGGCGGGCCACCAGCAGCGGGTCGCGGTCCTTGGCGGCGGCGACCTCCTCGGCGCTGCGGTAGCGCTCGGGGTCACCCTCGTAGTGGCCGTGCCAGCGGTAGGTCTCCGCCTCCACGAGGACGGGCCCGGCACCACCGCGCAGGCGTTCCACCACGTCGTTCATCAGCCCCGCCATCGCGAGTACGTCGTTGCCGTCGACGTGCGCGTAGTCGATGCCGTACCCGGCGGCGCGGGCGGAGAGCGGTGCGCGGTGCTGTTCGGACGCGGGCGAGAACTCGGAGTAGTGGTTGTTCTCGCACAGGAAGACGACGGGCAGGTCCCATACGGCGGCCAGGTTGACGGCCTCGTGGAACATGCCCTGGGCGACCGCGCCGTCACCGAAGAATGCCACGACCACGTCGCCCGCGGCACGCAGCTTGGCCGCGGTGGCCACACCGGTGGCGATCGGAAGGCCGGCGCCGACGATGCCGTTGGCGCCGTAGATACCGAGGCCCGGGTCGGCTATGTGCATCGAACCGCCGCGACCGTGGCAGGTTCCGGCGTCCTTGCCCATCAGCTCGGCCATCATGGACGCCGAGTCCAGGCCCTTGGCGAGGACATGGCCGTGCCCCCGGTGGGTGGAGGTGATCCCGTCGCGGGGACCGAGGGGCCAGCAGGCGCCGACCGCGCTGGCCTCCTGGCCGATCGACAGATGCAGGAAGCCGGGTATCTCGGTCGCTTTGTACAGTACGGAGGCCCGCTCCTCGAAACGCCGGATGCGCCGCATCCGGCGGTACATTTCCAGGAGCTGTTCCGAGTGCGCGGAACCGGCGTAGTCGGCGGAACCGGCAGGACCGGCAGTAGAAGTCGCCTTCTGGTGGGGTGCCTCAGTCGTCATGCGCGTCCTCGCAATGATCGCGCGGGCGGTACAAGGCCGCACCGCCGGAGTCCATCTTTTAATGTACCGTCTGGTCTAGCAAACTGGTCAAGCACAGGAGAACAAGGGCCCGGCCCCGCTTCCCCCCGGACGTGCCACCCGCCGTCCGGACGCGGTTCCGCAGCCCTGTCTCATCGGTACGTCGAGACATCGACACATCAGGCGGGGAGAACGACATGCCACGACCACCGGGCCACGGGCCGGACTACGAGGTCAGGCGTCAGAAGATCATCGACACCGCGGCCACGCTGTTCGCCCGTCATGGCTACGCGGCGACCTCCATCAACGAGCTGGGCCGTGCGGTCGGACTCGCGAAGGGCGCCCTGTACTACTACATCGGGTCCAAGGAGAACCTGCTGATCGAGATCCAGTCGCGGGTCATGGACCCGCTGCTGTCCCGCGCCCGGGAGATCGCGGGCCTCGACGCGGACCCACTGGTACGGCTGCGGCTGCTGTCGGAGTCCCTGCTGACGATCATCTTCCGCAGGCTCGACCACATCTGGGTCTACGAGCACGACTACCGCAGCCTCACCGGCGACTACCTCGACACCCTCCTCGGCCAGCGCGCCGAGTTCGAGCAGCTGGTCAGGGGACTGCTCACGGAGGCCGTGGAGCAGGGCACCTTCCGCGCGGTCGAACCGCACCTGGCCACCCTGCAGTTCCTGAACCTGCACAACCACACCTACCAATGGGTGAAGCCGGACGGCGACTGGGACGCCTCGTACCTGTCGAGCGAGTACTGCGACACCCTGTTGCGCGGTTTCGGAGCGCCCGGCGCGACTCTCCCGGACGTGGAGGAGGAGGCCGCGGCCTTCAAGCGCGACCGGCCCGACCTGCCGCTCGACCCCGAGTCCGTGTGGCAGCCCGCCGCCCTGGTGAGCTGACCCGGCCGGAACCGCAGGAACTGGCGGCACCGCCGGAACCGCCGGCACAGGGGCCCGTGGCACGCGCCGCGGGCCTCTTCGCGTCCCACGCCCGCTTGCTCGTGTCACGGCTGCTTGAGCAACGCCCGGGCGATGACGTCGCGTTGGATCTCGTTGGTGCCCTCGCCGATCTCCAGGATCTTGGCGTCGGCGTAGAACCGGGAGATCTCCGACTCCCGCACATAGCCGTATCCGCCGTGGATCTGCACCGCCTGGGAGGCGGCACGGTTGGCCGCCTCGGACGCGTACAGCTTGGCCATCGCCGCCTCGGTGCCGTACGGGCGCCCCTGGTCGGCGAGCCAGGCGGCCCGGTAGACCATCCAGCGGGCGGCCTGGAACTCCGTACCGATGTCGGCGATCTTGTGGGCGACCGCCTGGAAGGCCGACAGGGGGCGGCCGAACTGGTGGCGTTCCGTGGCGTGTTTGACGGCCAGCGCGAGTGCCGCCCTGGCCAGCGACAGGCCCAGTGCGGCGACGCTGATACGGCCCTTGTCGAGGACGGAGAGGAACTGGCGCAGCCCGTTGCCCTCTTCGCCGATCAGATGGTCCTCGGGGATCCAGCAGTCGTCGAAGACGAGTTCCCGGGTGTCCATGGCGTGCCAGCCGAGCTTCTTCAGTTTGGCGCCGGTGCTGTAGCCGGGCGTCCCGGTCGGGACGTAGAAGGTGGCGAACCGTTTCCGCCCGTCCTCGCCCCTGCCGGTCGTGGCCAGCAGGGTGACGCCCTGGCTGATGTCGGTGCCGGCGTTGGTGATGAACATCTTGGTGCCGTTGACCAGCCAACCCCCGTCCGCCCTGCGGGCCGTGGTGGTGATGCCGGCCGCGTCGGAACCGGCGCCCGGCTCGGTCAGGCCGAACGCCCCGATGGCCTCGCCCCTGGCCAGCGGGGCCAGCCAGCGCTGTTTCTGCGTCTCGGTGCCGTAGGTGAGGAGCGGCAGGGTGGCGATGGTCGAGTGCGCGTTCCACGAGGAGGCCACCGACTGGTCCGCCGCGCCGAGTTCCTCCATGACCGCGACGTAGGAGACCATGTCGGAGCCCGCGCCGCCGTACTCCTCGGGCACGAGCATGCCCATCAGGCCGAGTTCGCCGAGCCTGGTGAAGATCTTGGTCGGGAACGTCTCGGTCTCGGACCACTGCGCGGCGTTCGGAGCGATCTCCTTCGCCGCGAACTCGCGGACCATCTCCTGGAGGTCCCGGGTCTCCTCCGGCAGGTCGAAATCCATGTCACAGTCCCTTCGGAGTCAGCAGCACCTTGAGGTGCCCGGCCCGGTCGGCGGCCAGGTCCGCGAAGACCCCGGCTCCGTCCGCGAGCGCGAACCGCCCGGTGACCAGCGCGGAGGCGTCCAGGCGCCCACTGCTCATCAGGTCGATCACGCGGGGGATGTCGAAGTTGTAGCCGAGCGTGCCGACCACCGAGCGTTCGTAGAAGACGAGTTGGCCCATGTCGAACTCGACGCTGCCGTGCCCGACCCCGGCGAGCACGACCCGCCCGCCGCGCCGGACGGTGGCGACCGCCTGCCCGGCGAGCGCGGGCACACCGGTCGCGTCGATGACGACGTCGGGGCCGATGCGTCCGGTACGCAGGAACACCTCACGGCGTACGTCCGTCTCGCGCGGGTCGAACGCCTCGGTGACGCCGAGGCCCAGCAGCAACTCGCGGCGCCCGGCGAGAGGTTCGCTCACATAGAGCCCGGCGGCGCCGGCGACACGGGCCGCGAGGACCACGGCGACGCCGATCGGGCCGCCGCCGACGACCAGGACGTTGTCGCCCGGCCGGACTCCCGCGCGGGTGACGGCATGCAGGCCCACGGCGAGGGGTTCGGCGACGGCCGCCATCTCGTCACTGACGTTGTCGGGCAGCCTGGTCAGCCCGGCGAGCGGCACGGTGACGCGGTCGGCGAAGGCGCCGGGCGAGGCGAGGCCGACGGAGCCGCTCCTGGGGCAGATGTGGTACTCGCCACGGGCGCACCAGAAGCAGACGCCGCAGCGCCAGACGGGGTCGGCGGTGACGCGGTCGCCGACGGAGATGCCGGGTGCCTCCGCGCCCAACGCGAGGACGGTGCCGCTGAGTTCGTGGCCGAGGGCGAGGGGTGGGCTGCTGCCGGTGAGGGGGTGTGGACTGTCGCGGATCATGTGGGGGCCTTCGAGGAACTCGTGCAGGTCGGTGCCGCAGATTCCGGACCAGGTGACCTCCACGACCGCCTCGTGGGGGGCGGGGGCCGGCGGGTTCGGGACCTCCTCCAGGCGGAGGTCTCGTGCGGCGTGCCAGCGCAGTGCCTTCATGTTCTGCTGTCCTTCTGTCGTGATGGCTGCGGGTCCGGTGGGGGCTGGTCGCGCGGTTCCCCGCGCCCCTGAAGGCGCCCCTGTGGGGCGGCCTTCACGGGGCGCCCTCGCCCGCGCCGTCGAAGCGGGCCCTGCCCGGGCCGTCGGCCAGGAAGGACTGGAGGCCCGCGGCTGCGTCCCTCGTGCCGAACACCCCCGTGAACAGGGCGCGTTCAAGGGCCAGACCGGCTGACATGGAGGTGTCGGTGCCGTGGTTGACGGCCTCCTTGATGGCCTCCAGGGCTGCTGCCGGGCCCTTGGCGAGGTGGTGGGCGTAGCGGAGGGCGGCGGTGTGGACCTCGGCCGCGGGGACCACCTCGTCCACCAGGCCCAGTCGCAGAGCCTCGGTCGCGTCGACCCTGCGGCCGGTCATCAGCAGGTTCTTGGCGCGTGACGGGCCGATGAGGCGGGTCAGGCGCTGGGTGCCGCCCGAGCCCGGGAG
Organism: Streptomyces sp. AK08-02; assembly: GCF_033795085.1. Taxonomy (NCBI): domain Bacteria; kingdom Bacillati; phylum Actinomycetota; class Actinomycetes; order Kitasatosporales; family Streptomycetaceae; genus Streptomyces; species Streptomyces sp. AK08-02. Next base: position 305,296 of record NZ_JARAZV010000007.1, read on the forward strand.
GATGCCGAGCAGTACCTCCGGCTGACCCAGGAGCGCGTCGTCGGCCGCGATGCGGTGGTCGGCGGCGAGGGCCAGTTCGAGGCCGCCGCCGAGCGCGTACCCGGTGATCGCGGCGACGACCGGCATGGGCAGCTGGGCCACCTCGTCGAAGGTGCGTTGCAGGGCCCGGTTCCAGCCCCGCACCTCCTCGATCCCCATCGCGGCGAGCGCCTTGACGTCCGCTCCGGCGGCGAACAGCCGCTCGCCGCCGTAGAGCACGACGGCCCGCACCCGGGGTTCGTCGGCCAGTTCGCGTACCCGGGCGGCCAGTTCGTCGCGCTGGGGGGTGTCGAAGGCGTTCAGCGGCGGGTGGTCCAGGCGGACCGTGACAACGGGTCCGTCGGCGTCGAGACGGATGCGCGGCACCAGGGCCTCCTCAGCGGCGGAAACAAGGTGAACTCACCGACGCGCAGATGGTTGTCGATGTGTTCGCGTCGTCGTACAGTTCGGCACACACGTTTTATAGACCAAGAGGTACACTAAATCATGGTAGCGGGCAACCAATCGGCCGGAACCCGCCTTTCCGTATGAGCGTCGGCACGAAAAATTCGCCGTGCCCACACAGAGCGAGAGAGACGGCGTGCACAATTTCGCGAGCATCCTCGATTACCACCTGACCCAGCGGCCCGAAGCCGTGGCCGTCACCCAGGACGAGCGCCGCCTGACGGTGCGCGAGCTCCACGACCGGGTCAACCGGCTGGCCGCGGGCCTGACGGAGCTGGGCGTCCGACGCGGAGACGTCGTCGGGCTGCTGCTCTACAACCGGCCCGAGTTCCTGGAACTCGTCTTCGCCGCCAACCGGATCGGGGCGGTCTTCCTCCCGTTGAACTACCGCCTGTCCGACGAGGAATGGGCGTACATCCTGGACCACTCCCGCGCGAAGGTGATCGTCACCGAACCGGAGTTCGTCCGCGCGGTCGACCGGATCGCCGGGAAACCGGCCGGTCTGGAGCACCGCGTCCTGGTGGACGGTGAACCGGACTCGGACGAGTGGACCGGCTACGAGGCGCTGCTCGACCGGCACGAGGGCGCCCGGGTGGAACCCGCCGAGGTCGGACCGGACGACCTCCAGCGGCTGATGTACACCTCGGGCACCACCTCACGCCCCAAGGGCGTACGCATCACGTACGGCAATCTGCACGCGAAGAACGTGTCCCAGATCGTCCACTTCGGCCTCACCTCGGCGGACACCACCCTCGTCGCCGGGCCGCTCTACCACGTCGGCGGCCTGGACATGCCCGCCCTCCCGGTGCTCTACGCGGGCGGCGGGGTGGTCCTCCAGCGCAGGTTCGACGCGCCGGGCGTCCTGCGGGCCATCCAGGAGCACCGGGTCACCAACGCCTGGCTGGCACCGGTGATGGTCAACGCCGTACTGGAGGTGCCCGACCGGGAGTCGTACGACACCACGTCGATGCGCTTCATCGTGGGCGGCGGCGAGAAGACCCCCGAGCCGGTGCTGCGGCGGATCATGAACGCGTTCCCGAACGCCTGGTTCGCGGACGCCTACGGTCTGACCGAGACGGTCTCGGGCGACACCTTCCTCGACCGCGAGCACTGCCTGTCCAAGTTGGGCTCGGTGGGCCGGCCCGTGCCGCACACCCGGATCCGGATCGTCGACGACACCGGCGAGGAGGCCCCGGCGGGCGAGCTCGGCGAGATCACGCTGCGCGGCCCAAAGGTCTTCGCGGGCTACTGGCGCGACGAGAAGGCGACGGCGGCGGCCCTGCGGGACGGCTGGTTCCACACCGGCGACATCGGACACGTCGACGAGGAGGGCTTCCTCTACATCGACGACCGCAAGAAGGACATGATCGTCTCCGGCGGCGAGAACATCGCCACCCCCGAGGTCGAGCGGGTCCTGTACGAGCACCCGGCCGTCCTGGAGGCGGCGGTCGTCGGCCTGACCCACCCGCGCTGGGGCGAGGTCCCGCGCGCCTTCGTGGTGTTCCGGCCGGGTTCGGACGCCGACGTCGACGAGCTGCGGGGGTTCTGCTCCGAGCGCCTGGCGAAGTTCAAGGTGCCCGCCCGTTTCGACATCGTCGACGAACTCCCCCGCACCCCCTCGGGCAAGGTCCTCAAGCGGACGCTGCGCGACATCCCCACGGAGAGCTGACCATGGCCGACGTCAACACGGACCTGCGCCTCGACGGCCGTACCGCCTGGGTCACCGGCGCCGGGAAGGGGCTCGGCCGCGCCGTCGCGGTCGCCCTCGCCCAGGCCGGGGCCGACGTGGCGGTGACGGCCCGTACGACGGCGGACCTGGACAGTCTCGAAGCCGAACTGGCCGAGTACGGCGGGAAGGCGCTGGTGCTGCCCGGCTCGGTCGACGACTCCACCGCCGTACGGACCATGGTGGAGGGGGTCGTCGGATGGACGGGCCGGCTGGACGCGGCGATCAACTGCGCCGGCGTCAGTCCGCACTTCAGCCGGAGCGAGTGGGTCACCGACGAGGACTGGCAGCGGGTGGTCGCCGTCAACCTCCAGGGCACCTTCTACTGCTGCCGCGAGGCCGGCCGGGTCATGCTGGAGCAGGGATCCGGGTCGATCGTCAACATCTCCTCGGTGCACGCGAGCACGGGCTTCGAGCGGATCGCCGCGTATGCCGCCAGCAAGGGGGGTGTCGAGGCGCTCACCAAGTCGCTGGCCGTGGAGTGGGCGGACCGGGGGGTGCGGGTGAACGCGCTGGCGCCGGGTTACTTCCGTACGGATCTCAGCGCCGGCCTGTTGGACAGTCGCTGGGGTGAGCGGATCGTGCGGGGCACGCCTTTGGGAAGGGTGGGTGCGCCGGAGGAGCTTGGGGGTGCGGCGGTGTTCTTGGCTTCGGATGCGTCGAGGTTTGTGACGGGGACGACTGTGACGGTGGATGGGGGCTGGACAGCCTGGTAGGTCGCCCCCACCGGCATGCAGCGAACACACGATCGGTTGTTCGTTCAGTGCCGGCCGGTGGGGGCTGGTCGCGCAGTTCCCCGCGCCCCTTTGGGGCACGTCACAGGTACCGCGTGCCGAAAAGGTCCTCGCCGACCGCCTTTACCGCGTTCACCACCAGCGGAGCCACCAGTTCCAGCGAGGAACCGCCGTCTCCGACAACCGAGATCGCGCCTACGGGGCCGTCGGGCCCGCGTAGGGCGAGGCCCACACAGCCGAGGTCGGGAAAGCACTCCCCCCGGTCGATCGCCAGGCCGTTGCGGCGGCGCACGGTGCGCAGTTCGCGGTGCAGGTGGTCGAGGTGGCCGATGCTGTGTTCGGTGCGGCGCTCGATGAGCTGCGCGTACCGCGTGTCGATCTCCTCCGGGCTCAGCCAGGCGAGCATGGCCTTGCCGAGTCCGGTGCAGTGCGCGACCGCGCGGCCCCCGACCTTGGACGGGATGTCCACCGCCGCCCGGCCTCCCACCTTGTCCAGGTAGTAGATCTCGGGCCCGTCGAGCACGGCCAGATGGACGACCATTCTGGTGCGGACGGCCAGGTCGAGGAGGTGGGGCGCGGCGGCCGACCGCAGCGCGCTGTGACCGATCTCCCGGCCGCCCAGACCGAGTGCCCGCGGGCCCAGCGCGTATCCGGCCACCGTGTGGCGCAGCCAGTCCAGTCGGACCAGTTGGTCGAGTATCCGGTGGGTGGTCGAGCGTGGGAGGTGGGTCCGGCGCGAGACCGTTTCGAGGGTCAGATGGGTCTGCGGACGTTCGAAAAGGTCCATGATCAGCGTCACGCGCTCCATCATCGACGGAGGCAGTACCTGCCCGACGACCTCGGTGGCTCGCGAGTCCAGGCGAAGGGCAGACGTCATCGTCGGTGCCTCTCTGCTCAAACCGTAATCACTTATGGTTCGACTTCGGCGCCAAGGTACCAATGCCGCAGGCCGCAGAGAAAGAGTCGCGCACCGATTAATTGGGGCGGTCGGTCTATTTATCGAGCCATGGAGACCGGTACCGCCTTACGGAAGCTTTCTTCCGGAAGGCGGCAGGCCCGTCCTGCGCGGTCAGCCCCGGGTGAGGTCCAGGGCGATGTCGACGATCATGTCCTCCTGGCCTCCGACCAGCCCCCGCCTGCCCACCTCCTGGAGGATGGTCCGGGCGTCGAGTCCGTAGCGGTCCGCCGCGGCCTCGGCGTGGCGCAGGAAACTGGAGTAGGCGCCGGCGTAGCCGAGGGTCAGGGTCTCCCGGTCGACCCGCACCGGCCGGTCCTGGAGCGGGCGGACCAGGTCCTCGGCCGCGTCCTGGAGGGCGAACAGGTCGCAGTCGTGCTTCCAGCCCTGGAGGTTGGCGACCGCGACGAAAGGCTCGATCGGGCAGTTCCCCGCGCCGGCGCCCTGTCCCGCGAGGGACGCGTCGACCCGGGTGACCCCCTCCTCCACCGCCACCACCGAGTTGGCCACCGAGAGGGACAGGTTCTCGTGCGCGTGGATGCCGATCTGGGTCTCCGGGTCGAGCACCTCCCGGTAGGCACGGATGCGGTCGCGTACCCCGCCCATGGTCAGCCGGCCGCCGGAGTCGGTGACGTAGACGCAGTGCGCGCCGTACGACTCCATAAGCTTCGCCTGTCCGGCGAGGACCTCCGGGGGCGCCATGTGGGCCATCATCAGGAACCCGGAGACGTCCATGCCGAGTTCGCGGGCCGTGGAGATGTGCTGGGCGGCGACGTCCGCCTCCGTGCAGTGGGTGGCGATGCGCACCGAGCGGACTCCCATGGCGTAGGCCCGCTTGAGCTCGACGATGGTGCCGATGCCGGGCAGGAGGAGGGAGGTGAGGGTGGCGCGCTCGATGGCGTCCGCCGCCGCCTCGATCCACTCCCAGTCGGTGTTGCTGCCAGGTCCGTAGTTGAGGCTGCCGCCGGCCAGGCCGTCTCCGTGGGCGACCTCGATGGCGTCCACGCCCGCGCGGTCGAGCGCCCTGGAGATCTTCGCCACGAACTCCGGGGTGATCCGGTGCCGGATGGCGTGCATCCCGTCCCGGAGGGTGACGTCCTGGACGTAGAGCCTGGGGGTGGCGGTCATGCGGTCACCTCGGTGGTCTCCTCGGTTGTCTCCTCGGCGGAGAATCGTTGGGCGATGCGCTCGGCGACCCGCACGGCGGCCGAGGTCATGATGTCGAGGTTGCCGGCGTATGCGGGCAAGTAGTGGGCGGCGCCCTCCACTTCGAGGAACACGGAGACCTTCGTGGTCGCCTCGGAGGTGTCGCCGTCGGACAGGAGCGTGTGGACCGGGTCGCCGTCGGGCACCGGTGTGAACTGGACCTGCTGCTTGAGCCGGTAACCGGGCACGTACTCGGCGACCGCCGCGACCATCTCCTCGACGGAGGCGCGGATCGCGTCGTGGTCGGCGTCGCCGATCAGGCAGTACACCGTGTCCCGCATGATCAGCGGGGGTTCGGCCGGGTTCAGGACGATGATCGCCTTGCCGCGCCGGGCGCCGCCCACCTTCTCGATCGCGCCGGACGTCGTCTCGGTGAACTCGTCGATGTTGGCCCGGGTGCCGGGACCGGCCGACTTTGAGGCGATCGACGCGACGATCTCGGCGTACGGGACCGCGGTCACACGGCTGACCGCGTGCACGATGGGGATCGTCGCCTGGCCGCCACAGGTGACCATGTTCAGGTTGCCGGCGGAGTTGTCGGCGGCGTCACCTTTCGCGAGGTGCTCGTCCAGGTTCACCGGCGGCACCACGAACGGGCCGATGGCCGCCGGGGTGAGGTCGACGAGGCGTTTGCCGTACGGAGCGAGCTTCCTGGCGTTCTCGATGTGCGCCTTCGCCGACGTGGCGTCGAAGACGATGCCGATCTCGTCGAAGCCGTCCATCCGGATCAGCCCGTCCACGCCCTCGTGCGTGGTGGGAACCTTCAGACGGGCGGCGCGCGCCAGTCCGTCCGAGTCCGGGTCGATGCCCACCATCGCGGCCATCTCCAGGGTGTCGGACAGGCGCAGCACCTTGATCATCAGGTCGGTGCCGATGTTGCCGGAGCCGATAACGGCCACCTTGGTCTTCGTCATCCGTCTTCCTCAAGTCCCTTGGCGGAGAAGGTCGCTGACACTGATCCCAGGCCCGGCATCTCGGCCCGGACGGTGCTGCCCGGCGGGGTGGGGACAAGTGGTCCCAGGGCGCCCGAGAGAACGATCTGGCCGGCGCGCAGCGGGTCGCCGAACTCCCGGGCGGTACGCGCCAGCCAGAGCAGAGCCGCGAGGGGGTCGCCGAGACAGGCGGCGCCGGTGCCCTCGGACGCGAGGACGCCGTCGGCGTACATCCGCATGGTCACGTCCCGGGGTTCGAACTCCCCCAGGCCCACGCGCTCGCCGCCGAGGACGAACAGGCCGCTGGAGGCGTTGTCGGCGACGGTGTCCGTGATCGCGATGTCCCAGTCGCCGACCCGGCTGTCCACGATCTCCAGTGCGGCCACGGCGTGTCCGACCGCCGCGCGCACCCGTTCGATGTCGAGCTCGTCGTCGTCCAGGTCGGCGGCGAGCACGAACGCGATCTCCGCCTCGACCCTGGGTTGCAGCAGCCGCCAGCTGGGGACCTCCGGCAGCCCGGAGACGTCCATGTCGTCCAGCAGAACCCCGAAGTCGGGCCGGTCGACGCCCACTTGGCGTTGGACGGACGCGGACGTGAGCCCGATCTTGCGGCCGACGACCCGGGCGCCGGCGGCGATCCGTTCGCCGATGACACGCTGCTGGACGGCGTACGCCAGCCCGATGTCGCTCGCGCCGAGCAGGTCCCGGACGGGGGCACACGGCTTGTGGTCCCGGGCCGCGCCGGAGAGTCGGGCGGCGGCCTCGGCGACGACGGCCGCGCGTTGTGCGACGGCCGCCGGTTCCCCGCTGTCTGTCATCGGTGCCCCATGTCTGTCATTCGCGTCCTCAGCTCGTACCGGGTCTCCAGCCTGAGCGGCCCCGGGGTACGGCAGGCACGGACGTTCCGCTGAGCGGGACTGGGGTGTCGACCGGGGGGTCTCGCTGAGCGAGATGGCCGAACGCCGGGGCGGCGGCGGCTCGTTACCGTCGTCCGGCGAGCCGCTGAGCGGCCGGCATGAGGAGGTCATGGTGAGCATCAACGAAGATGTCTACGACGTGGTCGTCGTAGGGTCCGGCGGAGGTCTGGTCGGGGCGTACGTGGCGGCGTCGCGCGGTCTGCGTACGCTCGTCATCGAGAAGACCGACCGGGTGGGCGGCACCACCGCGTACTCCGGTGCCGGGCTCTGGTTCCCGGGCTCCGCGCCGCTGCGGCGGGCCGGCGTGGACGACGGGGTCGAGGGCTCCCGGACGTATCTGCGAGGGCTCGTCGACGACCCCTCACGGGAGAAACGCCAGGACGCCTATCTGCGGGCGGGCGCACAGCTGATCGACGAGCTGGAGCGCAACGAGTGGTTCCGGTCGTTCGTGTACGCGCCGGTGCCGGAGTACTACGCGGACGCACCCGGCGCCTCGCCCGCCGGGCACACCGTCTTCCCGCCGGAGATTCCCGCCGCCGAACTCGGCGAGCACGCCCGGCTCGTGCGCGAGCCGATCTCCATGGAACGGTGGGGCGTCGACCAGGGCCCGGTGCTCAACGGGGGCCGCGCGCTGATCGGCAGGGCGCTGGCGGCGTTCCTGGAGACCGGCAACGGCACGCTCCGGCTCGACACCGCGCTGGAGAGCCTCGTCGTCGAAAACGGCAGGGTGGTCGGTGTGAACGCCGTCAGTGCGGGTGAGCCCGTGCGCATCCGCGCGGAGCGGGGCGTGATCCTGGCCGCCGGTGGTTTCGAGCGGGACCCCGGCCTGCGCGAGAAGCATCAGCCGCACCTCACCTGCGAGTGGTCCCACGGTGCCCCGGGCAACACCGGGGACGCCCTGCTGGCGGGGATGGCGATCGGCGCCGCCACCGACCTGCTCGACGAGGCCTGGCTCGTACCGGGCCTGGTCTGGCCGGACGGTCTTCCCGTCTTCCACACGGGCACCCGGGGCGGGATCTGGGTCAACGCGGCCGGCGAACGCTTCATGAACGAGACCCGCGCCTACGACCAGGCCGGGCGCGAGATCGTCCGTCTGCACACGACCTCGGGTGTCTCGCACATCCCCGCCCACTGGATCATCGACCAGCGCCAGCTCGACCGGGACAGCTTCGGCGGCCCCGCCGACCAGCCGGTGTCACCCGAGTGGTTCGAGTCCGGCGCGCTGAGGAAGGCCGACACCCTGGAGGAGTTGGCGAAGCTGATCGACGTACCGCTCGACGCTCTCCGCGAGACCGTCGAGGAGTTCAACGGCTATGCGTACACCGGGGTCGACGAGCGGTTCCACCGGGGTGAGACTCCATGGGACCGGATCGCCCACCATGTGCTGGGCTTTCCCGCCCTGCCCGCGCTGAACTATCCCGCGCCGCCCACCCCCGACTGGCCGAACCCCCTGCTGCTGCCGCTCGACACCCCGCCGTACTACGTCGCGACCGTCCTCCCGTCCGACATCGGCACCAAGGGCGGGCTGACGACCGACGAACACGCGCGGGTGCTGCGGCCGGACGGCAGCGTCATCGACGGGCTGTACGCGAGCGGGAACACCGCGGCGGCGATGTCCGGGCGGGTGTATCCGGGCGCGGGGACCCCGATCGGTTCGAGTCTCGCCTTCTCCTATCTCGCGGTGCTCGACATCGTGGGCGCTCGGGACTGAGGAAGCGGCTGTGCCCGGACACCTTTCGTGTCCGGGCACAGCCGTGCGTTCCCGAGGCTCGGAAGGCCGGGGGGACTCAGGAGGTCTCCGGGCGGGTCAGGAAGGCCAGCACCGCGCTCTCCCAGGCCGCCTTCTGCTCGATCATCGCCCAGTGCCCGCAGTCGGGGAGGACGTGCAACTCGGCCTTGGGGATGGTGCGCATCGGCAGCAGCGCGTTGTCCAGCGGGGTGACCCGGTCGTCACGGCCCCAGGTCAGCAGCGTGGGCGCGGTGACCTTGTGGAGCGCCGCCCAGATCGGCTGGTCGGATCGGGCCTGGGCGGCCACCGTCCCGGCCATCGCCTGCCGACCGTAGATACGGCGCGACGCCTCCAGTGTCGCCGGGTCGGTGGCGCTCACCCAGCGTTCCTCGATCAGGTCGTCGGTGAGGAGGGACGGGTCGAAGACCATCGACCGCAGCCACTGCACCAGGTTGTCCCGGGTGGGGTTCTCGGTGAACTCCACCAGCAGGCCGAGCCCTTCGCTGAGCGCCGGGGAGAGGATGTTGCGGCCCACTCCCCCGATCGTCACGACCCTGCGGAACAGGTCCTTGCGGGCGACCGCCAGCCCCACGGCCACGAACCCGCCCATGGAGTTGCCGATGACGTCGACACCGTCGCGGTCCAGCCCGAGGCCTTCGAGGAAGCGCATTACGGCCTTCGGGGCCGCCGCCATCGGGTTCTCGTCGGTCGGGTCGCTCACGCCGAAACCGGGGAACTCCAGGGCGAGAGTGCGGAAGTGCTGGGCGAACACGGGCAGGTTGCCCCGGTAGTTGCGCCAGCCGGTCACACCGGGCCCCGACCCGTGCAGCAGGAGCAGCGGCGGTCCGTCGCCCGCCTCGTGGTAGCGCAACACGCCCTCGTCGGTGGGGAGTTCGCGCAGGGTGTCCTCGTACGTCAGGGAGGTGAGTGTCATGGCAGCACCGTGCCACCGGGCAGGTGCCCCTCGTCGGTGGGCTCCCGATCAGTGGGACGGTCCCGGCGGCGCGCGGCGCGGGCGCCCTAGCGTCGTGGACGTAACGATGCCGGGGGCTCTGGGGCCGCCCGGACCTGACCAATGCGAGGGGAGGACCTGATGGGTGTTCGCTCACTCGGGTACCTGCGTCTGGAGTCCAACGACATCGACGGGTGGAAGGCGTTCGGGGGTGACTTCCTCGGTCTGATGCCCGTCGAGGGCGCCGATCCCGGGTCCCTCCACTTCCGGATGGACGACTATCCGGCCCGCATCGTGGTCTCGCCGGGGGCGCAGCCCGGGATGACGGCGCTGGGCTTCGAGGTCCTCGACGAGCGGGAGCTGGCAGGGCTGGTCACGGACGTCGAGAAGGCCGGGATCAAGGTGACGGCCGGTACCGAGGCAGAGGCCGTCGCGCGGAAGGTCACGGGCTTCGTCAGGTTCAACGACCCGGGCGGCAACCCCGTCGAGCTGTTCTACGGCACGACCTTGGACCATGTGCCGGTGCAGACCCCGCTGGTGTCGAGGTTCGTCACCGGCGACATGGGCTTCGGGCACGCCATCATCTCCGCCGAGGACGCGCGGAGTACCTTCGAGTTCTACGTCAACGTGCTGGGGTTCATCGAGCGGAACACGATGCGCTCGCCCGGCGGCACCACGTGGTTCATGGGCTGCAACCCCCGGCACCACACCCTCGGGGTGACGCCGATGCCGGGTCCGGGGCGGTTGCTGCACTTCATGGTCGAGGGGGCGACGCTGGACGACGTGGGGCGCGCGCTGGACCGGGCCGGGAAGTACGAGGTCCCGATGATGCACTCGCTGGGCAAGCACACCAACGACCACATGGTGTCGTTCTACGTCTGGTCACCGGAGAACTACGCCGTCGAGTTCGGCTGGAACGGTCTGCAGGTGCCCGAGCCGGTGCCGGTCTACGAGATCACCGACGGCGCGTTCTGGGGCCACCACTTCACGCCGCCGCCGATGCCGGCCGGCTGAGCGCGCACGGACACGACCGAGCCCCACGGTCCCTGGTACTCGCCCTGGAACGTGGGGCTCGGTCGTGTCATCCGGCCTCCGTCATGTCATCGCACGGTGATCGCCCGCTCCGGGCAGGCCGACTCCCCGTCGTGAGCGGCCTGTTGGAGACCTTCCGGGACGTCCTCGTCGATGGGCAGCGCGTAGCCGTCGTCGTCCAGCCGGAACAGTCCGGGCGCCGCCGCCGCGCACCGCGCGTGACCCGAGCACGAGGATCTGTCGATGGTGACCTTCACGAACCCACTCCTGTTCTACGGCTTGTTGGTAGACCCCGCGTCGACGGTGAACTGCAGGCCGGTGACGTATCTGGCCTCCTCCGAGGCGAGGAAGAGGACCGCGTTCGACACGTCCCGGGGCTCCACGTGCGAGGCGTGGGTGTTCATCGCGGCCAGGGCGAACATCGGTTCCCGCTGCTTGAGTTCGTCGAGCGGTACGCCGACCGTGATGCCCGTGTCGCTGACTCCGGTGGGGTGGACGGTGTTCACCCGGATGCCGTGCGTGCCGAGTTCGTTGGAGAGGGCCTTCATCAGGCCGACCACGCCGTGTTTGGCGGCGACGTAATGGGCGTACGGCACATGGCCGCGGATGCCGGCCGCCGAGCTGATCATGATGATCGAGCCCCCCTCGCCGGCCTCGATCATCCGCGGGATCGCCGCCCGCGCCGTGTTCCAGGCGCCCTTGAGGTTGACGTCGACGACGACGTCCCAGGCCTCCTCGGACAGCTGCCAGGCGGAACCCGCGCTCATCACACCGGCGTTGGCGACGACCACGTCGAGCCGCCCGAACTCCTCGTGCGCCGCGTCGACGGCGGCCCGCATCTCGGTGATCGAGCGGACGTCGGCCTGGACGGCGACACACCGTCGGCCCGTCGCCCGCACCAGCTCGACGGTCTCCGCCAGCTCCTCCTTCGACGCCAGGGAGTAGGGCAGCTCGTCGCTGATGTCGTGGCAGACGTCGGTGACGACGACGTCCGCGCCCTCCTGGGCCAGCCGGACGGCGTGCGAGCGGCCCTGACCGCGTGCCGCTCCCGTGATGAGCGCGACCTTGTCCTCAACTCGCCCCATGGCTACCTCAGTTCTCCGAGTCATCGGTCCGGTCGGTGCGGTCGGTCAGGTCCTCGGCGGCCTCGCGCAGGGCGCGCAGCCTCCGCTGGAGGAGTTCCCGCTCGGCCCCGTCGCCGTCCCGCAGTCCGGCGAGGCGTACGTCGGTCTCGGCGATCTCCGTGCGGAGCCGACTGCGGGCCTCCTCACGGGTGAGCAGGTCAAGATCGGTCCAGTCGGACCGTTCGGACTCCGGGCGCCCGCTCATGCGGGGAGGTTGTAGAGGCGACGGGCGTTCAGCTCGACGATCCTGTGCACCTCGTCGTCCGGTACGTCGGCGAGGACCTCGGCGGCGTAGGCACGGCTCTTGGGCCAGTACGAGTCGGAGTGGGGGTAGTCGCACTCCCAGGTGATCTTGTCGATGCCGACGTGGTGGCGTACCTCGACGCCGAAACGGTCGTCGATGAAGCAGCCGTGGAAGTGCTGGTGGAACAGCTCCGAGGGCCGGACGCTCTGGTTGATGTTCTGGTAGAAGCGGTGCCGCTCCCAGGTGCCGTCACTGCGCTCCAGCAGGTACGGGATCCAGCCGATGCCGCCCTCGGACAGCCCGATCTTCAGCTTGGGATGCCTGTGCAGCACCGGGGAGAAGAGCAGGTCGGCGGTGGCGTACATGGCGTTGGTCCCGAACAGGGCGATCGTCACCGCGAACGGGGCCTCCTCGGCCGTCTTCGGTGGCTTGCCCGAGGTGCCGAAGTGCAGGCACAGAGGCATGTCGGTCTCCTCTGCCGCCGAGAACACCGGGTCCCAGTGGTCGGTGTGGAAGGAGGGCAGACCGCGCGGGGCCGGGTTCTCCGGGAAGGAGATCGCCTTGGCGCCCTTGGCGGCAGTCCGGTGGATCTCCGCGACACACGCCTCGACGTCCCACAACGGCAGGATCACCAGGGGGATGAGGCGGCCCGGCGCCGTGGCGCACCACTCGTCGAGGACGAAGTCGTTCCACGCCTGGACGCACAGCAGCGCGAGGTGACGGTCCTTGCCCTCCATGAAGACATGGCCGGAGAACCCCGGGAAGGACGGGAAGGACAACGCCCCCCACACCCCGTCCAGGTCCATGTCGCGCAGCCTGGCCTTCGGGTCGTAGCAGCCCGGGATCATCTCGTCGTAGCGCGTCGGTTCGAGGCCGAACTCCTCCGGGTTCTTGCCCGCGACGGCGTTGAGGCCGATGTAGGGGTAGACCCGGTCCTCGTAGACCCATACCTCGGCGGGTGCCCGGCCCTCTCCGCGTGGCTGTTCGACGCTGCGCGGTCCAGCCTCCCGGTACTTCGCGGGCAGCCGGTCGGACCACAGTCGTGGGGGCTCGATCAGGTGGTCGTCGGTCGACAGCAACTTCATCCATGGCTGCAACGGCATCCTTGCGCTCCCTCGGTCTCGGAGACTCTCCAGCATCAACACATTGCGTGTACTGATCGGGTCCCACTCAGTGGAAGAAGGTGATGAATCCCCTTACTTCTCACGGATCATGGATGTGCGCCAGATCCATCGATCGATATTCAGGCTACTCTTTTGTTCGACGGAAGGAGACCCCATGGGTCGAGTGCAGGACAAGGTCGTCTTCATCACGGGGGCGGCACGCGGCCAGGGCCGGGCCCAGGCGATCCGGCTCGCCGCGGAGGGCGCCGACATCATCGCCGTGGACCTCTGCGAGGACATCGCCACCAACGGCTACGCGCTGGCCACCGACGCCGATCTGGACGAGACGGTGCGTGAGGTCGAGAAGCTCGGGCGGCGCGTCGTCGCACGCAAGGCGGATGTGCGGGAGCCCTCGGCGCTCAGGGCGGCCGTGGCCGAGGGGGTGGCGGAACTCGGGCGGCTCGACGCGGTCGTCGCCCAGGCCGGGATCTGCCCGCTGGGTCCGGGGCAGAGCGCCCAGGCCTTTCTGGACGCGGTCACCGTCGACTTCAACGGGGTGGTGCACGCCGTCGACGCGGCACTCCCCCATCTGCCCGACGGTGCGTCGATCGTGGCGACCGGATCCATCGCCGGGCTGATCCCGGCGACCACGGACAACCCCGCCAACGGTCCCGGCGGCCTGGGCTACTCCTTCGCCAAGCGCCAAGTGGCCGCGTTCGTACACGACTTGGCCACGGTGCTCGCGTCTCGCCGGATCCGCGTCAACGCCCTGCATCCGACGAACGTCAACACGGACATGCTCAACAGCGATCTCATGTACCGCTCGTTCCGCCCCGACCTGGAGAACCCGACCCGCGAGGACGCGCTGCCCGGCTTCCCCGCGACGACCGGCTTCGGCATCCCCTACGTCGAGCCCGAGGACATCGCCGACACCGTCCTCTTCCTGGTCTCCGACGAGTCCCGCTATGTCACCGGCATGCAGATGCGCGTCGACGCGGCCGGCTACGTCAAGCGGCGCCCCCAACTTCCCACCTTCTGAGCGGAGTTCACGCGGACGAGGTTCATGTCCGCGCCTCGGCCATCACGTCCGTCATGTCGATGACCACCTTGCCGGTGGTCCGGCGTTCCGCGACGTCGGTCAGGGCGGCGGCCACGTCGGTGAGAGGGTGGACGCGGGAGACGAGCGGGCGCATCCCGTCCCGGACCATCCCGGCCAGCGCCCGGTCGCCGGCGGCCACCGTGTCCGGGGCGTAACGACGCAGCATGCGGATCTCGAAGCCCCGTACGACCGCGTCCTTGAGCAGGACCAGGTTCAGCGGGATCCGGGGGATCCTCCCGTCGGCGTAGCCCACTGTCACGAATCGGCCGCCTCGCCGCAGTGCGCGCAGGGCGGCCTCCGCGTGGTCGCCGCCCACCGGGTCGACGACGAGATGGGCGCCCTCTCCGTCGGTCAGTTCACGGATCCGGGTCTTCAGGTCCTCGTGGACGTAGTCCACACCCGCTGCCGCCCCGAGTTCGCGGGCGGCGTTGAGTCGCTCCCGACTCGACGCCGCCGCGACCACGCGCATCCCGAGCCGGGTCGCGACGTCCACGGCCGCCGACCCGACCCCGCCCGCGGCGCCGAGGATCACCACCCACTCCCCCGCCACGCCCTGCCCGACGGTGGTCAGGGCGTGGTAGGCGGTCGCGTAGGTCACGTGGAACGCGGCGGCGTGGACCATGTCGAGCCCGTCGGGGACAGGGCGCAGCCCCGCCGCCGGCACCACGACCTGCTCGGCGAAGGCGCCGGTCAGCACCGCCCCGGCCACGGGTGAGCCCACCGGCGGGCCGGTCACCCCGGGCCCAAGCCGGGTCACGATGCCGGCGAACTCGCTGCCCGGCGTGAACGGCAGGGGCGCGGGAACCTGGTACCGGTCAGCCACGAGCAGTACGTCGGGGAAGTTGACGGCAGCCGCGTGCACCCGGACCAGCACCTCCCCCGGGCCGGGCTCGGGATCGCCGAGTTCGACGACCGACAGGCCTGACGGCGGCCCGTACGCCGTACAGCGTGCGGCTCTCATCGTGTCCTCCCGGCGGTGGGCATCGACGGGTCACGGGGCAGGCCCAGTACCTGTTCGGCGATGGTGTTGCGCTGGATCTCGGCGGTGCCCGCGCCGATCGACGAGGCCCTGGTGCGCAGGAAGCCCCACACCCACCGTCCGCGCTGCACGGCGTGCGGATCGCGGCGGCCGAGGATGCCGTAGGCGCCCAGCAACTCCAGGGCGAACTCGTGGAGTTCCTGCTCGAAGGTCACGATGAAGAGCCGTGACGTCGAGGACGCCGGCCCGGGCTCGCCCTTCGTCATGATGTCGGCGATGGTCCGCATCCCGGTCAGGCGCATGATCCGCACCCGGATCTCGAAGTCCGCGAGCCGGTCGCGCACCAGCGGGTCCGAGGTGGCGCCGCGCTCACGCGCCAGCTCGATCAGCTCGTCCAGGACCCGCCGGTACAGCGCCGCCTGATTCATCGCACCGGCCGCGCGTTCATGGCCCAGGCTGGTCCGTACGAGGGGCCAGCCGCCGTTCTCCGCGCCGATCCGGTCGGCCACCGGGACGCGTACGTCGTCGAAGAAGATCTCGCAGAAGTGCGCGTCCCCGGTCAGGTCCCGCAGCGGGCGCACGCTCACTCCCGGGGCCCGCGCGTCTATCAGCAGGTAACTGATGCCCTCCTGCCGGGAGTCGGGCGGTCCCGTTCGGACGAGGGTGAAGAGGATGTCGGCGATGTCGGCCGAACTGTTCCACACCTTCTGCCCGTTGACGACGTACACGGCCTCGGAGTCGTCGGCTCCACCGTCCGTCGCGCCGTCCTCCCGTCGCGCGGTCGTACGCAGCGCGGGCAGGTCCGAGCCGGCCTCCGGTTCCGAATAGCCCTGCGCCCAGACGGAGTCGCCGCGCAGCATGGGGCGCAGGAAACGCTCCTTCTGTTCAGGGGTGCCGTACTTGACGATGGTCGGGGCCGCGATGCCGAGTCCGGTGCCGAGGGGACCGGGTACCCGGGCTCGCGCGTACTCCTCCTGGTAGATCACCTGTTGGGCGAAGTCCAGCTCCATTCCGCCGTGTTCGCGCGGCCAGCTCGGACCGGCGTACCCGGCGTCGAAGAGCGTGGCCAGCCATGCCTTCTGCCACGCCAGCCGCTCGGCGGGGTCCTTGGGGCGGCGGCCCGGATGACGGTCCGTGAGGAAGGCGCGCAGCCGGGCCCTGAACTCCGCGTCGGCGACCGCCTCTCGAGGGAGCCGCGCCGGGCGGGCCGGTGGCGTCGTCACCTCGGTGCCATGCGGATGGCGCCGTCGAGGCGGACGGTCTGGCCGTTGAGGTAGGAGTTCTCCAGCATCTCGACGGCGAGGCGGGCGTAGTCGTCCGGGGTGCCGAGGCGTTTGGGGTGCGGGACGGACGCGGCGAGGCCGTCGCGGATGTCCTCGCGCAGACGGCCGAGCATGGGGGTGTCCATGACGCCGGGGGCGATGGTGTTCACCCGGATCTGCCAGCTGGCGAGGTCACGGGCCGCGACCAGGGTGATGCCGTGTACACCCGCCTTGGCGGCGGTGTAGGAGGTCTGGCCGATCTGGCCGTCGAACGCGGCGACCGACGCGGTCAGGACCACCGCACCCCGGTCTCCGTCGACGACGTCGTTGCCGGCGAGACGGGCGGCGGCCAGGCGCAGCAGGTTGTAGGTGCCGATCAGGTTGACCCGTACGACCTCGGCGAACGTGTCGAGTTCGCCTGGTCGGCGGTCTCGGTCGATGATCCGGGTGCGGTCGCCGCCGCGTCCCGCGCAGTGCACGACGAAGCGCAGCGGGCCGAGTTCGGCGGCGGTGTCGAGGGCGGCCGTGACGGCGGCCTCGTCGGTGACGTCGGCGCGGACGAACCGGGCGGCGTCACCGAGGTCGGCGACCGCCTTGACGCCCTGCTCCTCGGAGATGTCGGCGAGGACGACCGTGCCGCCGCGCTCGATGATCCGGCGGGCGGTGGCGAGGCCGAGGCCGGAGGCGCCTCCGGTGACCAGCGCCGACGATCCGTCGATGTTCACATCAAACTCCTTACAGCCCCAGGGACTTGCTGATGATGGTCTTCAGGACCTCGCTGGTGCCGCCGTAGATCCGGGTCACCCGGGCGTCCGCGTACAGCCGCGCGATCGGTGATTCGAGGATGTAGCCGTAGCCGCCGTGCAGTTGGAGGCAGCGGTCGACGACTCGGCCCTGTGTCTCGGTGCAGAACAGCTTGGTCCTGGCGGCGTCGGCCGGACTCAGTTCGCCGGCGACGAGGGCGGTGACCGCCGCGTCCAGCAGGGCCTGCGCCGCTGTCAACTCGGTGTCCAGGGCGGCGAGTTCGAACTTGGTGTTCTGAAAGTGCGCGACAGGTCTCCCGAACACGGTCCGGTCGCGTACGTAGCTGACGGTCAGGTCGATCGCGGCCCGGGCCTGGGCGACCGCGCCGACCGCGATGGCCAGTCGTTCCTGGGCCAGGTTGCGGCCGAGGAGGGAGAAGGCGGCGCCCTCCTCGCCGAGCAGGTTGGCGACGGGGACGCGGACACCGGCGAAGGACAGTTCCACGGTGTCCTGGACCTGGAGTCCGATCTTCTCCAGCCTGCGCCCGACGGTGAAACCGGGCATGCCCTTCTCCACCACCAGCAGGGACAGCCCCGCACGCCGGTTGTCCGGATCGGTGGCGGTGCGGGCCACAACGATCACCAGGTCGGCGTGGTGACCGCCGGTGATGAACGTCTTCGCTCCGTTGAGGATGTAGTGGTCGCCCTCGCGGACGGCCTTCGTCGCGACGCCGGCCAGATCCGAGCCGGTGCCGGGTTCGCTCATCGCGACCGCGGTGTACAGCTCGCCCGAGGCCAGGCCGGGAAACCAGCGGGCCCGCTGCTCGTCGTTGGCCAGTCCCGTGAAGTACGGGACGACCACGTCGAGATGGGTGCGCAGACCGCCGAGCGTCACTCCGGCGCGGGCGCACTCCTCCTGGATGACGACGTTGAAGCGGTAGTCGTCCGAGCCGCCTCCGCCGTACTCCTCGGGGATCGCCGTGCCGATGATGCCGAGCTTGCCGAGCGCGGTGAACAGCTCACGGGGGACGAGTGCGGCGCGGCGCCAGTCCTCGTACACCGGGAGCACTTCACGGGCGAGGAAGTCACGGACCAGGAGACGGAAGTCCTCGTGATCCTGATCGAACAGGGTCCGACGCATCGAAGCTCCTCCAGTGGACCCTATTGAGTATACGTAATTGCCATCCACGGTCCAGGGATCAGAAGAAGTCGGAAGAAGTGAGCAGGAAAACAGGCGTACAGAACGCCGCCCGTCAGTGCCACCAGGGAATGAGTGCATCCAAATGCCGGCCCATGCGGTGGCGGGCCACTCCCGCGTCGCCCTGCACGATCGCGTCGAGGATGCGTTGGTGCACGTGCTGGACCTCCTCGGCCGCGGTGTCGCCGGGGAGCGGACGGTCGTGGCCGGAGGCGTGGCGGCGGAACAGTTCGGTGATGATGGAGAGGAACAGCGACAGCACCGGGTTGTCGGCCAGGGCGGCCAGTTCGGAGTGGAACAGGTCGGCCTTGCGGAGTTCGTCGGCCGGGCCCTCGGTGGGCCATCGGACGGCCTTCGTGAGGCGCTCGACGACCTCGGGGTCGCCTCCCGCGTGCCGGGCGGTCACCCTGGCGATGATGCCGAGTTCGATGGCGTTGCGGACGATCCGCAGATCGTCGGCGGTGACGCCCTGGTATTCGAGGAAGAGGGCCATCGTGTCGATACTGGCCTGCGGTTCCGGCGCGGTGACGACCAGGCCGCCGCCGGGGCCCCGGCGCATGCGGGCGACCGAGTGGTACTCCAGGAGCCGGACCGCCTCCCGCAGCACGGCCCGGCTGATGCCGTAGCGGGCGAGCAGATCGGCCTCCGAGCCGAGCACCAGGCCGATCTGCCAGCCCCGCGCGGCGATGTCGTCATGGATCCGGGCGGCCACGACCTCGGCGAGCTTGGCCCGCAGCCCCTCGGCGAGCTCGGGCTCGATCACGTTCCCCGCGATCCGCTGCCCGCGACGCACCCGGTGCTTCTCGATCCAGGCGGCGACCGACTCCAGGTGGGCGGTGAGCTCCGACTGCGCCCGGGCTCCGTCGTCGGCGATCACGGCCTCGACGACCGCGCGGTGGGCCTGGTGCGAGGTCTCCTTCGCCGCGTGCATCTCGGCCTTGGTGACTCGGCGCGAGGTGTGCGCGTACCGGGCGGTGAGGCGGGTGAGCACGTCGACGAACAGATGCAGAACCGGGTTTCCCGACAGCTGCCCGAGCACCGGGTGCAGCGGGTCCTGCGAGTGGACCGACGGGTCGTCCCAGTGGGCGAGTTCGGCGTCGAGCGTGGCCCGGAGGGTGGCGATGCCCTCCTCGGTGATGCGGTCGGCGGCCAGGCCCGCGGCGATCGGTTCGAGGAGCTGACGGGCCTGGAGCAGGTCGGTGACGCTGGTGCCGACGTATTCGAGGTAGATCACCATGGCGCGGGTCGCCGGCCCGGCGTCGGGGGCACAGACGATCAGGCCACCGTTCGGGCCGCGCCGCATCCGGGCCACCTGGTGATGCTCGACCAGCCGTACCGCCTCGCGCAGCACCGCACGGCTCACGCCCAGCCGCTCCCGCAGGTCCACCTCGGAGCCCAACGACTCGCCGACGGGCCAGCCCTGACGGATCACGGTCGCCTCGATACGGTGCGCGGTCTGCGCGGCCAGCTTGCCGACCGGGGTACCGGCCTCGCCGTCGGCGGGTTCGCGATCGACGGCAGTCGCCATGGGGCCAACTCCTCAGAGGGGGTATTGCGGATCCCCAGTCTATTCGTCGGTGGCGCGGGTGACGTGCGAGCCGGCTGCCGGATGCCGAGATCGGATCGGGGTTTCCCGTTCAGCTCCTGGTCTCCGGCGAGAGACAACCAGCGCACTTAGAGTACCCTCATTTCGAGATCGTGCGCATGACGACGACGTTGAGGAGCCGGCAGCGATGCGACTGGAGTCGACACCCGAGATCGAGACGTTCCGGAAGATGGTGCGGGCCTTCGTCGCCGAGCACGCGCCCGGCGTCAAGACCCACTCCGGCGCCCGTGCCCCCGAGCCCGAGCTGATGCCTGCGATCCGGGAGTGGACGGCGAAGCTGTACGGGGCGGGCCTCCTCGGCATCGACTGGCCCGCCGAGTACGGTGGCCGGCCGGGCGCCCATCCCCTCGAACCGTTCGTCGTCGCCGAGGAGATCGCCCGGGCCCGCACCTGGCCGCCCGTCGGCGCGGGCTCGCTGGCCTCGGGCGCCCTGCTCGACTTCGGCACCGACCGGCAGCGGGCGCGCTTCCTGCCCCGTATCCGGGCCTGCGAGGACGTGTGGTGCCAGCTGTTCAGCGAGCCGGAGGCGGGGAGTGATCTCGCCTCGCTGCGGACCCGGGCGCGCCGGGAGGGCGAGGCCGGCGACGCCGACGCGGTCTTCGTCGTGGACGGCCAGAAGGTGTGGACGACCAACGGCCAGCACGCCGACATGGGTTACCTGTTGGCGCGTACCGATGCCGACGCGCCCAAGCACAGGGGGATCACCGCGTTCGCGCTGGACATGCGCAGCCCGGGGGTCGAGGTCCGGCCGTTGCGTGAGATCACCGGGACCACCGACTTCAACGAGGTCTTCCTCGACGGCGTCCGGATTCCGGCGGCGAACGTCATCGGGCGGGTGAACGACGGCTGGCGGGTGGCGATGAGCAGCCTCGGCCGCGAGCGTTCGGGCGTGGCCGCGCGCGGCGCCGAGTTGTTCGCCGTACTGGACGACCTGTTGCGTCTCGCGGAGGAGACGCCGGTCGGTGGACGGCCGGCGCTGGAGGACTCCGCCGGCCGTCAGGCGATCGGGGAGCTGGCGGCGCGGGTGCAGGTGAACGCGGCGATGATCTCGCTGGCGCAGTCGCGGATGCTGCACGGTACGGAGGGGGTGGGGGACGCCCTGCTGGGCAAGATCTTCTTCAGCGAACTCAACCATGATCTGGCCGAGTTCGGGCTGCGGTTGCAGGGGGCGGACGGGTTGCTCGTCGAGGGTGACGTGGGGGTTGTGGCGGGTGGGTGGTGGCAGGACGCGTATCTGTACTCGCGGGCCTACACGATTGCCGGTGGGGCGAACGAGGTGTTGCGGACGCAGGTTGCCGAGCGGGGGTTGGGGATGCCTCGGTGAGGAGTCTGTTGTTGGGTTGGGTTCTCGGGTGCGGCGCCGTCGTGGCTGGTCGCGCAGTTCCCCGCGCCCCTCAAGGCGAGTGCCACGCCGTCGTGGCTGGTCGCGCAGTTCCCCGCGCCCCTCAAGGCGAGTGCCACGCCGTCGTGGCTCGTCGCGCAGTTCCCCGCGCCCCTCAAGGCGAGTGCCACGCCGTCGTGGCTCGTCGCGCAGTTCCCCGCGCCCCTCAAGGCGGGTGCCGCGCGCCGCAGTTTCCCGTGCCCCTTGAGGGGGTCAGAGGAGTTCGATGATCGTCGCGTTGGCCGTGCCGCCGCCCTCGCACATGGTCTGGAGGCCGTATCGCAGGCCCTGTTGGCGCATTCTGGCCAGTAGGCGGGTCATCAGGATGGCGCCCGAGGCGCCCAGCGGGTGGCCCACGCCTATCGCGCCGCCCAGCGGGTTGAGGCGCTCGGGGTCGGCGCCGGTTTCGGCCAGCCAGGCCAGGGGGACTGGCGCGAACGCCTCGTTGACCTCGTAGACGCCCATGTCGTCGATGGAGAGCCCGGAGCGGCGCAGTACCTTCTCGGTCGCGGGGATCGGGCCCAGGAGCATGGTGATCGGGTCCGCGCCGCTCACCGCACCCGTGTGGTAGCGGGCGATCGGGGTGAGGCCCAGGTCGCGGGCGCGCCCGGGGGTGGTGATGAGGAGGGCGGCGGCGCCGTCGGAGATCTGGGAGGCGTTGCCGGCGTGGATGACGCCGTCCTCCCTGAACGACGGCTTGAGCTTGGCCAGGGTGTCGGGGGTCGTACCGCGTCGCAGCCCCTCGTCGACGGTGAACCCGGTGCCGTCGACCTCGATCGGCACGATGTGGTCGTCGAAGACGCCCGAGTCGATCGCGGCCGCCGCCTTCGCGTGGGACTCCGCGGCGAAGCCGTCCAGCCGACGGCGGCTCAACCCCCAGCGTTCGGCGATGAGTTCGGCTCCCACGCCCTGGCTGAACTCGAATCCGTCGTAGCGGGCGATCGCGGCGGGTCCGTACGGCTGTCCCGTGGTCCGGTGGGAGCCGAGCGGTACCCGGCTCATGGTCTCCACTCCGCCCGCCACCACCAGGTCGTACTGGCCCGACATGACGGCGTGCGCTGCCTGGTCGACTGCCTGCTGGCTTGAGCCGCAGGCCCGGTTGACCGTGACCGCCGGGACGTGTTCGGGCCAGCCCGCCGCGAGAACGGCGAACCGGCCGATGTTGCTGGACTGGTCGCCGATCTGGGTGACACAGCCCCAGACCACGTCGTCCACCGTGCCGGGGTCGATGCCGGTGCGGCGGACGAGGGCCTTGAGCACCTCGGCCGA
Source organism: Streptomyces sp. AK08-02 (assembly GCF_033795085.1). Classification (NCBI taxonomy): domain Bacteria; kingdom Bacillati; phylum Actinomycetota; class Actinomycetes; order Kitasatosporales; family Streptomycetaceae; genus Streptomyces; species Streptomyces sp. AK08-02. The sequence continues at coordinate 327,970 of NZ_JARAZV010000007.1, forward strand.
GAGGTCCGCCGCGTGCACGGAGGCCAGCGAGCCGTTGCGCTTGCCGATCGGGGTGCGTACGGCGTCGACGATGACGGCGTCTCGCATGGAAGGGTCCTCTCAGTCGGGTCAGCCGGCAGTGTGAGTCAGCAGGTCTGTGAGGCTTGTCAGGTGTGACAGGTGTGACAGGTGTGACAGGTCTGTCTGGTCAGACGAGGGGGGACTGTGCTGCGGCGCCGTTGTCCAGGAGTGCGTCGATGCCGGCGACCTGCCAGTCCCGGAACACCGCGCGGGTGTCCGCGCCGACGGCCGGTGCGGTCGTCGTGGGGCTGGTCGGGGTGTCCGAGAAGCGGGGGGCGGCGGCCGGTTGGACGACGCCGTCCGGGGCGGTCAGGGTGGCGCGTGCGGCCAGGTGCGGATGAGCGGCCGCCTCGCTGAGACTCAGGACGGGGGCCACGCACGCGTCGGTCCCCTCGAACAGCGCCGCCCACTCGTCCCGCGTACGCTCCGCGAACCGCTTCTCCAGCAGTTGCCGCAGCTGCGGCCAGGCCGAACGGTCGTGCTGTCGGTCCGGGTCGACGCCGAGGTCCAGCAGCTCGACCAGGCGTCGGTAGAACTTGCGTTCCAGGGCGCCGACGGCGACATGGCGGCCGTCCCGGGTCTCGTACACGGCGTAGAAGGGCCAGCCGCCGTCGAAGCGGTTGACCCCTCGCTCGTCGCTCCACTCGCCGCGCCCGAGTTTGGCGAAGGTGCTGGCCAGGAGGGAGGCGGTGCCGTCGACTACGGCCGCGTCGACGACCTGGCCCCTGCCGGTGCGCGCGGCGGCGTGCAGAGCGGCCAGGACGCCGATCACGAGGTAGCAGCCGCCGCCCCCGAAGTCGCCGACGAGATTGAGCGGGATCCGCGGCGGACCGCCCGCCTCCCCGATCGCGCCGAGCGCACCCGTCAGCGCGATGTAGGTGATGTCGTGCCCGGCGGCCGTGGCCAACGGCCCGTCCTGGCCCCAGCCGGTCATCCGGCCGTAGACCAGGCGGGCGTTGCGGGCCAAGCAGTCGTGCGGTCCTATGCCCAGCCGTTCGGTGACGCCTGGGCGGAACCCCTCGATCAACACGTCGGCGCGCTCGACGAGTTGGAGGAGCGCGGCGACTCCGGCCGGATGCTTCAGGTCGAGGACGACCGACCGTTTGCCCCGGCCCAGCACATCCGTCGGTCCGCCCGCGTCCGGTTCGTCCGCCTGTCCTGGCCGGTCCACCCGAACGACCTCCGCCCCCAGGTCGGCGAGCAGCATCCCGGCGAACGGCCCCGGTCCGATGCCACCGAGCTCGACCACCCGGCAGCCGACGAGAGGTCCCGTCGTCATGGTCATCTCCTCCGGTCCCAGCCACATTACGGATACTCAATTTCACGCCTGTACGCCGGTGTCAGCGGCCCTTCCAGACCGCCGCCCGCTTCTCCGCGAACGCGGCGGCCCCTTCCCGGGCGTCCTCCGACCGGAACACGGGAGCGGCGATCTCGAACTGCCGCGCCCACCCCTCCTCCAGCGACCAGTCCGTGGCGTGGCTCGCGATCTCCTTGGTGGCCGCGACGGCGAGGGGACCGTTCGCCGCGATCGTCGAGGCGAGGGCGAGGGCGCCGTCGAGCGCGCCGCCCTCGTCGGTGAGCCGGTTGACGAGGCCGACCTCGGCCGCCCGTACGGCGCTGATCGGTTCGCCGGTGAGGAGCAACTCCAGGGCGACGGCGTACGGAATGCGGCGCGGGAGGTGGAGGGCCGCGCCCGCGCGGGCGACCAGGGAGCGCCGCACCTCGGGGACGCCGAGCCGAGCCGTGCGGGAGGCGACGACCAGGTCGCAGGCCAGCAGCAGCTCGAAGCCGCCGGCCAGGGCCCAGCCCTCGACGGCGGCGACCAGCGGCTTGCGCGGCGGTGTCAGGGTGATCCCGCACAGTCCGCGCCCCTCGATCGCGGGCGACTCGCCCCGTAGCCACGCCTTGAGATCCATCCCGGCCGAGAACGTGCCCCCGGCCCCCGTGAGGACGGCCGCCCGCAGGTCGTCCGACTCGTCGAGTTCGTCCACCGCCGCCGCCACTCCTGCGGCCACCCCGGCGTCCAGCGCGTTCTTCACCGCGGGACGGTTGATCGTGATGACCTGGACAGCGCCACGACGCTCCACCAGCACCTCGTCCGACACGTCTACCTCCTCGAATCGTGCGACTGATCGCCGGTCACGGCGAATCGGGCCAGTTCATGGGCGACCATGCCGTCCAGGTCCCCGGCCGGCGGTGCCGGGAGTTCCACGGCACGATCGCGGGTCGGCAGCAGGACGACGGCCGTTCCGGGCGTGGTCACCTCACCGCGCTGGTTCTCGCACCGGACCTCGATGTGCACCTCGGCCCGCCCGTCCGCCAGACGTTTGTCGACGACCGCGCCGCGCACCCAGGTGGTGTCGCCGAGATAGTTGAACCTGCGGTGCTCACAGCGCAGTTGCCACAGCCAGCCGTCGTCGCCGATCCAGTCGGTGAGCAGATGACACAGCCAGGTCTCGCGCATCCCGCCGTAGTCGTACGAGGTCGGCAGCCCGAGTTCCCTCGCCCGCTCGGGTTCCCAGTGCAGGCGCTGGACGGTGTCCGGGACGTTCAACGGGTTCGGCGGATACAGTCCCGGGGCCTTGCGCCGGACGCGCGCGGCGATCCCGAAGGCCCCCGGCGGAGTGAGCTGCATGCCCCAGCCCAGATGCCAGACGACCACGTCCGTGGTGGTGAGCGGCCCCTTCACCCGGGGCTGGAGTTCATCGCCGATCTCCACGTCCTCCCAGAACCGGGGTTCGGCGCCGCGCCGCGTCTCGGCCGCGTAGGCGGCGTCGATCTCGGCGAGCTGGTCGGCGGTGTAGGGCTCCTGGGCGAGGTGTTCCTTGGCCCGCTTCTTCGACGTGTGCCGTTCGGCGTTGATCCAGGTGCCGCGCCGCAGGGCGTGCATCTCGCCGCGCCCGTTGGCGTAGAGGTAGTCACGGACGACGTGTGCCGTGCGCCCGCCGAAGCTGCTGGACTTGAGGTGGACTCCGACCTGCGTCTGCAACACCCGGCACCGGTCGCCGAGTTGGAGCGGGCGCCACCACTCGAACTCCATCACCGCCTGGTAGGAGCCGAGCCCGGCGAAGGGGTCGCCCCTGAGGAGAGCCTTGGTCTCCGGGTCCGGTTTCGGGGCGGCGTCCTCCCCCATCGTGTAGAGGAAGGTGGGCGGTGCGACGAGCGAGCCCCAGCGGGTGCGGGCCGCGTGGTCCGGGTCGCAGTACAGGGGGTTGTCGTCGCCGTAACCGTACGCGAAGTGGCGTACGCCGTCCCAGGTCACCTCGCGGTTGTGCGGGGGGTTGTGCTGGGGCTGGGGAACACCCAGGCGCCGGCGGGAGCGTTCGATCGCCTCGTCGGTCAGAACGCCGAACCGTTCGGCGGCCTCCTCCGGCGTACCGCTCCGGGAACCTCTCCGCGGACTTGGCTGCGGACCCGGCCGCGGATCCGCCTGCGCGGCTGTCTGCGTGTCAGTGTGCGTACCGGTCATCGCTGTTCCTCCTTTACGCGCTCGTGTTGTGCGAGCCGGACGCGGACCAGTTCCAGCAGTTCCACCCGGCTGACCTTGCTCGACGGGGTGCGGGGCAGCGCGTCGACGACGATGTGCGCCGGCACCTCGTACGGGGTGAGCCGGGAACGGCAGAGGGCGACGAGTTCGGCGATATCCGGGGCGGGCAGGTCCGGCTCGGGCTCGACCACCGCGACCGGCACCTCCCCGAGTCTCGGATCCGGCAGCCCGGCGACGGCCGCCTCCCGGACGGCGGGGTGGGTCTCCAGGACGCGTCGGACGGTCTCCGGCTGCACCTTGAAGCCGCCGCGGATGATCGCGTCGTCCGCGCGGCCCTCGATCCAGACGAACCGGTCGGTGTCGATCCGGGCGAGATCGCTGGTCCGCGTCCAGGCCAGGCCGCCCCGGGTGCTCTGCTCGGTGCGCACCTCCAGCCGGCCGGGCCTGTCGACGGGCAGTTCCTCGCCGTCCTCCCCGGTCACCCTCAGTTCGACGCCGCCCAGGGCGCGTCCCGCGCTGCCCGCCTTGCGCCGCCACCACCGTTCGTGCAGCGGCAGCGTCCAGCCGACCACCGCTCCGGCGAACTCGGTGGCCCCGTAGGTCATGAGGACGGGGATGCCGTACGTGCGGAAGAACGCGTCGGCGAGTTCCGCCGGGCAGGGCGCGGTGCCGGAGGTGACGACCTGAAGGCTCACCAGCCGTTCCTTGGGGACGCCCGCGTCGAGCACGGCACGGATGGCGGCCGGTACGAGGCTCGCCGCCCGCAGCCGGTGTCGCCGCACAGCGCTCACCCAGGGTTCGACGTCGAACCGGCGCATGAGGAGCATGCGGCGCCCGGTCGCGAGACAGCCCAGCGCCCGCCACAGCCCGCTGATGTGTACGAGCGGGGTGGCCACGAGCGCCGCAGACCGCGACAGCAGCCGAGCGTCCTTCGAGGTCTGGCCGCCGGAGACGAGGGCCTGGTCCAGCTGGCCGATCCGCAGGTGCACGCGCTTCGGGGGGCCGGTGGTGCCCGAGGTGAGCATCTCCACGGCAACGTCCGGGCCGGCCGTGGGTGCCCCGGCGGGGGGTGTGCCGCCCGCGAGCGTGATGATGCCGTCGGTGCCGACCTCCAGGGCCGCGCCGTGACCGGTCGCCGCGCTCAACACGCCCTCCCGGGCGAGGGTTTCGGCGCCGGCGAGCAGGACGGGCGGCTCGCAGCCCGCGATGTCGGCGACAAGGCGCGCGGCGGGCTGCAAGGGGCTCAGCATCACCAGGCAGCGGCCGGAGGCGATCACGGCGGCGACCACGGCGACATGCTCGGGCCGGTTCTCCAGGACGACCCCGACGCGGCCACCGACGGGCAGCCCCAGCGTGTCGAGCGCGTCGACGACATCGCGCGCGGTGTCCTGGACCCGCCCCCAGGTCCACCAGTCGCCCTCGTACTCGATCGCCTCGGCGTCGGCGGGGGCCTCGGTCAGCAGCCGGGACAGGCGGTCGCGAATTCCCACGGAAGGAGCCTTTCGTCACCAGGCCTATAAAGTGCACTTAATTGACTGACTGTAGGACGCAGACTGCCAAAATGGTGGTCCTCTGTGACGAGAACTACGTCATTAAGTGCCCTGAACATATGACGGCCGCGCGACTGCTCTCTGGATTCCGACCAGGTCGGCCAGTCGGGCCCGGTGCGTCACCGGGCTGCCGAAGAGCTGCTCGGAGCTCTTCGCGCGCTTCAGGTGGAGGTGCGCGTCGTGTTCCCACGTGTAGCCGATGCCGCCGTGGATCTGGATGTTCTCCTTGGCGGCATGGGTGAACGCGTCCGCGCAGTACGCGGCGGCGAGCGCGGCGGACACCGGCAGCTCGTCCGGTTCTCCGGCCGCCACGGCCATGGCACGGTAGGCCGCCGAGCGGGCGGACTCCACCTGGAGCAGCAGGTCGGCGCACTTGTGCTTGACCGCCTGGAACGACCCGATGGGACGGCCGAACTGGACCCGGACCTTCGCGTACTCCACCGCGGCGTCCAGGCATGCCTGAGCCCCGCCGACCTGCTCGGCGGCCAGTGCCACGGTCACGAGGTCGATGACGGTTCGCAGATATCCGGTGGCGTCACCCGGTGGGCCGATCCGCACCGCGTCGGCCCCGTCGAGATCGACCCGCGCCAGTCGTCGCGTCGGGTCGAGCGCCTCCAGCCGGGTGCGGGTGACGCCCGTCGCGTCGCCGTCCACGGCGAACAGACCGGGGCCCGCGTCCGCACGGGCGGCGACCAGCAGCAGATCGGCGCTGTGGCCGTCGACAACGAACATCTTCGTGCCCGAGACCCGCCAGCCCGTACCGTCGCGCGTCGCCGAGGCAGCCACGTCCTCGACGCGCCACGACCCACCCGTCTCGGCCAGCGCCAGGGTGCCGGTCAGTGAGCCGTCGGCCAGCACGGGCAGCCAGCGCGCCTTCGCCCTGTCGTCGCCGGAGACGGTGAGGGCCTGGCCGGCGAGGGCCACGGTGGCGAAGTACGGCGAGGGCAGCAGAGCCCGTCCCAGCTCCTCCATGACGATCCCCAACTCGACCGGGCCGCCGCCGGATCCGCCGTACTGCTCCGGCAACGCGATTCCGTACAGGCCGAGTTGGTCCGCCATCCGGCGCCGGAGCAGCGGGTCGTGGCCCTCTTCGGACTCCATCGAGCGGCGTACCGATTCGCTCGGTGCCTTGTCCGCCAGGAAGCGGCGCAGCGTCGAGCGGAGTGCCTCGTGCTCCTCGCTGAACGTGCTGAAGGCCGGTGCCACGTACGTCGTGTCCTTCTCTGTCACCGGGGTGTCCTCGACCGCAGGTAGGCGGCGAAGTCCGGCATCCGGGCGCGGTCCACGATCTCGATGCGCGGGCCGGAGGGAGCCAGGTGGTAGGCGAATATCGCCGGTGCCCCGTCGACGACGGCGCAGGCCTCCATGGCGAAGCCCGCCTCCACCAGCCGTTTGGACGTGGTCGGGACGTCGTCGCAGAAGTAGCCGAGGTGGTGCGTGGCGATGTGCTCGGCCGCTGTCCACGGGGTCCCGGGAATCTCCTGGACGAGCTCGATGTGCGGGGCGTCGAGCGAGTACGCGTACCGCAGGGGCAGTACCCGGTCCCCGTCCGCGAGGCGGACCGGCAGGTCGGCCGCCATGGTCTCGGTCCACCGGTGGCCGGCGACCTCGGTCATCCGGGCCTTCCACTCGTCGACGTCCGGGACGACGATCCCCGTGTGGTAGAGGTCGGCCGCGCTCAGCGGAGCGTTCGGCACGCCGCTCACCACTCGAGCCGCAGCTGCTTGATGCCGTACATGTTGCCGTGCGCCTCGATGTCCTGGCCCGGTGCGATCCGGTACTCGGGAATGCGCCGGTGCCACTCCTCGATCGCCACGTTGAGTTCGAGGCGGGCGAGGTGCGAGCCGAGGCAGCGGTGGGGCCCCGAGCCGAAGGCGATGTGGTTGGTGTTGCCTCGGCGCAGGTCGACCTCCAGTGGGTTGTCGTACCGTCCGGGATCGCGGTTGGTGACCGCGACAGGGAGCATCACCATGTCGCCGGCCCGGACCGGGCAGCCGCCGATCTCGACGTCCCGTGTCGCCTTGCGGGCCGGGACGACGGGCGAGTAGACACGCAGGATCTCCTCCACGGCGGTGGAGACGAGCGCGGGTTCGGCGACGATGGCGGCGCGCTGCCGCGGGTGGGTGGCGAAGTGGTAGAGCGCCCAGCCGACCGAGATCGGGACGGTGTCGAAGCCGGCCTGGAAGAACAGGACGCAGAACGCGTGCATGTCCCGGTCGCTGATCTTCTCGCCGTCGATCGTCCAGGTCATCGCCCGCGACAGCAGGTCGTCGCGCGGGGCCTCGCGACGCAGGGCGATCTGCTCGTCGAAGTAGTCCGAAACGGCGTTCATGGCCGTCAACTGCCGCTGCCCGTCCGGGTCTTCGCCGTAGGTGAGGTGGAGCAGGTCGTGTGTCCAGTGGAGGAACTGGCCTAGATCCTCCCCGGGCAGGCCCATCAGGTCCATGAAGATGCGGGTCGGGAACTGCCGGGCGAAGGCGTCGAGGACGTCGGCGCTTCCGGCGTCCTTCAGACCGTCGACCAGCTCTCCGGCGACCCGCCGGATCCTCGGCTCGTCGGCGGCGGCGGCCTTCGGGGAGAAGTGCCTGCCGAGCAGCCTTCGCCACTCGGTGTGGTGGGGCGGGTCCAGCATCTCCGGGATCCAGAGGAACCTCGGGTTCGGGTTGAGCACCGTCACCGATTCGCTGGAGAAGGTTCGCCAGTCCTGCAGCGCCCGCTGGATCGCCTCGCTCTCGGTGACGACCCAGTACCCTTGCGCGATGGTGCTCCGGAACCCGGAGTGGGTGACCGCGAGTTCGTCCCAGCGTCGCTGATGGCTGAGGACCGGTCCGCTGAGCCGGTTGTCGAAGTGGTAGGCGGGGACTCCCTCGTGGGTTCCACCGGGTTCGAGTGTCGTGCTCATCACGGCTCCTCTCGTCGTACGTTCGTCACGTCGCCGCGCCGTCGATCTTGAGCGCGATGAGCTCCTCCTCGCCGACACCGAGCGAGCGCAGGACGTCGTCGGTGTGTTCCGCGAACAGGGGCGCCCGCGTCAGCGTGGCCGGAGTCTCGTCGAACTGGACCGGACTGGCGACGAGTTCGCGGTCGACCCCGTCGGCGTCCACGACGGGCGCGATGAGACCGTTGGCTCGCAGCGCCGGATCCTGACCGACCTCCCAGGCGCTCTGCACCGCCGCCCACTGGCCCTCTCCCCGGGAGAGGATCCCGGCCCACTCCTCGTACGGGCGGGAGGCGATGAGTTCGGCGACGATCCCGGCGGCGTCGGCGGCGTTCGCCATCAACTTCTCGGTGCTGTCGAAGCGTTCGTCGCGGGCGAGTTCCTCGCGGCCGGCCAGTGCGCAGAACTCGGCCCAGTACCGGCCGGGTTGCAGCATCGACAGTTCGATCCAGCGGCCGTCCGAGCTGCGGTAGGCCCCGATGAGGGGGTTGGTGGCGGAGCCGTACCGGGGTTGGACGTTGACCGGGAGCGGGCCGCCGTTCATCAGCGCCATGTTGACCGTGAACTGCGTCGCCCAGGCGCCCACCCCGAGCAACGACACGTCCACGACGGACGGTTCACCGGTCGTGGCGCGGGAGTAGAGGGCGGCGGCGATGCCTCCGGCGATGGTCATACCGCCGATCGCGTCGCCATAGGCCCCGGCGGGCATCCGGATCATCCGCTCCGCGCCGACCGGGGTGACCCCGGCGGCGCTGCCGCCGCGCGCCCAGAAGGCCGTGCTGTCGTAGCCACCCTTGCGCGCCTCCTCGCCACGGGCGCCGAAGCCGCTGCCCCGGACGTAGATGATGTCCGGGTTGACCGCCCGGACGTCCTCGACGTCGATGCGCAGCTTCGCCCGTGCGTCGGGCAGGAAGTTCGTGAGGAACACGTCGCTGTTCCGGATGAGTTCGTCCAGCACGCGCCGTGCGGACGGCTTCTCCAACGCGAGACCGACGCTGCGTTTCCCTCGGTTGGGGCCCTCCACGATCGGGAAGAACGACGACTCCTTGCTGACGGCGTCGTACCCGAGCACCCGCACCAGGCCGCGCTGACCGTCGCCCCGCTCCGCATGCTCGATCTTGATCACGTCGGCACCCCAGTCCGCGAGCACGGCACCCGCCGCCGGGACGAAGGTGAACTGTGCGACCTCAAGGACCCGCACACCTTCCATGGGCCTCTGCATCGGACCAACTCCTCCGAGCCTGAACGCTATTGCGCATACCCAATCAACGAAGAACGGGGTTCAGTATGGACCGAGGGCGCTAAAAAGTATACTGTTTTCGACATGCTGGATTTCTCGATCGAACCCGATTTCCAGGCCAGGCTGGACTGGGCGACAACCTTCGTACGCGAGGAGGTCGAGCCGCTCGACCTCCTGTTCCCGCACGGGGGCGACCCGTACGACACCCGCAACGAGAAGGCCCGGGCGATCCTGGGCCCTCTCCAGGACAAGGTCAGGGAGCAGGGCCTGTGGGCCTGTCACCTCGGTCCCGAACTGGGTGGCCCGGGGTACGGACAGGTCAGGCTCGCGTATCTCAACGAGATCCTGGGCCGCTCCTACTGGGCCCCGACCGTCTTCGGCACCGCCGCCCCCGACACCGGGAACGCCGAGATCCTCGCCATGTTCGGCACCGAGGAGCAGAAGGCCCGCTATCTGCGGCCGCTGCTCGACGGCGACATCGTCTCCACGTTCTCGATGACCGAGCCGCAGGCGGGCGCGGACCCCAAGGAGTTCCGCTGCCGCGCCCGGCGGGACGGTGACGAATGGGTGATCGAAGGCGAGAAGTGGTTCTCGTCCAACGCCCGGTACGCGGCCTTCCTCATCGTCATGGCCGTCACCGATCCGGACGCGCCCCCGCACGCCCGCATGTCGATGTTCATCGTGCCCGCCGAGACCCCGGGCATCGAGATCAAGCGCAACGTCGGCACCATGGACGAACGCGACAACCTCGACGAGGGCATCCACGCCTACGTCCGCTACGACCAGGTCCGGGTACCGCTCGACGCCATGCTCGGCGGCCCGGGCGAGGGCTTCGAGGTCGCCCAGGCGCGTCTCGGCGGCGGCCGGGTGCATCACGCGATGCGTACGGTCGGCAAGTGTGCGCGCGCCTTCGACATGATGTGCGAACGGGCGCTGTCCCGCCGTACGCAGGGCACCCTCCTCGCGGAGAAGCAGGCGGTGCAGCGGTTCATCGCGGATTCCTGGACGGAGTTGCAGCAGTTCCGGCTGCTCGTGCTGCACACCGCCTGGATCATCGACACCCAGCCGCACGGCGCGGCCCGCACCCAGATCGCGATGTGCAAGGTCCAGACGGCCAAGGTGCTGCACGACGTCATCCAACGGGCTCTGCATCTGCACGGTTCGCTCGGCACGACCAACGAACTGCCGCTCGCCAAGTGGTGGATGGCCGCACCGAACCTCGCCCTCGCCGACGGGCCGACCGAGGTGCACCGCACCACGATCGCCAAGGGGCTGCTGCGGAACTACCGGCCGGCGGAGGGTCTGTTCCCCAGCGAGCACATCCCGCCGAAACGTGAGGCCGCCCGCAAGCGGTACGCGCACATCATCGAGGACGACGGTCTCACCGGCCGGGCGGACGTGTGAGCGGCGACCTGTTCGACCTGTCCGGCAAGGTCGCCCTCGTCACCGGCGGCAGCCGGGGCCTGGGGCGCGAGATGGTGCGCGCGTTCGCCGCCGCCGGCGCGGATGTGGTGATCGCCAGCCGGAAGGCCGACGCCTGCGAGGCGGTGGCCGCGGAGGTCCGCGAGCTGGGCCGGCAAGCTCTGCCGGTCGCCGCGCACGTAGGGCACTGGGACGACCTCGGCCGGCTCGCCGACACGGCGTACGAGGAGTTCGGGAAGGTCGACGTCCTGGTCAACAACGCCGGGATGTCACCGTTGGCGCCCTCGTCGGCGCAGACCAGCGAGGAGTTGTTCGACAAGGTCGTCGGGGTCAACTTCAAGGGGCCCTTCCGGCTCGCCTCACTGATCGGGGAGCGGATGGCGCGGGGCGACGGCGGCTCGATCATCAACGTCTCCTCGTCGGGAGCACTGTTCCCGCAGCCGCGGTTCGGTCCGTACGCCGGGGCGAAGGCCGCGTTGAACGCGCTGACGACTGTGTTCGCTCTGGAGTACGGGCCGTCCGTGCGGGTCAACACGATCTCGGCGGGGCCCTTTCTGACCGACATCTCCAAGGCCTGGTCCGAGGAGAAGCGGGAGATCACGCGCAGTGCTGTCGGCAGGCCCGGGCGACCGGAGGAGATCATCGGCACGGCTCTGTATCTGGCCAGTGACGCGTCCAGTTATACGTCGGGGGCGCTGATCCGGGTGGACGGCGGGTTGTACTGAGCCCGCGGGCCCGGTGGCGGCTGGTCACGCGGTTCCCCGCGCCCCTGGGTGGGGATCGCGGGCGTCAGCCGAGCAGTTCCGTCGCCTCTGCCAGCAGGACCGGTAGCGCCGGCAGCATGCGCCGGTGCATGTCGGTCAGGTGATCCGCCTTGCGGCCGCGCTTGATCAGCAGCGCGGTGGCGGCGGACTCCTTGTACTTCGTCAACGCCTCGAACCAGCGCAGGTCCGGGAGCTGTTCGCCCCGGGTCTCCTCGTAGGTGTCGATGAGTTCGGCCTTGGTCGGCATCCCGGTCGGCTCCCGCGACGTGGCCGCCGGGTGGTGGGCCTCGTCGGTGAAGAAGGTCAGCCAGGTGATGTCGACCCGGGGATCGCCGAGCGACCAGATCTCCCAGTCGATGACCGCGTTGACCGAGTCCGCGTCGCACAGGGTGTTCCCGAGCCGGTAGTCCCCGTGCGTGAACACCGGCATCATCGCGCCGGGCACGGTGGCCCGCAGGCGTTCCGCGACCGCCTCGTAGCCGGTGCGCAGGTCCTCGGGGACCGTGGCGAACGCCCGGGTCCAGCGGTCGATCTCGGCGGCGGGCGTGACAACCGGCTCCACCGCGAGGGCGGTTCGTTTCGGGTCCGCGCGATGCAGGTGGGCGAGCATCCGGGCCGCGTCCAGTGCACGGGCCCGCACCTGTGCGGCGGGCAGTGTGCCTCGGGGCACCAGCACCGGTTCCACGCACTCGCCGGGCACCAGCTCCATGGCCACGAACGGCTGACGGGCCGGGGGCGCGCCCTTCTCCCAGAACAGCACCTTCGGCACCCGTACGCCGGACACGCCCGCCAGCACCCGCATGAGTCTCGCCTGACGCAACACGTCCCGGTTGCGCACCGGTTGGAGGCCCGGCGGGGCCACCTTGAGGACGACACGCTCGTATCCGGCGGGCACACCCGACAGCACGGCGACGTAGGTGAGGCTCGACGTGCCGCCGGTGAGCGGTTCGACCGACTCGACCGTGCCCTCGGGGGCCCAGTCGCGCAGCGCCGAGGCCGTGCGCCCGGTCAGCTCCGGGATCAACTCCGCTATCGGATCGGTGCTGTTGGCGGCAGTACTCATGGACGGCTCTCTCATCCTGGTCGGCCGACGGCCCGGCGGCGTACGTCGGTCAGCGGTCAGCGGTCAGCGGTCAGCGGTCAGCGGTCAGCGGTCAGCGCCTCGACGATGTCGCGGCGCACGAGCTTGCCGGTCGGGGTGCGGGGCAGTTCGGGCCAACGGGTGATGCGCTCCGGCGTCTTCGAGCCGCGCAGCGTCCCGCGCACCCGGGCCCGCAGGTCTCCGGTGTCGATCTCCGCCCCGTCCCGGACCACGACGACGGCCTCGATGCGCTGGCCCCACTCCTCGTCCGGGACACCGACGACGACCGCGTCCAGCACATCCGGGTGGCGCAGCAGCACGTCCTCGATCTCGGCGGGCGCGATGTTCTCCGCGCCGCGGATGATCGTGTCGTCGGCCCTGCCCTCGATGTACAGATAGCCGTCGGCGTCGACCCTTCCCTGGTCGCGGGTGTGGAAGAAGCCGCGCTCGTCGACCGCGGAACCCTGCCCCGCGTACTCCCCCGACACCTGGTCGCCACGCACCCAGATCTGCCCGGTCTCCCCCGGGCCTACGAGCACGCCGGACGCGTCCCGGACCTCCAACTCGACACCGGGCAGCGGCAGTCCGGCCGAGCCGAGCCTGGCCCGTACGGCGGGATCGTCGCTCTCGACGGCCGTCCGGTGTTCCCGGGGGCCCAGGACGGTGATGGTGGACGAGGTCTCCGTCAGCCCGTAGGCGTTCACGAAGTCGACGTGCGGCCAGCCTCGCAGCGCGGTCTCGATCACCCGTACGGGCATCCTGGCCCCGCCGTAGGCGAGCGCGCGCAGCGAGGGCACCGACCGGTCCAGGCCGTCGGTGTCCATGATGCGGGCGAGCATCGTCGGCACCACCATCGCGTTGGTGACCCGCTCCCGCCGTACGAGGTCCAGCCAGCCCTGCGGTGTGAACTGGTCGAGGCTCAGGGCGCGTCGCCCCGCGTACAGGTTGGTCAGCACGTTCGACACGGCGGCGATGTGGTACGGCGGCACGCTCACCAGGGCTGCCTCGTCCGGGCCGGCGTCGGCGAACTCCACGGTGCCGAGGACGTACGACACGAGGTTGTGGTGGCGCAGGACCACGCCCTTCGGCGTCGAGGTCGTGCCGCTCGTGTAGATGAGGACCGCCGGGGAGTCGGGGGCCGGAGCCGGCTCCTCGTCCCCCGGGGTGGGCGTGGCCCGCGCCGCCTGGGAGAGCCACTGGTCCGGGCTCCGTACGGCGAGACCGGCCCGGCGCAGCGCCTCGCCGTGTTCCGGGTCGGCGATACCGAGGGCGCGGGGGTGATTTGCCAGCAGCGCGGCCAACTGTGCCGAGCCGAGGCGGTAGTTGACCGGGATCAGCGGGACTCCGGCGTGGGCCGCGGCGAACAGCGCGACCGGGAGCGCCGGTCCGTTCACGGCCAGGTACACGATCGCGTCGGCGTCGGCCGCGCGCACCGACCGCGCACCGCCGACGGCCAGTTCACGAAGTCGCGGGGCGGTCAGCCCGTCGCCCCCGCGCCCGATCACGACCCGGCCGGGAAGACCCTCGGCGGCCATGTCAAGGAGCATCGAGATGTTCATGGGGCGCGCTCGCCCTCAGTCCGAGGCCGGGAGCGGCTTGGGGCTCTTCATCGGCAGCGGAACGCCGTTCACCGCCAGCGTGCCCTGTCCCTGCTTGGTGCAGAGCAGTTCCAGGCCCGCCTCCTCGTCGGCGTACCGCTTGCCGAGCACCGCACCGCCCATCAGGTCGGGGTCGGGGGTGCCGGTGGCGACAGGTCCCCCCGGTCCGGCCGCCTCGGCCAGTGCCGCTCCGCCACAGGTGATCTCCACCTCCTGGTCGGAGCACCGAACGACGATCACGGCCGTCGTGTCGACCGTACTGACGAGCATCTGCCCTATACGTGGCCTCATCGCAGGTCCCTCCGCGGATCTTGTTCCGTTCCGGTGCCCAAGGACCAGAAAAAAGTATACTACTTACCTGGATCACGTCGAGATGACGAACTGAGACAACATGACGAACGGAGTCCCCGGATGGAACTCGAGACCGTCCTGTTCGAGGTGGCCGACCATGTCGCCACGATCACCCTGAACCGGCCCGAGGTCATGAACGGCTTCAACCAGCGGATGCTGGAGGAGTTCTCCGTCATCTGGGAGACCGTCAAGACCGACGACGACGTGCACGTCGTCGTGTTGCGGGGCGCCGGCGACCGGGCGTTCTGCACGGGCATGGACGTGAAGGAGGGCATCGACCGCCACCCCAACGTCTGGTCGCGGACCGACCCCGGCGAGTACCTCTCGCCGAAGCTGAACCAGGTGTGGAAACCCCTGGTCTGCGCGGTGCACGGGATGGCTGCGGGCGGCGCCTTCTACTGGCTCAACGAGGCCGACATCATCATGTGTTCGGACGATGCCACGTTCTTCGATCCGCACGTCAGCTACGGGCTCACCGCGGCTCTGGAGCCGATCGGTCTCGCCCGGCGCGTCCCCCTCGGCGAGGCGCTGCGCATAGCGCTGCTCGGCCTGGACGAGCGCGTCTCAGCGGCGCGCGCCCTGCAGATCGGCCTGGTCAGCGAGGTGCTCCCGCGTGCGGAACTGTGGGCCCGCGCCGACACTGTCGCCCGCGTCATCGCCGCCAAACCGCCCGCCGCCATCCAGGGCACCGTCCGGGCGATCTGGGAGTCGCTCGACTCGACGCGGACCCAGGCGCTGCGCACCGGACTGTCGTACACCCAGATCGGCAACCCCGTCGGCAAGGCCGAGGTCGACCGTGCCGCAGTGCCCCGGAGGCAGTGGACACTGCGCTGACCCTCGCCTAGCCTGAATGAAAAGAGTGCACTTTATAGACGCGAGGCAAGGGAAACGGAGGCTTCCATGCTGTTCGGCATGCCCTGGCCCGGCCGGGACGTCGCACGGGAGGCCGAGCAGGCCGGTGTCGGCGCCTTCTGCGCCGGGGAGTTCGCCGACCACGACGCCTACCTCACGGTGGCCGACATCGTCGCCGACACCGAGCACGCCCTGGCGGGCCCCGCCATCACCTACGCGTTCGCCCGCACCCCGTACGCTCACGCCACCGCCATGCGCCAGCTGCACGCGCGGGCGCCGGGCCGGCTGTTCCTCGGGCTGGGCAGCGCCGCCTTCCGCATCAACCGCGACTGGCTCGGCGTGCCCGCCGACCGCCCGG
This sequence comes from Streptomyces sp. AK08-02, assembly GCF_033795085.1. Lineage (NCBI taxonomy): Bacteria > Bacillati > Actinomycetota > Actinomycetes > Kitasatosporales > Streptomycetaceae > Streptomyces > Streptomyces sp. AK08-02. The sequence continues at coordinate 343,671 of NZ_JARAZV010000007.1, forward strand.
TGGCCCGGATCGCCGAGACGGTCGGCGCGGTGCGGGCCTGGCTGCACGCGGAGAACGGCGAGAAGGTGCGCTACTCCGGGGAGTTCCACTCGCTGGACGCCGATGTCCGGGCGCCGGTGCTCGGTCGGCTGGACATCCCCGTGCTGCTCGCGGCGTTCAACACGGGCATGGCGGCCACCGCGGGCCGGGTGGCCGATGGCGTCGTCGGACACGGTCTGTTCACCTCCTCCTGGTGGAACGACGTGGTACGGCCCTCGGTCGAGCGCGGCGCGGGAGACGCCGGCCCGAGGACACGCTTCCTCGAACACGGCTGGATCATCACGGCAGTCGACGACTCCGCGCCCGAACGCGCCGTCGCGGACGCCCGACGGATGATCGCCTTCTACCTCACGGTGAAGACGTACGACCCCTATGTGGCCCACCACGGCTGGGAGGAACCGGTCACCCGGCTCCGCGCCGCGTTCCGGGCGGGCGACACCGACGCCATGGCGGAGGCGGTCACGGACGAGATGGTCGGCGAGATCGCCGTCTGCGGTACGACCGCCGAGGCGAAGGACGCTCTCGCCCGCCGCGCCGGCTCGCTCCCCCGCGACGTGGGCTACCTCGCGCCCCCGAGCTTCCTGGTGAGCCGGCGTCGGCGGGCCGCGTACGCCCGGGCCTCCCTCGCCCTGATCGGCGCGGTTCCGGAGGTATCGGACGCGACGAACGCACCCGGGCGTCTTTGACCCGCGCACGCGGACGACCGGCCCCCGAAGCGCGAACGCTCCGGGGGCCGGTCCCGTGACACGACCACCACCGCCCGCCTGCCGCCGGTCAGGCGTCCTGCGGAAGCGGGGCGAGCTTCTTGCTCTTGTCGAAGTGCACGACGTCGGCCAGCGTGCCGCCGAGGATGGCCGCGCGGTCCTCGTCCGGGACGCCCTCGAAGTTCTCCGCGACGCACTCGGCGCTGTCGCGGAAGGTGCCCTCGGCGTGCGGGTAGTCGTTGCCCCAGATGACCGTCGAGAGGCCGGTGATGTGGCGGGCCTTGACGGCCGTCGGATCGTCCGCGAACTGCACGTGGATCTGGCGCCGGACGTACTCGGTGGGCTTGAGCGGGTAGGGCCACTGATCGTTGATCGCGAACAGCCTGCCCATGGACGCCTGCTCCGTCGCGGGACGGTTGTCGTCCCAGAAGCCGAGCCACCAGTCGGGGTCCTGGCCCGTGCCGGTCTTCCACGCCTTGTCCATGTAGCCCATGAAGGAGACGAGCCAGCCGGCCGTGTACTCGATCAGATTGAAGTGCAGGTCGGGGAAGCGCTCGCACACACCGCCGCCGACGAGGCTGGCGACGATGCCCTGCGGGCCGGCCACGGCCGCGCCGACCGCGGTACCCATGGTCCGGCCGGTCACCATGTCGTCGGTCAGGTTGCCCTTGCCCATGTTCATGGCGTTCATCAGGCCCCGGACGGTCACCGCCGTCTCGGACACCTGCTCCTTGACCTTCACCCCACCGGTGGCGACATGGATGAAGACCGGCAGACCGTGCGCCTGCGCGGCCGCCCAGACCGGGTCGTACTCCCGTGAGTAGAAGGGCAGCGGCGGGATCTCCGGAAGGAGGATCGCCCCGAGGCCGAGCCGCGCGATCCGCTCGATCTCCGCGACGGCCTCGGGCACGTTCGTGAGCGGGATCGCCGCGGTCGGACGCAGCCGGTCCTTGTACGGGAGGTACCGCTCGACCAGGTAGTCGTTCCAGACGCGGGCGTGCGCCATGGACAGTTCGTGATCGTCGGTGAACAGGACGAACAGCGAGAGGTTCGGGAACATCACCGAGGCGTCGACGCCGTCGATGTTCATGTCCCTCAGGATGTGCTCGGGATCGCCGTCCGGGGTCTCGCCGCCGGTCTGACGGTATTTGGAGATGGTCCAGCCGTCGAACCCGATGGTGTGCAGTTTCTTGAACTCCGTGTGACCGCCCGGCACGATCGGCTCGTCGAGCGTGAACTCCTCTTCCCAGAGGGCCCGATCACGCAGGTTCTTGGGGAGCCGGGTCTTGAAGAGATCGACCGGCTCGATGATGTGCGAATCACCGGAGACGACAAATTCCTTGAACACAGGCGGTACCTCTTTCGAACATCGTCGTTCGCGCAGAATCCACCCCGCGGATGAGGCCGAAGTTACCTGTACCGATCGGTCCAGTCAATGATTCAGCATACGGATTAGCGTCCCGTCAGGTTCAAGAAACCTGACAGACGCCTGACACGGGGCCGATCAGCACACCCCCTTCCCCGGCGCCCGCTATTAAGTACACTCAACTCCATGACGAAGGCCTACTCGTTCTCTTCGCAGCTCTACATCGACGGGCGTCGCACGGACGGTGATTCGGACATGTCCCTCGTCGTGCGCAATCCGGCGACGGAGGAGTTGATCGCGGAAGTCCCCCAGTCCTCGATCTCCGATGTGCGCCACGCCGTCGAGGCGGCACGGCGGGCCTTCGACCAGGGCCCGTGGCCCCGACTGAAGCCCGCCGAGCGGGCCGCGGTGCTGTTGCGCATGGCCGAGGAGATGGAGCGCCGACTCCCGGATCTCGTGGCCGTCAACATCGCCGAGGCGGGATCGGTCCGTCCGCTCGCGGAGAGTCTGCAGACCCGGGTTCCGGTGGCGCACCTGCGCGACATGGCGGAGCGCGTCATGCCGGCCTTCGCCTGGGAGCGCCCGATGGAGCCCACGATCGCGCCGGGCACCGGCATCTCCCAAGGGGTGCTGCGCCGCGAGGCGTTCGGCGTGTGCGCCCTGATCTCCGCCTACAACTTCCCCTTCTTCCTCAGCATGATGAAGGTGATCCCCGCACTCGCGGCCGGCTGCACCGCCGTACTGAAACCGGCGCCCGCGACTCCCCTGGAGTCCCTTCTGATCGGCGACTTCGCCGACGCCGCCGGGCTGCCGCCCGGTGTGCTGAACATCGTGACCGGCGACATCGAGGCCGGCCGCGAACTGACCACCCATCCCATGGTGGACCTGGTCAGCTTCACCGGGTCCGACACCGTCGGGCGCACGGTCTACGCCCAGGCCGCGGCCTCCCTGAAGAAGGTCGTCCTCGAACTCGGCGGCAAGTCGGCGAGCATCGTCCGCGCCGACGGCGACCTCGACGGCGCCGTACGGTCCGCGCTCATGGGCATCACCGCCCACGCGGGCCAGGGCTGCTCGCTGCTGACCCGCACGCTGGTGCACGAGTCCGTCCACGACGAACTGGTGGCCCGGCTGTGCGAAGGGCTCGCCGCCGTCAGGGTCGGCGACCCGGCCGACCCGGCCACCACCATGGGCCCGCTGATCAGCGCTGCCCAGCGGGACAAGGTCGAGAAGCTGATCCGCGTCGGCGAGGAGGAGGGAGCCCGAATCGTCCATGGCGGCAAACGCCCCGCCGGCCTCGACCGGGGCTGGTTCGTGGAACCCACCCTCTTCACCGGCGTGGACAACGCGATGACCATCGCGCGTACGGAGTTCTTCGGACCGGTCGGCGTCGTCATCCCGTTCGCCACCGACGAGGAGGCGGTACGGATCGCGAACGACAGCCCGTACGGCCTGGCCGGCGCCGTCTGGAGCGCCGACACCGTGGCCGCCCACGAGATCGCGTCGCGTATCCGGGCCGGCGGGGTGGCCATCAACGGCGGGAGCGCCGGGGTCAACCCACGGGCGGCCTTCGGCGGCTACAAACAGAGCGGACTCGGCCGGGAGTGGGGCGAGTTCGGACTCGACGAGTATCTGCAGACCAAGACGGTCAGCTGGGCGGCACGCTGAGCGTTTCCCGAAGGAGAGGCGACGCGGCCCGCCTCTCCTTCAGGGGCGCGGGGACCTGCCCGACCAGCCACGACACACCCGCACACGCCATTCCAGCCCCTCCACCCGACCGCGACCGCAGCAGTCACACCGTCAGAACCATGGCCGACCCCATCCCCCCACCCGCGCACATCGCCGCGACCGCCGTCCCGCCACCCCTGCGGCGCAGTTCGTGGGCCAGCGTCACCACCATGCGGGTGCCGGTGGTGGCGATCGGGTGACCGAGGCTGCACCCGCTGCCGAACGGGTTCACCCGCTCCGGGTCGAGGCCCAGTTCACGGGTGGTGGCGACGGCGACCGCGGCGAATGCCTCGTTGACCTCGAAGAGGTCGACGTCACCGATGCCGAGCCCGGCCCGGCCGAGCGCCTTGCGGATCGCGGCGATCGGCGCCAGCCCCGTCTCGACCGGATCGACCCCGACACTCGCCCAGGACCGTATGGTCGCGAGCGGCGCGAGTCCGTGCGCGGCGGCGAGATCCGAACCGGCGACCACGACCGCCGCCGCGCCGTCGTTCACCCCGCTGGAGTTGCCCGCGGTGATGGAGAAGCCCTCGATCTCGGGGTGCAGCACCTTCAGCGACGCCAGTCTCGCCGCGGTGGTGTCGCGCCGGGGATGCTCGTCGGTGTCGAACACGACGAAAGCCCCGGTGCCGGAGGTCGGGGCGCCCCTGCCGCCGCCCATGACCTGCACCGGCACGATCTCGTCGGTGAACCGGCCCTCGTCGACGGCCCGTACCGCCCGCTCGTGCGAGCGCAGTGCCCAGGCGTCCATCTCCTCACGGGTGAGCCCTGCCAGCCGGGCCGTGTTCCAGCCGACGAGGACGCCCATGTCGTTGTTGGGAGCCTCGGGCGTCGGGTCATGGGTCGGCGCCATCCAGGGGTCCTGCCAGTCGTCGGTGCCCGGAACCCGCCACCGGGCCACCGGAGCCGTGGACGAGGAGTGCGTGCCGCCCGCGACGACCGCGCGGTCCATTCCGGCACGTACGCTCCCGGCGGCGGTCGCCACACTGGCCAGCCCGGAGGCGCAGTGCCGGTTGTGGGCCAGACCGGGTACATGGGTCAGCCCGGCCTGGAGGGCCGCGTACCGGGCGATGTCACCACCCCCGGCGAGGGACTCACCGAGGACGACGTCGTCGATCGTTTCCAGGGGCAGCCCGCTGCGGTACGCGGCCTCGCGCACGACGACGGTGGCGAGTTCGAAGGCACTGGTGTCCCGCAGGGTTCCTCGTCGGGCGGTCCCGATCGCGGTACGGCACGCGGAGAGAAGTACGGCGTCAACCATGCAATTCAGAGTACTTAACTCCGGCCGCGATCAACAGGTCCAGCAGCAAGAGGCCCTGAAAGCAGGGACAACTGGCCGAACTCCAGCCAACAACCTCGACCCAATCAGGGAAAGAGGATACTTTGTTGAGGTGAACTTCGAGCTCAGTGAAGAGCAGGGCATGTTGCGCGGAGCCTCGCGCGATCTGCTGGCGGACCGGGCCCCGATCGAGCACGTACGGGCGTGGCTCGACCGTGACGAGGACGTCGACCCCGAGGTGTGGCGGCTGACGGCCGAACTCGGCTGGCCCGGCCTCGGCCTGTCCGAGGAGTACGGCGGCAGCGGTCAGGGGCTGGTGGAACTCGCCCTCGTCGCCGAGGAGTTCGGGGGCGCTCTCGGCCGGGGTCCGTTCGTGCCCACCGCGATCGTCGGCCGGGCTCTCGCCATCGGGGGCTCACCCGGCCTACGGTCCGAGGTGCTGCCCGGCCTGGCCGCCGGATCGTCCTGGGCCACCTGGGCGTTCGCCGAATCCCGGGCGCCCTGGTCCCTCGACGGCATCCGTGCCACCGCCCGCGTCGACGGGGACGCGTTCGTCCTCGACGGGGTGAAGACGGCGGTACAGGACGCCGGCGGCGCCCGCTGGCTCCTCCTCACCGCCCTGCACGACGGTGTCCCTGCCTCGTTCCTCGTCGACCGCGAAGCCCCGGGCATCACCGTCCGGCGCCAACGCACCCTCGATCCGACCCGCGCGTTCCACGAGGTCCGCGTCGACGGCGTACGCGTCCCCGCCGACCGCCGCCTCACCAGCGGGCCCGACGAGATCCAGCGGCTGCTCGACGAGGCGTCGGTGCTGCGGTGCGCGGACGCGCTCGGTGTCATGCGGCGCCTGCTGGAACTCACGGTCGAACACACCACGACCCGGGTGCAGTTCGGGCAGCCGATCGGCGGCTTCCAGGCCGTCAAGCACTCGGCCGCCGACATGGCTCTCCTCGTGCACGGCGCCCGCGCGGCCACTCACTACGCGGCGATGGCCACCGACGCGGGCACCGCCGACGCCGCCCGCGCGGCCTGTGCCGCCGCCTCGTACGTCTCGGCGGGCGCCGGCGAGGTCGCGGCCCGGGCACTCCAACTGCACGGCGGTATCGGCTTCACCTGGGAACACGACCTGCATCTCTATCTGCGCCGGGCCAGGGCCGACAGCGTCCTGTACGGCGACGCGGCCGTCCACCGCGACCGCCTTGTCACCCTTCTGCGGCCCTCCCGCGCCATCGCCACCACGTCCGCATCCGCGTCCGGCCGAGCCTGAAGAAGCGCGAACCGTAGAAGGCCCGAAGAAGACGAAGAAGAAGACCCCGAAAGGTTCCCGATGGAGATCAAGGGCAAGAAGGCCGTGGTGTTCGGCGGTGCCTCAGGCATGGGCCGGGCCACCGCCGAACTGCTGGCCGCCCGCGGCGCGGATGTCGCCGTGCTGGACCGGCCGGCGTCGGCGGGCGCCGAGGTCGCCGCGGCGTTCGGCGGGAGCTTCCACCCCGTCGACGTGACCGACTTCGAGGCGACGGAGAGCGTGTTGGGCGATGCCGTCGAGGCCCTGGGCGGGCTGCATGTGTCGGTCACCACGGCGGGCGGCGGCAGCGTACGGCGCACGCTCGGCAAGGACGGGCCCCACGATCTGGAGACCTTCCGTCGGGTGCTCGACCTCAACGCCGTCGCCACCTTCAACGTCAGTCGCCTGGCCGCCGCCCACATGAGCCGCAACGAGCCCGAGGAGCCTGACGGTGAACGGGGCGTCATCGTCAACACGTCGTCGATCGCCGCCTTCGAGGGACAGGTCGGCCAGGTCGCCTACTCGGCGGCCAAGGCCGCGATCGCCGGAATGAGCCTCACCATGGCCCGCGACCTCGGTTCCCTCGGCATCCGCGTCGTCGCCATCGCACCCAGCCTGTTCGAGACGGGCGCCACCGAGAGGATCCCGGCCGAGGTTCGGGCCGCGCTGGTCAAGGACGCCGCGTTCCCCCGGCGTCTGGGCCACCCCGAGGAGTACGCGAAGCTCGCGCTCGCCGTCGTGGACAACCCCATGCTCAACGGCCAGTGCCTCCGTCTGGACGCCGGCCAGCGATTCGGACCGAGGTGAGGCTCTGATGCCGGACAAGGATCCGCGGGACAACGCGCGACACAGCAGCGAGTACGAGGGCAGGGTGGCGCTCGTCACCGGAGGCGGGCGGGGGTTCGGCAAGGCGTTCGGGGAGGCCCTGTCGGCCCTCGGCGCGTATGTCGTGCTCGCCGACATCGACGGGGACGCGGCGGCCGAGGCAGCGGCGGAACTCACGGCACGGGGCAGGCGCGCGACCGGCATCAGCTGTGATGTCGCCGACGAGGCCGCTGTGGGCGCGGTCGTGGACGAGATCACCGAACGACACGGCGGACTCGACCTCCTGGTCAACAACGCGGGCCTGCACGCCGCCTACAACAGGCCGTTCACCGAACTGGGCCTCGCGAACGTACGGCGTGTGCTCGACGTCAACGTCATGGGCGTCATCATCTGTTCGTTGGCCGCCCGGGAGGCCATGAAGGACCGGGCCGGCGCCTCGATCGTCAACATCTCGTCGTCGGCCGCCTACGCGAACCGCAGCATCTACGGCGTGTCCAAGCTGGCCGTACGGGGCCTGACGGCGTCGTTCGCCCGTGAGTTCGCCGCCGACGGCATCCGGGTCAACGCGATAGCGCCCGGTCTGATCCTCACCGAGACCGTCCGGGCCCAACTGTCGGCCGCCGAGGCCGAACGCGTTCTGGGTGAGCAGATCCTGGGGCGCGAGGGCGAGGAACGGGACATCGTCGAGGCGCTGCTCTACCTCGCCTCCTCGAAGGCGTCCTTCGTCACCGGCGAGACGCTCCGGGTGACGGGCGGGTTCGCGCTCTCGATCTGACCTGACAGCCGTCAGCACATCTGGGCCCCGCGAACTCACCGCGGGGCCCGAGCTGTTGTGGCTGTCCTACACGATCACCGGTTCGTTCTCCGGTTTCCCGGCCGGTTCCCGCTCCTCGTTCGTGATCGCCTTCAGCAGCACGTACGGGGTCGCGATCTTCCAGACGGCGTACGCGACCGAGGGGATGATGTTCGCGAGCAGTCCGTTCCAGGCGAGCGGACCGGTCTGGTTGAGGAAGACGAAGGCGCCCGGAACGAGCGTCACGCCCAGCACGATGCTGAGCCAGCCGTACCAGCGCGGGAAGAGCGGCTTCGCCCGCGTGTGGTCGATGAACGCGGCGTAGCCGATCGACCAGACCTGGAGGACGAAGATGCAGGCGTTGCCCACGAACATGAGCCAGAAGGTGTCGACCATCGCGGTCAGGACGTCGACGGAGTGGCTCTCGGGGCGGTAGGCCGCGGCGGCCAGGATGGCGAGCGGGAAGAAGAACCCGAGCGGGGCCACCACACCGGTGGTGAGCTGGATCATGGACAGGAGCCCCCAGCCGCCCTCGACCCGGCGCAGCTGCATGCTCGTCACGATGACGTACGGGTACTCGAACGGGACGAGCAGCACCATCAGGGCGACACAGGTGAGGATCCCCGTGCGGTGGTCCTTGAGGAACGCGACGACGTCGTCAGGGCTCTCCGTGGGGCTCATCGGCGGGGTGAGGTGGCCGATGGCGAACGCGGCGAGGAATCCCACGAAGAGGATGACGCCGCACCACGCCGATATTCTCTGCAGTCTTATATGGAGGTCCTTCTTCATTTACGGCTCCCCTTTGAGCTCGTTACTCATCATCAGCAGTCGTTACCAACCGACAAGCCTGTCCAGCACGAGCGTCGCGCTCGCGAGATAGTCGCCGTATCCGCCCCGGAAGAACAGCAGCGGGGTTTTCGGTGATTCGACGCGAAGATCGCGGACCCGTCCCACGACCAGCCAGTGATCCCCGATCTCGACGAACTGCTCCACCGTGCAGTCGACCCAGGCGACCACCCCGTCGAGCATGGGATTGCCCAGCGCGGACGCGCTCCAGGTGGTGGCGTCGAACCTCCGCGACGCCGGGCCCGCCAGCTGCCGGGACAGCCGTTCCTGGTTGCCCGCTAGCGAATTGGCGCAGAATCGGCCCGCGGTGCGGATCGTCCGCAGGGTCGCGGAGGAACGGTCGACGAGAAAGGACACCAGGGGCGGGTCCAGGGATACGGAGGTGAAAGTCCCGACCACCATTCCGTGCGGGCGCCGTTCGGCGTCCGTGGTGGTGATCGCGACGACGCTCGTGGGGAAGTTTCCCAGGACGTCGCGGAATTGGCGCCCGTCGATCGTGGTCGCCGGGCGGCCGGAGCTGTCGCTCATCCGGTCTCCTCAGATCAGGATGCGCATCGGCTCGGGCAGCTCAAGTCCCATCTGGGCCAGGGCGTTCGCGTGATAGGCCGAGCCGGGGACATGGATCATGTGCTGGAGCCCGACATGCGCGTCCCGCCAGAAGCGCTGCATCGGATTGCCCCGCCGGATCGCGTTCCCGCCCGACCTGGCGAAGATCTCGTCCAGCGCGGACACGGCCCGCCAGGCACAACGGACCTGGTTGCGCCGTACGTCGGCCCGGTCCTCGATGCTGATGGTCCGGCCGGCCTCGATCTGGTCGTACAACCGGCTGATGCCGTCGATCAGTTGGACGCGGGAGGCGGCGATCTCCGCCGCGGCCTCCCCTGCGGCGTAGAGGACGTACGGGTCGTCGCGCACCTGGACGCCCGTCACGGCGACGCGGTCGCGCTGCTGGGCCAGGTGCACGGCGAGCGCGCCCTCGCAGATGCCGATGACGGCCGCGGTGATGCCGAGCGGGAACATCGAGCTGAAGGGCAGTTTGTAGAGGGTGTCGGTGAGCCCGACGGCCTCCGCGGCGGCGCCCTCCTGGACCGCTTCCTGCCGGATGGCGCGGTAGGAGGGGATGAACGCCTTGTCGACGACGACGTCCTTGCTGCCGGTGCCCGACAGCCCGACCACGTCCCAGGTGCCGTCGATGATCTCGTAGTCCGAGCGGGGCAGCACGACGTGCAGGACGGTGATGGGCCCGGCGGGCCTCCCCTTGCCGTCGCCGAGGAGCGCGCCGAGGAAGTCCCAGCCGCAGTGGTCGCTGCCCGAGGAGAACGGCCAGCGTCCGCTGAGGACATAGCCGCCGTCCACCGGTTCGGCGATGCCGTTGGGCATGTAGGGCGAGGCGATCCAGGTGTCCGGGTTCTCGTCCCACACCTCGTGGGCGAGCCGGGGATCCATCTGGGCCAGTTCCCAGGGGTGCACTCCGACGACTCCGCACACCCAGCCGGCGGCCCCGTCGTGCCGGGCGACCGCCATCACCGCCTCCGCGAAGTCCCGGGGGTGGGCGCCGAATCCGCCGAACTCCTTGGGCTGCAGAAGCCGGATGACCCCGGCGGACCTGACCAGTTCGACGGTCCGGTCACTCAGTTTCCCGAGTGACTCGTTCTCGTCGGCGAGTGCGGCCAGTTCGGAACCCAGCTCCTCGACACGACCGACCACTTCATGCGTCACGCCGCACACCTCCTGGTGACTGATCCATCGCATGCGCCGCACGTCCCCGGCGGCAGGATGTCCTCAGTGTCGTGACGCCCCGCGAGGCGCGCTGGGCTCTTTCCGCTGACCGGGACTGGTCGGCCTCCCCCGTGTGACGCGGGGCCGCAAGGCGGCGGTGGAGCGGCCCCTGAGCGCGGAGAACCACACGCCGGCACCGTAGGCGAGGTCGTCGAGCCGGCGGGCGACGCCGTAGCGGAACGGGTCCAGTGCCCCGTCCCCGGGCCGGTACTCGAGTGCGATGTCGGCCAACGCGGCGACCGCGGCGGCCCGGCGCACCCGCCGGGACAGCAGGCAGCCGACGGCGGTGAGCGGCCACCAGTGCCGGGTGAGGAGCGCGGAGGTCTGCGCCAGGGTGGCGAGGGCGCCGTTGCCCGCGAGCGGCACGGCCAGCCGGTACGGGTGCCGGGTGCCGTCGAGCTTGCGGCCGACGCGCAGGGTGACGAGGCCGAGGACGGTGCCCGCGACCGGCGCCGACCAGCGCCGCCCGGTGAGCAGCACGGCGGCGAACACCGCGCTCCAGGGGGCGAACACGGCCGGGGCGATGAACTCGGGATGGCGCAGGGCGAGCGGATGCGCTCCGGTCCCGTAGACGGCCTTGCGCAGGAACCAGTCGCCGAGCCGCGCCCGGTGCTCGTGGCAGGCCCGGACGGCGGGCTCGTAGCGGACGCGCAGCCCCGCTTCGATCAGCCGCCAGCACAGGTCGACGTCCTCCCCCACCCGCATCCCCTCGTCGAACCCGCCCATCTCGTGCAGGGCGTCCACCCGCACCACCGCGCAGGCCGTAGGCGCCCAGGAGACGGGCGTACCGGGACGCACCGCGGCCGGACGGGCGCCGAGGTCGAGGGAGGACCGGGTGTTCTCGTACCGCTCGATCCAGGTCGCGGTGCGGCCGGTCAGCCCGGTGATGCGGGGTACGGCCATGGCGACCCGGGGATCGGCGAAGTGCCGGAGCAGGGTAGGCACCGTGTCGGGGTCCAGCACGATGTCGGAGTCGGCGAAGACCACGTACGGCGTGGTGACGTGACGCAGCCCGGCGTTGCGCGCGCCGGCGGGCCCGGTGTTGGTGTCCAGGGCGACCAGCCGGGCACCGTGCCGGGCGGCGACGGCGGCCACGGCGAGGGGATGCCGCGAGGCGTCGTCGACCACGATCACCGGAGGTCCCGTACGCCGTGCACCGCCTGTGCCACCAGTTCCACCTGTGCCGATGCTGCGCAGCAGCCGGTCCAGCGGGAGTGGACGGTCACGGACCGGGATGACAACCGTGTACCGGGGGTCGGGTGGCGTCGGCAGCGAGTCGACGACGGGGTGGGCCATGCCGCCCTCGATCAGTCGCTCCGCGAGGAACGCGCTCGCCGCGTCCCGTACGGGAACCGTACGGCCGACGAGGAGTCCGCGGGCCCGCGGTGTCAGCCGCAGCAGCCGGGTGGGGAACCCTCCGACGAGTGCGCGGCCGCCGTCGACGACTCTGGTGTGCCGGTCGAACGCGACGACGACGCCGGCTCCGGCGGGCAGCGTCATCGGCCTACGGTCCCGAGCCGGCGGGCCGGATCGGCGAGGCGTCCCCGGTCGTCGACCGTCCAGGCGCCGATCCGGTGGACGGTGGCCGACACCATCGCGTCCAGTGTTCGGCGGCCTTCCTCGGCCGAGGCCCCGGTGGGATCGCCGAGCACACCGGAGGGCGAGACCGCGCGGACGCCGTGGGCCACGAGGTCCGGCAGGAGGTCGGCCAGGGGGCGCGTGTCTCCAGCCACGGCCGCGTCGAGCCGTACACGCTCCGGTTCCAGATGCAGCATCAGGGAGGTCTCCGTTCGGCCGGCGTGCGCGTCGCCGCCGGGTGTCCCACAGGCGGTCCAGGCGATGTCGTGGCCCTCGGCACGCAGTCGACCGACAGCCGTGTCCAGTGCGGCGGTGTTGCCCCCGTGGCCGTTGACGAACACGACGCGGCCCGCCCAGAGGGAGAACGAGCGGGTCAGTTCCACGAGCACCGCGCACAGCGCCTCGTGCCCGATCGAGACGGTTCCCGGGAAGTGCGCGTGTTCACCGCTGGCCCCGTAGGCGATCGGCGGTGCCACCAGCGACGCGGGCAGGGAGTCCGCGGTGCGCCGTACGACGGCCCGGGCGACGACGGTGTCCGTGTCGAGCGGGAGATGCGGGCCGTGCTGCTCGGTGGACCCGACCGGGACGAGGACCGGCGCACCGGACGGTACGGCGGGCCAGACGGCGTCGGCCAGGAAGCGCGCCGCCATGTTCAGTCGACCGGGGCGGGACGGGCCACCGGTACGTCCTCGCCGCCCAGGGTCAGCGGGAAGCCGGGCGGGATCACCAGATCCCGGGGCGACAGTTCGTGGACGGAGGAGTGGCCGAGGCCGAGGACGGCCGAGTCGAGGCCGCCGCGCAGGATGTCCAGCACGTTCTCGACGCCGGCCCGTCCGCCCGCCGCCAGGCCCCACAGATAGGCGCGGCCGATCAGGACGGCACGGGCACCGAGGGCGAGGGCCTTCGCGACATCGCTGCCCCGCCGGATGCCGCCGTCCAGCAGGACTTCGACCTGGTCGCCGACCGCTTCGGCGATCGAGGGGAGCACGCGGATCGTGGCCGGGGTGGTGTCGAGGTTGTTGCCGCCGTGGTTGGACACGGACAGGGCGGACACGCCGGCGTCGACGGCCCGTCTGGCGTCGTCGACCCGGGTGACCCCCTTGAGCAGGAAGGGACCTCCCCACTCGCCGCGCAGCCACTTGACGTCCTCCCAGGTGGGCGGCGCGGTCCGCATCCACTCGCCGTAGGCGCCGAAGAAGGTGGGCGCCCGGCCGCCGGGGGCCCGCAGGTTGGGCACGGTGAGGTCGGGGGCGCGTCCGGATCTCGCGTGGCGCCACAGCCACCCGGGCCTGGGCAGCACGTCGGGGGCGAACTTCAGCATGGTTCGGAGGTCGAGCTTCTCCGGGATGGCGGGGCTGCCCCAGTCCCGGCCGTGGGAGAACGACCAGTCGAGGGTGACGATGAGCGCCTTGGCTCCCGCCGCCCGGGCCCGGTCCATGCGCTGGATCATCGTGTCGCGCGTGCCGCTCCAGTACAGCTGGTAGAAGAGGTCCGGCCGGGCCGCGGAGACCTCTTCCACCGGCTTGCTCGCGAACGAGCTGAGGCTCATGATGACGCCCCTGCTCGCCGCGGCCCGGGCGACCGCCACCTCCCCGTCCGGGTCGACGGCCTGCACTCCGGTCGGCGAGATGAGCACGGGCAGCGAGGTGGGTACGCCCAGTACCGTCGTCGACAGGTCGCGCCGCGCGTGGTGGCCCACCACGCGCGGGGCGAAGCCCAGTTCGCCGAACGCGGCGAGGTTGTCGTCGAGGGTGCGCCCGCGTTCGGAGCCCGCGACGAGCGCGCCGTACACCGAGCTGGGCAGCCGCTTCCGGGCCCGGCGCTGCGCCTCGGCGACCGTTTCGAACCAGGGGTTCCTAGCCATGTGTCGCGTCCTTTCCGGTGGGCGCCAATTCCAGCCCGGCCAAAGGGTGTTCGGCACAGTCGCTCACCGGTGGCCGCCGGGTGAGAACGAGGTCCACCGACCTGCGGGAGTGGTCACCCGACGGCTTGGGTACCGGCGTTCCGGCGCGGCGGGCCAGCAGCGCTTCCCCGTGGCCCTGTACGCACTCGGGGTCGGGTCCGTCCATCGGCAGCCCGGTGAAGAACTTCGCGGCCATGCAGCCGCCCTTGCAGGTGTCGTAGAACGCGCAGGAGGCGCAGGCTCCGCCGTGCTGCGGGGTGCGCAGCCGCCGGAACAGTTCCGAGCCGCGCCACACTCCCGAAAAGCCGTCCGGCTGACGGACGTTGCCCGCGAGGAACTCCTCGTGGATGGCGAACGGACAGGCGTACACGTCACCGACCGGGTCGATCAGACAGACGACACGCCCGGCGCCGCACAGGTTGAGACCGGGCAACGCCTCACCGTACGCGGAGAGATGGAAGAAGGAGTCGCCTGTCAGGACGTTCTCTCCGTTGGCCAACAGCCAGTCGTACAGCGCACGTTGCTGTACGGGCGTGGGATGCAGTTCGTCCCAGACGTCGGCGCCGCGTCCGGACGGCCGAAGCCGGGTCAGGCGCAGCTGGGCACCGAAGCGGTCGGCGAGCGCCTTGAAGGCGTCCAGTTGCGGGATGTTGTGCCGGGTGCAGACCACGGAGATCTTGAAGTTCCGCATTCCGGCGGCGGCGAGGTTCTCCAGTGCCCGCAGCGCGGTCGCGTACGAACCGGCCCCGCGTATCGCGTCGTTGACGTCGGCGGTCGCGCCGTCGAGGGAGATCTGGACGTCCACGTAGTCGTTGCAGGCGAGACGGGCGGCGGCGTCGGGGGTGATGCGTACGCCGTTGGTGGAGAACTTCACGCCCACGTGGTGGGCGGTGGCGTAGTCGAGGAGTTCCCAGAAGTCGGCGCGGACGGTCGGTTCACCACCGCCGATGTTGACGTAGAAGACCTGCATGGCCTCCAGCTCGTCGATGACGGCCTTGGCCTCCTCGGTGCTCAGCTCGCGGGGGTCGCGCCTGCCGGAGCTGGACAGACAGTGGGAGCAGGCCAGGTTGCAGGCGTAGGTCAGTTCCCAGGTGAGGCAGATCGGCGCGTCGAGCCCGTGCTCGAACAGGTCGACCAGCCGTGGCGTGTGGGCGGTTGCGGCGGTCATGGTGTCCTTCCGACGAGCATCGACGACTGGACGAGGACGGCCAAGGCCCTTCCGTAGCGGGGGAGTTCACCCTCGTCGAGGCCTGCGGCCAGACAGGCGTCGCGGGCCGTGGGCGCGTCCGCGAGGGACTGGACGACGGCCAGCAGGCGACGGTCCTTGAGGAACGACAGCTTGCGGGTCCCGAAGTGGTAGAGCAGCGCGCCGAAGGGTTCGGGGCGTACGGAGACCTGCGGATGCAGGTCCCAGGCCCGGTCGAGGTCCATCGGGCGGCCTAGTAGACGCCGCACATGCCGTCGATGGAGACCTCCTCGATCAGGTCGTCGGCCTCGATCAGCGGCTCCGGCGGCTCTGCGGCCGGGGTCCGAGCGTCCTGGATCTCGCTGGCCGGGACGGACCGGGTGTCATGGAACTCGTTCATGCGACTCTCCCTGTGCATCGCTTCCGACGGACATCCGGAGAATAATGGCACCGGGTGCCGAAAGTGAAGGGGACGGGCACGACGAGGACCGCGAGGGACACAGGAGAGAGCCAACTCCCTTTGAAACAGGCCGAGATGAAGCCGGACGTCATCGTGACAGGGGCCGGCGGCAGCGGTGCCGTGCTCGCGGCCCGGCTGACCGAGGACCCCGAACGCACCGTGCTGGTACTGGAGTCGGGCCCGGTGCCGAGGCGACTCTCGGCGTTTCCGGCCGAGTTGCTGGACGCCCGACTCGTGCCCGGCGCACAGCCAGGAACGCCCGCGGTCCAGCCGTACCCGGCGCACCTCACACCTCGACGCCCGTACACGGTCGTCCGGGGGCGCTACCTCGGCGGCTCGACGACGGTCAACGGCGGCTACTTCGTCCGGGCCAGGCGCGAGGACTTCGACCGCTGGTCGACGGTGGGCGGCACGGATTGGTCGTACGACGGTGCGCTGCCGTTCCTACGGGCCCTGGAGACCGACCTCGACCACGGCGCCGACCCCACGCACGGAACGGCGGGACCGATACGGGTGCGGCGCACGGACCTGCGGCACCCCGCCGCCCTCGCGTTCCGGGACGCGGCCCGCCACCTGGGCTTTCCGCCGGAGCCCGACAAGAACGCCCAGCGGGAACCGGGGTTCGGCCCGGTCCCCTGCAACGTGGTCGACGGAGTGCGCCTCAACACCGGCGTCAGCTACCTGCTGCCGGCCCTCGACCGGCCCAACCTGACGGTGCGGGGCGGCAGTACGGTCCACCGGGTCGTCGTCGAGCACGGCCGCGCGACCGGAGTGGTCGTCGAGCGCGACGGACACCGTGAGCTCGTCGAGTGCGGTGAGGTCGTCCTGTGCGCGGGGGCGTTGCGCTCCCCGCATCTCCTGCACCTCTCGGGCATCGGACCGCGCGGCGACCTGGACCGCATCGGCATCCCCGTCGTACGGGACGCCCCCTCCGTCGGGGTCCGGTTCGGCGACCACCCCCAGGTCGTCCTGGAGTGGACTCCCCGTACGCCCCTCCCGGAACCGATCGGCTCCTGGCTCGGCGGAGGTCTGCATCTGCCCTCGTCGGACGGCGACCACCCCGGCGGCGACCTGGAAGTCCTCCAGTCACTCGTCCCCCTGTCCGGACTGGCCGACGGAACGGTGAGCGTCCCCGGCGCGCCTCTGGCATTCCTCGTGTCCGTCCAGTCGCCCGGCCTCGGGGGCCGGATGCGCACCTGGTCCGCCGACCCCGCCGTACCCCCGAGCCTCGACCACAACTACCTGCGGACCCCAGACGACAGACGCCGGATGCGCGAGGCGATCCGCACGACCGCCGAACTGCTGGCCACCCCGGCCTTCGTCAGGATCTCCGCCGGTCTGCTCGACCCGACCCCCGAGATACTGAACGACGACCGATCCCTCGACACCTGGATCCACGCCCACCTGGCCACCGCCCACCACACCTGCGCCACGATCCCCCTGGGCCCCGCGGTGGACCCCCAAGGAAGGGTGCACGGCATAAAGGGCCTCCGAGTAGCAGACACCTCAATCCTCCCCACACCCCCTCTACGCGGCCCAGCGGCAACAGCCGTCCTCATAGGCGAACTAATAGCAAACGCGATGCGCTCCACCGAATAGCCCCCGAGGAACGCGAGAAACTGCGCACCATTCCCCCAAGGGGCGCGGGGAACTGCGCAACCAGCCACGACGGCGCAGCACCAACCCACGAACCCGAACCCCTACTCCCGCTCACCCGTCGGAGACACCCCCACCGAACCCCACCCCAACCTGCCGCATCGCCTGATCCAACAACGCACCCAAACTCCCCTCCGGCTCCGTCAACCAGTGCTCATACGCGGCAATACACGCGGCCAGCGCCGCATGGCCAAGCAGCCTCGGCTCCAGATCGGACACCGACCGCCCCATCCGCCGCGCGGCGAACGCCGTGACCAGCTCCCGCCAGGTCGCGTACCGCACGGTCGAGTCGGCCTGCAGCGTCGGCACCCGCAGGATGAGCGTCATCCGCTGCCGATGCCAGGGCACCACCGCCGGGTCGAAACGGTTGAACTCGACCACCGCGCCACGCAGCGCGTCCATCATCGGAGCGGCCGGATCGGTCGCCGCCAGCAGCTCCTCGAACCCGCGCAACTGGTCCTCGAAGTCGCCCCACACAAGGTCGTTCTTGGACGCGAAATAGCGGAAGAAGGTACGTCGGCCGATACCGGCGGCGGCGGCGATGTCGTCGACCGTCGTGGCGTCGAAGCCCTGCCGGGCGAACAGCTCGAAGCCCAGACGTTCGAGAGCGGCCCGTGAGGTCACCCGGGGCCGGCCCGTACGGGCCGCCCCTTCCTCGCCCTCACCACCCGCCCGGTACTCCCCCGACCGGACCTTCGCCGCTCCGCCCGTCACACTCCCCCGCCGTCCCGTGTCAGCAACCACACGACACATCATGCAACGGCCGGGCCCCCGGCCACCCCCGCCGGTGCCAACGGCGGGGAATCACCGCAGCCCAGCCACTGTTGTCACGCACAACAGAGGCTGTTCGAACACCCAGGAGGCCGGCCGTGTACGGCGACTCAGCGACGATCCGCAAGATCCTGACCGAGCGAGGCGACACCTGGGCGATCGTTGGCCTGTCGTCGAACTCGCAGCGCGCCGCCTACCGGGTGGCCGAGGTCCTCCAACGCCACGGCAAGCGGATCGTCCCCGTCCACCCGAAGGCCGAGACGGTCCACGGCGAGCAGGGTTACGCCACGCTGGCCGACATCCCCTTCGACGTCGATGTCGTCGACGTCTTCGTGAACAGTGCCCTCGCCGGTGGGGTCGCCGACGAGGCGACCGCGATCGGCGCCAAGGCCGTCTGGTTCCAGCTCGACGTCATCGACGAGGCCGCGTACGACCGCACCAGGGCCGCCGGCCTCGACATGGTCATGGACCGCTGCCCGGCCATCGAGCTGCC
This sequence comes from Streptomyces sp. AK08-02, assembly GCF_033795085.1. Taxonomy (NCBI): domain Bacteria; kingdom Bacillati; phylum Actinomycetota; class Actinomycetes; order Kitasatosporales; family Streptomycetaceae; genus Streptomyces; species Streptomyces sp. AK08-02. The sequence goes on from NZ_JARAZV010000007.1 coordinate 362,359, forward strand.
GCGCCTCGGCTGACTCTCGAACACTCCCCGGTTTCCGGCAGCCTCACGAACAGTGGGAGTTACCCGACCACGGCGGGCGGTCGACATAATGCAGGAGTGACTTTCGCCTCACCGCCCTCCGGCCCCACGCCCAACTCCCCCTCCGCGCAACAGTCCCCGGTGGTGATCGTGGGCGCCGGACCCGCCGGTCTCACCGTCGGCAACATCCTGCGGGCAGCCGGCCTCGACTGTGTGGTGCTGGAGACGGAGAACCGGGAGTTCATCGAGCGGCACCCCCGGGCCGGGTTCATCGAGGAGTGGGCGGTACGCGCGCTCCAACAGCGTGGTCTGGCCGACACGTTGCTCGAACGGGCGGGTACGCACACCAAGTGCGAGTTCCGGTTCGACGGCCGACGCCATCGTTTCGAGTACGCCGAGCTGTCGGGCCACCGCCACTTCGCCTATCCCCAGCCGCTGTTGGTGACGGACCTGGTGCGCGAGTACGCCGACGTGCACGGCGGCGACATCCGGTTCGGCGTGCGGGACGTGCTCGTCCACGACCTCGACACCGACCGGCCCGCCGTGTCCTACGTCTCCGCGGAGACGAGTCAACGAGAGTACGTGCAGGGCGAGTTCATCGCCGGATGCGACGGGGCACGTGGAGTGACCCGTACGGCGATCCCGGCGGAGCACTCCCGGGTCGCGCGGCACGACTACGGCATCGGCTGGCTGGCCCTTCTCGCCGAGGCGCCGCCGTCCAACGACTGCGTGATGTTCGGCATCCATCCGCGCGGCTTCGCCGGGCACATGGCCCGGGGGCCCGAGGTCACCCGCTACTACCTGGAATGCCCGCCCGGGGACGATCCGGAGAACTGGCCGGACGACCGCGTCTGGGCCGAACTCCACGAACGGCTGGGCGCGTTGGGGGCTCCCCCGCTCAACGAGGGCCGTCTGATCGAGAAGCGCGTTCTCGACATGCACAACTACGTGGTGGAGCCGATGCAGTTCGGGCGGCTCTTCCTTGCCGGTGACGCGGCCCATCTCACCGCTCCCATCGCCGCCAAGGGAATGAACCTCGCCCTGCACGACGCCTTCCTGCTCGGCGACGGACTCGTCGACTACCTCACGAAGGGCGACCCGGACGCCCTCAACGGCTACTCGAAGGCGTGTCTGCGGCGCGTCTGGCAGTACCAGGAGTTCTCCCTGTGGCTGTCCGACATCTACCACGGGGCGTCGTCGGGCGACCCGTACCGCTCCGGCACCACCCTGGCCCGGCTGCGTCGCATCCTCAACTCCCCGGCGGCGGCAGCGGCGTTCGCCGACGTGTACATCGGCAGGGACGCCGACCACTGACACCGGGAACCGCGAGGCGCCGTAGCCGACTCCGGCCCACCCGGGCCAGGACGACCCGCCGTCAGCCCGCCAGTCCGTCAGTCGACGCCCAGCCCGGCCACCACCACGGCTCCCGGAAGCCCGGCGAACGCCTTCCCGGGCACCAGCAGCTTGCCGCGCCGCCGCCTGCTGCCGACCAGCACCCAGGGGAGGTCGACAACGGCGGAGTCGACCAACAGGGGCCAGGATTCCGGGAGCCCGATCGGCGTGATGCCTCCGCACTCCATGCCGCTCTCCCCGACGGCCGTGTCCATCTGCGCGAACGACGCCTTGCGGGCGCCGAGTTGGCGGCGCACCACGCCGTTCACATCGACCCGGGTGGTGGAGAGGACGAGACACACGGCGAGGGTGGTCCCGCCGCCGCACCGGCCGGCCACGACCACACAGTTCGCCGAGGCAGTCGGGGGCCGGGGTGGCGGAGTCGAAGTCTCCGATGGGCGCGCGCATGACGGCACGCCAACAGCCTCGGGCGGGCCTTCGGCCGGGCGGCTCAGCTCACCGGCGGGACCGACACCGACATCAGCATCTCCACCGGCAGGGCGCCGTCATTGCCGTATGTGTGGGGGACGTTGGCCTCGAAGGTGGCGCTCGCGCCGGCCGGGACGCGGTGTTCGACTCCGTCGACCGTGAGCGTCAGTTCGCCCGCCGTGACGTGGAGGATCTCGAACGTGCCCGCGGGGTGCGGGTCGGACGGGCTGCTGTCGCCGGGCATGAGCCGCCAGTCCCACAGTTCCAGCGGGCCCGGCGCCTCGGTGCCCGCCAGAAGCCGGTTGTAGCTGCCCGCGTCGTTGTGCCACAGCCGCACGGCCTGGTCGGCGGGGATGATCCGGACCTTCGGGCCCTGTTCGTGGTCGAGCAGGGTGGTGATGCTGACGCCGAGCGCGTCGCCGATCTTCACGACCGTGCCGAGGCTCGGGTTGGTGCGGGCCTGTTCGATCTGGATGAGCATCCCGCGGCTCACTCCGGCACGGGCGGCGAGCGTCTCCAGGGTGAAGCCCCGCTCGGCGCGCCAGCGCTTCACGCTGCGCGCCAGGGACTGGGTCAGCAGGTCGAGGTCCGACAATGTTCCGTCCCAGTTCTCGTCCGACACTCTTGCCTTCGGCGCGGTCATCGGCTTCGGCTACCGCTTCCACTTCAGGCCTCATCCTGCCGCACAATCCTGAGTGCAACATCTTGCATGGCAAGGTTCACTTCAATGTACTACCGTGTGGTGCACCGAATCGTTCACTCCACTGTACTGCGAGGCGTCCTCATGACCGCATTCTTCGCCCTGGTCACCAGCCTGCTCTGGGGGCTGGCCGACTTCGGCGGCGGCCTGCTGACCCGGCGCATGTCCGCGTTGACGGTGGTCGTGGTCTCCCAGTCGATGGCGGCGGTCGTGCTCGGCACGATCGTGGTCCTGACCGGCGGCTGGAGCGAGGCAGGTCCGAGGCTCTGGTTCGCGGTCGCCGCGGGCGTGGCCGGACCGGTGGCCCTGCTCTCCTTCTACAAGGCGCTCGCCCTGGGCCCGATGGGGGTCGTCTCCCCGCTCGGCTCCCTCGGCGTCGCCGTCCCCATCAGCGTGGGGCTCTTCCTCGGCGAGCGTCCCGGGCTGCTCCAGTTCGCGGGGATCGCGGTCGCCGTCGTCGGGGTCCTGCTCGCGGGCGGCCCGCAGCTCAGGGGCGCGCCCGTGCAGCGCCGGGCGATCCTGCTGAGCCTGCTCGCGGCGTTCGGCTTCGGCACCGTGTTCGCCCTGATCGCGGAGGCGTCGACCACGATCACCGGCCTGTTCCTCGCGCTCTTCGTCCAGCGCCTGACGAACGTGGCCGTCGGCGGCGCGGCACTGTACGTCTCGGTCCGCCGGGGTGGCACCGCCCTCCCGGCAGACGGCTTCCCCTGGCGCCTGCTCCCCGCGCTCGGCTTCGTCGGCCTCGCCGATGTCGCCGCCAACGGCACCTACTCGATCGCCGCCCAGCACGGCCCGGTCACCGTGGCCGCCGTACTCGCCTCGCTCTACCCGGTGGTCACCGCCCTGGCGGCACGTGGCTTCCTCAGCGAACGCCTGCGCGCGGTCCAGGCGGCGGGCGCGGGCCTGGCCCTGGTGGGCACGCTCCTGCTCGCCACCGGCTGACCGCCGGTCACGGCATCCGCCGGGATCAGGACTCGGCGCGTACGTCCCCGACGTGCTCCCCGGCGTCCAACTCCGCCAGCCGCGCCACAGCCCCCTCGTCCAACTCCGCCAACGCCCGCAACTGGTCCGGAGTGGTCCCCTCCGGTATCGGTGTCGGGGCCGGTGTCCGCAGCGGCGGGCGCCAGCCACCGGCCGGCGTCCAGCGGCGTACGACGCGGGCCGGGGCCCCCGCCACCACCGCGTGGTCGGGCACCGTTCCGCGTACCACCGCCCCGGCGGCCACCACCACGTTCCGCCCGATCCGCGCCCCCGGCAGGATCACCGCACCGGTGCCGATCCAGCAGCCCGGGCCGATCTCCACCGGCTCCATCCGCGGCCACTGCTTGCCGATGGGCTCGTGCGGATCGTCGTACGAATGGTTGGTGGACGTCACGTACACATACGGCCCGAAGTAGCAGTCGCTGCCGATGGTCACCGTCGTGTCGGCGATGACATGGCTGCCGCGGCCGAGGACGACTCCGTCGCCGATACGCAGAATGGGGTCGGGGCCGAGGTCGAGGTCCGGCATCAGACCGGCCGTCAGGGTCACCTGCTCGCCGACGATGCAGTGGGAGCCCAGCTCGATCCAGGGTTCACCGAAGACCGTGCCCAGCGGGAAGGCGAGCCTGGTACCTGTTCCCATCGCCCGGAAGCTCAGCCGCCCGGGGCTCTCGGCGGTCACGGAACCCGTGCGCTGCACCCAGGCCCAGCCCGCGTGCACCGCGCGCTGCGCCAGCCGACGCCGCCATGACGAGAACGTGTTCTTGGGCTTGGGCACCCGCACACCGTACTCACGGCCGGGCGGGGCCAGCATGCCGTACACCTGTGATCTTCGCCCCACGCAGGTGGCGTACCGTCGACGCATTCGAGGACCAGGAGGCGCGATGACGCACAAGGCGTTGATCACCGGCATCGGCGGCAGGGAACCGAAGGTGGACGAGGAGGCGTTCGTGGCGCCCACGTCCTCGGTGATCGGGGACGTGACCCTTCAGGCAGGGTCCAGCGTCTGGTACGGGGCGGTGCTGCGCGGCGACGTGGAGCGGATCTCCGTCGGTACCCGGAGCAACATCCAGGACAACTGCACGCTGCACGCCGATCCGGGCTTTCCCGTGACGATCGGCGAGCGGGTCTCCGTGGGCCACAACGCGGTGGTGCACGGCGCGACGGTCGAGGACGACTGTCTGATCGGCATGGGCGCGACCGTGTTGAACGGCGCTGTCATCGGCGCGGGTTCACTGGTGGCGGCGCAGGCACTGGTACCGCAGGGGATGCGGATCCCGCCGGGCTCACTGGTGGCGGGCGTGCCGGCGAAGGTACGGCGGGAGCTGACGGAGGAGGAACGCCAGGGCGTAACCCTCAACGGGACGCACTACGCGGAACTGGCGAAGGCCCACCGGCAGATCCACGAGTAGAGCGGCGCGCCCAAGGGGCGCGGGGAACCGCGCGACAAGTCACGGTCAACCCGTGCCCAAGGTCAGTCCGCAGCCCCTACGGTCTCCACGTCGCGCAAAGCACCCTGCGCCTTCTTGGCCTTGCGCTTGAGCACCAGCATCGACGTCAGACCGAACAGCACCGCCAGCACCAGGCCCAGCCACGAGAACCGCTTCAGCCAGGACTCCGCGACCACGCCCACGTAGTAGATGACCGCCGTCGTACCGCCCGCCCAGATGATCCCGCCCAGTACGTTGGCGATCAGGAACTTCCAGTACGGCATCCGCAGCACTCCCGCGAGGGGCCCCGCGAAGATCCGCAGCAGCGCGACGAAGCGGCCGAAGAAGACGGCCCACATGCCCCACTTCTCGAAGGAACGCTCGGCGGTGGCGATGTGTCCCTCACCGAAGTGCTTGGGGAACTTCGCGCCGAGCCAGGCCAGCAGCGGCCGACCGCCCTTGCGGCCGATGGCGTAGCCGATGGAGTCACCGATGATCGCGCCGGCACTCGCACACGCGCCGAGGACGAACGGGTCTATCTCGCCGTGCTGGGAGGCGAGCAGCGCGGCGGAGACCAGAATGATCTCGCCCGGCAGTGGAATGCCCAGACTCTCCAGCCCGATGACCAGCCCCACCAGGGCGTAGATGCTGACAGCGGGGATCGTCTCCAGCCATTCCTGCACGTGCAACGCCGGTTTCCTTCCGATCTCGCCGTAGCCCGGTACGTCCGCGTTCCCGGCGCGCGCCCGGCCATGGGCACACGCCGGGAAGCCTACCGGGTCGAGGTGACACCGGGTCCGCGCCCGCATCCCGCGGCTCGCGCCGACGCTCCCGTTCGGATCTGACTCGTGTCAGTCAGCTGGGCGAGCGACCCGACACCTGTGTGAGCGAGCCGACCGCCCGCACCGCCGAGACCACGACGGCCTTCACGGCGTCCAGCGGCTGCTGCAGGTCCGCCGCCGGGATGGGCGCGGGCTGCTGCTCGGTGCCGTCGTCCGCGACGTACCGCGTCTCGAACTGCTGGTCGGAAGTGGCCTCGGGCGAGGGCTCGGACGCCCCGGGTGCTCCCGAGGTCCCGTCACCGGAATGGGACTCGGGCCCCTGTTGCGTGCCGTTCGGACCGGTCTCCCCCTTTCCCTTCGGCTTCGGCTCCTCCTCCCCGCCCTTCGCGTCCTTGTCCGCCTTGTCCTCCTTGCCACCTGTCGCCGCCCCGTCGCTCTCCTGCCGGTCCCCCTTCTTGCCGGAGTCGGAGGCGGACCGCTCGGGCACGAGCGTCCAGGTCTCCCCCGCGGACCCGGACCTCGGCTTGACCACGACGTCCGCACCGGCCCGGAGCGTGACGGGCACGACCGCCAGTTCCTCGCGCCAGCGGGGCAGCAGTTCGCCCTGGACGGTGAGGTCGTAGCGAACCTCGTCGGCGGCGGACCCGACGCAACCGGAGAGGACGACGTCTCCGTCGGCGCCGTGGGAGTCGAGGCACAGCCTCGGGTCGGCGAGGCTGCGCAGGAGTCCGTCGTACTCGTACGACCACTGCTGGGTCAGGGCGGACGAGCACACGGCCAGCCGCGTACCGGCGCCGGCCAGGACCCGGCCGCCCCGGATGTCCAGGCACAGGCCGGTGGCGTCGTGGTGCAGCCTGCCGTGTTGCCCCGCGCCGGGATAGGCGGCGGGGGCCGTCGACGACCCGTCGCCCTGAGACGGCGAGGCCGACCCCGGGTCGGCGGGGCTCGGGGAGGCGACCCCCGGTCCGGCCGAGTAGCCGCTGGCCGTCCCCCAGGTGGCCGTCGGCACAGTGCTGTCGTGCGACCAGTTGCGGGCACCGAGCACGCTCGCGAGCAGCGCGAAGGACATCACACCCACTCCGACGGCCACGGCGCGCCTGCGCCTCCCCGGGAGGACGAACCGGTCCTCGGCCAGAGGGAGATGGGCCATGAGCCGATGGCGTCCACCGCTGCCGGAGCCCCGCCCGCTGCCGCCGCCGCGGGCGGCCGGCTTACGGGGGAAGGCACCCGGGCCACCACGTCCCGGACGGGAGTCGAGATACCGGCGGGCTCCCCAGCCGAGCACGGCCTCGGCGATGAGCGTGCCGAGTTCGCCTTCGAAATGGCTGAGTTGCTCAGCGGCGTGCCGGCAGTGACGGCACCCCAGCAGATGCTGCTCGACATCGGGCAACAGGGCGCCACCACGTCGGATCGGAACGTCCAGCAGGCGGTTGTAGAAGCGGCATTCGTTGGACGGCGCGAGTTCACGATGGGCGTGTACACAAGCGGTGCGGAATTGCTCGCGGGCCTGTTCCAGCGCTGTCGCAGCGCTTACGGAGTCAACCCCCACCAGACCGGCCGGTACGGAAAGGGGCTCGGCCTCGACCTCGGTGTGCCAGAGCAGGTATTGGGCCGCTCTCGGCAGGACGCCGAATGACCGCTCGGCCAGTTGCCGATTCTCGGATGTCCGAGCCCTCGCCGCGCGTAGACCACGCCCACCGGTGGGTTTACGGAGTTCCGGCAGCACCGCCGAAATACCGTCCTCGGCAGACCACTCCCGGACCGTTTCCCTTACCGCCACGAGGAGTTGGGGTCGCAGCGCCCGATTCGACTCACCGCGCTCCAGCAACCCGAGCACTCGGTGGAAGGCCGACGTGGCGGCCATCGTGGCGAGGTCGCCCTCGACCGCGAGACAGATGGCCGCGTAGTCGTACGTCGACTGCCAGTGCCGCGCCAGCAGTAGTGCGACGGCGTACGCACTCTCACCCTCCACGTGCCCTCGCAGTCGCGCGGCGAGGTTCGTGTCGGATTCCCCCTGGACCATGCCAGGACGAGGCGGGTAGGGCGGACGCGGTGGGGGAGGGGATTGCACAGAACCTATTTCCTTCCAAGCCGTAGGACGGCACGAGCTAATTGCACATCCACGGGAAATCAGGTGCCCGGTTGGTGCGTACCTACGACTCGTCAGCTGGGGGACTTTCGGGTCGACCGGCACGGAATCCCGAGCGGGACAAGGGGGTCTGCCCTCCGCCCCCGCGCGAGTTGGCCCACACTCGCACACACGTCTCACCATAAACAAGCAGTACGAGTGACCAAAGTTCAAAACGAAAGGAATTCAGATGTGTTACCGCCGGTATCCGTACCGGCATTCGAAATTGCACCTCCGACACCGGCCGAGTTGTGTGCGTGAGCACCCGGATGGCACACACAATCTTCATCTTCCGGCGCCGCGGGAGACGGCCCACGCCGGGCCGGGACCCCGGGGCCAACTGACGGCCACCCGCGCCGAGTTGATCACCCGTCCCGGTCGGCGGCAGTCGGATCTCGGAGCAAAAAACGACTATGACCCGGTAGGTCCGTGGACCTACCGGGTCATAGCGGCTCCGACAGCCGGCCAACTGTCGCGGGATACCAGCAGATATTCCGACATAGGGCCGGACAACGTCCATTTCGTCACCACCGACACCGCCTACAGCGCGCTTCCACCGGTCGGCGACGACCGCATGGCGGCTCGGGCCGAATCGGGCCCGCGGATCGCCGTATCGTTACCGGCCATGTGGCCAGAAGAGCAGCCGCCCGGGGGCGAGCAGAATCCGCAGGACCCGCACCATCCGCAGCAGGCGCAGGTCCCGCCGCACAATCCCTACCAGCAGGCGGGCTATCAGCAGCCGAACCCGTATCAGCAACCCGGATACCAGCAGACCGGATATCCGCAGCCCAACCCCTACACCCAGCCCCCGCAGCACCAGCCGCAGCCGGCCTGGGGTGCTCCGGCGCCGACGGGCGCCCCGCAGCCACCGTCGGACGGAGGCGGGAACCGGACGAAGGCCACCGCGATCGTGGCGGCCATCGCTGTCGTGATCACGGCCGGTGTGACCGGTTTCCTGGTCCTGGGCGGCGACAAGGACGAGCAGGCGGGCGCGGGCGACAAGGACAAGCGGTCCGCGCCCGCGTCGACGCCCGCCTCCGAATCGGCGGACCCCGGTGATTCGGCCTCCGCGTCCGCACCGGCCACCGACGACAACCCTCGGGACTCCGAGGCCGAGCAACCGACCGTCGCCGGGTGGAAGGTCGTCGTGAATCCGAAGTGGGGCACGGCCTTCGACGTACCGGCGGGCTGGGAGGTGAAGACGCCGGGCACGCTGATCGGCTTCGAGGAGACCGACGCCAAGGCCGACACCAAGCCGATCATCACCATGTCGGCGCCCGCGTACTACAAGCCGAAGTGGTGTGTCTCGGACGACGACAAGGACGGCCGTACGTCTGACACCGCGCTCGCGGCCGTGGGCACCAAGGGTGCGAGCGGCGCCAGGAACGCCGACGAGGTCGCCCTGAACCAGGTCCCCTGGTGGGTCTACGGCGGCTACACACAGCCGGACAAGAAGAGCCTCGTCTTCGACGAGAAGGCGACTCCGTACACGACGAAGTCGGGCATCAAGGGCAGTTTCGCCCGGGCCCACTCGAAGAACACCCCGCAGAAGGGGAAGTGCGCGAGCGACGGCAAGGCCATCACCTTCGGTTTCAAGAACTCGGCCGGCGACTACGTGGCATGGAGCCTCTACGGCGCCACAGGCGTCACCGGGGAGGTGTCCGACAAGACCATCATGCAGATCCTGAGCACGGTCCGACTGCACGGGGACCCGACCGGGGCGTGACCTGGGTGGACGGGACCCGGGTGGACGGGACCGGCCGAAACCGGCCGGTCCGGGGCGCGCCGGGTCAGGAAATGAATTGGCAAGTCGGCGGTGGGCGGCGATAGTCGCCCGGTGACCTCCGCCGGCTCCCCCACCACACGTCCACGCCGCCCCGACTGGGCCGGCCGCAACTACAGCCTCCTGACCGCGTCGGCGGTCGTGACGAACCTCGGCAGCAACGGGGCGACGATCGCCGCCGCGTTCGCCGTGCTGGAGGCGGGCGGCGACGCCGGTGACGTGGGACTGGTCGCGGCGGCCCGGACGTTGCCGCTGGTGCTGTTCCTGCTGATCGGCGGCGCGGTCGCCGACCGGCTCCCCCGGCACCATGTGATGGTCGCCGCCAACGCCCTCAACTGCCTCTCACAGGCGGCGTTCGCGGCGCTGGTCCTGGGCGGGGAGCCACAGCTGTGGCAGATGATGCTGCTGACCGCCCTCGGCGGCACCGGGCAGGCGTTCTTCAGTCCCGCGGCCGAGGGCATGCTGCTGTCCTCGGTCAAGGGCGACCATGCCGCCCGCGCCTTCGCGGTGTTCCGGATGGCGATGCAGAGCGCCTCGCTGGGCGGCGCGGCCCTCGGCGGCGCCATGGTCGCCGTGCTCGGCCCCGGCTGGGTCCTCGCGGTGGACGCGGTGGCGTTCGCCGTCGCCGGGGCACTGCGCTCGTTCCTCGACGTGAGTCACATCCCGGCGCGCGAGCCGGGCGGCGGCATGCTCTCCGATCTGCGGGAGGGCTGGCGGGAGTTCGCCGGACGGTCCTGGCTGTGGGTGATCGTCGTCCAGTTCGCCGTCGCCAACGCGGTCATCGGCGCCGCCCAGTCGGTGTACGGCCCGCTGGTGGCCCGCGACAGCCTGGGCGGGGCCGGCCCATGGGGACTGGCGCTGGCCACCTTCGGGGCCGGCACGGTCGCCGGTGCCCTGCTGATGACGCGCTGGAGACCACGCCGGCTGCTGCTCGCCGGCACCCTCTGCGTGTTCCCCCTCGCGCTGCCCGCCGCCGCGCTCGCCGTACCGGCGCCCATGGCCGTGCTCTGCGCGGTGATGTTCACGACCGGCGTGACGCAGGAGGTGTTCGGCGTGAGCTGGATGACCGCGCTGCATCAGGAGATCCCCGAGGACAAGCTCTCCCGCGTCTCCGCTTACGACTGGTTCGGCTCGGTCGCGCTGCTCCCGCTCGCCACGGCACTCGCGGGCCCCGCGGAACACGCCTTCGGCCGCACGCCGGCCCTCTGGGGCTGCGCGGCCCTGATCGTGGTGGTGACGGCGGCTGCCCTGTGCGTACGCGACGTACGGAACCTCACCCGGCGCACGAAGGAGACCGCCCGTGATTCGCCCCAGAAGGCGCCGGTGAAGGGCGAGTTGGAGAGCACGGGCGGCTGACGCCCGTGGTGCCGTCCTCGCGCACCGAGCCTCACCCGATCCCGAAGGCCCCTTGCGGCGGCACCGGTGACGGCACCGCCTCCTCGTCCCGGACAGGTGCGGCGCCCCCGATGAACTCCCGTAGCGCGGGCCCGTGTTCGAGGCGGGCCGGGAAGGCGTCGGAGGCGACACGGCGGGCCAGGGCTGCCGGGTCGAGAGGGCGGTGTCCGGCGACGAGCACCGCGTTGCCGAAGCGCCGGCCCCGTAGCACCCCCGGCTCGGCGATCAGCGCCAGATGCTCGAACACCACTGAGAACGTGGCGAGTTGGGAGCGCAGAAAAGCGAAGGGCGCGGCGTCGGCCAGGTTGGCGAGGTAGACGCCGTCACCGCGCAGCACCCGCCGGGCTTCTTCGGCGTACGTCAGGGAGGTCAGGTGCGCCGGCACGCGTGAGCCGCCGAACACGTCGGCGACAAGCACATCCGCGGAGTCGTCGGGGGCGGCTTCGAGCCAGGCGCGGGCGTCGGCCGCGTGCAGGGCGATGCCCGCGTCGGCGGGGAGCGGAAGGTGTTCCACGACCAGGTCGAGCAGCCCGCGGTCGGCCTCGACGACGTCCTGCCGGGAACCGGGCCGGGTCGCGGCGACGTACCGGGGCAGGGTGAGCGCGCCACCACCGAGGTGCAGGACGTCCAGCGCCCGCCCCGGATCCGCGACGGTGTCCAGGACGTGCCCGAGCCGGCGCGCGTACTCGAACTCCAGATACGTCGGGTCGTCCAGATCGACGTACGACTGGGGCGCCCCGTCCACCGTGAGCAACCAGGCACGCTCACGGTCGACGTCGGGCATCAGTTTGGCGAACCCATGATCAACGGCACGGGCAACGGGTATCGACTCGGTCACCCGTCAATTGTGCCTGCCATGAAGCGCCCCAAAGGGGCGCGGGGAACTGCGCGACCAGCCACAAACGGCCCGCGGTCCCCCACTCACACCAGCCCCCTCACACGACGGCGGTCACGGTCCCCGCCCCCACAGTCCGCCCACCCTCACGGATGGCGAACCCGAGCCCCGGCTCCAACGGCACCTCGCGCCCCAGCTCGACCGTCATGGAGACGGTGTCACCGGGCCGCGCGACCGCGATCTCACCAAGATCGACATCTCCGACCACATCAGCCGTACGGATGTAGAACTGCGGCCGATACCCCGTGGCCACCGGCGTCGCACGCCCACCCTCCCGGGTCGACAGCACATACACCCGCGCGGAGAACCGGCAGCTCGGCACGACACTGCCGGGCGCCGCGACCACATACCCGCGTCGCACCGCGTCACGCGGCACCCCGCGCAGCAGCAGCGCCACGCTGTCCCCGGCCTGCGCCTCCTCCATGGGCTTGCCGAACGTCTCCAGCCCCGTCACGACGCTCTCGATCCCCGCGCCGAGCACTTCGACGCGGTCGCCCACCCGGACCGTGCCGCGCTCGACCGCACCGGTGACCACCGTGCCCCGGCCGGTGATGGTGAGCACGTTCTCGACCGGCAACAGGAACGGCGCGTCGAGATACCGCTCGGGGACGGGCACATACGTGTCCACCGCGTCGAGCAGCGCGTCGATCGACGCCGTCCAGCGCGGGTCGCCTTCGAGCGCCCTCAGCCCCGACACCCGTACGACGGGTACCGCGTCGCCGCCGTACCCCTGGGAGGTGAGCAGTTCGCGGACCTCCAGCTCCACGAGGTCCGTCAGCTCCTCGTCACCGGCGTCGGCCTTGTTGAGTGCGACCACGATGTGGTCGACGCCCACCTGCCTGGCCAGCAGGACGTGTTCGGCGGTCTGCGGCATGATCCCGTCGAGCGCGGAGACGACGAGGATCGCCCCGTCGAGCTGCGCGGCCCCGGTGACCATGTTCTTGACGTAGTCGGCGTGGCCGGGCATGTCCACGTGCGCGTAGTGCCGGGTGTCGGTCTCGTACTCCACGTGCGCGATGTTGATGGTGATGCCCCGCGCGGCCTCCTCCGGGGCGCGGTCGATCCGGTCGAACGGGACGAACGTGCCGGAGCCGCGCTCGGCGAGCACCTTGGTGATGGCGGCGGTCAGGGTGGTCTTCCCGTGGTCGACGTGACCCATCGTGCCGATGTTGAGATGCGGTTTCGTGCGGATGTAAGCCGTCTTGGACATGGCGGTACCTCGAAGCCTCTTCAGCGGTACTGAACGAAGGTCCCGGCGCGGAGAACGCGGCCGGGACGGGGACCCCGAGGAAGTTCGCCGACCCTCCCCCTACGGGGTCCGCCGGACGATCCGGGAAGGGTCAGCTTCGAGCGCCGTCGACCGCGGCCGCGAAGATCGGGACGGCAGCCTTCGGGGCATCCGCGACTGCGGACGCTGCGAGGAGGAAGGCGTACCGGAACATGAGGCCGATCATCGCCGACGCGTCACCGCACGTCGAATGGTTTTCCGGCGACGGGGGCCTCGTCGGGGCGGGAACTCCCACAGCAGTGGCGCATGTCACGGCGTGGTGTTTCCGCAGGGTAGGGAGGCACGTGTCACCGGACGCGCCGGTCGTGTCCACGGTTGTTCCCCCGTTGAGACGAACCATACGGCGATCACACATACGCGTCGGTTAGTGTCGCCGAATGCTCGATGCCACCACCCGCTCTGGGGGCACCGCCACGGCCACTCCCCCGGCCATCGCTTCGGAGCTCTCCCCGCTCTCCCCTGCCGTGATCGTCGTCGCCCCGCCCGGCGGCCTCGCCGCGCGCTGCACGAGAGCGCTGCTCTCGCCGTGGTCGCGGCTGTCGCTCCTTGTTCTTCTGCTCGGCGCCGCGGCGTCGTGCGTCCTGCTCTTCGAGCCCCAGCGGCTGCTCGCCGACGGCTGGCCGCCCCAGGTCGGCGGGGCAGCGGCGGCGCTGGTCTTCGGGGCGGCGTACGGACTGTGCACCGTGGCGTTCGTACCGCGTCCGCTGCTGAACCTCGCGGCGGGCGCGCTGTTCGGTTCCCAGCTGGGCCTCGCCGCCGCCCTCGCGGGGACGGTCCTGGGTGCCGGGCTCGCCTTCGGCCTGGGCCGCGTCCTCGGCCAGGACGCGCTGCGCCCGCTGCTGCGCGCCCGCTGGCTCCAGGCGGCGGACGGCCAGCTCAGCCGGCACGGCTTCCGCTCCATGATGGCGGCGAGACTGTTTCCCGGGGTGCCCTTCTGGGCCGCGAACTACTGCGCCGCCGTCTCCCGCATGGGCTGGCTGCCGTTCCTGTTCGCGACGGCACTCGGATCCGTTCCGAACACCGCCGCGTACGTCGTCGCGGGGGCCCGCGCCTCGTCGCCGACCTCCCCCGCCTTCCTGATCGCGATGGCCTTCATCGCCGTACCGGCCGTGGTGGGCACCGTGGTGGCCTGGCGCAAGCGGCACCACCTGCGCGGACACTGATTCCGTACCTGGAAGGAAGGCGCGGGGCGCGCCCTCTCTACGAGGTGCCCCGGTACACGTCCAGCCGCCCGCACATCCCGAACTTCCCCTGCGCCGAAGGCTGTTCGGCTCGTACGACGGCCTGCGCGAGGTGGGACGTGTCGCCCCGTTCCAGCCGGTCGAGCTGGGCGCCCGTCGCCGTGGCCGCCGCCTCGGCGCCGCGCCGCCAGCGCTCACGCCAGTCGGCGAGCCGGGGCCGTACGAGAGCTGCCGCCGCCTCGTGGAAGGCGGCCAGCGCCTCCGGCCCCTCCGCCTCCCGAAGCGCCCGGTACCCCTCCAGGGCGAGGTCGCGCCGGGCCCGGGCCACCCGCTCCTGCTCGGTGACGGGCGCGTCGGCCGGGATCACGGTCGCGGCGGCGTACGTCTCCGGGTCGGTCAGGTACCTCGGCGGCAGCGTGAGCACGGCGTCGCCCGCCTCCGGCAGCCCGCTGTTCTGCATGAGGACGGTGATGCGCAGTTCGTCCTCGTTGACCAGCCGGTGGATGGTGCCCGGCGTGAACCAGGCGACCGTCCCGGGCGTGAGCGGCGTCACCTCGTACCCGGACTTCGTGAGCGTCTGCACGGCTCCCCGTCCGCCCGTGACGACGTACGCCTCCGAACAGGTCAGGTGCATATGGGGAGTTCCGCCGCACACCCCGTCGACGGCCGGCCAGTCGTAGACGGACAGGTACGAGACGGCGACACCGCCGGGCAGCCCGGCGAAGGCCGCCCCGCCGGGTGCCGCACTCACCACGGGTGCTCCGCCAGGTACTTGGCGACGCCGTCGCGCTCCCACTCCCCGTCGGCGACGACGACCCGGTAGCGGCGGGTGAGCGTGTCGCCGGGCGCGAGCTCCAGTTCGTCGTGGAAGGCCCAGGAGGGGGCGACGGCGGCGAACGGCTCGTTGCGCACGAACCAGTGGGCGGGGTGGGCGCCCTCGGTCCCCAGCTGGTCGTTCTCGGGCGCGTGTGCGAAGACCAGCGTGGCATGGCCGTCGGCGCCGTCGAACTCGCCGGAGTACGCCAGCCACGGCGCCTGCGCGCCCATCAGCTCGGGTCCCTCCGCGTCGGGGCCGAGAATGCGCCCGTCCCGGAAGGCGCGGGGGCCGCGCCAGAAGAGGCCGGTGTAGCCGGCCGCCTCGCGCCCGGCGGTGGTCGGGCTGCCGAAGAGCAGCGGCTCGTCGCGCCGGTTGGTGATCGCGCTCGTCCAGGTCAGCGCCCAGGAACCCGCCGTCGGATCGACGTCGTGCACCTCCACCCGCCGCGACTCGTCCGCCCACAGTTCCCCGCTGTACGGGTGCCAGGTGAGCCGCTCCGCGATGACGACCCGGCCCGCCTCCGAGGCGACCTCGTCGAAACCGACGTGGGCCATCGAGCCGACGCGCTCGGGGAGGGCGAGATATCCCTTGCCGTGCACGTAGGAGTTGCCGCCCCACAGGTTCGCCCCCGACAGGTGCGAGGCCGTCAGCTGGAGGCCCTTGTGCCAGCGGTGGTCGTTGGGCCGGTAGTCGGTGACAACGTTTCCGGCGAGCGTCCGGATCGGGTGCAGATACGGCTTCGGCGACTCCCAGGCCGCCTCCGCCCCGTACACGTAACTGAACAGCTCGACCCCGGTGACCGGTTCGGTCACGGTGATGCGGTCACCGTGCGCGTGGACGACGCGCAGGTCCTCGGACGTGGTCACGCGGACGCCTCCTGGGTAGCGGAACCGGACATGGCACCATCGTCGCCGGTCTCGGGCGCCCAGCCGGGCGCACCGCCGTGCAGCGCGGTGTAGTAGGGGTCGCCGGGCCCGATGTCACCCGCCTTGACGGTCGTGTCCGTGAAGGCGGACTTGTACAGCGCGGTGATCAGTTCCAGGCTGGTCCGTCCGTCCGCCCCGCTGCTGCGCGGGCGTTCGCCGGCACGCATGCTGGCGACCAGTTCGCGCAGCTGCGCGAGGTGCGAGCTGGGCACGTCCACCCCGAAGTCACGCCAGGCTGCGACCTCCGCCGCCGGGACGTCCGGCGCCGGGGTGATGGTCCAGTCGGCGTTGCTGTGTCCGTACAGATGGGTGAGTTCGACGGTGGCGCGCTCGCAGTCGATGCGGATGCGGCTGACCTCGTCGGGGCTGAGCACACTGTTGACGACGGTCCCCAGCGCGCCGTTCGCGAACCGGACGAGCGCGGTGGACACGTCCTCGGTCTCGACGTCGTGCACGAGGCGCCCGGCCATCCCCCGCACCTCGCTCCACGGCCCGAGCAGATCGAGGAGCAGATCCATCTGGTGGATGCCGTGGCCCATGGCGGGCCCGCCGCCCTCGGTCTGCCAGCGTCCGCGCCAGGGGACGGCGTAGTAGGCGGTGTCGCGGTACCAGGTGGTCTGGCAGTGCGCCACGAGCGGCCGGCCAAGCGCTCCCTCGGCGAGCAGCCGCCGCACGTGCGTGGAGGCGGAGCCGAAGCGGTGCTGGAAGACGATCGAGGCGTACGGTCCGCCCCCGAGCCCCTCCTCCGCCTCGATCGCGTCGAAGTCGGCGAGCGTCGGCACCGGCGGCTTCTCGCACCAGACCCAGGCCCCGGCGCGCAGCGCGGCCACCGTCTGCTCGCGGTGCAGGGTGGGCGGCGTACAGATGGTGACCAGGTCGGGCCGCTGTTCCCGGAGCATCTGCTCCAGGTCGGTGTACGCGTGCGGAATCCCGCTCTCCGCGCAGAAAGCCTCGACCGCGTCGGCGTTGATGTCGACGGCGGCGACGACCTCCGTCTCGCCCTCGTCGGCCAGCCGGGCGAGCGCCGGCAGATGCGACCCCCGTCCGATGGCACCCGCCCCGATGACGGCGGCCCGGATACGACGCCCGGTGAGCGGCGGGAGCGGAGCGGCTGAGGTTCGCGGCACGCGACCTGCGGGAGGGTCGGCGGGCGAGGTGCCGGAACGGGTTGCGGGTGTGGTCATGTGCGTGATCAACGCTCCATCGGACGCGATGCCTGACGTGGGCCAACGCGTGATGACTCCGGACCTCCGGGGGCAGCAAGCGCTTACTCTTCGCTGGCAACGTATGTTCCGTCCGAGCAGCCGGTCAACACCTCGTCGGGAGTGTCCACGGGGTGGATGGTGCGGGGAGGGCGACCGGGCGAACCCCACCCTTTACCACCCCTTGACTCCGGCCCCTGTGCTCGGCCTGTCGCCGGAGGCCGCTAGGCTGCCCCCAACACACCTGATCTCCGCCGCTCTTCGAGCGTTCGCGCGCGGCGCCGGGTGTGTCCGTCGGCCCTTCCACGATCAGCGCTTGGACCACGTAACTTCATGTCTTGGTTTGAATCCCTCATCCTCGGACTCGTCCAGGGGCTGACCGAGTTCCTCCCCGTCTCCTCCAGTGCGCATCTGCGCCTGACGGCCGCGTTCTCCGGCTGGAAGGACCCGGGCGCCGCCTTCACGGCGATCACCCAGCTGGGTACGGAAGCCGCGGTGCTGATCTACTTCCGCAAAGATGTGGCGCGAATCCTCTCGGCGTGGTTCCGCTCGCTCACCAACAAGGCGATGCGCAGCGACCACGACGCCCAGATGGGCTGGCTGGTGATCGTCGGCTCGATTCCGATCGGCGTCCTCGGGGTCACGCTCAAGGACCAGATCGAGGGACCGTTCCGGGACCTGCGGATCACCGCGACGATGCTGATCGTGATGGGCATCGTCATCGGCGTCGCCGACCGGCTCGCGGCACGCGACGAGACCGGTGGCAAGCACCGGGCGGCCAAGGAACGCAAGGGCCTGAAGGATCTGGGCGTACGGGACGGTCTGATCTACGGCCTGTGCCAGGCGATGGCACTGGTCCCCGGCGTCTCCCGGTCCGGCGCGACCATCAGTGGCGGTCTGTTCATGGGCTACACCCGTGAGGCGGCGGCCCGTTACTCCTTCCTGCTGGCCATGCCGGCCGTGCTCGCCTCGGGTGTGTTCGAACTCAAGGACGCGTCGGAGGGCGGCCATGTCTCCTGGGGCCCGACGGCCTTCGCGACGGTCATCGCCTTCGGCGTCGGCTACGCGGTGATCGCGTGGTTCATGAAATTCATCTCGACCAAGAGCTTCATGCCGTTCGTGTACTACCGCGTCGCCCTGGGCATAGCGGTGATCGTGCTGGTCAGCGCGGGTGTGCTGAGTCCTCACGCGGGCGAATCCGGCGGCTGAAACCGGGCCGCACAGGTAGCGCTGTCTAGCATTTCCTAGCGTCTGATTGCAGCATCACGCCATGATCATCTCCCACTTGTCTCCCACTTGTCTCCCACCTGGGAGGCGGGATACGCCCTCTTAGGGCGTGGGCGTGCGCAACGTAGGGGATGACGCGGAAGGGCCCGCACGGACGTGCGGGCCCTTCCGCACAGAGGGTAGAGCGGGTCAGCTGAGGTTCATGTCCGGCCAAGGCCGCGACTCTCGCCACGCGGAAACGCAGCCGCTCATCCACCGCGTCCCAGGCATCACCCGGTGAGGTCATCTTCGAGTTCCGATGGTGTCCCTGAGGAGACATTTTGCTGCCACGGCCGGACGCGACAACGCCACTGATCGCCGAAGCCCCGAGCACGACACCGATGAGACCCGTCGATGCACCAGCCGGGACACGCATCGGCCTCCACCAAGACCCTTGACGGCCTCACACGAGTACGCCCAGTCCCCGACGCGGAACAGCGGCGCGGGAGCGGTCAGCCGGTTCGCCACCAGTACATCGATGACCTGGCCGTGCGTCAGGTCCGCCCGCGAATCCGGTGGCCGCAGCCCGTCGACGATCCCCGCGACGTCCACCCGACGCAGAAACTCGGCAGCGACAGGCAGGGCGCCCAGGCGCTTGGTCACCACGGACGTCACCACCACATCAAGGCGCTGACGCTGAGACCGAGGCCGCGGAGACCGGGAAGTCATCGACACACCCCACCCAACGCCACACGACCGGCCCAGGGCACCCCCGGCCCGGTCAGACCATACGAATCAACGACCCGCGAAGTACGGGACTAGATGCGGCGGGCGGCCCAGACGGTGCGCTCGGTGCGTACCGTCAGGTCGTCGCGGCGCGCGATGCTGTGCGGGCTGCTGGTGTCGAGGAGCTGGTCGAGCGCGGTGAGGTCCTCGGGGGAGAATCTGTCTGCGATGACGCTGCGGATGCGCTGCAGGACGCCGGTGGCGTAGCGGCCGATCGCTTCGTTGCGCGAGCCTTCGAAGTTCACGGCGATGGTGCGTTCGCCCTCGACGGTGAATCCGGCGGCGGTCAGCATCGGGCCCCAGTCGGCGCCGCGGTGGGGCATGTGTTCGGCTTGGCGGCGGTCGGCGGCGGCGTGGACGCGCTCTTCCAGGCCGGGCCTGTCCGCGGGGGCGTTTTCGGGCAGGAAACGGGGGTGGCCGGCCAGTTCGACGACGGCGAACAGGCTGCCGGGCGCGAGCGTGTCGTGGACGTTGCGCAGTGCGCGGTCGGGGTGAGCCATGTGGTGCATCGAGGCCGATGCCCAGACCAGGTTCGGTGAGCCGAGGTCGGGCCAGGCGCGGTCGTCGAGGTCGGTCTGCACGGTGCGTACGCGCTCCTGGACGCCGCGGGTGCACGCCTTGGTGCGCAGGCGCTGCAGGTGTTCGGCGGAGGCGTCGACGGCGGTGACGTGCGCGTCGGGGAAGCGGTTGAGGAGGGCGAAGGTGCCCGCGCCCGTGCCGCAGCCCAGGTCCACGATGTGGTGCGGGGTGGTCTGCAGCGGCAGCCATGCAGTGATGGAGGCGGTGTGCTCGGCGAGGACCTCGGCGTCCAGGTCGAGGATCTCCGCTTGGCCGTCCATTGCGTGCTCGTGGTGGTGACCGTGCGAAGCGCCATGGTCGGGGGTGTGGGTGAGTGCGTGGTTCATGCTCTTCACACTAAAGGTGGGTATGCTCCTGCAGCACGAAGTGTCCCTGTTTACGCAAGATGATGGTCGAGGGCGCTGCCCGACGCGCAAGATGTCACCGCCAGGGAAGGCCGTCGCGCTGCCTCACGATCACTCGGGAGCGCCTTGGGTGTCGTCGTCGCTGTCGCCCTGGTGGCCGCGGCGGGCGTCGCGGTCGAAGATGCCAAGGATCTCGCAGGGTCCGCCGTCGGCGCCGATCGCGTGCGGCATCATCGTGGGGAACTCGGCGGCCTGGTTGGTCTCGAGGCGGAAGCGGCGGTGGCCGAGCATGAGGATCGCGGTGCCGGACAGGACGACGAGCCATTCGCGCCCCGGGTGGGCGCGCATGCGCGCCGGGTTCTCGGGGGGCGGTTCGGTCATGCGCTGCCGCACCACGCTCATCCCGGGGTCGGCCTTGATGGTCCAACGCATCCGACCGTGGGTGCTGTCGATTGTCGGGCTGGTGACGACGTCGTCGGTGGCGGTCTCCACGAGCTGATCGAGCGTGGTGTCCAGGGCGCGGGCGAGGGTGACCAGCTGATCCAGTGCGAGGCGGCGCTGGCCGTTCTCGATGCGGCTCAGGGAGGACTGACTGAGGTGGGCGCGGGAGGCCAATTCCTCCAGGGACCAGCCCTGCGCCACCCGCAAGGCGCGGATGCGTTTGCGTACGAGGCTGTCCAGATCTCCATCTTCTTGCTTCATAGGCAACAGTGTATGCCTATGAAGCAACTCCACTTAGCGTCGTGTGCAGATGGTCCGCAACGTCTGGGACCAGTGCACGAGGAAAGGCAGGAGGCCATGGCTGTGACAACTTCTCCGTACGCGAGTGACGCACTGCCCGAGGGGACCGTCGATGTGGTGGTGATCGGCGGGGGCGCCGCAGGGCTGAACGGAGCGCTGATGCTCGCCCGCTCCCGCCGCTCGGTCGTCGTGATCGACAGCGGCTCCCCGCGCAACGCGCCCGCCGAGGCCATGCACGGATTCATCGTCCTGGACGGCACCCCGCCGCCCGAGCTCCTTCGGCGGGGGCGGGAGCAGGTGCGCCAGTACGGAGGGCGCGTCGTCTTCGGTGAGGTGACCTCGGCCGAGCCCGCCGCTCTGGCGACGGACGGGGATCTGCGGTTCACCGTCACCTTGGCCGACGGACGGAGCATGAGTGCGCGCCGGGTCCTGGTGGCCACCGGCCTGAAGGATGTACTGCCCGAGGTCCCTGGCCTCGCCGAGCACTGGGGCCGGGGTGTGGTGCACTGCCCGTACTGCCACGGCTGGGAGGTGCGCGATGAGCCCATAGGCATCCTCGCCACTGGCCCGGCCTCCATCGGCCATGCGTTCCTGTTTCGGCAGTTGACCGAGGATCTGACCTTCTTCGCCCAGGACACTGACCTGGATGAGGCCACCCGCGTCCGGTTCGCGGCCCGCGGCATCCGCATCGTCGACACCCCGGTGCAGGAGGTCGTCAACAACGAGGACGGCACCGTCGCCGGCGTGCGCCTGGCCGACGGCCATGTCGTGACCCGCAGCGTCCTCGCAGTCGCCACCCAGATGGAGGCCCGTACCGAGGGCCTGGAGGGCCTGAAGCTGCCGATGCACGACCTGCCCGACGACATGGGCCGCGGCTTCGCCTGCGGCATGGCTGGCGCCACCGAGGTGCCGGGTGTCTGGGTGGCGGGCAACGCCACCGACCTTGCCGCGCGCCGCCGCAGCGGCCGGCGCCCACATCAACAGCGTGCTGGCCACCGCGGACACCGACGCGGCTCTCGCCGCAGCCCAGGGCGAAACTCCCGCCCTCTGACATCCGGCGCGGCACCGGCCGCCGCACGCCCCCGATGTGTGCGGCGGCCTGGGCCCCACCCGCCCCTTCACCCAGCGACCGGTCCTGCTCCGGCGCTGACTCGGCATACCGTTATGAGAGGAATCCATGAGTACGAACCAGCCCGTACCTGCCACACCGGCCGGCGGCCGGGGCGCACCCGACGCGCGTCAACTGCGCACGATCCTGATCACCGTCTCCATCGCCCTGATGGCGGTTATCGCCTCGGTGACCGGGCTGAACGTCGCGCAGACCCATATGGCCGTGGAATTCGGCGCTTCCCAGAGCACGGTCCTGTGGATCATCAACATCTACACCCTCGCCCTGGCCGCGCTGCTGCTGCCGCTCGGCGCCCTGGGCGACCGCCTGGGCCGCAAGCCCATGCTCATCGCCGGACTGAGCGTTTTCGGCATCGCCACCGTGGTCGCGGGCCTGGCCCCGACGGCGGAGGTGATGCTCGCCGCCCGCGTGGCCAGCGGCATCGGCGCCGCCATGATCATGCCGATCACGCTCGCCGTCATCACCTCCACCTTCCCCGAAGAGCAGCGCGGCAAGGCGATCGGCGTGTGGACCGGTATCGCCGGAGGCGGCGGCATCCTGGGCATGTTCCTCTCCGCACTCCTCGTCGACGTCGCCGACTGGCGCTGGCTGTTCGTCCTGCCCGCGGTCCTGGTCCTCGTGGCCCTGGCCATGACGCTGAAGTCGATTCCCAACTCCCGCGAGACCTCGGCCCATCGATTCGACACCGTCGGCGCGCTGGTCTCCATCATCGCTGTCGTCGGCCTCATCTTCGTCCTGCAGGAAGGCCCCGAACGCGGCTGGACCGCGCCCGAGACGCTGATCAGTCTGACCGTCGGCCTCATCGCCACCATCGGGTTCGTGGCCTGGGAGCTGCACCGCCGCGACGCCTCACTGCTGGACGTGCGGCTGTTCCGGGAGCGCGGACTGTCGGGCGGCTCGATCACGCTGCTGGTGGTCTTCGGTGTTCAGGCGGGCATCGGCGTGGTCCTCTTCCCGTTCTTCCAGGCCGTACTCGGCTGGTCGGGCCTGCTGTCCACGGTCGCGATGATGCCCATGGCCCTCGCGATGATGATGGCCTCCGGCCTGGCGCCCAAGCTGGCCGCAGGGATCGGCGCACGCTCGACCATGGTCGTGGGCATCGCGCTGGCCGGCGTCGGCATGGCGCTCATGGCCTTGTTCGTCTCCGTCAGCGGCGGCTACCTGTCCGTCCTGCCCGGCCTGCTCGCCATGGGCGTCGGCATGGGCCTGTCGATGACCCCGTCCACGGAGGCAATCACCGCCTCCCTGCCGCGCGAGAAGCAGGGCGTCGCCTCCGCCCTCAACGACGTCACCCGCGAATTCGGCACCGCACTCGGTGTCGCCCTGCTCGGCGCACTCGTGTTCGCCGGCTACCGCAACGCCATCGACGACAAGCTGCACGGCATCCCCCAACGCGCCGCGGAGACCGCCCGCGAGGGCGTCGCCAACGCAGTTGAGGTAGCGGGCACCACCGGACCACACGCACCAGACGTGCTCCACGCGGCGCAGCAGTCCTTCGTCGACGGCTGGCAGCAGGCCATGGGGGCAGGCGCCGTCATCATGGGAGCCCTCTTCATCTACATCACCCTCCGCGGACCCAAGAACACTGCCTCCGCGGTCGCGGACGAGACAGACCACGCTGAGGCTGTCTCCGCCGGCTGACCGCACAAGAGCCGGACCACAGCAAGCAGACCGCCCCGCGAGCGTGTCTGAAATATCGTGTAAGTCCGTGATGTGGCAGCCTGGCCCGGGGCTCGGCCTCGGGCTCTTGGGCCGGGCGGATCGGACGAGTCATGTCAGACAAGACGGAACCGGTTGCCTCTGCGGCCGGGGACGAGTTGGTGAATGAGGTCGCCGGGCGGTTGCTCAACAAGGCCGATGCTTCCGGGGTGGCTCTGCTCGGTGAAGGCGGGCTGCTGACGGAGATCACCAAGGCTGTTCTGGAGCGGGCTCTGGAAGCCGAGATGAGCGAGCATCTTGGCTATGAGCGGGGCGATCTCGCTGGTCACGGGTCGGGGAACTCCCGCAACGGCACCTCGCCCAAGACGGTCCTCACTGACGCCGGCGCGATTGCTCCGGCGGCGCCGCGGGACCGCAACGGCGACTTCGAGCCGCGCCTGGTTCCCAAGAACGCCCGTCGGCTCTCCGGGTTCAACAACCGGATCCTGTCGCTTTACGCCCGCGGGATGAGCGTGCGCGACATCCGCTCCCACCTGGCCCAGATCTACGGGGTCGAGGTCAGCCCAGACCTGATCAGCAAGGTCGCTGATGCCGTGGTCGATGAGCTCGTGAGCTGGCAGAACCGGCCCCTGGACGCTGTCTGGCCGATCATCTACATCGACGCGCTGTGGGTGAAGATCCGCTCGGGTTCGGTGACCTCCAAGCCGGTCTACCTGGCCGTCGGCGTCGACATGGACGGCCGAAAAGACGTCCTGGGCCTGTGGGTCGGCGCCGAGGGCGAGGGCGCTAGTACCTGGATGGCCGTCCTGTCAGAACTACGGAACCGGGGCGTCGAGGACGTCTGCATCGTCGCCTGCGACGGTCTGAAAGGTCTGCCGGACGCGATCACCGCGACCTGGTCCAAGGCCACCGTCCAGACCTGCGTGATCCACCTGACCAGGGCCTCGCTCCGGCTGTCCTCGGCGCGGGACCACCCCAAGCTGGTGCCGGCCCTCAAAGCGATCTATGCGGCCCCGACCGAACAGGCCGCCGAGCAGGCTCTCGACGATTTCGAGGCGTCTGACCTGGGGCAACGCTATCCGGCGATCGTCCGGACCTGGCGGTAGGCGTGGCCGGAGTTCACGCCCTACCTGGCGTTCCCGCCGGCCATAAGGACGGTGGTCTACTCCACGAACATGGTGGAGTAGACCAACTCCCGGCTCCGCAAAGCCACCCGCAACAGCGGCCATTTCCCCTCAGAGCAGGCCGCGTTGAAGGTTCTCTACCTCGCGGTCCGCGAGCAGATCAACCCCAAAGCGCGCGACGCGAACCACGTCGCCGCACCACTGGAAAGAGGCACTGAACCAGTTCTCCCTGTTCTTCGAGGACCGGCTCAGCATCCAATGACACCAACCGACTTACACACGATTGCTGACACGTCCTCAGGCCGATGAACAGGGGCAGCCACGCGCCGTGGACCATTACTGGGCATTCCGGGTCAGCGGGTGCGGGCCACCAGTGGCGGTGCTGGTGGAGAAGGCGTCAACACTGAAGGGGCGGCAGCGCCAGGCCACCCAGGCTTCCGGGGCTCGTCCAGCGAGCGGTGCAGCAGGCGCCCAACGTTGTGGACCAGGTACGCGACGACGCCAGCAGCGTCACATTGCTGTGTTCAGGGGACCGCGTCCGGCACCTGAACAGCGGTGGCGGTGAGTGCCGCCGTAGCGCCCGCCCCAGAATGACATCGACCGTTTCGCCGATGTCACCGGCGATCACCAGTGGATCCACCTCGACCCGAACAAGGCCGCGAAGGGCCCGTACGGAACGACGGTCGCCCACGGCTATCTGGTCCCGTCCCTCGTCCCCATGCTCCTGTCGGAAGCCGCGCGGACCGAGGGGCTGACCGCCGCCATCAACTACGGCAGCAACAAGGTCCGTTGCCCGGCCCTCACACCCGTGAACTCCCAGGTGAGGGGCATGGTGGAGCTGACGGAACTGCGGCGCGGACCGCAGGGAGCCCAGGCCGTCCTCCGCGTCACCGTCGAGCGGCGGGGCGGCGACAAGCCTGTGTGCGTCGCCGAAGTCGTTGCAGTGCTCTTCGAGTGAACCCACAGAGGAGAAAGCTGACATGAGAACCCCTCCCTCATGGCGGAGGGAGGCATCACCCCGTCGGCGACCTCCTCCCCACGGAGAGCAGCCGCGGCATCTTCCCCTTCGGCGGCGTCACCACCCCACCGTTCGACCCGGTCTGCCTCCGGCCAACCAAGGCAGCGCCCTCCTCGACAAGCGGCGGCTGGGCGAACTGGCCGTCCAGCAAGTCGGCCAACTCCCCGCAGGCGAACTGCCACCCCCTATCGTCCCGATACCAAACTTGGATGTCCGCGGCACGCCGTGACTCACCCTTTACCTCGATCCGGCAGCGAGGTTCGGGCGCTGAGCGACTCGGCGGTTCGCTCGCAATGTCCCCTGCAGTCGGGGGTGGGCCGTCGCGTGACGCTGCGGCTGCGCCGGGCTCCACGGGCCCGGGGTGGTGCGGGTCTCCCCCGTTCTGGTCTTCGTCGGGACAGGACCGACGGTCGGGTGACGGCGGGAAGTTCAGAGAGTCGCCGCCCGCAGGTGGTGAACGCGTTGGCCCAGGGCCAGGTGGCCTCGATACGGAGCAGGCGGCGGGCGTGCTTCGCGATGCGGGCCCGCAGGCGGCAGAGGCGAAAGCGCCTGGTGCCGGGCTCGGCATCGACCAGATCGGCGTGGTCGCGCAGCGCCAGGAGCCTCACCCAGGCGTCGAGGTCGGCAGTCAGGTTGGCGGAAAGCATCCAGCCGCAGTTCCCATCCCAGGACTCGGGCGGGAGGTCGCGCAGGCCCATCGCCTCGTTCGTGGGGCACCCAGTCCTCAGTTCGCTTCGCTGTGGTCGTCATCGCGGAAGATGCCCGAAGGCAAGCCCTCACCTTGGGCCGACCGGCCCTTGCAGCGCTTCTTACTTACTTGTAAGTTAGAAGAATGGTTACCACCGTGGCCGAAGTGGCCGCATCAGACATCAAGGCCCTTGAGGCGTTCTGCGATCGATGGGAGAGGGCTTGGAACGAGCACGACGGCGATGCCGCGGCGGCGTTGTGCGCCGAAGACCTGGTGTACGACGAGCCGGCGCTGGGTGAGACGGCACACGGCCCCGACAGCATCCGCGACTTCGTGACGCAGATGGCACAGGCCTTTCCCGACTACTCGTTCACGCGTATGGGGTTGTACGGGGAGGTGACGCGGCGGGCCGTGCTGGTGGCGTGGCGCTTCTCGGGGACCCTGGCCGGCACGGATCAGCGCGTGGAGTTCCACGGTGACGACCGTCTGGAGCTGGGAGAGGACGGGCTGATCCACGCCTACCGGTGCCTGTACGACCACCGCTTCGTGCTGAGTCAGATCGGCCGCGCGAAGGCCGAGCAGTGACCGAGCCCGGCCGCACTCGTAAGCCGGCGGCGGTGCGGCGGGCTGAGATCATGGAGGCGGCCGACGCGGAGTTCGCCCTGAAGGGACTGTCGGGGGCGGGCATCGAGGCGATCGCCGCACGGGTCGGTATCTCCCATCCCCGCATCGTGCAGATGTTCGGCTCGAAGCGTGATCTGTTCCTTCAGGTCGTACACGCGGCCTACGACGGGATCGAGGCCACCTTCGAGAGCGCCGAACCGACGCTGAGCGCGCTCGGTGACGCCTACCGGCATCTCCTGCAGAGCCGACCCACTGTCGGCCTCGTCCTGTTGCAGGCTTACGCCGCGTCAGGCGACGCGGTGGTCCAGGAGTCGGTACGGCGGCGCCAGCTCGACCTCCAGCAGACCATCACCCGTCTGACGGGCGCCGACCCGATGCAGGTGCGCTCCTTCTTGGCCACCGGTCTCGTCCTGACGGTCTCCACCGTGCTGGACCTGCCTGAACGGCGCGCCGACACGGAGTGGGGCGCCTGGATCATCGGCCGCGCGGACCCACCCACCGACGAGCCATGAGGCGCAAGCGGCGAGAGAACTGATGCGCCCTGGGGGGCACCCGCAGCACCGCGACACCGCGCGATCGACGAGCCGTCACCCTAGGTCGCCGCAGCTGTCGCCGCATCTCCACCCGCCGGCTCGTCCTGGCGGTGGCTCTTTCGGCGCTGCTCGGCAGCGGACCGTTCGTGGGCACGATGCCCCGACGGGGCGCCCACCTTCCCGAAAAGGATGCACCATGACAGAACACCTTGAAATCCCATCGGCTTCAGGCACCTTCGACGCGATCGCAGCAGGACCCGCAGACGGGCGCCCCGTCCTGCTCCTGCACGGCTTTCCCCAGACCGCCGTCCTCTGGGAAGAACAAGTGGCCGCGCTGGGTGACCAGGGCTTCCGCGCGGTCGCGCCCGACACCCGCGGCTATTCGCCGGGTGTGCGCCCGATGCGTGCCGACGCGTACGGGGTGAGCGAACTGGTCGGGGACGTTCTGGCGGTGGCCGACACACTCGCCTGGAACCGCTTCGACCTCGTCGGACACGACTGGGGCGGTGCCATCGCCTGGTGGACCGCGGCCCGGCACGCCGAGCGACTGCGCACGCTCACCGCCGTGTCGACGCCGCATCCCAGCGCGCTGAGGGAGGCACATCGCACCGACGACGAGCAACGCCGTCGCTCCCAGTACCAGCAGGACTGGCGCAGCCCCGGCACAGAGGCCCGCTTCCTCGCGGAGGACGCCGCGCTCCTGCGTTCCCTCTACCAGGGCAAGGTTCCCGACCATCACGTCGACTCATACGTACAGCGTCTGTCCGAACCCGGTGCGCTGAGCGCGGCCCTCAACTACTACCGCGCCGACCGGCCTGACGCCGCGGTCGGGAAGATCCAGGTACCCACGCTCTACGTCTGGGGCACCGAGGACGTCGCGCTCGGGTCCACCGCAGCTCATGCCACAGAAAAATGGGTGAGCGGCCCCTACTCGTTCCACGCACTGCAAGGCATCAGTCACTGGGTCCCCGATGAGGCTCCCGAGGTCCTCACCAGCCTGATCATCGGCCACCTGAACGAGCATGAACCGGCGCTCTGACGCAGTGGTCGGTACAAGTGCTTGCCCAGCGCGCGGGGAGAGTGCCCGGCATTGCGCCTGCCGCCAGGGGCGGGACCGAGGTCGGGGCCCTGGCCGACGACCATGCAGGAAACGGAATCTTGCGATATGACCTCACTCCCCCTCGTCCAGCTCACTGAACGGCTCCGCAAGGACCTCGGTCGCCCCGAGCGTGACCTGCTGGCGCCGGGCAGCGCCTGGAACCTGTCCCAGACACTGCAGCACTGTGCCCAGACCGTCCGCTACTCCGTCTCCGGATATCCCAAGCTCAAGCCCGCCCTGTTCCGGGCGACGGCAGGCCCTCTGGCCAAGTGGGTCTTCCTGCGCCGCGGAGCGATGAAGCACCCGCTCGGCGCGGAGATCGACGGAGCGCCGCCGCTGGACCCGGGCCTGCCGGTGAGAGAGGCCGCGTCCGGCTTCGCGGACGCGGTGGCCCTGTTCACCGGCCACACCGGAGAACACGCCCCCCACCCCGCCTACGGCCGCTGCACACACGACGAGTTCGCGCGGCTGCATACCATGCACCTCGCCGAACACCTCCCGGGACTGGCCCATGCCTGACACTGCTCCCGCCGGTGCTCGTTCATCGTGACGCAGGACGTGCGCGACGCCGTTCTGCGGCCGGGCGAATTTCACCCTCCGCACGAAGCTGACAGTTCCCGTCGAACGGGCCATGGCTCGCCCTGCCGTGATCATGGCCCCGACGGCAGTCGCACGACGCTGACGCCGTGGGCGACTCGGCGTGACACGCGGCGGCGGACTGCACGGCACATCGAAGCTCCGGTCGGGCAGAACGACCTGACAGGTCACCCTGCCCACCGGAGCTTCGTCGCGTACGCCGTGTGCCACCTGGCATCGTCACGCCGCCGAGACCCGCACACCTACGAGATCGTCGCGGTGGTCATACGGCCACCCGAGAACTGTGGCATCGCCCGCCCTGCCCCTGTAGCGCCTGTGCCGCGTGCGGACCGGGCGCGTGTCGAGGGGCGGGGTTCTCAGCCGAGTGTCCAGTTGACGCTGTCGGTATGGGTGGAGCCGTTGATGGTCGCGGTGACCGTCACGGTGTTCTGGCCGGGCCTCAAGGTGATGCTGGGCCATCTGAAGATGTGGTCACTGCTGCTCCGGGTTCCCAGGGAGGTGCCGTTGAGGGTGGCGGTGACCTGGCCCGCGTTGGAGTAGACCTTGAGTTCGGTGGTGGCATCGGTGCGCTGGGTCCACCGACGGCTGGTGATGTGGAGGGTGGGAGTGGCGGCCCAGTTGGCCTTGTACCAGTAGAAGGCGTCCTTGCGGATCTGCCGGTCGCGGGTGACCAGGCCCTTGTCGTTGATGCCGGGCTGGCCCCCTTCGCCCCGGCCGTCGGAGGGGAAGTCGAACATGGCCCAGACGAACGTGCCCCAGATGAAGGGACGGGCGGCCAGCTGCTTCCAGGCCGCTTCGTGGAACAGCGACTGGTACTCCTCGGGGTGCCAGGATCCGCCCGGAGCCGGCTTCGGCGGGTTGAGTTCGTGCTGGGTGGTGCTCGCGCCGACCCCGTACTCCGACATGGCGATCCTGCGGGACGGGGAGTTCGCGTGCAGGTTGTCGGCCCACGCGCCGAGGTCGCCGTCCTTGGAGCCGTAGTACCAGCCGTAGTACTTGTTGAACCCCGTTGTCTGCGTGTGCAGGCCCGCCTGCGCGTTGTCGGGGTCCTCGCCGCGGACCGCGTAGGTGGAGAGCCGGTCCGGGTCCTCGGCTTCGACGATGTCGGCCAGTGACGCGAGCAGCGTGTTCGTGGCGGTGCCGTTGTAGTCGATCTGCTCGTTGCCGATGCCCCAGAAGGCGATCGAGGGGTGGTTGTAGTTCTGCCGGATCAGTTCCCGCAGTTGGTTCTGGGTGCTGGTGGTGAAGGCGGCCGAGTTGGTGACGAGGTCGACCAGGGGGATCTCCGCCCACACGATCATTCCGCGTTCGTCGGCGAGATTGTAGTCCTTCTGGTCGTGCTGGTAGTGCGCCATCCGGACGGTGTTGGCGCCGATCTCGCTGATGAGGTCGAAGTCCTGGGTGTGATCGGCGTCGGATATCGCCCAGCCCTTGCCGGCCCGGCCCTGGTGCAGGTTCACGCCGTGCAGGTGAAGGTGGCTGCCGTTGAGGCGGAAGCCTGTGTTGGCGTCGACGGCGATGGAACGAAGACCCAGGCGTTCGGTCACCACATCCGTGATCTGGTCCCCGCCCCCGGTGACGTCATGGATCTCGACGCCGGCGTTGTGGAGGTAGGGATCCGCCAGGCCGTTCCACAGGTGCGGGTTGCTGATGTGGAGAGTCTGCTGGACCTCCGTGCCGGTGGCCGCGGGGACGGTCTGCGCGGTGCTGCTCGTCTCCGCGACGATGGTCCCGCTTTTGTCCGCGATGACGCTGCGCACGACCACCGATCTGGTGGTGGTGCTGTCGTTCCACAGCTTCGTCGTGACGGTCACCGTGGCCGAGGCCGCGCTCACGTTGCTCTGCCGGAGGTAGACGCCGGGGCCCGCGTAGTCCGTCATCCGGACGTGGAGGTCGTCGACGGCCCACAGGCTCACGTTGCGGTAGATGCCGCCCTGGAAGGTGTAGTCCGCGCTCAACGGGGCGATGCCGGTGTCGCGGGCGTTGGTCACCTTCACCGCGATGACGTTGTCCCCGCCCGGGACGAGCGCGGCCGTGGCGTCGAACCTGAAGCGGGAGTACCCGCCCTTGTGCTGCCCGAGGTACGTGCCGTTGACCCAGACGTCGGCGACCTGGTTGACCCCGGCGAACTGCAAATACAGCCTCTTTCCGGCGAGTTCGGCCGGCACGGTGTAGTGGCGGCGGTACCAGCCCACTCCGCGGTAGTAGTTGTTGCCGCCGTCGGCACCGTCAGCGGCGTTCCAGGTGTGGGGTGTGTTGACCGTCGTCCAACCGGAGTCGTTGAACCCGGGAGCCTGCGCGCCTGCGACATCCGACCTGATGAACCGCCACCCGTTGTTGAGGTGGATCCATACCCGCGGATCCGGCGCCGTGTACGTCACGGCGGCGGACGCGGCACCGGCATGCGGGATCCCGGCCAGCGTGGCCAGTACTCCCGCTGCCGCCCCGCCGAGTACCTGTCGGCGACTGGGCAAACCTGTCATGTCAGAACTCACTGTCCGTGGGGTCGAGAAGGAAATTGACTTGGCGCGGCATTACGCCGACGACCGTGGCGGGCCGGGCAGCACCCGGATCGGGCTGACGGCCTGTCTCAGGCGACCGGGAGGAGTGCCCCGGCCCGCCTCGCGTCCAGTCGGCGCTTCTCCCGGACAGCGGCGCCGTAGCCCGCAGCGCCCGGTCGGCCCGCCGGCCCTCGGCGGGCAGCACCGTCGCCGGCGGGCTCTGTTGCTCAGGCGCCCGGTGTGATGCGCAGCCTGATGGTGCGGGCTTCGGGGCGCAGCACGAACTCCGGCCACACGTCCGGCCCGCAGGACCGGGAGCCGAGTCCGTGCTGGACGGCGTCGATGATCAGGTGGCTCGTGGTCGACTCCGGCAGCTCGAAGGGGTGTGCGGCCCCGGCGATCTGCTGGGGGGTATGGCGGCCGAGGGTGAAGCCGGGGCGCCGGCCGCGGGCGTCGGGGAGGGCCACGAGCCGCAGTACCTCGGTGCCGCCGCTGGTCAGCGTGAGGCGCCGCATCCGGGAGCGGTGGCCGGTCTCCTGGGGGCGCGCGTAGGCGACCGCGAGGTCCCCGATTCCGGAGGAGAAGCGGCCGGTGCGGGCCGCGCGGAGACTGTCGGGGTAGGACTCCAGCGGGCCCAGGCCGAACCAGTCAGCGCCGTCGACGGGTGCCGTCCCGTCGGGCAGTTCGAAGCGCACCCCGATCCGCGGCCACACCGACCGCCAGCCGCGCGACGGCTCGATCTCCACGCGCAGTTCGAGTTCGCCGTCCTCGATCGACCAGACGGACTCCACGGTCACCGAGAGGGCGGAGTCCGCGGCGGAGACCCGGTCCACGGTGCGCAGTGCGTCCGCGGCCTGCTCGACGCCGAGGCGCCGCGTGGTCAGCCGGTCCAGGCCGTCGCGGCGCCACGTGTCGGCGCTGGACACCCCGAGGACGCTGTTGTCGCTTCCCTCCAGCCGGTCGGCCCGGCTCTCGTCGTTGTCGGTGGGCGCGCGGAACAGTTCCAGGCGTGGGCCGGTCACGGGGCGCCCGGCGAGGCGGGTGAGGGAGCCGCCGGTGAACTCGGCGATGCCGAGCGTGAGCGTTCCCTCGCCGGCCCGCCAGTCGCGCCGGGGCCGGGCGACGGGCACCGGCCGCCGTATCGAGCGGTCGAGTTGGGCGGTGGCGATCTCATGCCGCTCCGGTGCCCAGGCGGTCGCCGTCGCCAGCACCGCCTCGACCGTCAGCCAGGTCTCGCCGTCCGGGGCCACTGCGACCGGCGGCAACGGCACCCGCCCCGACTCGCCCGCCGCGAGGACCGGGGCATCCCACTCCCCCGAGTCCACGAGGTTCCCGTCGTGCTCGACTCGCCAGCAAAAGCGCAGGTCGGACGTGTCGGCCGAGTGCCGAAGGTTGGTGATCACGAGCTTGTCGCCGTCGAAGGCGAAGCGGATCGGCTGCACGACCGCCTTGAACTCGTGCAGGCTCGGCGTCGGCACGTCGTCGCTGAGCACCATCCCGTCCATCACGAAGTTGCCGTCGTGCACGACCTCCCCGAAGTCACCGCCGTAGGCGTAGTACGGCGTCCCGTCCCGGGCCGTGGCCAGGATGCCGTGGTCGCGCCACTCCCAGACGAAGCCGCCGTGCAGCCGCGGGAACCGGTGGACCAGTTCCTCGTACTGGTCGAGGGCACCCGGCCCGTTGCCCATCGAGTGGGCGTACTCGCACAGCAGGAACGGCTTGGTGCGCTGCCGGGCGCCCTGCGCGGGGGTGCAGCCGAGCAGCGGCGCGCCGGAACCGTCCGTGCCGATCTGCTCGATCTCCGGGACCGTCGGGTACATGCGGGAGTAGACGTCGGTGTACTCGCCGGTGTAATCACCTTCGTAGTGCACGGGACGCTCGGGATCGCGGGCGTGGACCCAGGCCGACATGGCGGCGAGGTTGACGCCGGTTCCGGCCTCGTTGCCGAGTGACCAGATCACGACGCCGGGATGGTTCTTGTCCCGCTCGACGGTGCGCTGGACACGGTCCAGATAGGCCGCGCGCCAGGCCGGGTCGTCGCTCGGGTTGTCGGCCCAGTCGACCTTCTCGAAGCCGTGGGTCTCCAGATCGCATTCGAGGACGACCCAGAAGCCGAGTTCGTCGGCGAGGTCGAGCAGCCGGGGATGCGGGGGGTAGTGACTGGTGCGGATGGCGTTCACGTTGAACCGCTTCATACGGGCCAGGTCCGCACGGGCGTGCTCCTCGTCGAAGACCCGGCCGCGCTCGGGGTGGGCCTCGTGCCGGTTCATCCCGTGGAAGACGACACGACGGCCGTTGACCAGGAACCGGTCGCCGCGGATCTCGACCGTGCGGAAGCCCACCCGCAGGGCGATGCTCTCCGCGGCCGAGGACACGGTGACGTCGTACAGGCGAGGCTGCTCGGCCGACCACGGCTCCACGCCCGCGATGTCAAGGGGCGCCACGTCGGCCGGGGTGGCCCATACCCTCTCGACGCCGAGTTCGGGGATGCGCAGGGTGACGGGGAACGCGGCCGGGTCGGCGGTGACCTCCGGGTCGATACGGCCGTTTCCATGGTCGTAGCCGGTACGCAGCCATACATCCTCGACGCCCCCCACCGGCCGGGCGAGCAGGGTGACGTCCCGGAAGATACCCGGCAGCCACCACTGGTCCTGGTCCTCCAGGTAGCTGGCGGCCGACCACTGGTGCACCCGTACGGCGACGACGTTGTCGCCCGGTCGTACCGCGGACGTCACGTCGAACTCGTGGGCCAGCCTGCTGCCACTGGCGCTGCCGATCTCGACGCCGTTCACCCAGACCCTGAACAGCGACTCCACGCCGTCGAACCGCAGCAGGACCCGCTCGGCGTCCGACCAGTCCTCGGGGACGTCGAAGCGGCGGCGGTAGTCGCCGGTGGGGTTCTCGTCGGGGACGTGCGGCGGGTCGATCGGGAACGGGTACTGGACGTTCGTGTAGATCGGCCGGCCGTAGGCGCCGTCGCCCTCCAGCACCCAGTGCGCGGGCACCGGGATGCTGTCCCAGCCCCGGTCGTCGAAGTCCTCGGAGGCGAAGTCCTCGGCGACGGCCGCCGTGGGCGACAGACGGAACTGCCAGGGGCCGTTGAGCGACTGGGAGGGGGCGTCGGAGTGCAGCCAGGAGCGGGCCGGGCGCAGGGCGCCCCGCCACGGTGCGGTGTCCGACACGTATGTGGAGAGCTGGGAGGGCAAGGGGCTCAGAACCTTGTTGGGGCGTTCGGTGCTCACAGGTGGTGCTCCGGGGAAGTGTGGGGAACGAGTGGGGGGTTCAGCCCTTGTTGGCGCCCAGCGTGAGGCCGCTGACGAACTGCCGCTGGAGCACGAAGTACACGATCAGCGTGGGGATCGCTGTGAGCAGGGCGCCGGCGGCGACCAGGTTGGGGTCGGTGAAGTACTGGCCGGAGAGGTTGTTCAGTGCCGAGGTGATCGGCATGTTCTCTCCGGTGGAGATCAGGACGAGGGCCCAGAAGAAGTCGTTGTAGATCCAGATGGACAGCAACGTCGCCAGGGCGGCCATCGCCGGCTTGCACAGGGGCAGCACGATCTGCCAGTACAGGCGCCACACCGAGGCGCCGTCGACAAGGGCGGCCTCGGTCAGCTCGTGCGGCAGGGAGCGCATGTAGTTGGCCAGCACAAAGGCGCAGAACCCGGACTGGAACGCCACGTGGATCAGCACCAGGCCCAGCGCCGAGTCGTACAGCTTGCCGCTCATGGTGATGCCGGGCAGGTCGATGAGCAGGTACAGGCGGTACAGCGGGGTGATGATGACCTGCTGCGGCAGCAGGTTGCCGGCCGTGAACACCAGCAGCAGAAACAGATTGACCCGGAAGTCGAAGCGGCTGACGTAGAAGGCGACCATCGACGACAGGAACAGCGTCAGCAGCACCGCGGGGATCGCCACCAGCAATGTGTTGCCGAAGTAGTGCAGCATGTCTGACTGCTGGAAGGCGTTGGTGAAGTTGTCGAGGCTCAGTTTGTCGGGCCAGGAGACGTAGCCCTTGGTGCTGGTCTCGGCGTACGGGCGCATCGCCGCGTACATCGCCCACAGCAGGGGTGCGAGCCAGGCCAGCGCTGCACCGGCGAGGAAGACGCGCAGCAGGATCCGGGCAGGGCGGACTGGGGTGCGCTGCTTGGCCGGCGCGGCAGAGTTCGAAGGGGTGGCGCGAGGCGCCTCGTTCAGGGTGGTGGTGGGCGACGGGTGGGAGCTCATGCGCGCCGCTCCTTCCGGAAGGTCGCGATCAGGTACGGGATGATCACGGCGAGCGAGATCACCAGCAGGACCACGGCGATCGCGGAGCCGTATCCGATGCGGCTGGACTCACCGATGATGTTGTTGGTGACCAGGATCGACAGCAACTCGGTGCCCTCGGCGCCCTTGTTGAAGACGAAGACCAGGTCGAAGGCGCGCAGCGCCTCGATGATCGTCACGACCAGGACGACGGTGTTGGTGGGGCGCAGGGTCGGGAAGATGACGTTCTTGAACGTCTGCCACTCGTTCGCCCCGTCCAGCGAGGACGCCTCCCGAAGCGCCGGGTCGACACCCTTCAGGCCGGCCAGGTAGAGAATCATCATGTAGCCGGTGTGGCGCCACGACGCGGCGATGAGGACGGACCACAGGTTGAGGTCCGGGTCGCCGATCCAGTCGATGTAGTGGCCGGGCTCATTGGCGCCGATGATGCTGTTGATCAGGCCGGTGTCGGGGTTGTAGACGAGCTGCCAGACGAAGCCGATGACCGCCATCGACAGCACGACGGGCAGGAAGAACGCGGTCTGGTACACCTTGCTGAACCGGATCTTCTTGTCGAGCTGCACGGCCAGGAACAGGCCGAGCGGCGTCGGGATCAGGATGAGCACGACGAACCAGACGACGTTGTGCTCGACCGCCGGCCAGAACTGCGGGTTGTTGGTGAGCAGTTCCCTGAAGTTGTCCAGGCCGACCCACTTGAGGGAGTCGAAGCCGATGCCGTCCCAGGTGGTGAAGGCCAGCGCGATCGAGGCCAGCGCCGTGAGCCAGACGAGCAGGACGTGCAGGATCGTCGGCACCCCGGCCATCAGGCCGAGGGTGAGGCGGTCCCGTCGGGTGAGCAGCCGTCGGTGGCCCAAGGGGGCGCGCAGCCGCTTGGTCTGATTCTTGGTCACATTTTTCGGGTTGCCCGGGGGCGGCACTGCGGCCGTCCCCGGGGTGCTGGTGGTGCCGGTCCCGGTACCGGTGTTCGTGGTGACGGTCATGCGGACGCGAAGATCGTCTTCTTCTGGCGCTCGATCGACGCCAGCAGGCTGTCGACGCCCTTGGGGTCGCGGATGAACTTCTGCAGGGCGGGCTGCATCACCGTGGAGGTGAAGTCCGGGCGGCTGTCGCGGTCCATGAACTGGGTGAGGTGCTTGGCGCCGGCGATCGTCTCGTACGCCTTCTTCTGCAGCGCGGTGTACGAGGAGGTGTCGGCCTTGTTGGACGCCGCGACCAGGCTCGGGTCGGACTTCAGGTAGATCTCCTCGGCTTCCGGGGTGCCCAGGAACTCCAGGAGCTTGAGCGCGCCGGCCTTGTTCTTCGGGGCCTTGGAGAGCATGAAGCCGTCGGTGGGCGCCTCGACGGTGTCCTGCCCGTGCGCGGAGTTGATCTCCGGGAAGGGGAAGAAGTCGAGGTCGTCCAGGTCGGCTTTGTTCGTGAACTGCTGTGCCACGAAGCTGCCGAACAGGTACATGCCCGCCTTCTTCGAGATCAGCGTCTGGGCCGCGTCCTGCCAGGTGCGGCCGACCGCGCCCTCCTGGTGGTAGGGCAGGATCTCGGCCCAGTGGTCGAAGGCGGTGCGGACCTTGGCGTCGGTCCAGGACGCCTTGCCGGCCATCAGCTCGACGTGGAAGTCGTAGCCGTTGGTACGGAAGTTGATCTGGTCGAAGGTGCCGAGCGCGGGCCAGGCGTCCTTGTCGCCGAAGGCGAACGGGACCAGGCCGTCCTTCTTCATCTGCTTGCACAGGGCGACGAGTTGGTCCCAGGTGGTGGGGACCTCGTAGCCGTACTTCTTGAAGACGCTCTTGCGGTAGAAGACGCCCCAGAGGGACGTGGAGATCGGCACGAAGTAGTACTTGCCGTCCGCGCCCTTGCTGAGCGCCTTCATCGCCTCGGGGAAGTTGCCGCCGATCTTCTGCCACACGTCGTCGATCGGGCTGGCGAGGCCCTTGGCGGCGAAGAACTGCATGCGGTAGCCGGCGAACCAGTTGAACACGTCGTCCGGGGTGCCCTGGAGGTAGGAGTTGATCTGCTCCTGGAACGTGTTGTGGTCCTTGGTGTTCACGTCGACCGTGATCCCGGACTGCTTCGTGAACGCCGCGTAGATCTCGGCGAACGCCTTCTTCGGCACCGCGTCCGACGCGTTCGACCCGAGGGTGACGGTCTTCGGGTCGGATGCCGTGCCGCTGCCGCCGCAGGCGCTGAGCAGCGGTATGCCGGCGCCGAGGACGGCTGCGCCACCAATACCGCGCAGGACGGTGCGGCGGCTGGCGGCAGGTGTGGGCCGACCGAGGGAGGAAGAGTGCATTTCGGCTCCTGACAGGGCGGCCGTGCCCAGGCGGCACGTCGGCCCGGCGGGGTGTGACGGGGAAGCGGTCGTCCACGCGACCAAGACTCAACACGATCGAACAAATCCGACCGGCGGTTGCGAGGAAGACTGAACGCTCCAGGGAGTCGCTGTCAAGCCCCGTCGACTTGGCCTCAGGGCTGACCGTACATGCCGGCAGGACGGCCGGCCTACCGTCGGACGGGAACGACGACCTCTTTCCATGAGCGGGGCTTGCGAGTGAACTTCTGCAGTTTGACCAGGATGTATACCCGACAGAGGTGACCCCCTCCAGGCGGCTGCCCAACCCGTTGCCGACCAGCCGCCCGCCATCGGATCCGCCGCCGCCCACCGGAATCGACACTGCGGGGACCCTTGACGTACAGCTGTCGGCTACGTAGACATGACCACGCGGTCAGACCGCGTGGTCATACAGTTGACCTCCTTCGATGCAGACGTACGGCCGTCGGGAGACTTCATGGCAGCAGTGGTGGGACGGAGCGAGGGCTCCGCTGTGCCGCGCAGCGCGGACGTGGCCCGCATGGCCGGGGTGTCACGCAAGACGGTGTCCCGGGTCCTCAACAACGAGCCGTATGTGTCCGAGGAGGCCCGCACAAAGGTCCTCGCAGCCGCCGAGGAACTCGGCTACCGGCTGAACCAGGCGGCCAGAACACTGGTCTCCGGGCGTACCGGCTCGATCGGTGTGGTCGCCCTGGGCACCGCCGGGTACGGGACCGCTTCACTACTCGTGCACATCGAGCGGGCCGTGCGCGACGCGGGCTACGCGCTCCGCGTGGTCAACACGCCCGACGGCGACCCGACGGGTATCGCGGGTGCCGTGGAGTCGCTGCTCGAGCAAGGGGTGGACGGCGTCATCGTCTCCGAACCCATCGTGGAAGGGGACGTCAGCGTCCGCGTCGGCGTCCCCGTCCTCTTCCTGGGGGCACCGCCCGCTTTCACCGCCACCCGCACCGTGACCATGGGTGTGGGCGCACACGAACTGGCGCGGGCGGCCACCGAGCATCTGCTGGACCTGGGACACACGACCGTTCATCATCTCGCCGGTCCGCGGCGCTGGTACGCCGCCAAGGACCGCATCGAAGGGTGGCGGGCGGCGCTCGCGGCGCGGGGCGCGCACGAGCCGCCACTGCTCAACGGTGACTGGTCGGCTGCCTCCGGCCATGCCGTGGGCCGGGCGCTGGCGTCGGACAGGTCCGTGACCGCTGTCTTCGCGGCGGGCGACGAGATGGCCATCGGGCTCATCCACGCCCTGCGGGAAGCCGGGCGCCACGTACCCGAGGACATCAGTGTCGTCGGCTTCGACGGCAACCCGGTCTTCGCCTACGTCTCCCCTCCCCTGACCACCGTGCGCCAGCCCTTAGAGGCCGCGGCCCGAGAGGGCATCCGCCTTCTCGTGCACGCGATCGAGAAGCCCGACACCGACCTGCCGCAGGCGAGCGACCCACCGGTCGAACTCGTCGTCCGCGGCTCGACCGCGCCTCCGCCGTCACACAAGGGCCAGAGCCCTTTGCACACCGCCTGAGCACCGCCCCGAGCAACCGGCCGAAGCGGGGAACACGCCGCACGCACCGCGGCACCCCGCGCCCAACGGCCATCGATCCCGCAGCCGTCCCACCCCAGGGCTACCGCGCCGCCGTCCCATCACACGGCCACTGACCATGCCCTTTTGTCGCGAGGTCGCCCGGCCCTGCCGCCGACCGACCCTCCCCTGAACCCCCGCCGCCCCACCTGATCATCCGGGGGGGCGGCGGGCCCGTAGAAAGAACCACGCCCGCCATCGGAGCCGCATATGTCCCCCATACGAGCAGGCGCCAGACCCGGCGCCGCCCCGCGTTCCGTCCCCGCCACTCTCCTGTTCCTGCTGCTGGCCCTGGCCGTCGCGGCAGCGACGCTGGTCCTGCCCGGCGCGGGCAGGGCGGACGCCCTCTCCCGCCCTGCCCAGACGCTCTACACCCCGCCCTCCGACGCCCTCTCCCCCGGAAGCTACTACCCGCGGGCCATGCGCCTGCAGCACAACGGCCCGGCCAACGGCACCCTGCTCGCCACGTTCGAGCAGTACCGCGTGGACATGCCCGTCTTCCCGATCTACCGCAGCACGGACAACGGCGCTTCCTGGACGAAGATCTCCGAGGTCGCCGACACCCAGAACGGCTGGGGCATGCGCTGGCAGCCCGAGCTGTTCGAACTCCCCAAGGCCATGGGCGGGTTCCCCGCCGGCACCATCCTCGCCGCCGGTGACTCGGTGCCGTACGACCGGAGCGGCAGCAAGATCGACCTGTACGCCAGCACCGACCGCGGCCAGAGCTGGACCTTCGTCACCAATATCGCCACCGGCGGTAAAGCCACGGACGTGAACGGCAACACCCCCGTGTGGGAACCGTTCTTCCTGATCTCCGGCGACAAGCTCATCGTCTACTACTCCGACCAGCGCGACACCGACCACGGCCAGAAGATCGTCCACCAGGTCTCCACGGACGTCCGCAACTGGGGCCCGGTCGTGGACGACGTGGCGATGCCCACCTACAGCCAGCGCCCCGGCATGCCGACCGTCGCCAGGATGCCCAACGGCAAATACATCATGACGTACGAGTTCGGCGGTTCCGCCGCGGGCAACTTTGCCGTCCACTACAAGATCTCCTCCGACCCGGAGGCGTTCGACTCCGTCACCGGCATCCCGCTGCGCACCACCGACGGCCTGGTTCCTCAGGGAACGCCCTACATCACCTGGCTGCCCACCGGCGGCCCCAACGGAACCCTCGTCACCACCGCCCACAGCAGCGACGACCTGTTCGTCAACACGCAGAACGGCGCCGCGGACACCTGGACGCGGATGCCCTCCAACGTCGGTGGCGGCTACAGCCGCGGTCTGCTTCCGCTGGCCGACGGCCACAGTCTGATGGTGTTCAGCGCGGGCTTCGGCGGCGACAACCGCCGCAACCCGGTCACGTACAGCACG
This sequence comes from Streptomyces sp. AK08-02, assembly GCF_033795085.1. Lineage (NCBI taxonomy): Bacteria > Bacillati > Actinomycetota > Actinomycetes > Kitasatosporales > Streptomycetaceae > Streptomyces > Streptomyces sp. AK08-02. The sequence goes on from NZ_JARAZV010000007.1 coordinate 403,879, forward strand.
GTCGACTTCGGCGGCAGCATCTCCGACGGTGCCACCTACACCATGACCAACGCGAACAGCGCCCTGAACCTCACGATCGTCGGCGGCTCCGCCACCAACGGCACCACCGCCACCCAGCAGAACCCCACCACCTCCACCAACCAGCAGTGGCGCTTCGAGCAGCAGTCCTCGGGCTACTTCAAGATCTTCAACGTCGCCAGCGGCAAGGTCCTCGGCGTCCAGAACCAGTCCACCGCCAACGGCGCCACCATCCCGCAGTGGGATGACAACGGCACCCTCGACCACGAGTGGGCCATCGCACCCCACCCGGCCGGCGGGTACAGCATCACCAACCGCATCAGTGGCAAGCTCCTCGAAATACCCAGCGCCTCCACCACCGTCGGCACCGCCGCCGTCCAGTGGAGCAGCACCAGCTGCGGCTGCCAGCGCTGGAACCTCACCCAGACCGCCCTTCCGCCCCTGGGCACCGGCCAGTACGTCCTGGTGAACAAGAACAGCGGCAAGTACCTCGACATCCCGAACGGCTCCACCACCGCCGGCACCGCCGCCAACCAGTGGCAGAACACGGCCTGCGCCTGCCAGCTCTTCACCTTCCAGTCCGCCGGCAGCGGCGCCTGGACCATCAAGAACACCAAGAGCAACCTCAACCTCGACATCCAAGGCTCCTCCAGCGCCGCGGGCGCGGCCGTCATCCAGAACACCGCCTCCAGCGCCGACTCCCAGAAGTGGACCCTCACCGACGCGGGTGGCGGTTACTACAAACTCCGGAACGTGAACAGCACCCTCGTCGCCGGCGTCGCCCAGTCCTCCACCGCCGACGGGGCAGCCGTCATCCAGTGGGGCAGCGCCAGCCTCGACGACCAGCTCTGGAAGATCGTCCGGATCAACTGACCGTCCCACCGAGCCATGACCAGGCGCGGGAACCGCCGGCGAAGCGGTTCCCGCGCCTGGCGTCCGCCTCGGCCGATCGGCCGAGGCGCGGCTGACCGCTTCTCCCTACAGTGAACGATGTGAATCTCCTGCCTGCGACTGCCTACCCCACCACGACGCGGTCCCGTCGGCAGGGCTGCCTGCGTGCGGTGGGTATCACCACGCTGGTCCTGCTGTCCGCCACGGACGTGCTCATCGCCGTCGTCAACGACAAGACGTTCTGGCCGGTGCTCGTGCTCCTGTCGCTCGGCCTCGCAGCAATTCTCTGGCCCTCCGCCTCTCGGCCCGCGTGGCTCACCCCCCGACTACGCGCCGCCGTACCAGCGGGTGTTTCCCTGGCCTTGACCGCCGTCGCCAGGACGACCGAGCCGATACGCATGTTCGGCCCAGGTGAGGTGGCGGTCCTGCTCTGCCTGCTGATGATCGCCGTCCGTACCTGCCCACCACGATGGGCGTGGCTGTGTGCCGTACTCACCGGCGGGGCAGCCATCGCGGCGCCGCTGCGCTTCTACGCGACCGGCACCCAGGACGACCTCCTGATCCTGGGTATCGCGCTGGTTGTAGCGCTGCTGGCCGGCGTCGTCGCCGGCATCGGCGGCTACCTGCGCTCCCTGGACCACAGACGCGGCGTCGCGGTCGCCGAGACCCGCCGCTTGGAACGCCTCGCCATGGCGGCCGACCTGCACGACTTCGTCGCCCACCACGTCACCGGCATCCTGGTCCAGACACAGATGGCCCGCATGATGGCCACCACCGAACCCGACCGTCTGGACCCGGTCCTGGCGGGAATCGAGCACGCCGCGACCCAGGCGCTCGACTCCATGCGCTTGACCGTCGGCATCCTGCGCGAGGGCCCGGAGCAAACGGCCCCGCTCGAGCCAAGCGGGGGCCGCCCGGTGGGCGACCTGAGCGCCCTCGCGGAACTGGTCGACGGGTTCGGCGGTCCGACCGGTCCGAAGGCCGAACTGCACCGCGACGCCTCAGTGCCCCGGAACCTGCCCCACGAAGTGCAGGCCGCCGCCTACCGCGTCGTCCAGGAAGCCCTCACGAACGTACGGCGCCACGCCGCCGACGCCACCGAAGTCACCGTCGCCCTCGCTCACGCCGACGACACCTTGCGCGTGACGGTGCGCGACAACGGCCGCGCAGGCGCCCCGATGCCATACGCCGCCCGCGGCGGAGGCTTCGGCATCGTCGGCCTCACCGAACGTGTCACCGCACTCGGCGGCACACTGCACACCGGCCCACGCAAGGACCACGGCTGGGAGGTCATAGCACTCCTCCCCACCATGCGACGAGCGGGCCCCGGCAGGGCCGGGCATCGCGAAGGGCGCCGCCAACTCCCGCGGTCCACCCGCCCCCCGGCACCGGACTGAGGTCTGACCGCCGGGGCGAGCAGGTGCTGCGTCCAGTTGCTGGAGCCGGTGAACGGGCGCAGGCACCTCCTACCGGGTCCCTTGTCCAGCCGTCGCCCAGTCCTCCAACAGGCGCACTGTGCGTCCGACATGTTCCTCGTGCAGGTAGTGCCCGGTGTCAGGCCAGTGTTCGACGCGGGAGCCGGGGACATGCAGGGTGCCGCGCTCCCAAGTGGCCGCTTGCGCCGAGGTCCACACGGTGAGCGCGGGCTGGCTGCGCCGGCGCAGATACGCCTCGCTGTGCGGGCGGACGCCGACCGCGCCGGAGTCGGTGTACATGCCGGCGTACGCCTGGGCGATGACGTGGTCCGGGGTGCCGAGCATGGTGCGGACATGTGCCGTACGCAGCCCGGCCGGAGCGCCTGCCGGGAAGGCGCCGGCGATGAACTCGGCCGCGGCGCGCGCCCCGCGCTCCCGGTACTCCGCGAGCCGGGCCGGAATCCCCTCCACTTCCGCCCCGTGCGCGCCGTGAGCCGGATCGAGGGCGACGACCGAGCGGACCAGCTCCGGATGCCGTACCGCGAGCAGGTTGACGACCTGGCCGCCCATGGAGTGGCCCACGGCGATCGCCGGCCCGGTGCCCAGGTACCGGAGCAGCGCGGCGAGGTCGTCGGCCATCTCCGTCGGCGTGTTGCCCTCGTCGGGGACGTCCGACCGGCCGTGCCCGCGCAGGTCGGGGACGATCACACGGAACCGGCCGGCCAGCGCCTCGGCGTGCGCGGACCACTCCCGGCCGTCCCCGCCCCAGCCGTGCACCAGCAGCAGCGGGGCCGCCCGGTCGGGCCCGAATGTGGTGCAGAAGAGGTGGACGCCCTTCAGGTCGATGATCGTCATGCGCGACCGTCCTCAGAGGTCCGGTACGTGGCATAGGCGAAGTCCGCGTGGACACCGGCGCCGTCGAGGTCCTGCACCCACAGTCCCCACATGGCGCCGGTGAAGCCGAGAACGCGCAACTGGCCGTCGTGGAACTCGTCGGCGTGCTCGTCGGACAGGACGGTGGCGTCGAGCTCGATCGGGAGCGCCTGGACTCCCCCACCTGTGTCGTACGTGAAGTGCAGGGCCGGAACGTCGAGTTCGGCGTGCAGGACGACCGGGCGTCCGGGCTCGAGCGGTACGGTCGGCTCGTGTGCGACGAGACGGCCGGCCTCGCAGCTCAGTGCCCGCAGGGCCGGGGAGCCGTCGTCCTCGGCGGTGACGTACAGGTAGTGCCAGTTGCGGGTGTTGTAGTAGGCCGTCAGACCCGCCAGGTGGTCGGGGGTGCGGGGCGAGAAGATCAGGCTGGTCTCGAAGGAGCAGCGCGGGGCGGTCACCCGCCGGGCCAGCAGACTGGGGGTGCGGCGGCCCACCGGCGACTGACCGCCCCGGATGCGCAGCCGCCCCGGTGCCGGCTCGATCCAGTCGTCGCCGGCCGGGCGGCGCAGCGTGGACCAGTCGGGGCCGAGGACGGGAGCGTCGAAGCAGTCGTTCGCCGGTGGTTCGGCGACGGGCGCCGGTGACAGCGCGGGTGCCGGTACCGCGACGGCGGGTACGGCGCCGGGGATGCGGGGCCAGCCGTCGTCGGTCCAGGTCACCGGTTGCAGCGCGGTCTCCCGGCCGAGCACGCACCGGCCCCGCTCCGTGTGGGGGCGGGCGGCGATGTGCGCGGCGTACCACTGTCCCGTCGCCGTCTCGACGAGGGAGCAGTGCCCGGCCTTCTGCAGCTCCAGGGCCGGGTCGTGCCGGGACGTGAGCAGGGGGCCGGCCGGATCGGCTTCGTACGGGCCGAGCAGGTCGCGGGAGCGGGCCACGGCCGCGCCGTGTTCGTATCCGGTGCCGCCCTCCGCGTGCACCAGGTAGTACCAGCCGTCGCGCCGGTAGAGATGCGGGCCCTCGGCGACACCGACGGATGTTCCGGTGGTGATGGTGCGGGGTTCGCCGAGCAGAGCCTGGGTCTTGCGGTCGTACTCCTGGATCTCGATCCCCGCGAACCCCTCGCGGTCCGGACGCCAGTCGAACCGCATGTTCAGCAGCCAGCTGCGGCCGTCGTCGTCGTGGAACAGGGACACGTCGAAGCCCCGGCCGTGCAGCGGCACCGGGTCGGACCACGGCCCTTCGATCGAGGCGGCCGTGGTGACGTAGTTGGGGAGGTCCTTCCAGCCCTCCGCGTAGGTGTCGACGACGGTGAAGACGAGGTGGAACAGGCCGTCCGCGTACGACAGTCCGGGCGCCCAGATGCCGCCGGAGTCGGGGACGCCGGTGAGGTCGAGCAGGCGCGTGCTGTCCAGAACCCCGCCCAGCGACCGCCAGTCGACCAGGTCCCTGGAGTGGTGGATCCGGACGCCCGGATACCACTCGAAGGTCGAGGTGGCGAGGTAGAAGTCGGCGCCGACGCGGAGGATCACGGGGTCGGGTTCGAAGCCGCGCAGCACGGGGTTGTGGATCACGAAAGCTCCGCTCAGAGGGTGAACAGCAGGGTGCCGAAGCCCACGTGGTCACACTGGAACGCCGCGCCCTCCGGGCTGATGTTCCCGATGGCCGCGTACGTCCAGGGGGCGGGCAGGCCGCGGCGTTTGACGTAGTGGTTGAAGGCCATCTCGTAGATCGGGCGCAGATTGCCGCGCTCGATGGTGGAGAGGGAGTTGAACGTGAGCCGGCAGGAGCCCCAGACGGTGTACGGCACGTCGTTGCCGGTGTTGTACTTCGCCGTGTACTCGAAGCCGGCCAGCAGCCGGTTGGAGGAGGCGGAGTACAGGTCCTGGCCCTGGACCCAGGCGATCTCGCAGGCCTCGGCCATGCTGCCCAGGATGAGTTGGGTGTGGGCCTGGTCGCGGCCGCTGTCCACGCACTGACCGGAGTCCCTGATCACCCGGCTGATCTTGCAGCAGTCGTGCAGGTGGAAGGCGTCGACGGCGGCGTTGTAGAGGGAGGTGTCGTTGCAGAACACTCCGAACGCCATCATCGCCTTGATGCAGTTGGTGCCCCAGCCCGCGTCGCCGAACGTCCTCACCAGGGGCACGAAGACGTTTCTGAAGAGGTTCTCGGTCTGGGTGATCTCGGCCCCGGACCAGCTGCCCGAGGGGGCGGTGTACCGCATCAGCTCGGCTGCCGCCGCGAGTTTGAAACCGTAGATGGAGGCCGCGAGCTGGGCGTCCTTGCCGGTGATCGAGGTGAGGGTGGAGGACCATGCCTTGATGATCTGCAGCGCCTTGGTGGCGTGGGCGGTGGTGCCCGTCAGGTTCCACATCAGGGCGTTCTGGTAGGCCGCGTTGCAGTCGTTCCAGAACTCCCAGTTGCCGATCTCGGTGGTGCCGCGGTCGATGGTCGTGAGCGGGCCCATCATGGCGTAGTTCGACTGCGAGTACGCGTTCGACCTGAACACGTGCCAGCCGCTGAGCCAGGGCTCGGTTCCGGCCGCGATCCGGGTCTTCATCCGCTGGATGTCGGAGAGCTTGTGCAACACCCCGGGGTGGATGAAGGAGGTCAGTGCGTCCGCGGTCGGGATCGCGGCGATCCCGGTGGCGGCCGCCGTGGTGCCGACGGCGGTGATCTGCAGGAAACGGCGGCGGCTCGGGGACGCGGGCGTGATGGGCTGTGACTCGGACATGCGTCTTCCTCTTTCACTCGACGTTGAGTGTTAGGGGGTGGCAGATGCGGGGGAACCGGGCATCGGCCCGGCTCCCCCGGGCGGTCAGCCGGCCGCGCGCCGGCCCCGGTACAGGACGAGCGTGCTGCGCGGGCCGACCTTGGGACGCTGTCCGGCGCCGATGTTCTCGCCGGTGGCGAGGTCGCGGGCGGGGCCGAAGTCCTGGCGGGCGGGCAGGGTGTACGTACGGTCGGTGCTGGTGTTCATGGCGATCAGGTAGTCGCCGTATTCGCACAGATAGAACGGCGCGCGTCCGACGAGCATGGTCTCCACGCCCTCGAAGTGGACACCGAGCGCCGGGTCCGGGACGTCCGCGGGGACCGGGGCCAGGTGGAGGACGTCACCGGCCAGCGACTGGTGCAGGGTGTCGCCGGGCGGAGGGAAGCCGCCAGGCGGGATGTGCCCGGCCCCGGGGTCGTTGATCGCGTAGTCCCACAGGATCCAGTCGTTGACCGTGTACGTGTCGTCGGTGGCGCCCGCCGAACGCTGGCGGATCGTCGCGGAGCGCTGGTCGGTGGGGGTGAGGTGGTGGATGCGGGCGTAGTCGTTGACGCCCTGCCGGGCGCGCCAGTACAGGGAGGCGAAGAGGAGTTCCGTGCCGTTCTTCACAGCCAGGACGCCGTTCTCCTCGTCGGTGAAGACGAAGTCGGGCCGGTCCCAGGCGGTGGGGATGCGCCCCGGGCGGGCCGGGAGGGCCTGGAAGGCGTCCCAGTCACGGGAGACCAGGCGCAGCGCGGCGAGGCCGACGCGGGTCCACGTGTGGTGGACGAGCAGATCGAGCTGCCGGTAGAACTGCCCGTCGTCGACCATCTCCTGGGTCCAGCCGACGATGTCCGGGTCCTTGAACACCACCGCCGACATCAGCGGGTGCGAGTCCCAGGCCGTGCGGGAGGCGTAGGCGACCTCACCGGGGTAGACCTCGTTACGCCAGCCGACGACGGTCTCGATGCGGGAGACACGGGCGCCCGTCTCGTCGACGTCAACCACCCGGAACCGCCCCCGGGCCTTGATGATCTTCACCATCTGCTCGCGCAGCTCCGGCGCCTCCTTGCCCCGGTATCCGCGCGTGACCGACTCGTACATCATGACCAGCCAGTCGTGGACCTCGCCGTAGCTGCCCACGTACCCCAGTTCGCGGGTCAGACCGGCCCGGCTGACCTGGTGGTAGCTCTCGCCGAGCGGCTTGGTGGGGTTGCCGTCCTTGTCCTCCTTGCCGAGGTAGGGCTTCATGCCGAGCGACTGGTACATGTAGTCGCGGGCCTTCTCCTCCGGCAGGGCGAGGTCGGGGGCGAGCAGGCCGAGGCCGCGGTTGGCCTGGTAGATGCCGATGGCGCAGATCTGCGACTGGTTGGTGTAGTGCGGGAAGTGCTGACGCCAGTAGTCCCGGCTCGACTTCAGCATGTCGACGTACGCGGCGCACCGCAACGGCTGCTCGGGGGTGCCGGTGTCCGCGGGCGGGGTGACGGTCAGGTCGTCGAACCAGGCGGTGCCCGGGCCGCTCAGCCGGAGATGGAACTCCACCTGGGTGGCGCCGGCGGGCGTCTCCAGGTCGACGGAGATCTGCTCCCAGTCATGGGTGCCGGCGGCGGCGAACTGGCGGTGGTCGCCGCCGACGAGCTTGCCGCTCGCGTCGAAGAACAGCGGGTCGATGTGGGCACCGGCGGCGGTGACCCCGTCGGTCCTGATCCAGGCGCTGTAGGTGTACTTCCCCTTGCCGACCTGGAGCTTCGCCGTGTTGTACGCCGTGACGAAACCGTTTGCCGCGGTGGCCGCCAGCTTCAGCGACGCGGATCCGGACCGGTTGACGGAGGTGTCCCGGGACCAGGAGGCATCGGCGGTCTTCCCCCAGCCCGGCACCTCCCAGCCGGAGGGAGTGCCGGCGCCCTGCTCGAAGCCGGGGTTGCGCAGCTCGGTGGGCCCCACCAGGTCGACGGAGTCGAACCAGGCCGTGCCGGGGCCGGACAGGCGCAGATGCATCTCCATCTGGGTGGCGCCGTCCGGGGTGTCCAGGTCTATGGAGACGTACTCCCAGCCGTGGGTGCCGGTGGTGGCGTACTGCCGGTGGTCGCCGCCGACGAGCTTGCCGCTCGCGTCGAAGAACAGCGGGTCGATGTGGGCACCCGTCCCGGTGACGCCGTCGGTCCGGATCCAGGCGCCGTAGGTGTACTTCCCCTTGCCCACGCGGGTCTTGGGCGAGTTGTACACGGTGATGAAGCCGTTCCCCGCGCTCGCCGTCACCTTGAGCGACGCGGAGCCCGACCGGTTGACGGAGGTGTCCCGGGACCAGGAGGCATCGGCGGTCTTCCCCCAGCCCGGCACCTCCCAGCCCATGGGAGTGTCGCCGCCCTCTTCGAAACCGGGGTTGGAGATCTCGTACGGCGAACCGGTCACCTTCTCGTCCAGGCGGTCGCCCAGGTGCTCCCAGAGCAGCGCCAGCACCAGCCCGACCCGGCCGAAGCCCTGCCACTGCTGGTCGGAGCCGGACATCACGGTCGCGTCGTTCCTCCACGCCATGTACCGGCCGTCGAGCGCGCGCAGGACGCGGTCCAGCGCCGCCGGGTTGTGGTACGCGGGGCTGCCGGACCAGAGGTAGCCCTCGGCGAGCGACTGGAAGGCGAAGGCGTCCATGCCGGCGGGGTTGGCGCCGGTCAGGTAGTGCTTCTGGTCCTTGGCGACCCGTTGACGCACCGCCTCCAGGATCTCGGGGCCCTCGACGGTACGGGCCTTCGGCACCGGCGCGGAGCCCTGCACCTCACCCTTGGGCGGGACGAAGTACGGCTCGGTGTGGGTGTAGAGGCGGTAGATGCCCCGCGACGGCGTGGTCATCTTGTAGTACAGCTGGTCGACGTTCTGGCCGTAGGACCAGATGCGGCCCATCGAGCGGATCTCCAGCTTCACCTTCTTCCTGCCCCGGGTGAGCCGCTCCGGAAGCGGCAGGGTGTGGAAGAAGAACCGGCCCGGGGTGCGCGGCGCGGTGTCCAGGATGTCGAGGCTGTCGACGGCTCCCTCGTCCTGGTAGCCGACCTGCTTGCCGTCGCAGAACAGCTGCAGCCGCCACATGTTCGTGCCGGAGCCCGCCTGCTGCGAGGTGGTGTCGTAGTCGTCGCCCCACAGGCGAACGGTGACGTAGGTGGTGTCGGTCGGGCTGACGACTACGTCGAACTCGAGCGTGCCGCCCCAGTACGTGGCCGGCTCGGTGGGGTTGAGGACACGGGCCTTCTGGCCGAGGCCTCCGGTTACCGTGTCGGAGAGCGTGGCAGTGAGACCGTGCGCCGACTCGGAGCTCTCGTTGCCGAAGACGACGATGTCCAGGGGCTTGCAGACGGCCGGCTCGAAGGCGGCGTCCGCGGCCGGGGCCGCGGCGGCGGACGGGGAGTTCAGCAGGCCGAGGCCGGCCGCGGCGACGCCGGTGGTGCCGGCGTACTTGAGGACATCACGTCTTCTGGGTGCGTTGGGCACGGCTGATCCTTTACTTGAGGCTGCCCATGAGGATTCCGCTGCGCCAGTACTTCTGGAGCGCGAACATGAAGACCGCGAGCGGAACGATGGACAACAGGGACCCGGTGAGGACGAGGGTGTTCATGTCGCGGGCGGTCTGCGCCTGCTGGAGCCAGGAGTACAGCCCGAGGCTCACAGGGAACGTGCGCTCACCGGTGAGCATGAACAGGGGCAGGAAGAAGTTGTTCCAGATGTTGATGAATTCGAGCATGAAGATGGTGATGCCGCCGGTCCGCATCAGCCGCAGCGCGACCGACCAGAAGATCCGCAGCTCCCCGGCGCCGTCGAGACGGGCCGCTTCCATCAGTTCGGTGGGGACGGAGCTGTCCGCGTACACCTTGCCCAGGTAGACCCCGAACGGATTGATGAAGTACGGGATGAGTACCGACCAGATGGTGTTGGTCAGGCCGATCTGGGCGAAGACGAGGTACAGCGGGAAGGCCAGCAGGGTGCTCGGCAGCAGCGAGGCACCGACGATGACCGCGAAGAACGCGCCCCGGCCCCGGAAGTCGAACTTCGACAGCCCGTACCCGGCGGCGAGCGAGACCAGGGTGGAGCCGGCCGCGCCGAGTGTGGAGTAGAGGATCGAGTTGCCGATCCAGCGGTTGAACACCCCGTCGTGGTAGGTCCAGATCTCCTGGACGTTGTCCGCCAGGTGGTTGGAGGAGAACCACAGTCCGAAGGTGGAGTACAGGTCCGTCTGGTTCTTGGTCGCGGAGACGATCAGGAACCACGTCGGGGCGAGTGAGTAGATCAGGAAGAGGACCAGCAGGCCGGTGGTGAGCGCCACCGCGCGGCGGGTGGGGCGCACGCCGCCCCCGGATACGACAGCGCTCATGACATCTTCCTGTTCGTGGCCCGGTAGAAGACGAAGGCGAGGATGCCGGTGACCACGGCCAGGACCAGCGACTCGGCGGCGGCGTACTGGTAGTCACCGGTCTTGAACGCCTTGTCGTAGATCTCCATCATCGGAGTGAAGTCGGTGTTGATCGACTCCGGCGCGATCTGCCGCAGCAGCAGTGGTTCGGCGAACAGCTGCAGCCTCCCGATGAGGGAGAACATGCCGGTCAGCACCAGGATGCCGGTGATGTTGGGAATCTTGACCGACCAGGCGATCCGCCACTCTCTGGCCCCGTCCAGCCGGGCCGCCTCGTACAGCTCGCGGGGCAGCGCCTGTAGCGAGGCGGAGATCAGGATCATGTTGAAGCCGATCCCCTGCCAGGTCAGCAGATTGCCCAGGGAGAGGTAGGTGTTGAGGCCGCCGAAGAAGGTGATGTCCGTGCCGGCGCCGTGCGCGAGGTCGAGCAGCGGAGAGCCCGTCGGGCTGTAGAGGAACAGCCAGATCACGGTGGACACCACGGCGGGCACCACGTACGGGATGAGCAGCGCCGCGCGGAAGAACCGCACCGCACGGGCGGCCACCCCGTCCAGGAGCAGGGCGAGCAGCAGCGACAGGCCCAGCATCACCGTGATCTGAGCCGCTCCGAACAGCAGCGTGCGCAGCATGCTCGACCAGAAGGCGCCGTCGCCGAGGATGGAGGCGAAGTTGGAGAAGCCGGTGAAGACGACCCGGGTCGGGCCGAAGCCCAGCCCGCTGCTCTTCTTCTCCCTCAGGCTCTGGCTGAAGGCATAGCCGATCGGCACGACGTACGTGGCCAGGAAGCCGAGCAGGAAGGGCAGTGCGAACAGCAGTCCCTTGTGGGCTCCCCGGCTCCCGGCCCGGCGGGGGGAGGGCCGCCGGGCCGGGGAGTCGGTGGCGACCTTGGGGGGTCGCGTCAGGGTGGACACGGGTGTCTCCAGAGGTGGGTCCTACAGAGGCGGGGCCTACAGGGGAGGTCAGCTGCCGGCGACGGCCTTGATGCCCTTGCGGTTGAGGTCGTCCACGGTCCACTTCTGCAGCGAGGTCAGCATGTCCTTGACCGTCAGCTGCTTCTTCATGACCTTGCCCCACTGCTTCTGCATCTCGGAGTACATCGCCGCGTAGTTCGGCCCGTACTGCCACTGCTCGCCGACCCGCGAGGCCGCCGTGGTAATCACCTGCGCGCTGTCCGACTTCCCGTTGAACATCCCGGTCGGGATGATCTTGTCGACGTACGGCGAGACGTCCTTGACGGCGGGGAACAGGCCCGACTTGGAGTCCGGGTCGGTGAGCGCCGTCAGTGACTCCTTGCTGCTGCTCAGCCAGGCGGCGAACTCGGCGGCGCGGTCGGGGTACTTACAGCCCTTGAGGACGCCGGTGGTGTCGAAGTTGCTGGAGGTCTGCGGCTTGGCGGTGTCGAAGGCCGGCGAGTCGGCGAGCTGCCACTTGCCCTTGGACTTGGGGAAGTTGGTGTCGTAGATCGGCAGCTGCCAGGTCGAGCTGGTCATCGCGATGGTCTTGCCGAGGTCCCAGGTCTTGAAGACACCCGGGTCGGCGTACGACGCGTTGGAGGCGAGGTCGTTGTCGACGAGCTGCTGGACGATGTCACCGGCCTTGAGCGCCTCGGGAGAGGCGAAGTCGATGACCCAGTGGTCGCCGTCCACCTTGTACCACTGGGCGCCGGCCTCCCAGGACAGGTCGACGAGCGAGCTCGGGTCCTCCCCCGCCATGTTGTAGATCTTGACGTCCTTGTCCTTCTCCTGGACCTTCTTGCCCGCGGCGATCAGGTCGTCCCAGGTCTTCGGGGCCTCGATCCCGTACTTCTGGAACAGGTCCGCGCGGTAGGCGGTGAACAGCGGCGCCGACCCCATCGGAATGCCGAAGGTGGTGCCTCCGGGGCTGACCGCGTTCCACGCGGCGACCGTGTACGCGTCCTTGTGCTTGGCCGCGACCTCGCTGATGTCGGTCAGCAGTCCGTCGGCGGCGAAGCTCGCCAGGTTCATCCCGTCCATCTTGGACAGACAGGGCGCGGTGCCCGCGTTCACCGCGGCCCGCAGCTTCTGGTAAGCGGTGTCACCCGCAGCGTTGACGAACTTGATCTGCGTCTCGGGGTGCTTCTTGTTCCACACCTCGGCCTGCGCCTCGATGCCGTCCGTCCAGCTCCAGAACTCCAGCGTGACGTTGCCCTTCGTGGCCGCCGAGGCGTCGGTGCCGGAGTCGTCAGAGCAGGCGGTCAGCAGCAGCGAGAGAGAAGCGGCGGCGGCCACCGGGACAAGGACCCTGGGGCGCATACCGGACTTGGACATCGGTCCTCCACGAAAGGAATGGGACGGCGCCTGCACGTGGGGGAACGGCGCGGTCGGGGCGACGCGAGGGAAGAGAAACGGGTACCGCGCGGCGAGGCAGTAACCGTTTGTTGTCCTGGACGGTACGACCGCAGGAACCAGATCCACAAGAGGAGGCGCAGGATTGTTTCGCTCGACTTTCAAGGACGTTACCTGGCGAGGTGCCTGACCATGAGGGTTCGCGTCACCTCGGAGCAGGAAGGCGGACTCTCTGCGACGTACCCGTGTCGCAGAGGGGGCCATTGACCCGGGCCCTCTGAGGCTTCTAGCGTGGAATACGTTTACTGTGACGCTCAGGCTTGTCGCCAGCCGATCCCGGCACCCTTCCCCAGGAGCACCATGCATACGTCAGTGCCGCCGCCTGCCCTCTTCGCCATGAATCCAGTACATCTGCCCGAACTCTTCCCGCCTCCGCTGCTGACCCGCCTTCAGCAACTGGCGCGGGTCGACCCCACGCTCGTCGCCCAGGACTTCTCCGACCCCGCCGTGGCCGAGGCCCTGGGCCGCGCCGAGGTGCTGGTCACCGGCTGGGGCTGCCCGCACCTCGGCGCGGAGGTACTGGCGGCGGCGCCGCGACTGCGCGCCGTCCTGCACGCCGGCGGCAGCGTCCGCCACCTCGTGGGTGAGCCGTTCTGGGAGCGCGGTCTCACCCTCTCCAGCGCGGTGCGGGCCAACGCCCTGCCCGTGGCCGAGTACACGCTCGCCGCGATCCTGCTGGCCGGCAAGGACGCCTTCGGGCTGCGCGAACGCTTCCGGGCCGAGCACGTCTACCCCGCTGCGACGGAGTACGCGACGGTCGGCAACCTCGGCCGCCGGGTCGGTCTGATCGGCGCCTCCCGGGTGGGCCGCCGGGTCCTGGAACTGCTGCGGCCCTTCGAGCTGTCGGTGAGCCTCCACGACCCCTACGTCGACGCCGCCGAGGCCGCGGAGCTGGGCGCGGTCCCGCTGGGCCTCGACGAGTTGCTGCGCACCAGTGACATCGTCAGCGTGCACGCCCCCGACACCCCGCAGACCCATCACATGCTCAACCGCGAGCGGCTGGCGCTCATCCCCGACGGCGGCGTCCTCATCAACACCTCACGGGGCGCCCTCGTCGACCACACCGCGCTCACCGAGGAACTGGTGAACGGCCGGCTCAGCGCGATCCTGGACGTCACCGACCCCGAGCCGCTGCCCGCGGACTCCCCGCTCTACCGCCTTCCGAACGTGTTCCTCACGCCGCACATCGCCGGCTCCCTCGGCAACGAACTGGCCCGCCTCGGCGGCACGGTGGTGACGGAACTGGAACGCCTGACGACGGGGCTGCCGCCTGCCCACCCGGTCCACCGGGCCGAACTGGCGATCAGCGCCTGAGGACTTCGACGCCCACCCGACGGCCGAGGACGGCCCGCCGGGCTCCCGCAACGCCGATCCCGTCGCACCCCACCCCACCCCACCCCAGCCCGTCCCTCTTCCCTCGGAGACACCCTTGAACACCACCCAGGCCGGACCGGTTCTCCCCTCCCCACGTGCCGTCTCACCCCTGCGTCCCGCCTCCGCGGCCCGCATCGAGGGCGGCTTCTGGGCCGAACGTCGCCGGGTCAACGCCCGGATCTCCCTCGCCGAGGGCCCGGGGCGGCTGGAGCAGGCCGGCAACCTGGCCAACTTCCGTGCCGCCGCGGCCCTGCGCACCGACGGCGCGGACACCCCGTCCGGCACCGGCTTCTCCGGCGACTTCCAGTTCCAGGACTCCGACGTCTACAAGTGGCTGGAAGCCGCCTGCTGGCAGCTCGCGGACACTCCCGACGAGACACTCGCCACCGAGGTCGAAGCCATCGTCGAGCTGATCGCCGCCGCCCAGCGCGAGGACGGCTACCTCCAGACGTACTACCAGCTCGGCGGCGGCACTCCCTGGACCGAGCCGGGCTGGGGACACGAGCTGTACTGCGCGGGACATCTGATCCAGGCCGCCGTGGCGCACCACCGGGCCACCGGTTCCGACCGGCTGCTCGCCGTGGCCCGCCGGCTCGCCGACCACATCGACTCCGTCTTCGGCCCTGGCAAGCAGGTGGAGACCGTCTGCGGCCATCCCGAGGTGGAGACCGCCCTCGTCGAACTCCACCGGACGACCGACGAGAAGCGGTACCTGGACCTCGCCCGCTACTTCCTGGAACGCCGCGGCCACGGCACCCTCTCCTCCGGCGCCGACCGGGGCCACGACCGCGACCCGGGGCCCGAGTACTGGCAGGACCACACGCCGATCCGCGCGGCGGACGAGGTCACCGGCCACGCCGTACGCCAGCTCTACCTCCTCGCCGGAGCCGCCGACCTGGCCGCGGAGACCGGCGACACGGAACTCCGCACGGCGCTGGAGCGGCTGTGGCGGGACATGGTCACGACCAAGACCTACCTCACCGGCGCCGTCGGCTCCCGGCACGACTGGGAGGCCTTCGGCGACGCCCACGAACTGCCGGCCGACCGCGCCTACGCCGAGACCTGCGCCGCCATCGCCTCCGTCCACTTCTCCTGGCGCATGGCCCTGCTCACCGGCGAGGCCCGCTACTCCGACCTCGTCGAGCGCACCCTGTTCAACGGCTTCCTGGCCGGCGCCGGTCTCGACGGCCGCACCTGGCTGTACGTCAACCCGCTTCATCGACGGGCCCGTTCGCACGAGCGCCCCGGCGACCAGACCGCCCACCGCACCCCCTGGTTCCGCTGTGCGTGCTGCCCGCCCAACGTCATGCGCCTGCTCGCCGGGCTCCCGCACTACCTGGCCACAGCCGACGACAGCGGTCTGCAACTGCACCAGTACGCCACGGGCGTCTACGGCGGCGACGGCCTCACCGTACGGGTGACGACGGAGTATCCGTGGGAGGGCACGGTGACCGTCACCGTCGACGAGGCTCCCACCGCCCTGCCGCGCACGCTCTCCCTACGCCTGCCGGCGTGGTGCGCCGACCACACCCTGACCGTGAACGGCACCACCGTCGAAGACGGGGCCGACTCCGGCTGGCTGCGCATCACCCGGGCGTTCACCCCCGGCGACACCGTCCGCCTCGACCTCGCGATGCCGGCCCGGCTCACCGTCCCTTCCTCGCGCGTCGACGCTGTCCGGGGCTGCGCCGCCGTCGAACGCGGTCCGCTGGTCTACTGCCTGGAGCAGACCGACCAGCCGGGGCGCCTGGACCCGGACGCGATCGCTGTGCAGCCGGACACGCCACTGACCGTGCGCAGCCGCCCCGAACTGCTCGGCGGAGTACGAACGGTGAGCGTCGCGGGGAACCGGCTCCGCGCCGACGATACGTCCGGCGACTGGCCCTACCTGCCGTACGCGTCGGCGACTTCCGGCGAACCCCACGAGAGCGTCGAGCTGACGGCGGTGCCGTACTACGCCTGGGCCAACCGCGAGCCGGGCGCCATGCGGGTCTGGCTGCCGCTGGCCGCTCGCGCGTAGACGTCGATGCGGTCGACATGCACAACAGTAATCGTTTACTGAAATTCGTGAACCGGTCCCCCCCATCCGCTGTCCGCGAGGAGGCGCAGTGCAGTAACGTCAAGGTGTGACAGCGAATGGAAACGGTTCTCCCACAACGCCCGCCTCCCCGGCTTCCAGGCGTCGGCGCAAGAACCAGGCAGGTGAAGAGCGCCCCAGCACGATTCGCGATGTCGCCGAACGGGCGGGGGTGTCGGTAGCAACCGTTTCCAGGGCTCTGGCCGGCAACTATCCCGTGTCGGCCGCCACCCGGGAGCGCATCATGGCTGCCGTGGAGTCGCTGCACTATGTGGTGAACGTCCACGCCAAAGCCCTCTCCGGGCGGGTGGCCGGTCCCGTCGCGCTGGTCCTGCGGGACATCACCGGGCCGTCGCTGGCCCATGTCGCCGCCGGGGTCGAGCAGGAGGCGGCCCTGCGGGGCCGGCTGAGCCTGGTCTGCGCCACTCACGGAGACACTGCCCGCGAGGACGACCTGGTGCAGTTGATGCGCGAGCAGCACGCGGCCGCGGTGGTCCTCGTCGGCGGGGCAGTGCAGGACGAGGTCTACTTCCAGCGCATGACCGAGTACGCGCGCGCCCTGGACGCCGCCGGGTCACGTCTGGTCCTGGTCGGCCGCCCGCCCCTGCCCGGGCATCACCCAGTCACCGTCGTGGACTACGACAACCGCGGAGGCGCCTTCCAGGCCGCAGACCATCTGTTCGTCCAAGGCCACCGGCGCGTCCTCTTCCTGGGCGGCGACCCACAACTCAGTACGGGGGCGCAACGGAGGGAGGGCTACCTCCACGCCCTGCGCGCGCACGGCGTGGAGTACGCGGAAGAACTGGACGTCCCCGGTCCGTACACCCGCGTCTCCGGCTACCAGCGCACGAGGGACGCGCTGAAGGCGGGGGTCGATTTCACGGGCGTCCTCGCGGGGACGGACATGGTGGCCCTCGGTGCGTTGGCCGCGCTCCGCGACGCCGGCCTGAACGTCCCCCGGGACATCTCCCTGGTGGGCTTCGACGACGTCCCCTTCGCCTCGGACCTGACCCCGTCGCTCACGTCGGTCCGGGTGCCGTACGAGGATCTCGGCAGAACAGCGGTCCGGCTCGCCCTGGAGCACAGCGAACGCATCAGCGGCGACGACCATGTCGTCCTCAGTACGCAACTGGTGATCCGTCAGTCCGTACGCCGCCCCCGTCCGTAAGGCCGTTGAGACTCCTCGTCCGTTCGGTCGGGAACCCTGGACGGCGGGAACAACTCCGCAGATCCCGCCCTGGGTCACTCCGCCCCCGCCAGGGCAATATCACCCAGTCCCGCAGTCCTCTTGGCAACCTCCCACTTCGTTCATACCGACTTCCACTCCAGAAAGAGGCCCGCAGCGGTGTACTCCCGCAGCCCGGACCACCACCCATCCACAATAGCGAGGGCAACGACCAACGCAGCACTTCGTGCGCAAGTCGCAGCCGGGGCGAGTGCAAACCCTCCGTCAACGCATTGGGTGCCCGTGTCTCCAGCCTGCCGGTGGCCCTTCGTCCTCTCACCCGGCGGAGGAGTTGGACAGCACGCGACGCAGACGCCCGGCGCACCCTGTCGTGAGCGCGCCGGGCGTCTATCCCCCGTTTGACCGTAGACGAGAAACTACTTGACGTCAGGCGACCGTCACGTCCACGGGATCCGATTCGGTCGATCCCCTCGCGTTGGTAAGGACGACCTTCAGGCTGTGCTTGCCCTTCGGAACCCCGGACAGAGCTACCTGAGGCGACTGTGCGTTCGGCGAATCGGCGGCCAGCTGGCCCTCACCGACGACTGCCCCGTCGAGGTAGAAGGTGTACGAGGTGGCGTTGGTGCCCCACCACAGGTTCGCGGTGGCGGTGAAGGTGCCGTCCTTGTCCCAGTTGTCGTGGCTGACCACGGGCTTGCCCGGGGCGGCATCCGTGACCGTGACAGTCGTGGTGTTCGTGGACGTGGTGCCCTTCGAGTTGATCAGTTCGGCCCGGTACGCGTAGGTGCCGTTGGGCCTGTCCTTGAATTCGGTCACGACTGACTGCGAGGTGCCGCTGACTGTCGTGGGCACCCGCGCGGCGACGAGCTTGTCGTTCTCGTAAAGACGGAAGAAGCTGCCTGGCGTGCCGTGCCAAAGGTTCATCTTCACGCTGTAGTTGCCGTCATGGAGGCCGTGGGTCCACCCGCTGGTGTTCGACAGGGTGCCGGCGCCAGCAGCCGAGGAAGCGGAGACGAAGTTCCGCAGAGCGTCGCGCGTGGCGTAGTACGCGGGCTTGGGGTTGTACTCCTCGTCGAACATGAGGGGCTTCGCGCCCGGCAGCCACGTGTAGGCGTGCTTGTCGGTGAAGCCCCAGAAGCTGATGTCCCGGATTCCGGCCGCCAGCGCCTCGGCCATGACGTCCCCGTAGATCTGCGTCTGCTGATCCACGTCGTAGGTGTGCACGTCGAGTTCGGTGATCGCGACTTCGAGTCCGAGCTTCTGGTAGGACTTCGTCATCTCTGTGATGACTCCGGGCTCGGGACCCGCCTGTGTCTCGTGCATCTCGAAGCCCACCCCGTCGATGGGCACACCGTCGGCGACCATGCCGGCCACTAGGTCGTAGAGCTCCTGGCGCTTCGCCGGGTAGAACTCCACCAACGCCTCGTTGATGAACAGCTTCGCCTCGGGGTCAGCGGCGTGCGCGATCCGGAACGCTTCCGCGATGTAGTCCTCGCCGAGCACCTCGTAGAAGTGGTTCGGCGCGAGGCCGGTGCCGCCGAAGGTGGAGAACGGCTCGGTCATCACGTCCCACCGGTCCATCTTTCCGGCGTAGCGGTCCATGATCGTGTTGAAGTGAGTCTTCATGACCGCGCGCAACTCGTCCGGGTCGGTGACGTCGGTCACGTATTCCGGGTTGCAGCACTGGGAGATGAGCCCGTGTCCCTTGACTACCATGTCGTTGTCTTCAACGAAGTCGACGAGCCGGTCGAGGCCCCCGAACTCGAAGTCGCCCTCCGTGGGCTGGACGAATTTCCACTTCAGCTCGTTCTCGGGAGACAAGCTGTTGAACTGTTCCGCCAGCACCTCGCCGAACTTCGGTTCGTCGAGATAGGTGGGGTTGGTCGCCCCCGAGCCGATGAGGATTCCCTCCTTCGCTGCCAGTTCGCGGAGGGTCGCGTCTGAATCAGCTGAGGCGCCGGTGGTGGGGAGGGCCACGGTCAAGAGCCCTATGGTGACAGTTGCGAGCGCCGCGCCGATGCGGTGCATTCTCATTGAATGGTGTCTCGCTTTCCTGTTGAAGGATGGTCCGAGGGCACGCTGCGGTATCCGGACGACGTGGACCGTACGCTGTCTCCCGGCGGCCCACGAACGCGGCTCGGCCCGAGACCGCCTCTGCGGGTGTGCAGAATGCGGAAATTGAGGGTGGTCGCTCAGCGGCCGGCGAGGGCCGGGACGACCTTCGTGGCACACAATTCCGCGAACCAGTGCGCGCTCAGTTTCGGAATGCGCTCGTGGGTGTCGTAGTCGACCCGGATGATGCCGAACCGCGGGCCGTATCCCATGACCCATTCGAAGTTGTCGAGCAGCGACCACACGAGGTACCCGACAACGCGGGCGCCCCTCTCGCGAGCACGATGAGCCGCCGTGACGTGATCGATGAGGAACTGTGTTCGGTCGCGGTCGACGACCACGCGCCGGCCACCCGAGTCGTCGACCACGTCCTCGAAGGCCGCGCCGTTCTCCATCACCATGATCGGCAGTTCGGGGAACTCCTTGGAAAGGGCGACCAGATGATCCTCGAGGCCTCGTGGTTCGATCCCCCAGTCCATCACCGTTCGCGCCAGCTCGTCGCGGCGGACGAACTCGATGCGCTCCGAGCCCGGGAAGGGCGTGCCGCCG
The DNA here is from genome assembly GCF_033795085.1 of Streptomyces sp. AK08-02. Taxonomy (NCBI): domain Bacteria; kingdom Bacillati; phylum Actinomycetota; class Actinomycetes; order Kitasatosporales; family Streptomycetaceae; genus Streptomyces; species Streptomyces sp. AK08-02. Next base: position 423,885 of record NZ_JARAZV010000007.1, read on the forward strand.
GAGCTTTCGGCGCTGGGGTCGAAGTCCTGATTCAGACGTACGTGCATGACCTCGTAGTAGTTGACGCCGAGCAGGTCGATGGGCTGGTGGCAGATCTCCAAGTCGCCCGGCAGAACGAAGCTCCAGTCGGTGAAAGCCCGGGTGTCTTGCAGCAGATCGGCCGGATAGTTCCCGCGGAGCATGGGCCCTGTGAACACGCGGTTGGCCACAGCGTCGAACCGACGCGCGGCTTCGGCGTCCTCGGGGGTCTCGGCTTCGATGCGGAAGATGTTGAGCACCACGGAAATCTGTGCTTCGGCATTGGTCACGGTGCGCCGCAGTGCTGCCACCGCGAGTCCGTGGGAAAGGTTGAGGTGGTGCGCAGCCTTGAGCGCATCTGCATGGCTCTTACCGCCAGGCGCGAACACGCCATTGCCGTACCCGGCGAAGGAGTTGTTCCACGGCTCGTTGTGGGTTGACCAGACGGCGACCCGGTCCCCGAGGGCCGCCCCCACGATCTCCGCGTACTTCTCGAAGGCGAATGCGGTTTCCCGCCCTCGCCAGCCGCCGTAGCGATCCTCCAATGCCTGCGGGAGGTCCCAGTGGTTGAGCGTCACGATCGGCTTGATGCCGCGTGCGAGCAGTCCGTCGACGAGGCGCGAGTAGAACTCCAGACCCTCCGGATTCGCTTCGCCCTCGCCCGTGGGCATCACGCGCGGCCAGGAGATGGAGAACCGGTAGGCGTCGAGGTGGAGCGAGGCCATCAGGTCGAGATCGACCTCGACGCGGTGATAGTGGTCCGCGGCGACGTCCCCGGTCGCCCCCTCAGCAGTCTTCCCCGGGGCGTGGCTGAACGTGTCCCAGATGGACGAGCCTCGACCGCCCTCCCTCGCGCCACCCTCGATCTGGTACGCGGCGGTCGCGGCGCCGAGGATGAAGTCGGGCGGGAACGCCAAGTGCCCGCGGTCGATGGAGTCGCGATACATGGATCAGCCTCTCTGGTGACGTGGCGCCAAAACCTATCACCTGAACTGTTATCGGCACAGGGTTGCGTCAAGGCGAACTGCGACTTCACATTCGCGATGACTTCCGCTGCCGAACATCCACGTTGACCTGAGGGGAAGACGGCGATCGACTCACGATGGGCGTGCTTCTGCAGGGATCGACCAATCGGCGCACTTCGGACCAAGCCGTTTCGCCGTCACGGCAGTTGCGGGTGCGTACGGCAACGACGGCAGCCGACGAGGCGCTTGCCAACGCTGACCAGCGCAGGGCTGCCTGAACGCCACAGGTCCTGACCGACCATGGCCGGTGTCGGTGCGGTCCCTGGGCTGGTGCCGTCAGGCAGAGCGCCCCAGGTCGGGCGTAAGGTGGCCGTCGGGTTGCGGCTGGACGGCTCCGGCAGCCGGCGCTTGGAGGGTCTCGGTGGTGCGTCGCGGGTGACGAGCGCGGATGTCGCGCGGGAGTCAGGCGTGTCGCGGTCAACGGTGAGCTTCGTACTCAACTACGTGCCGAAACAGACCATCCCGGAAGCGACGCGACAGAAGGTTCTGGCGGCTGCCGAGCGGTTGGGTTACACCCCGAACGGGCCCACGCAGGCACTGTCGCGAGGACGCGGCAGCACTGTGCTGCTGCGCCTGCCGGACTTTCCGCCCAGCTCGATCGTCGCCGAGCTCGATCGGGGATTGGCCTCGCAAGGATTGATGCTGGTGACCCATACGGCCAGCCCGGGCCGCCAGCCGGCTCTATCGCTGGCCGCCCCGGTCGCGGTACCGGGACTGACCCCCTTCGACGCAAGGCAAGTCGTCGCATTTCAGGCACGCGGCGCCCGGGTGGTACTGCCAGGACCCGACGACCCGCCGCCTCCCCGTGACGACGCGGGCCGCGTCGTCGGCGCGGCCCAGGCGACCCACTTGGCCTGGCGCGGCACCGTCCGCATCGGCTACGTCCACCCCGCCGATCCCCGGCTCGGACCGATGTCCGACCGGCGCCACGCGGGCGCCGACGAAACAGCGCGCCGGCTCGGCCTGCCTATGGTGCCCTCGCGTCGCATGCCCGACGACGGGGACTTCACGCCGATACTGCGCAGTTGGCCGGCACAAGCGCCCGTCACCGCGATCGCCGCGTTCAACGACGACGTCGCCCTGGCGATCTTGAACGCCGCGTGGGTTCTGGGCGTGGAAGTTCCCTCCGAGCCGGCCGTGATCGGCGCGGACGACATCGCGGCCGCCCGGTACGCCTGCCCACCGCTGACTACGATCCGCGGCTCCAACAAGCCCTTTGGGGCCATGCTGGCCGGGTGGGTTCTGCAGCGGCTCGACGCCGGCGGAGTCGCGCCCCCCAGCTCGGACGAACCTCCGGTGTGGACACCGGACATCGTGGCCCGAGCGTCCGCCTGACCGGTTCTCCAATGTCGGAGTCTGCAGCCAAGGAGCCCTCACGGGTGCGGCCACCGTGGCCGTCATACCCGGCGCCACAGAGCCGAAGGTCAAGGCAGTTGTGCTCTTCGGCAACCCCATCCGCGGGTTCCCGACCTACCGTCAGGTGACCGGCACCTACCAGGCACGCACGCTCGACGACTGCGCGACCGGCGACCCGATCTGTGGCGGCGGGACGGACTCCGCCGCCCACGGCGCCTACTCCCAACCGCAACACAACGACTCCGCCGCGGAGTTCATTGCGGCACGCATGTGACGCAACATCCACAGTCCGACAACGGATGCGAGTCATGAGCACCGCTGAGACCGCCGCCTGACGGCCGCTTGCGCCTCCGGCTTCGCGCGCGAGCGGAGCCGGAGGTCTTCATCAACCCGGCGGACCGTGAACGACGCTCAGTCGGAGTCGTCGTCGCGGCGGTTGGAGTCGTCCGAAGCCGCCTGCTGCACCCAGTGCGCCCGAGCAGCAGCCACGAGCCGCCAGAAGGCGTCGATGGCCTCGACGACATCCAGGTCGTCCCGGTATCGCCGCTGGATCTGGAGCCCGTCCTGCAGGGCGGTCCCCAGCGTGGCGATCATCTCCGGGCTGATCCCCATCGGGGCACCTTCGGGCGCCTCAGGGCCGGGGTCGAGCGTGAGTGTCTGGGCTGCCTGGTAGTGCTCGACGAAGTACGGGTGCGCCGGATGATCGCGATCAATCGCCTCGGCCGAGAGGATGATGTACAGGGACGTCAGTCCCTCGTGCTCCGCGGAGTGACGCGCGACCTCGCGGGACCGCGTAGCGACATCGGTGGCGTGCTGCTCCGACAGGTAGTCGGCAACGGACGAATCGCGCAAGTTGAGCACTTCGACCAGGAGTTCTTCCTTGTCGGCGAAGTGGTGGAGAAGCCCTGTCTGTGTCAGGCGCATCCGCCTGGCGAGCTCACGCATCGACGAGTGTGCGTATCCGGATTCAGCAAAGAGCTCGGCTGCAGCGGCGACGATCTCCCGGCGGCGCTGGAGCCCCTTGCGATAGGGCCCCCGAGGCCCGGTGCTTTCCGCCATGCCTTCAACATACAGCGACGCGGCGGCCCGTTTGACCTGGGTGTGGGCGTGACGATGAAAACTCCACGAAAACTTGTCAGGTGAACTGTGTTACGTGATACTGACGGCCACCGCCACTCCGAGACGACATCTCAGCCGGGGACGCAGCGGCATACACGACGTTCGGGTGACGGGGTTCGCGCACGTCTCAGGAGCGTGGTGCGGCCGGGGGGGGGGCGGCTCCTTGCCGCCGCAACATCGCGGCACACCGCCTGGAAATAAGGAGTACAGATGCGATCCATTCGAAGGTCCCTCGCTGTGCTTGCAGCGGTCGCATTGACCGCCGTCACCGCCGGGTGCGGATCCAGCGACGAGGGCGATGCCGGCGGCAAGATCACCCTCAACGTCTCGACGTTCAGCGAGTGGGGTTACAGCGGCCTGCTGAAGGAGTACCAGAAGCTCCACCCCGACATCACGATCAAGCACAACCGCTTCGCCACGAGTGATGAGGCCAAGGAGCAGTTCCAGACCGCGCTCGGCGCGGGCTCGGGTCTCGCCGATGTCATCGGTGTCGACAACAGCTGGATGCCGCAGATCCTCAAGTACCCGGACAACTTCGTGGATCTCTCCTCACCGAAGGTCGAGGGCCGCTGGCTGGACTGGACAACGAAGATCGCCACCACGGACGACGGCAAGCTGCTCGGATACGCGACGGACCTGGGACCGCAGACGATCGCCTACCGCGCCGACCTGTTCAAGGAGGCCGGTCTGCCGAACGACCGCGAGGAGGTCGCCAAGCTCTTCGGTGGCGACAACGCGACATGGGACGACTTCTTCGCCGTCGGCGAGAAGTTCAAGGCCGCCAAGACAGGTCCGGCGTTCTACGATGCGTCGGCCTCGGTGGCGACCGGCTGGACCGACCAGTACGAGGTGCTCTGGGAGGACCCCAAGAACGGCGAGATCATCGCCGGCGAGAACAAGGACCTCCGGAACATCTACGACACCGTGATGTCGCATGAGGGCCTGTCCGCAGACCTCGCGCGGTTCAGTGAGGACTGGGTCAGCGCATTCCAGAAGGACAAGTTCGCGGTGATGCTCGCGCCTTCGTGGATGCTCGGCGTCATCAAGGGCAATTCGGCCGGGGTCAAGGGCTGGGATATCGCCGACGTCTTCCCCAACGGCGGTGTCAACAGCGGCGGTTCGTACCTCAGCGTGCCGAAGCAGTCCAAGCACCCCGAGGAGGCGCAGGCGCTGGCGGAGTGGCTCACCGCCCCGGAGCAGCAGATGAAGGCGTTCAAGGCGTCGGGCAACTTCCCCAGCCAGGTCGAGGCCCAGAAGAGCCCTGAGATGCAGAAGGTGACCGAACCCTTCTTCAACGATGCGCCCGTAGGAAAGGTCCTCGCCGAGCGCGCGTCGAACATCAGCGTGGTCCCGTACAAGGGTGACAACTACTTCGCGATCACAGCGGCATTCAACGACGCGGTCAACCGTGTCTCGGTCGACAAGACCCACTCCGCCAAGGAGTCATGGGACATGTTCGTCGAGGGACTGGACTCGCTGAAGTGATCGGTTCGTCCGCGCGCTCGGGGGCGCCCTCCGCGGACGGCGCCCCCGATTCACCATCGGAGGAAGAGCGCATGGTCCGTCCGGCAGGGAGCGCGTCACCCCGTGGTGATGCCTCACCTCCACACACGCCCTCGCCCTGGCATCAGCGTCTGGGCCGCTGGGACATGAAGGCGTCGCCGTACGCCTATATCTCCCCGTTCTTCATCCTGTTCGGGATCGTCGGCCTGTTCCCGCTGCTGTACACCGCCTACGTCTCGCTGCACGACTGGGACCTCATCGGTGGGCAGAGCGAATTCGTCGGGCTCGACAACTTCACCTTTATCCTCGACCAGCCGGTCTTCTGGGATGCGATGGGCAACACCGTCAGCATCTTCCTGCTCTCGACGGTCCCCCAGATTCTGATCGCCCTCGTACTTGCCAGCCTCCTGCACGCGAACATTCGTGCGCGCACCTTCTGGCGGATGGGGGTACTGCTGCCGTACGTGATCGCTCCGGTCGCCGTGACGCTGATCTTCTCGCGCATGTTCGCGGACCAGTCCGGTCTGGTGAACGCGCTTCTCGAGCAGCTGGGCATGGATCCGATCGGATGGCACCGGGACAGCCTTCCGGCGCACATCGTCATCGCAAACATGGTCAACTTCCGGTGGACCGGCTTCAACACCCTCGTGCTGCTTGCGGCGATGCAGGCGATCTCCCGTGACCTGTACGAGGCGGCGATCCTCGACGGCGCGGGGCGGATTCGACAGTTCTTCTCCGTCACGGTGCCGTCCGTGCGTCCGACGCTCATCTTCGTCGTGATCACGTCCACGATCGGCGGGCTGCAGATCTTTGACGAGCCGCGTCTGTACGACACGCAAGGGCTCGGCGGCAGTTCAGGGCAGTGGAAGACGATCACTCTGTACCTGTACGAACTCGGCTGGAACCAGCAGCGACTGGGCCGTGCAGCGGCCGTCGCGTGGCTGCTCTTCCTGCTGATCATCGCATTCGCTCTGGTCAGCAACTGGCTGTCGCGCCGCATCGCTTCCGGAGACGACGCCACGGCCGGCTCCCGGCAGACGCGCCGTGCCGCCCGACGCAGCGCACCGAGCGCAGCAGCTCGTACGCCCGACTCCTCCGCACCGTCCGGTGCCACGCCCGGGAGCAGCACGTGACCCCTCCTTCCATCCCGTACATCGAGCAGACGTCCGGTCGTGGAGCCGCCCGTGCGGCGCGCCGTCGGCGTGGACGGAACGACGGCGCTGTGCGCCGACCGGGAAAGACGACCTACGTCATCCTCACTCTGGTCGCGCTCATTTCGATCTTCCCGCTCTACTACGCGCTCCTGCTCGCGTCCTCGACGTCGGCAGAGGTCGCGCAGAACCCGATCCCCTCGCCGATCCCGGGCGGGCAGCTGGCCGACAATCTCACGCGGGTCTTCGAGTCGGACATCGACCTGCCGCGCGCGGTCTGGAACTCGGTCTTCGTCTCGGTGACAACGGCCCTCGCCGTCGTGTTGGTGTCCACGTTGGCCGGCTTCGCCTTCTCGAAGCTCCGGTTCAAGGGACGTGCCGGCCTCCTCACATTCGTGGTGGGCACCATGGCGGTACCCACTCAGCTCGGGGTCGTGCCGTTGTTCATCGTCATGCGCGAGATGGGCCTGACGGGAAGCCTCTGGGCGGTCATCATCCCCGGTATCGCCTCCGCCTTCGGCGTGTTCTGGATGACGCAGTACCTCCAGTCGGCGCTGCCCTATGAGCTCATCGAGGCAGCCCGCATCGACGGGGCATCAACGTTCCGGATCTTCCGCTCCATCGTGCTGCCGGCCGCCAGGCCCGCGGCCGCCATGCTGGGCCTGTTCACCTTCATCGGGGCGTGGACCCAGTACTTCTGGCCGTCGATCGTGCTCGGCACGACCAATCCGACACTCCCCGTCGCGCTGCAACTGCTGCAGGCCGGGTTCTTCAAGGACATCCCCCTCATCATGACCGGCGTTCTCGTGTCCGTGGTGCCGCTTCTCGTGCTGTTCGCCGTACTCGGCAGGCAGTTGGTCGCAGGCGTCATGCAGGGAGCCGTCAAGGGGTGACCCGCCCGCACCGCACTGCCGGACCGGGACATGTGCCGGTGCACTGACACGGTGCACGGCCCCGACCGCCCCGAGGGGGCCTGCACCCAGGCCCCGGGAACGAAATCGAGAGGAACTCCCACCACTCATGCCTGCGACGACTGCATCGGGCAGTACCACCTTCCGCGATCTCAACGGCAACGGGCGCATGGAGCCCTACGAGAACCCGCGGCTCAGCGCCGAGGAACGCACGGAAGATCTGTTGACCCGGCTCTCGCTCGAAGAGAAAGTCGGTCTGCTCTTCCACACAGTCATCGAGATGGGCCCGGGAGGCACCGTCCTCGAAGAGCCCGGTGCGATCAGCAAGTCACCCACCAGCGAGGTGATCCTGGGCAGGGGGATCAGCCACTTCAACACGCACCGAATCGAAGACCCTCGGGCAGCCGCACGGTGGCACAACGCGATCCAGCGGCTCGCAGAGAAGACCCCGCACGGCATCCCGGTCACGATTTCCAGCGACCCTCGACACGGATTCCTGGAGAACATCGGGGCTTCCTTCACTGCAGGTCCGTTCTCGCAGTGGCCCGACGCCCTCGGCCTTGCGGCACTGCGCGACCCGGACACCGTGCGCGAGTTCGCGCGCCGGGTGCGCGAGGAGTACCGCGCCGTCGGCATCCGCATGGCACTGCATCCTCAGGTCGACCTCGCCAGCGAACCCCGCTGGGCACGCCAACTCCAGACGTTCGGCGCCGACACCGATCTCGTGGTCGCCTACACGCGCGCGTACCTCGAAGGTTTCCAGGGCGCGGCGCTCGACTCAACGAGCATCGCCTGCGTCACCAAGCACTTCCCCGGCGGCGGCGCGCAGCTGGACGGCGAGGATGCGCACTTCCCGTACGGTCGCGAGCAGGTCTACCCGGGTGGTGCGTTCGAGGAGCACCTCCGTCCGTTCGTCACCGCCGTCGAGCACGGCACCGCCGCGGTCATGCCCTACTACGGCATGCCGGTCGGTCTTGAGATCGACGGCGAACCGATCGAGGAGGTCGGGTTCGGGTACAACAAGCAGATCCTCACCGGGCTGCTGCGCGAGCGGCTGGGCTTCGACGGGCTGATCGTCACGGACTGGGAGCTGGTGAACGACAACCACGTCGGGGACCAGGTCCTGCCCGCACGCGCGTGGGGGGTTGAAGAGCTCGACGCCCGCGAGCGCATGGTCAAGATCCTCAATGCCGGCGCGGACCAGTTCGGCGGTGAACAGTGCACGGATCTCCTGCTTGAGCTCGTACGGGATGGCGTCGTCCCGGAGAGCAGGATCGACGAGTCGGCGCGCCGCGTCCTGCTGATCAAGTTCCGGCTCGGTCTGTTCGACAACCCTTTCATCGACGAAGATGCCGCCGTGGCCGTTGTGGGCAACGCCGAGACCCGGCGGGTCGCCCTGGAGACACAGTCCCGTTCCGTCACCGTCCTGAAGAACTCCGTGGTCGAAGGAAGGCCAGTGCTTCCGCTCGCCGTGGGCGCGCGCTTGTACGCGGAGGGGATCGATCCGGAGGTCCTCGGCCGGGAGTTCACCCCCGTGACGACGCCGCAGGAGGCAGAACTGGCCATCGTGCGCATCGACGCACCGTTCGAGCCGCGGGACGACCTGTTCCTGGAGTCGTATTTCCACCAGGGGTCTCTTGACCTGCCCCCCGGCCTCGTACACCGACTGCGTAGGATCGCCCACTACGCCCCGCTGATCGTGGATGTCGCCTTGGACCGCCCGGCCATCCTCACGCCGCTCGTCGACGCGCTCGCCGGACTGACCGTCACCTTCGGTGTCTCGGATGACGCTCTGCTCACCGCCCTCACCGGCCGCATCGCTCCGGAGGGCAAACTTCCCGTCGAGCTTCCGCGGTCGATGCAGGCCGTACGAGAGTCCGCGCCGGACGCGCTGGCGGACACCGCCGACCCGCTGTTCCCCCTGGGATCGGGGCTGGAGATCTGATGTCCCGTTCGTGGAACCCGCACTCGCACAGAAGGATCACGTCATGACCGACGCACGTTCCCGCGCCATCGAGTTGCTCGGTCGCATGACCCTGCACGAAAAGGTCGCGCAGCTGACGTCGCTGATCCCGACAATGCTCTTCGACGCCAAAGGCATCCGCCCGGACGTCGCCGCGGCCAAGCTGGCGAATGGCATCGGCTACATCGAACCGCACATGGGGGGCTTTCCGGCGAACGCGGCCGAACTCGCCCGGCTCAACAACGCGGTACAGCGCCACCTGGTCGAGAACACCCGCCTGGGCATTCCCGCGATCATGCACATCGAGGCGCTGAACGGTGTGAACGCCCCCACCTTCACATCCTTCCCCACCGCGATCGCCCTCGCGGCCACCTGGGACACCACCGGGGTGGGCGAGATGGCCGCACTGACCCGTCGGCAGATGCGATCCGTGGGCCTGCACCACGCCCTGTCGCCGCTGCTCGACATCGCCCGCGACGCGCGATGGGGCCGAGTTCACGAGACGTACGGCGAGGATCCATACCTGGTCAGCGCGCTGGGAGTGTCCTTCGTACGCAATCTTCAAGGCGAGTCGCTGCTGGACGGGGTCATCGCCACCGGCAAGCACTTCCTCGGCTACGCAATGAGTGAGGCCGGTCTCAACATGGCGACCGTGCCGATGGGAGCGCGCGAGCTGCGGGAGGTGTACGCGCGCCCCTTCGCCGCCGCCATCCAGCTCGCGGGACTGGGCTCGATCATGAACTCGCTCGCCGACTGGGACGGAGTGCCCGCTGCCGCCGACCCTCGGGTGTTCCGCAAGATGTTGCGCGACCAACTCGGGTTCAACGGCACCGTCGTGTCGGACTGGCTGTCGATCGAGAACCTCGTGACCCATCATCGCGCCGCGCGCGATGCACGCGAAGCGGGCGTGCTCGGCATGCGGGCCGGCATCGACGTGGAAATGCCCGAGCCGTTCGGCTACGGCGACAACCTCGTCGAGGCCGTCCGCGACGGCGAGATTCCCGAAACGACCGTCGACGAGTCGGTCCTCCGCGTACTGACGCACAAGTTCCAACTGGGCCTGTTCGAGAACCCCTACGTGGAAACCGACCCGGTGGAGATCATGTCCGTGGCGCAGGAGGGCCGCGACCTCTCCCTGCGTCTTGCGCGCGAGTCCGTCACGCTCCTCAAGAACGACGACGGGGTGCTCCCACTCAGCGGCGCCCCGCGCATCGCGGTCGTCGGACCTCATGCCGAGGCTGTGGGCACGGCCTTCGCCCCGTACACCTTCCCCTCCTTCATCGAGCTGACCCGAGCACTGCTGAACGGCAAGACGAGTTCCATGGTCGGTGTCGAAAACCTCGACTCCTTCGGCCCCGACGACGCCTACGTGCACGAGGAGATCGGCGACCTGCTCGCCATGAGCGAGGACGAGTTCGCGAGGTCGCGCTACGAAGCGGTCTCCCTGGCGGACGCCCTCCAAGCCGCGCTACCCGACTCCGAAATCCTCGTCGCAACTGGATGCGGAGTCACCGACGGGGCCGAGGGGATCGGCGCGGCAGTCGACGTCGCGCGTGATGCGGATGTCGTGGTCCTGGCACTGGGCGGCGTGGCGCGATGGTTCTTCGGTGAACGGACGGAGGGTGAGGGTGCGGACACCGCCGATGTGACGCTGCCGGATGTACAGCGTCGGCTCGTGCACGAGATCGCCGCGCTCGGCAAGACGACCGTCGGCGTGATCTTCTCGGGCCGCCCTCTCGCCCTTGGTGACGTCGAGCCCGAGCTCGACGCCATCCTGCTCGGGTACTACGGCTCGCAGTTCGGCACACCTGCCGTCGCGGAGATCCTCAGCGGCACGGCCGAGCCGCAGGGCCGCCTGCCGTACACGATCCCCCGCTCCAGCGGTCAGGTCCCCCTCCATGCGGGCCAGCGGTTCGGCAGCGGATACCGCCGTCGGGAAGGCGATCCGCACGGCGGATACGTGGACGAGTCCGCGGCACCGCTCTACCCGTTCGGGCACGGCCTGACGTATACCGAATTCGTCTACTCCGACCTCCAGCTGAGCAGCACGTCGATCGCACCCGACCGCACCGTCGAGGTCACCGCGACCGTCACGAACACGGGCGACCGCCCAGGCGTAGAACTCATGCAGCTCTACGTCGAGGACGATGCGCCCGGCGTGTCGAGGCCGGCGCTCCAGCTCGCGGGGTTCCATCGCCTCGAACTGCAGCCAGGGGATCAGGCGACGGTGAGATTCGCTCTGGAACTCCCGCTGCTGGCCTACCTGTCCCTGGACGACAGATGGGTCGTGGATCCGGGCCCGATGTGGATCTCGGTCGGCTCGTCGTCGAGTGACCTTCGCCTGCGCGGTCGCCTGGACGTCGTCGGTGACACCGTGGACGTCACGCGACGGAGGGTGTACCTGACCCACTCTGCACGGACCGCTCCTACGACGGGAACGTGACACGCGAGACCGCCGCCCCGCCAGCAGCCCGTGGGGAGCGGACCTGACACCGCTCCCCACGGGCCTTCGCCTGGCCAACTATCCGGCATCGCGCCGCACCCCTGGGACGGCGATGGCTGAGAGCGCCGGCAGCGACCTGGCGCCGTCCGCCGCCCTCGCCCGAAGACACCGCTCAACCGGAAGACATCGATGGGAGCCCCTTGCAACACCACGGCATAGACCAGGCCACGGGCCAGCTGATCGTCGGCGGTACGCCGTACCTGATCCGCGGCATCGAGGTCCACAACTCCACCTCGTCCCACGCCGACTACCTGGAACCCGTGTGGAAGCGGTGTGCGGACGCAGCGGTCAACACCGTTCTTGCACCGGTCAGTTGGGAGCTTGTGGAACCGACGGAGGGAGAGTTCGACTTTCACTTGGTCGACGCCATGCTCTCCGGTGCGCGCGACCACGAGCTCAAGCTGGTGCTTCTCTGGTTCGGCAGCTGGAAGAACGCTTCGTCGAGCTACGTGCCGGCCTGGGTCAAGCTCGATCCGGTCCGTTTTCCGCTGCAGGTCGACGAGGCCGGCGATCCGCTGGACAACCTCAGCCCGTTCTCCACGAACAACCGCGACGCCGACGCGGCCGCTTTCGCGGCCTTCATGGAGCACCTCGCACGCGTCGACGGCCGCGAGAAGACCGTGATCATGGTGCAGGTCGAGAACGAGGTCGGGCTGCTCGGGGCACCGCGCTCCTACGGAGCGGACGCGGCAGCCGCATGGGCGGCTCCCGTTCCGGCAGCCCTTGCGGAAGCACTGCGCAACGGAGCCTCCCCGTACGTCCAGGCCCCGGACGAGCCGTCCACCCCGACGTGGGACCTCCTGACGGGCGACTCCGACCGGAAGGCCGAGTTGTTCATGGCCTGGCACTACGCCTGCTACATCGAGCACGTCGCCGCCGCAGGCCTGGCCCGCTACGACATCCCGCTGTTCGCCAACGCCTGGCTGGACTCGAGCGTGCCGAACGGATCGGAGTCCGCGAACATCGCCGTCGCCGGCGGCAGCGCGCCGGGGGTGTTCCCCAGTGGGGGGCCACTACCGCATGTCAGCGCTGCCTGGAAGCTGGCCGCTCCCTCGCTCGCGTTCCTCGCCCCAGACGTGTACTTCGGCGACTTCGACATCCCGTTCAAGCGCTACGCGGACACGAACACCACCTTGTTCGTGCCCGAGATGCGCGCCGACTGCCACGGGGTCTCGCACAGCTTCCTCGCCATCGGACAGTACGGTGCCATCGGGGTCTCGCCGTTCGGCTTCGACTCCCTCGACGATGACCGCACGGTGGAGCTGCGCCGTATCTATGCGCAGCTCGCGGCGCTGGAGAACGACATCCTTGCCGCACAGCCGCGAGGGCGCGTGCGCGGCTTCCGGGTCCCGGCCTCCAAGGAGGAGACGTTCGCCCTCGGCAAGTACGAGTTCGTGATCAGGGCCTATCCGGAACACGGCAACGGCGAGCGGTTCGGCTATGGGCTCCTGCTGCAGTTCGACGACGACGTGTTCATCGCCGTCGGCGACAACTTCACGGTCTGCCCGCGCTCGCCGGACGGCCGGCCGGTGGCCATCTTGCAGGCGGACGAACTCGTGGCAGGCACGGGCCGGCTCCGTCCGCGAAGGCGCCTCAATGGTGACGAGACGTTGTCCGGCACCGGCATCAGGATCGCGGAGCACCCGGCCCCGATGCACGGTTTCATGGCGACCAGCGGGATCCCGTCAGGGGTGGTGAGGTTCTCGCTGTACTTCCCCGGGGCGCCGAGGGGCACCGCCGCCCCGGACTACTGATGGGTGCCGCCGTCAATACGGATCTCCGTGCCGGAGATGAAGGCGCCGTCGTCGGAGATGAGCGTGGCCACGACTGCTGCCACCACCTCCGGCGACCCGTAGCGCTCCCGGACTGCGGGAGTGAGCTTCGCGAAGAGGCTCCAGTCGGTGTCCTCCGGCACCAGTGACGCGAAGTTCTCGGTCATGGCGCTGACGATGCCGCCAGGGCAGATGTTTACCGCGCGCAAGCCCTGCTTGGCGTACTCCTGGGCGATGCTGTGCGTGAAGGACAGGATCCCGCCCTTGCTGGCGGAGTACGCGGCCAGGAACGGATGGGCGAACTGGGCTGACGTGGAGCTGAAGTTGACCACGACGCCGTTACCCGTCTCCAGCAGCGCGGGCAACGCGGCCCGGGTGACCAGGAACGTGCCCGTGAGGTTCACGGCAAGGACGCGGTTCCACAGCTCGAGCGAGCACTGGTGTGTATGCGCTCCGCGCAGCATGCCGGCGATGTTCACGAGCGCGTCGAGCCCGCCGAGGGTGGCAATCGTTTCACCCACGACGTCGACGACCGCGTCCGCGTCCGCCACGTCCAGCGCCGCGGTGACGAGCCGCTCGCCGGTGCCGGCCTTCGCGGCCAGGCCGGCGGTCCCGCTGAGCCCCTCTTCCTCGATGTCCGTCGCGACGACCGCCGCTCCTTCCTCGAGCAGCCTCAACGTCGTCGAGCGTCCGATGCCCGAAGCGGCTCCGGTGACGAACACGCGTCTGCTGCTGAGTCGTTCCATGAGGTTCCTCCAGGTCTCGACGGTGCGCTTGCCCTGGCCGCGAATCGCCGCCCGCTCATTCCGGGATCGGTACCTGGCGGTACGGCGCGATACGGACCGGCCCCATGAGGCCGTATTGCTGCCGGGGCTTCTCGGCCTGACCCGGGAAGCCTTCCGTGACCCGAAGGCGATTGCGCAGCGGTGTCGCCACCCGGACCGTGATGCTGTTGTCTCCTTGCTTCACGTAGCCACTGAGATCGATCCGCCGGCCGACCTGGTCGGACGGTGGCAGCGTCGTGCCGTTGACCGTCACCTCGAAGGTGTCGGTGACCTGTCCGAGGTCGAGGTAGGCCCCGTCCAACCGCACGAGCCGTACCGTGGTGCGATAGGTGCCGACCCCGGAGACGTCCTCAAGGCCGGGGATGGCGGACCAGGGTGCAAGGCGGTTCAGGTGATGCTCGTGCTCGCTGACTTCGAGCTTGCCGTCCGGGCCTCGGTGCCAGTCCTCGACGGAGAGCTCCCACACGTTCAGCTCCTGGGCTGCCCCGGTGGGAGGAACGGTCACCCTCCGTTCGGAGCCGTCGTCAAGCTTCACGGTGTACGAACCAGCCGTTGAGCCCCGCAGGAGCAGACCGCCACCGGGCGCCGTCACGACCTCTCCGCCCGTGGTGGCGACCACATGACGGGCACTGCCCGGTACGAGAACGATGATGGTGGATTCGCCGGGTGCGAGCCGCACCGGGACTGTGATCCGCCCGCGTTCTGTTCGGTACTGGGCGACTGAGGTGACCGTGCCCGTCCAGGCATCCAGTTCGTAGGGGGTGCCTCGGCCCTCCAGGGCGACCTCCTCGGACACGGCTCTTTCCGAGGAGTTGTGCAGGTGATACAGCGCGCCTCGCGACAGTGTGCGACGCAGGGCGAGCACGGCGGGAGCGACGCGCGTGTCCGCTGCGGGACGGATGCCGAGCACCTCGAAGACGGCGGGCAACCCGCTCGGTTCGGCGACGTGGCGTACCGAGGCCTGCTTGAGCAACAGGTCCATCAACTCGGCCAGTGCCGCATCCTGCTGTGCCGCCCGGTGGGCGCCAGGCGTGCGGGTCGGCGGCGCACCGACGATCACTACGGGCAGGCCGCTGCGGGCGTGCGACAGCAGCAGTCGGGCGGTGGCTATGGGCAACGTGGGCTGGCGGTCGAGGATCAGCGCACGATAGGCGGGTCCTTCCGGGGCAAGGCGCCGGTCACGTACGCGGGTTCCGTCGAGTTGTGCCGGGCCGGCGAAGTCGTAAGTGAAGCCGTCCAGCCCGGCCGGGATGCGCATGCCGGTCCCGTAGGCGTGGCGGTAGACGACCAAGTCCACCGAAGGCCTGCCCTGGCGCAGGGCGAACTGCGTGCGCGCAGTCCAGTCGACGATCTTGCCGGTGTCGTTCCACGTGGGCTGGCGCGGCCCCCATGCCTCGGAGAAACCGTTGCCGCCCTGGAGGGTGAACGGTGAGAAGCCGGGCCAGGTGGTTCCCAGGCCCGCCTCGGTGGCGAAGCCGTGATAGACGACCTGGTTGACACCGTGGGCGAAGGCGGCGTTGAAGTGCTTGAGCATCTGCGGCCAGGTCTGCGCGTACGCCTCGCCGTAGATCGCGCAGCCTTCGAGCGAGAAGACGCGCTGCCCGGACAGGTGCACCGCACCGGACGAGAGCCATCGGTATGGCTCGTCGGTGTAGTCGGGCGCCGCGCCGAGCGACTCGGTCTCGTTGATGTCGAGGGCCGCGCCGATCGTGGGAACGTCGGTGGTGGTGCCGTAGGGCTGGGCCCGCAGTCTCAGGCCCATGGCGTGCGCCCAGGACTTCAGTGGCTCGACGTGCTCACTGATGTACAGGTCCGTGAGCGTGTGATAGTAGTCGTCGCGGACGCGGGCGCCACTGTCGTCGGTGAACGCGAAGTCCGGGGTGTCGTCGGGTGTCACGCTCGTGTACTGCCGGTGGATCCGGTCGATGAACAGCACCGGCAGGTTGTCGATCAAGGAGTAGCCGCGCAGCTTCTTGAAGCGCGCCGGAAGTTCCCGGGACCAGTGCTGGGCGGAGTCCAACTCCAGGGAATCTTCGAAGAGATCCCCTCCGTTGTCCTGCAGCAGACTGCGCAGGCGGGGCGTCAGGACGCGCTCGTCCCAGTAGCTGGTTACTGCCCGGGTACCGGCGGCACTGAAGTGGTCGACGACATACGCCGCCTCTGTCGTGGCGGCCTGGCCGACGACGGCGGCCTGGCCGGTGCCGCGCTGCCAGAACGCGAACAGCAGCCACTGCCCATCCGCTGGGGCGGTCCAGGCGAGGGTGCCGTCGCTCACCCGTCCTGTGAGGTCGATCCGGGAAGCCCGCTCGAGCAGTACGGGCTTCGCGTCGGTTGGGCCCGCGCAGCGAAACGCCTGGACCGCTATCAGGGTTTGCTCGGTGACGCCCGCGTGCGGCTGCGGGGCCGCCGGCACGGGCCCGTCGTATGCTTCGCCGCCCGCAAGGACCGCACGCCCGTAGGCGATCTCCTGGGCTGCTTCCGGGCTGTCCGGCGACAGCCCGGGGGCCACCAGCGGCCAGGCCGGGCCCACGGTGAGATCGATGCGCACCCCGTGCCTGTGACCGGCGGCGACCGCCTGCTCCAGGCGCTCGGTGAGCACAGCGCTGCCCCAGCCGTACTGCTGAGCGTCGGCGGTGACGATGCACTGGATCTCGACTGCGCCGAAACCTCGGCCTGCGATCGCCTCGATCTCCGCGTCGATGGTTTCCGCCGCGATCTCTCCGCACGGCCACCAGTAGCGGATCTTCGGCCGGGCATTCGCAGGCGGGTGAGCGAACCGCCGGACGAAGGCGCTGTCCAGCCCGGTCGACGAAGAGGCGGCAGCGCTCTTGGCCCCGGCCCACAAGGTCCCCGTGGGTGCCAGCGTCACCGCGGCCGCGGTCGCACAGAACTGTCTGCGGGAGAAACGGGACACAGCGGCTCCAGATGAAGTGATCCCCGGCAGTCGGGAGTTGGTGTGCCGGGCACCCTTTCATCGCCTGGGCCGTTCGGTGTCGGTCGATCCCGGTGACCGGGAGCGCCTCACGTGGTCCCTCAACCCTCAAGAAGAGGCAGCAGTCCCGCCGTCAGCAAAGTTGCGCCATCCGGCGGGGCGTTCAATCACCCTCGCCGCCGTCGAGCACCTGGTGCAACCAGGCGCGTTCGGCCTGGCTGATGCTGCGGACCATGAGCAGCATGCCGCGGCGGTAGGGATCGGCGGTCTCCTCCGCGGACAGCGGACGATCACCCTCGTAGAAGAAGCTCGCGGAAGTCTCCAGGAACTCCAGCCGGCGCCGCAGCACGGCGTGCTCGCCGGAAGAGCTCCGGTTTGCCGATCGCAAGCTGAAGTGCGACGACTCCGCCCATAGAGTTGCCGACAACGTCGGCCTGCTGCAGTCCGAGCCCGTCGAGCAGCGCTCGCACGGCCCGCGGCGCGGCCAGCATGGGGTGCCTGTCGGTCGGATCGCTGATACCGAAGCCAGGGAACTCCAGGACGAGACAGCGGAATTGCCGCGCAAGCGTCGGCAGGTTGTGCCGGAAGTTGCGCCAGCCGGTGACAACCGGGCCCCGACCCGTGCAGCAGGAGCGGGTCAGAGCGATCCAGAGAAGCGCTTCCTCCCGGGCGTGAACGCCCGGGGTTCCGCGCTAGATCAAGCTGAACTCCCCGGTCGCCGGCAGGGGGACCGGCGACCGGGGTCTGTACAGGGACCAGGAATCTACGCGCAGAGGCGCCGCTCAGGCCGTGCCTACGCGTGCCGTGCGCAGTGCGCTTTCGCCGAACAGGTCCAGAGTGATCCGCTGCGCCATGTCGTACACCAGCGGCGCGATGCGCTCCAGTGGCGACGCGTGCCCGGCGACCAGGGAAATAGCGCCGACCGGACCCTCAGGTCCCCGGATCGCCACGCCGACGCACGCGATCCCCTCGACGCACTCCCCCCGTTCGACGGCGAGCCCTCGGTCACGCCGGATACGGCCGAGTTCACGGTGAAGTGCGGGAAGGCCGTCGACGCTCGCGCCCGTCGCGGCCGGCACCCCGTCGGCGTACAACTCGTCGATCTCTTCCGGCGGCAGCCAGGCGAGCATCGCCTTGCCGAGCGCCGTGCAGTGCGCGGGTGCCCGGCCTCCGACACGGGAGGCGACAGCGGCAGCCCGGCGGCCGCCGACCTTGTCCAGGTACTCGACATACGTCTCGTCGAGGGTGCCCAGATGTACGACGAGGTCAGTCATGACGGCGAGCTCGTGCAGCCACGGCGCGGCGGCCGCGCGCAGATCCGAGTGCCCGCTCTCCCGCGCCCCCCAGGTCCGCACTCGCCGCCCGAGGTGGTAGCCAGAGCGGGTGTGCTCGACCCACTGCAGCCGCACGAGCTGGTCGAGGATGCGGTGCGCGGTCGACCTCGGAAGTCCGGTGCGGCGGGAGACCTCCTCCAACAGCAGCCGGGTCTTCGGTCCCTCGAAGCAGTCCATGATCAACGTCATTCGCTCGACCATCGAGGGCGGTCGCACCGCGACCTCCGGTCGTGACGACAGCGCCAGCGTCATTGTCAGCACCCTTCGGCCACTGGAATTGATTTCAATTCTAGTGACGCCACGGTTACTGCCAAGAGATGTGCATGCCTTTTATCAAGTAATTTTGAGCCCGCTTTCCTCCGCTACAGAATGGAGGAATCGGGCGAAATGGCCCCAACTTGAAGGACAGCTCGGACAGATGACTGTATGCAGCCAAGTAAGGTGTGCGCCCCTCGGGGAGTACCTTGGCAGGGCACTCAGCCCGCGGCGCTCTTCGCCGCGTGCTCCATCGCCAGGTAGCTGAACACCATGGCGGGACCAATCGTGGCTCCTGCCCCGGCGTACTCGTTGCCCATCACCGCGGCCGATGCGTTGCCCGTGGCGTACAGACCAGGGATCACGCTGCCGTCCGGCCGCAGCACGCGGCCCTGAGCGTCCGTCAGTACGCCGCCCTTGGTGCCCAGATCCCCCGCCTCCGATCCGGATCGCGTAGAAGGGTCCGCCGTCAATCGTGTCGAGATTGGGGTTCGGCAGTGAGTGGTCGCCGTAATAGTTGTCGTACGGACTGTCGCCGCGCCCGCAGTCCTCGTCCCTGCCCTTGGCCGCGAAGCCGTTGAAGCGAGCGACCGTGGCCTCCAGGGCGTCCGGCGGGACCGCGATCTTCTCGGCGAGTTCGCGCAGCGTGTCCGCATTCGCCACCAGGCCGCTGCGTAGAACGAGCAGCCACGGCGCGGCGGCCGCGCGCGAGACGACCCGCCAGGCCGCCACGCCCAGCATCCGCCGGGCCTTCCACTCGCGCCGGATCATCATGAGGTTACGCGCTTCGTAGCCCGTGAACCACAGACCGAGCGGCATGGGGACGTCCAGCGCTAGCAACTTCCGCTCCTCGTCCCCCAGTTTGCGGACGTCGATCGGACGCGGCTGGATGGTCCTGCCCGCCGCCCTGCCGCCGGGCAGCTCAGGGTGATAGTCGGAGTAACCGGGACACCAGGAGAACTCCATGTGCCGACTGACGCGATGCAGCATCTCGAGCACCTCGAGCCCGCAGTCGACGTAGGCGTCGATCCGATCGGCCGCGACGCGGTCGCCGACGACAGCCCGCAGATAGTGCCGCACGTCCTCGACATCGTCCGTCTGCCCCTCCTTGCGCGGGGTGGGATTGTTGGGGATCCAGATCCCTCCGCCGGACATCGCGGTCGAGCCGCCGATCCCGGCCGCCTTCTCGACCACGAGCGACGTGAGCCCGAAGGTGTTGGGCCGTGATGGCCCCGACCATTCCGCCGGCCCCGCTGCCGCCGATCAGTACGTCGACCTCGTGGTTCCAAATGGTCCCGTCAGTGCTGGGCACCGCTGCCGACTCTCTGCCACCCGCATGGATGTGCAATGCTTGATAGATGTCCCGTATCTCGGCATACGGGCTGCCGTTCATGGAGTGGTGGGGGAAGGGGAGTCCGCGTGGACCGGGTGCCCGAGGAGCTCGCGCTGGAGAGGGCGACGCTCAGACTCATCAACACGGTCGCCTTCATGTCCGGTACGCGGGCGCACAGCCGCGGGTTGCGAGCGGTGACCGGAACCGAACTGTCGCCCTCCGACCTGCGCTTCATCGAGCTCCTCGGCAGCCGTGGCGCGGTGCCGACCAGCACGGTGGCACGCGAGCTCGGCATCGATCTCGGCCAGACGAGCCGACAGGCGGCCCAGCTCGAGGCTGCCGGACACCTCGTACGCAGCACGGATCCTGCGGATCGCCGCCGGACCCTGTTGGAACTGTCGGAGCCGGCCGCGGCGACGCTCGACCGGTGGCTGCTCGCATGGAGCCGCGACTACCTGGTGGCGGAACCCCGGTGGTCCGCTGACGGCATCGCGGCGCTCGCCGAATGGTTCACGCTCGTGTATGACCGGCTGGTGACGGCGCTGCCCGACAGCCCCCGGTCCGCGGCCGCTGACCGCTGGACGGAGCTTGCGGGTGACGACTACGACGCCGGAACCCGCGCCTTCTTCCGCCCAGTCATCGGAATCGTCACCTGGGTCGGCCAGTCCAGCGGGTTCAACGATCTGCTGGAACTCATCGACGCGCCCGTACGGCAGACCGGGCTGTTCGCCCTCCAAGTGATCCAACGCAGCGGCCCTCTCCCCGTCGCAGAGGTCGCGGCCCGGCTCGCGATCGACCCTTCGCAGGCGAGCAAGCGCCTGCGCCAGCTCACCCAACTGCGGCTGGTGGACCGCGCGGTGGACGGGTTCGACCGCCGCAGCACACTGGTCCGCATCTCGCGCAAGGGGGCGGCGCTGCTCACGCGCGTGCTCGAAGTCCAGCTGACGGTATTCCAGAAGCTGATCGACGACCTCAGCTCCGAGGACCGACAGCGCTGGACGCCCTTGGTCGAGTCGTATGTCACCACGCTGCTCGACGCTCGGGGCTCGACCGGCCCGTCCGGAGGAGATCTGTTCAGCCGGAACTGACCGCATTCGCGGTCACCGCCTTGATGAGCGTCTTCAGCGATACGTCCGGATCCATGAGATCGGAAGCCGCGATCTCCGTTCCGGAGGCCAGCGCCTTCTTCAAGGCCATGAAGTCGGCGGTCGCGTTGACGGCCTCGACAGCCGCCAGTCGCCCGTCCCGGTAGTAGCCGACGAGGCATCTGTCGCGATCGCCGAATTGGCGTGTGACAGCAGTGTCGTCGCTCGCACGCAGTCCGACGATCCGGATGCGCAGGCTGCCCTGATCCGACCAGAACCACGGCACGCACGTGTACGGACGACGCTCGCCGAGGATCGTGGCGGCCGCGGCATCGGGCCGGGCCCTGCGCGGCGAGTTCCACCACGCGCACGCCCGCCAGCGGTCCGCTTCCGGTCGCCATCAGAACCCCTCGGGAGCGGTGCCGACGACGCCCTGCTCCACCAGGCCGGCGTACGCCTCCTCGGTCAGCCCCAGTTCACCGATCAGCACCTCGCGATTGTGTTCGCCCAGGGTCGACGGGCGCCGAGTGAGCCAGGCGGGCCGGCCTCGGTGGCGGAACGGGAGAGTCGGCAACGGAACCGTGCCGGCATAAGGCAGTTCGGCCGTTTCGTACGCGCCTCGTCCTGCGAGGTGAGGGTGCTCGTGCACCCACCGACTGTCGATGGACACGGCGGCGGGGACACCGGCCGCGAGGAGCAGACCGACGACTCATCGGCCTCACGCTCCGCGACCCAGGCGCCGATTCGGGCCTCCACCTCGTCCGCAGCCTGCCGGCCGTCACGGTCGGCTAGGGTTGGATCGGTGCGCCAGTACGTCGCCCGGCTTCCATGCCCGTCTCGACGGCCGCACCTGGCGGGTCGACGGCGCGATGTCGCACGATACGCGCGTGGCGCCGGGCGAGCGCCTGGCGCACCGAAGGGTCGTCCAGGACATACGAGCCATCAGGCGCCTTGGTCTCGGCGGCCCACGCCCGCACACTCGCGAGGATCTACTCGAAGGGCGCCGTGGCCACCACGGCGACGCGTTCGGTGTTGAGCTGACCGGTGATCATGGCCCAGCCGTTGTTCTCCCCACCGATGCAGTTCTCCACCGGCACCCGGACGTTGCGGAGCACTTTCTCCTTAGAGGTCCTAACAAAGCCGTTGGACGGGGCGGTGGGTGATCAGGCAGGTGGCGAGGCCGAGGAAGGCTTCGTGGATGTCGTCGCGTCGTTCCCAGCGGATGCGCAGGCGGCGAAAGCCGTGCAGCCAGGCGATCGTGCGCTCGACCACGTAGCGGAAGATGCCCAGGCCGGAGCCGTGTGACTGACCTCGTTCGGCGATGACGGGGCGGACGCCCCGCGCCCGCAGCAGTCGGCGGTACTTGTCGTGGTCGTAGCCGCGGTCGGCCAGCAGCGCGTCGGGCCTGCGCCGTGGCCGGCCGACGAGTCCGGCCACGGCCGGAACCTTGTCCAGCAGAGGCATCAACTGCGTGACGTCGTTGCGGTTTCCGCCGGTCAGCGACACCGCGAGCGGGATGCCCTGTCCGTCGGTGAGGACGTGGTGCTTGCTGCCCGGACGTGCGCGGTCGACCGGGCTGGGACCGCTTTTGGGCCCCGTCGGGCCGCCCGGACGTGGGAGGAGTCGATCACCGCCCGGGACCAGTCCAGCTTCCTCGCGGCCCGCAGCTTCTTCAGCAGTACCAGGTGCAGCTCGTCCCACACGCCGGCCTCGTTCCAGGCCGCCAGGCGCCGCCAGCAGGTCATGCCCGAGCCGAAACCCAGCTCCTGCGGCAGGTACTCCCACTGGATGCCGGTGTGCAGCACGAACAGGATTCCGCACAACGCCTGCCTGTCCGGTATCCGCGGCCTGCCCTCGACCAGCTTCGGCCCCGGCTTGGGCAGCAACGGCTCGATCAGCGACCACAGTTCATCGGACACGATCCACGGCCGCGACTGTCTCTTCCCCACGACCAGACCAACGAGCAACCAAGCTGACAGTCACATGATCAACAGCTTCTGTTAGGACCTCTTAGGGGAACAGGTCTTACTGTGTGGGACACATAACCGCTTCGGAGTTCGCAGGACACCTGCCAACAGCGCAGATGCGGGAGAACTAACGGCTTCATGACAAGCAAATTCCTGATGAGCGGCCGCCTGGAACTCACCGCAGCGGGCGCCCCGGTGACGCCGCTTCATGTCGTTCCGCTCGACGGCATGGACTGGGACGACCCCTTGCTCCCGCCTCGCGTAGCTCCTGCTCCGCTGCTCGTGGGCGTTGCCACCGCGCCGCTCCCACCCGAAGCGGTGCCGGTCGTCGAGCAGCTCACGGTCACCCTCGGCGGCGGACTCGCCCCGTACTGCGCAGGGACTGCTTCGGATGTCGACGCCGTCCGTGCCACGGTCGCCGGCGCTCCGTAGGCTGCGCTGACGCTGGACGAAACGCTCCGAGCGACGCCCAAGGCGACGGTCGCCGAAGGACTGCTCATCGAGTCCCTCTCATACTCGATACTGCTCGGCGCCAGGGAGTTCGCGGCTTGGCGATCGCGCTCCAAGCCGCGCCCCACGGCGGCCTGTGCGGATCCGGTGCTCCTCGACCGGGACGACGGCACGCTACGGATCACTCTCAACAAGCCCAAACGGCATAACGCGTTCGGCCACGCCGTGCGCGACGGGCTGCTCGAAGGGCTGGAGTTAGCGCTCCTCGATCGAAGCGTGGAACACGTTGTGGTGAGTGGCGCAGGCCCGTCGTTCTGCAGCGGTGGCGACCTGGACGAATTCGGCACGGCGCCGGACATGGCGACCGCTCACCTCCTCAGGCTGCACCGCTCCGCCGCGCGTCATGTCGCCGCTCTCGGCGACCGAATCCGCTTCGAGGTGCACGGTGCCCGCGTCGGCGCGGGCGTCGAAGTACCGTCCTTCGCACCCCGCGTGACGGCGGCAGACGACGCGTACTTTCGGTTGCCCGAGCTGGAGATGGGCCTGATCCCGGGAGCCGGGGGCACGGTTGGCGTCACACGCAGGATCGGGCGGTGGCGGACGGCGTATCTCGCGTTGACCGGGCACGCCATCGATGCGACGCCGGCGCTGGACTGGGGACTGGGGGACGCACGTGCCGAGAGAGGGGATCCGCACCGGCGGAGCATGGAGGAACTCCCGTGCCGACACGGTCTTCCGCGACGTCGAGGTCGACGGCCGAAGGGTTGACGTCCACGTACGCGGTGCGACCGTCGTGGCGGTCGGTTATATCACCCCCGTCGCAGGGGCAGAGGTGGTCGAGGGTCATGGCGACGCTCTGCTGCCCGGGCTGCACGACCACCATCTGCATCTCCTCGCGATGGCGGCCGCCGCGTCCTCCGTCGACTGCGGTGTCCACGCGGGCGACCCTGACGGGCTGGCCGCCGCGCTGCGCTCGGCCCCCGGCACCTGGGTGCGCGCCGTCGGCTACCACGAGCGCACAGCGGGCCACCTCGACCGGCAGGGTGCTCGACGCATGGGTGCCCGACCGGCCGTGCGTGTCCAGCACCGCAGCGGGGCCCTGTGGATTCTCAACTCCCCTGCGCTGGCTCTCGTCCACCACATCCTGGACCACTCACCCGAAGTGGAACGCGATGCCGTCGGCCGCCCCACGGGCCGACTGTGACGCTACGACGGCCCTGTTCTCGTATAGCTACGGCGAGGGGGCAAGTAGCTCAGTGTGATTTCAGGGCCTCTGCACGGAAGATTTCAAGTCCAGTGAGACGGTCGTACACCGGAGGGCCGGCGGCTTCTTGCATCCGCTTGGCTGCACTCCGCGCGTGCTTGATCCGGTCCTTCGCTTCAGCCTTGCGACCACCGCGCGCGGCAGAGACAGCAGCGCGCAGTTGCAATGTCCCCCAGGCCCGAACAGCCAGCGGGTCACCGCGGTCGTACTCTCGCTGCACGCTGCGAATCGCCTTGTCGGACAGGGCAACAGAGTCGTCCCAGTCTGCCGTTGCCCACATGTCCCACACGCGCATCCAGTCGGCGACGGCAGGCATCACCGGGTCGCCCGACAGCCGCGCAGACCAAGCAGCTCGTTCGCATGCCATGGCCACCAGCTCCGGGTGTCCAAGCGCGTGCGCGGCAGTGTGGGCGAACTTGCAGCACACCGCGTAGATGGCATACGCCTCTTCCTGCTCATGGCCCGTGGCGACTTCGGCCAGGGCGCGCGCCTCACGGAACAGGTCGGGGAGCACCTGCACGATCGCCACGTTCGCGGCAGCGTCGCGGAGGCGATGCAGGCGGGTGGTTTCCTGCCACAGCTGACCGGCTGTACGGGGCGTTCCGTCGAAGACGGGAGCGAGGTCGTAGCGGCGCAGCTCGCGCATGATCGCGGCGGCAGACACCTGCCACTGGTTCTCGGCCGGTGCGGTGTTGTTGTACGGACGCCCGATCAGGTCGTTCGGGTGTACATGCAGTTCCGAGGCGAGCAGGTTGAGCAGGCCGACGCGGTCGAGTTCGATGTGGCCGCGTTCCATCTTGGACACCCAACCCTGTGTTTTGCCCAGGGCGGCAGCGAGGTCGGCTTGCGTCATGCCAAGGCGGAGCCGTGCGCGACGTGCGCGACGGCCGATCTCTTCGGCTTCTTCCAGCATCAGCGCGCCCCCCTGGGGGTGAGGCGCCAGCGTTCGAGAGGGCGGCGAGGCATCGTGCTCCATCCATCAGGGCTTGTCCCCTTGACGGTACCGAGGTCGCTGGGCCGAGTGTGGAGTGCCCAGGGCAGGAGGTGACTACTTGTGGTGCCTGGGTCAGTCCAGCCCCGACGAACCGGCGGCTGGCTGCCATGGCTCCAGCCCAGCCTGCCGGGCTGCACTCAACAGTTCCCTACGTTGTCTGCGGGACAGGGCGAGCCCTTCGTATGGTTCTTCCACCCAGGGGCGTCGGGCGTGGCTTTCAAAGTTCTGCCGCTTGGGGCAACCAGCGATTGGCCACCCGACGCCCCACGACGACTCGGCTGCCAATTAGGAATTGCGAATGATCGCTCCGTAGGGAATCGACAGCGAGGTCGTCCGTCGGGAGGCACCGAGCACACCCACCGCACGGAGGCACCATGGCCGCGATCTGGGCCGGCATCGACGCAGGCAAAACCCACCACCACTGCGTCGCGATCAACGAGAGCGGCCACCGGCTGCTGTCCCGGCGCGTCGCCAATGACGAGCCCGAACTCCTAGAACTCCTCACCGACGTCCTAGCCCTTGGCGACGAGGTGACCTGGGGCATCGACCTGGCCGACGGCGGAGCCGCCCTGGCCATCACGGTCCTCTTCAACCACGACCAGCAGGTCCACTACATCTCCGGCCGCGCCATCCACCGCGCCTCCGAGAGCTACCGCGGCGAAGGCAAGACCGACGCCAAGGACGCCGCCGTCATCGCCGACCAGGTCCGCATCCGCCGCGACCTGAACCCCTTACGCACCGGCGACGAGACCGTCACCGACCTCAAGATCCTCACAGGTCGCCGTATAGACCTGGTCGCCGACCGCACCCGCATCGTCAACCGGCTCCGGGCCCAGCTGCCCGGCATCTTCCCCGGCCTGGAACGGGTCCTGGACCTCACCAACAAGGGCCCGCTGACCCTGCTGACCGGCTACCAGACCCCCGCGGCCATCCGCAGACTTGGCGCCAAGCGCCTGGAGACCTGGCTGCGGAACCGCAAGGTCCTCCGAGCCGACCAGCTCGCCGAGGCCGCGGTCGAAGCCGCCGAACGCCAGCACACCAGCCTGCCCGGCGAGAAGCTGACCGCCCAGATGGTGCACACCCTGGCGAAGGAGGTGATGGCCCTCAACGAGCAGGTCGCCGAGCTCGGAAAGCTCATCGAGGCCCGATTTCGCGATCACCGACACTTCGAGGTGATCACCAGCATGCCCGGCCTCGGCATCATCCTCGGTGCCGAGTTCCTGGCCGCCACCGGCGGTGACATGGCCGTCTTCGGAACCCCCGACCGCCTCGCCGCCTTCGGCGGCGTCGCCCCGGTCCCGCGCGACTCCGGCAAGATCAGCGGCAACCTGCGGCGCCCGCAACGCTACAACCGCCGGCTCCAGCGCGTGCTCTACACCTCCGCGCTGATCAGCATTCGGCGGTCCGAGGCATCCCGGCGGTTCTACGACCGCAAACGCGCCGAGGGCAAGCGCCATACCCAGGCCGTCCTTGCCCTCGCACGCCGCCGCGTCAACGTCCTCTGGGCCCTCCTCCGCGACGGACGGCGCTACGAGCCCGCTCCGCCGACAAGGGCTGCCGCATAGGAAGGGACGCGACACGCTGCGCGCGGCCAATTGGCCTGACCGACCCCGTCAGACCAGGCAAAACTCGTTACCTTCCGGGTCTGCCATCACCACGTGATCCGGCCTGCCCTGCAACTCGTCCTCGCGGACCACGGTCGCGCCCGCAGTGGTCAACCGCTGCACCGCCTCGACCACGCGCGGCCAGCGCACCTCCCACGGGGTTTCACGGCCGCCACCAACTTGCACGTCGATATGCAGCCGGTTCTTCGCCACCTTCGGCTCCGGCACCTTCAGGAAGGACAAGGTGGGGCCCACGCCATCCGGATCTGACAGGTACGCCCCGTCATCCCACTCGTCCTCCGGAACCTCATGATGCGAGAACCACTCCTCCCAGCTCCCGAACCCTGCGGGCGCGGGCTTCTCCGCGTAGCCCAACGCCAGCGCCCAGAACGCGGCCAGTTTCCCCGGGTACGCACAGTCGATCGTCAAGCTCCACTTGGTCGCCATGAGCCCTCCCCAGTCGGATGAACGGACTGTACCCCGCACCTCCGACACCTCCTGCCCGCTACCTCAGGCGTGCGCCACGGCTTGACGAACGGCATTAGGAATCGCCGACCGCAGCCCCCGTTTTTTGGGGCCCCGGCCACGTGCTGAGATCCAGGGCTTGCCGTCGGCCCTCACTCGTGTCGTGGTTCTGAGCGCGCCAATCCGGCATGACTCGGTTCGGTGGCAAAAAGACTAAGTTCAATTTCGAAACAATGAAATCCGGAGCTCACCCGAGACACCAGCCGGACTATAGATTTGCCCACCAAGAGCCACGGAAAGCGAAACGACCTGCCAACGGAGTCGGCAGGTCGTCACGAAGGATCGAGCTTCTTTAAGGCCAGTCAGCTACTTTCTCGTTATCCATATAGCAACCGACGACACCTGGTCATTCCACGGCAAATTGGGTATGCCTTGATCGAAATTGAAGCGCTGGGCATTGTTGGAGCTGCTCGCCCTGAACCGTGTTTCGTACTCTCCGAGCGGCACCTGCCCGCCATTGTCTCGATAAAATTGCTGATGAATCGTGACTGTTTCATTCGGGTGATTGGCGCGCGACATCACACTCCCGAGAATGCGAAAGGAGGACATGGTGTCGCTCTGGTCGCGGTACAGTTCATGGAGGTCAATTGTCGATACCGTCGGCCCGTCATCGAAATTCACTGACCATCTGCTACTCGAGCCACTGCCTCCCGCACACTGGTAATTCGTGTCGCAATACCCCACAGCAGTGAAGGTGGAATTGGCGAACGCAGCGGAAGGATTTGCGACCACAACGCCCGACGCGGCGAGAATAGTCGCAAGGCTCGTAAGAACGCGACGCTTTGGCGAACTTGATTGAGTCTTTGGCGTCACTCCAGAGGTTCGCCTGAGATCTCCAAGAGTGCGAATTTTCAGATTCACTACACGTCCTCTCTGCAGGCGAGGTGTTTTAAAAGGCGCTTTCAGGAAGAAGCATACCGGCCCAAGCACTGGTTGGCCCCCAGGGCCCCGGCGTTTGCCCGGGTCGTCCGGTTTGATCATGTGATGCCGTAGAGGCTGAGGACGAGGGTGCGTTCGGTGTGGGCCCGGCGGCCGGCGG
>NZ_JARAZV010000008.1:0-419384 GCF_033795085.1 Streptomyces sp. AK08-02
CGGTCCTCGGTGATATTGATCTTCTCACCCCGGAACATGGCATCCCGCAACCCGAACACGCCCGTCGCGACGGCCAGTTCCTGGAGGAGAGCGAGAGTCTCGTCCGTGACCAGGTGCTTGGAGTAGTCGATGTGCAGGTCGCCCACCTGTACGGCGTACCGCTCCGCGCGCCCGGGGTCGGCGGCGAACAGGTCCCGCAGTCGCGGTGCGCGGAGCGCGTCGGCGCGGTGGTCCTCCAGCGCCGCCCATTCGGGGCGCTGGGTGAGCCTGGGGGAGTCAGACATGACGGGGGGTCTCCTTGGTGCCGTCGCCCCGCAGAGCGATCGCGTACATCTCGTCGGCGTCGAGGCGCCGCAGCTCCTCGGCGATGAGTTCGGAGGTGGGGCGCACCTTCAGCGCGAGTGTGCGGGAGGGCTGGCCGGGCAGGGTGAGCGTGGCGAGCGGGCCTTCGGGGCGGTCGATGACGATCTCGCCCTTGTCGGTACCGAGGCGGACGGCGGTGACGACCGGGCCCGCGGTGACGACGCGGTCGACCTGGACGTTCAGACGGGCGCCCAGCCAGCGGGCCAGCAGTTCGGCGCTCGGGTTCTCCGCCTCGCTCTCGACGGCCGCCGAGATGATCTTCGTACGGGCCTGGTCGAGGGCCGCGGCCAGCATCGAGCGCCACGGGGTGAGACGCGTCCACGCCAGGTCGGTGTCGCCGGGCGCGTACGACCGCACCCGCGCCTCCAGGGCGGTCAGCGGCTGCTCGACCGCGTACATGTCGGTGATCCGGCGCTGGGCCAGCGCGCCCAGCGGGTCCTTGGCGGGCACCTCCGGGGCGTTGACCGGCCACCAGACGACGACCGGGGCGTCAGGCAGCAGCAGCGGCAGGACCACGGAGTCGGCGTGGTCGGACACCTCGCCGTACGTCCGCAGGACGACCGTCTCGCCGGTACCGGCGTCCGCGCCGACCCTGACCTCGGCGTCGAGGTGCGACTTCGTGCGGTCGCGGGGGCTGCGGGCGTGCCGCTTGATGACGACCAGGGTGCGCGCGGGATGCTCGTGCGAGGCATCCTCGGCCGCCTTGATCGAGTCGTAGGCGTTCTCCTCGTCCGTGACGATCACCATCGTCAGGACCATGCCCACGGCAGGGGTGCCGATGGCGCGCCGCCCCTTCACCAGCGCCTTGTTGATCTTGCTTGCCGTGGTGTCGGTGAGGTCGATTTTCATGGCCTGCGCCAGCTCCGTCCGTCTCGTGCGAGCATCTCGTCGGCTTCTTCCGGGCCCCAACTGCCCGAGGCGTACTGCGCGGGCCTGCCGTGCGTGCCCCAGTACTCCTCGATCGGGTCGAGAATCTTCCAGGACTCTTCCACTTCCTGGTGACGGGGGAACAAATTGGCGTCGCCGAGCAGGACGTCCAGGATGAGCCGTTCGTACGCCTCCGGGCTGGACTCCGTGAAGGACTCGCCGTAGGCGAAGTCCATCGTGACGTCCCTGATCTCCATCGAGGTACCCGGGACCTTGGAACCGAAGCGCACGGTCATGCCCTCGTCGGGCTGGACGCGGATGACGATCGCGTTCGCGCCGAGCTCCTCGGTGGCCGTCGAGTCGAACGGGGAGTGCGGGGCACGCTGGAAGACGACCGCGATCTCCGTGACGCGCCGCCCGAGCCGCTTGCCGGTCCGCAGATAGAAGGGGACGCCCGCCCAGCGGCGGTTGTCGATCTCCAGCTTGACGGCCGCGTAGGTGTCGGTGCTCGACTGCGGGTCGATGCCGTCCTCTTCGAGATAGCCGCTGACCTGCTCGCCGCCCTGCCAGCCCGCCGCGTACTGCCCGCGCACGGTGTGCTCGCCCAGGTTCTCCGGCAACTTCACCGACTTCAGGACCTTGAGCTTCTCGGTCAGCAGCGACTCGGCGTCGAAGGCGATCGGCTCCTCCATGGCCGTCAGGGCCATCAGCTGGAGAAGGTGGTTCTGGATGACGTCACGCGCCGAACCGATGCCGTCGTAGTACCCGGCCCGGCCGCCGATGCCGATGTCCTCAGCCATCGTGATCTGCACGTGGTCGACGTACGACCGGTTCCAGATCGGCTCGTACATCTGGTTGGCGAAGCGGAGCGCCAGGATGTTCTGGACGGTCTCCTTGCCGAGGTAGTGGTCGATCCGGAAGACCTGCTCCGGGTCGAACACGTCGTGCAGGACCCGGTTCAGCTCACGCGCGCTCTTCAGGTTGTGTCCGAACGGCTTCTCGATCACCCCGCGCCGCCAGGAACCCTCCGGAGCGTTCGCCAGCCCGTGCTTCTTCAGCTGCTGGACGACCTTCGGGAAGAACTTCGGCGGTACGGAGAGGTAGAAGGCGTAGTTGCCGCTCGTCCCCCGGGAGGCGTCCAGCTCGTCGACGGCCGCGCGCAGCTGCTTGAACGCCGCGTCGTCGTCGAAGTCGCCCGGGATGAACCGCATGCCCTCGGCGAGCTGCTGCCAGACCTCCTCGCGGAACTCCGTGCGGGCGTGGTCGCGCACCGAGTCGTGGACGATCTGCGCGAAGTCCTCGTCCTCCCAGTCCCGGCGGGCGAAGCCGACGAGCGAGAAGCCCGGCGGGAGCAGACCGCGGTTGGCGAGGTCGTAGACGGCCGGCATCAGCTTCTTGCGGGACAGGTCACCGGTCACCCCGAAGATGACCAGCCCGGACGGGCCGGCGATCAGAGGGAGACGGCGGTCGCCCGGGTCGCGCAGCGGGTTGTCCCACTCGACGTCACCGCCGAAGTCCCCTTCGGAAGCGATCTCCGGGGCGGTCTCCGGCGCGCTCTCGGGCACCGTCGCGGGCTCCGGAGCCGTGTCGGCGGTGGCTGCCGGCAGAGTCGATTCGTCGCTCATTCCCCGTCAACTCCCTTGCTGTCCAGCGACTTGGTGACGGCGTTCAGAAGGTCGTTCCAGGCGATGGCGAACTTCGCGACGCCCTCGTCCTCCAGCAGCTTCACCACCTCGTCGTACGAGATGCCGAGCCCCTCGACGGCCGCGAGATCGGCGCGGGCCTGGGCGTAGCCGCCGGTCACCGAGTCGCCGTGGATGTCACCGTGGTCGGCGGTCGCGTCGAGGGTGGCCTCCGGCATCGTGTTGACGGTGCCGGGCGCGACCAGCTCGTCGACGTACAGGGTGTCCTTGTACGCGGGATCCTTGACGCCGGTGGAGGCCCACAACGGGCGCTGCCGGTTGGCGTGGGCGCCGCCCAGGGCGGTCCAGCGGTCACCCCCGAAGACCTCTTCGTACGCCTCGTACGCGAGCCGCGCGTTGGCCAGCGCCGCCCGGCCCTTGAGGGCGAGAGCCGCGTCGGTGCCGAGCAACGTCAGCCGCTTGTCGATCTCGGAGTCGACGCGGGAGACGAAGAAGGAGGCGACGGAGTGGATGGTCGCCAGGTCGATGCCCGCGGCCTGCGCCTTCTCCAGGCCGGCCAGGTAGGCGTCCATGACCTCGCGGTAGCGCTCCAGGGAGAAGATCAGCGTGACGTTGACGCTGATCCCGAGGCCGATGACCTCGGTGATGGCCGGCAGGCCCGCCTTCGTCGCCGGGATCTTGATCATCACGTTGGGGCGGTCGACCAGCCAGGCCAGCTGCTTGGCCTCGGCGATCGTCGCCGCCGTCTCGTGGGCGAGACGCGGGTCGACCTCGATCGAGACGCGACCGTCCCGGCCGGCCGTCGCGTCGTAGACCGGGCGCAGGATGTCCGCGGCGGCCCGTACGTCGGCGGTGGTCATCATCCGTACGGCCTCGTCGACCGTGACGCCGCGCACGGCCAGGTCGGCGAGCTGCTCCTCGTACCCCTCGCCGGAGCCGATGGCGGCCTGGAAGATCGACGGGTTGGTGGTCACGCCGACCACATGGTGCGTGTCGACGAGCGCGGCGAGATTGCCTGAGGTGATGCGCCTCCGGGAGAGGTCGTCCAGCCAGATCGACACGCCCTCGTCGGAGAGGCGCTTGAGCGGTGTTCCCGTGGCGGGAATCGTTTCGGTGGTCACTGTGATCATCTTCCTTCTGGCGTGCGGATCAACCACGGGCGGCGGACAGAGATTCCCGCGCGGCCCGGGCCACGTTCTCGGCGGTGAAGCCGTACTCGGCGAACAGGGTCTCGGCATCGGCGGAGGCGCCGAAGTGTTCGAGGGAGACGATGCGTCCTGCGTCACCGACGTAGCGGTACCAGGTCAGACCGATACCCGCCTCGACCGCCACGCGCGCCTTCACTGACGGCGGAAGAACACTCGCGCGGTACTCGGCCGGCTGCTCCTCGAACCACTCCACGGACGGCATCGACACCACCCGCGTACCCACGCCCTCGGCTTCCAGCGCCTCACGCGCGGCGACGGCGAGCTGGACCTCGGAGCCGGTGGCGATCAGGACGACGTCCGGGGTGCCCGTGGAGGACTCCCGCAGCACATAGCCGCCCTTCGCGGCGTTCTCGTCGCGGGCGTACGTCGGGACACCCTGCCGGGTGAGTGCCAGTCCGTGGGGGGCCGGGTTCGTGGCGTGCCGCTTGAGGATCTCGGCCCAGACGACGGCCGTCTCGTTGGCGTCGGCCGGGCGGACGACGTTCAGGCCCGGGATGGCGCGCAGGGAGGCCAGGTGTTCGACCGGCTGATGCGTCGGGCCGTCCTCGCCGAGGCCGATGGAGTCGTGCGTCCAGACGTAGGTCACCGGCAGCTGCATCAGTGCCGCCAGCCGTACGGCGTTGCGCATGTAGTCGGAGAAGACGAGGAAGGTGCCGCCGTAGACACGGGTGTTGCCGTGCAGGGCGATGCCGTTCATCTCGGCGGCCATCGAGTGCTCGCGGATACCGAAGTGGATCGTGCGGCCGTAGGGGTCCGCCTCCGGGAGCGGGTTGTCCGCCGGGAGGAAGGAGGACGTCTTGTCGATGGTCGTGTTGTTCGAGCCGGCCAGGTCGGCGGAACCGCCCCACAGCTCGGGCAGGACCTGACCCAGGGCCTGGAGCACCTTGCCGGAGGCCGCGCGGGTGGCGACGGACGCGCCCTCCTCGAACACGGGCAGCGCGTCCTCCCAGCCCTCGGGCAGCTGACCTGCCACGACCCGGTCGAACAGCTTCGCCCGCTCGGGCTGTGCGGTGCGCCACTCGGCGAGCCGCTTGTCCCAGGCGGCGTGTGCCTCGGCGCCCCG
Source organism: Streptomyces sp. AK08-02 (assembly GCF_033795085.1). Lineage (NCBI taxonomy): Bacteria > Bacillati > Actinomycetota > Actinomycetes > Kitasatosporales > Streptomycetaceae > Streptomyces > Streptomyces sp. AK08-02. The sequence continues at coordinate 5,145 of NZ_JARAZV010000008.1, forward strand.
GTCGAGGGCCTGGCGGGAGTGCGCGAGGACTTCGTCGGCGACCTCGAAGGTCTGCTCCGGGTCGAAGCCGAGGACGCGCTTGGTGGCCGCGATCTCGTCGGCGCCGAGCGCCGAGCCATGGGCAGCCTCGGTGTTCTGGGCGTTCGGGGCCGGCCAGGCGATGATCGTGCGCATCGCGATGATCGAGGGGCGCGCGGTCTCGGCCCGCGCCTCCTTGAGCGCCGTGTACAGCGCGCGTACGTCGATGTCGCCGCCGAGTTCGGGCTCGATCCGCTGTACGTGCCAGCCGTACGCCTCGTACCGCTTCAGCACGTCCTCGGAGAACGCCGTCGCCGTGTCGCCCTCGATGGAGATGTGGTTGTCGTCGTAGACGAAGACGAGGTTGCCGAGCTTCTGGTGGCCGGCCAGCGAGGACGCCTCGGCGGAGATGCCCTCCTCCAGGTCGCCGTCGGAGACGATCGCCCAGACGGTGTGGTCGAAGGGCGACTCGCCCTCGGGCGCCTCGGGGTCGAAGAGGCCGCGCTCGTAGCGGGCGGCCATCGCCATGCCGACCGCGTTGGCGACACCCTGCCCGAGCGGGCCGGTGGTGGTCTCGACGCCGGCGGTGTGACCGTACTCGGGGTGGCCCGGGGTCTTCGAACCGTGCGTACGGAAGGCCTTGAGGTCGTCCAGCTCCAACTCGTACCCGGACAGGAACAGCTGGGTGTAGAGCGTCAGCGAGGTGTGGCCGGGGGAGAGGACGAAGCGGTCACGGCCCGTCCACTCGGGGTCCGCGGGGTCGTGCCGCATCACCTTCTGAAAGATCGTGTACGCGGCGGGCGCCAGGCTCATCGCGGTGCCGGGGTGCCCGTTGCCGACCTTCTGCACGGCATCGGCCGCGAGTACACGGGCCGTGTCGACGGCACGTCGGTCGAGATCGGTCCACTGGAGGCTGTCGGATGTCTGCGTACTCATCTTCAAGAAGTCCTCGGTAGAGGTGGAGGAAACGCTCTGACGTGTTCGAACTTAAAAGTCTGACTTTTAAGAGGCCAGGTGCCTGTGTGTCACCCTTTGGTGAAAGTGGGACACGGACGGCGGGGACCGGACGGCAAGAGAAGGACATGGCGGACAGAACCATCCAAGAGGGCCTGCGAGACGGCGACGCCATCAGGACGTTTCCCTTCCCGGTCGATCTGAGCGTCCTGGGTGTCGGCATGCAGGTCGGGCCGATGTCGCCGGACCGCACCTGGCACGACGACGCGCCCTTGGAGCGCGTCCACCGCATCGACTTCCACGTCGTGCTGCTGTTCGACGACGGCCCGGTCACCCACATGATCGACTTCGCCGAGTACGAGGCGACGGCGGGCGACCTGCTGTGGATCCGCCCCGGTCAGGTTCACCGTTTCTCACGCACCAGCGAGTACCGCGGCACCGTCCTCACCATGCAGCCCGGTTTCCTGCCCCGGACCACGGTCGAGGCGACCGGCCTCTACCACTACGACCTGCCCCCGCTGCTGCGCCCGGACGGGCCCCAACTCGCGGGCCTGCGGGCGGCCCTGGCCCAGCTGGGCCGCGAGTACGAGGACACGGCCACCCTCCCGATCGGCCTGCACACCTCCGTACTGCGCCACTCGCTCACGGCGTTCCTGCTGCGGCTGTCCCACCTCGCCACGAGTTCGGCGGAGGCGGCGCGCGGGCAGGCCGACACCACCTTCACCCTCTTCAGGGACGCGGTGGAGAAGGGCTTCGCCACCAATCACAGCGTCAGCGCGTACGCCGACGCCCTCGGTTACTCCCGCCGCACCCTCGTCCGGGCGGTGCGCGCGGCGACCGGTGAGACACCCAAGGGATTCATCGACAAACGGGTGATCCTGGAGGCCAAGCGACTGCTGGCCCACACCACCCTGCCGATCGGCCGCGTCGGCGCGGCCGTCGGCTTTCCCGACGCGGCGAACTTCTCCAAGTTCTTCCAACTGCACACGGGAACGACCCCGGTGGCGTTCCGGGCCGAGTTGAGCTGAGAGTCACTCGGGGCGGCGGAGGTTGCGGATGATCTCCCGCAGTCTCGCGCGCTGTTCCTCGTCGATCGCATCGCCGCTCAGGAGCGCGACCGCCTGCTCCTCGCACGCCACCAGGAGCTTCTGGAACTCCGTGCGCAGCGCCCTGCGCCGCTCGCCGGAGATGCCCTGCATCTCCCTGCGCAGCTCAAAGGCGTGCTTGTGCAGCGCTTCGACGAGGTGGTACGCGGCCTGGGTGTTGCCGGGGTCCCGGAGGCACACATCCCCGAGCTCGGAGACGAGCGGGCCCGTTCCGCCCGTCTCGTGGCGGGACAGGTACGCGGCCATCGCCGCCCTCAGGACCAGACGCCGTCGCAGCTCGACGGTCTCCTCGTCCGTCCAGTGGGCGAAGTCCTCGGCGACGGCCCGCGTCGACGGCACGCTCTTCCCGGAACCGATCCAGCGGTCGTACGCGTAGACCAGAAGACCGCGGAGCTGTTCGTCGTCCGGCTCGGCCGCCAGCAGCGTCCGGATGCGCGGCACGGTCCCGGCGTACCGTCCGCGGTCGATGTCGAGGCGGATGTAGGCCGGCGTCAGCTTCTGCCGTCCGCGTTCGTCGAACGCCTCGCCTCCCGCCCTGGACAGCACCGCCTCGACCTCGTCGTACCGGTCGAGGCTGCTCAGGAGCCGGGCCAGCACGACGGCCGGTCCGGTGGCCCCGGGCAGGCGCCGCATCCAGCGCTCCAGCGCGGTCACGGCGGCGGCCACGACCTTGCGCTCGTGGTCGTCGGCGGGCGTACCCGAGGTGTTCAGGATGGCGAACGCCGACCTGATCGAGGGGAAGTAGAGCCCCTGCGGATCGTTCAGGAGGTCGATGTACCGGTCGGGTACGGAGTTGCGGACCCAGGACCGGCCGATGCGCCCGAACCGGTCGGGGAAGCGGTCCGCCTCGCCGGACGCGGTCTCCCCGGCGACCTCGAAGACCCGGGACACCGCGCGCTCGCAGGCGAGTTCGCCGAGCTTGTTGAGCTGCCGCACGAACACCACGGCATCGCCCTGCAGGCCCAGTTGCCGCACACTGCTCAGCACCATGTCGTCCGTCGGGTCCAGGGGCAGCGCGTCGACGAGGCGCAGGTTTCCGAGCACGTCGCCGGAGTACTCGGTGAGCGCCCAGTCGGCCTCCGCGTCCTGTACGACGGCCTTGTTGATCGCCAGCTTCCACAGCACGCGGCTGCGCGCCCACGCCAGGTGCGCCTGCTCCTCCGCCTCGTCCCCGGGCCTGCGGGTGCGTCCCTTCGTCCGGGAGGCCTCCGTGTGGGCCTCGTCGATCAACCGGACGCACGCCTCCTCGAAGGGCCCGCGCACCCGGGCGGGAAGCGCTGCCACGGCCGTGGTGACGGCCGCCCTGCGACGACCCCGGGCGGCGGCCAGTTCCGCCTCGTCCACCAAGCGGCCGACGCCCAGCAGGAGGGTCGGACTGCGGTGGGTGAGGATGTGGTTGAGCTCGTCCAGCCGCAGATGGGCCACAGCGGTCCCCACCTTTCCCTTCCCGGCCAGGACGGGCGGGATCTGACGAGGGTCCTCCTCCAGTTCGCTACGGGGGGTCAGGCCCTGCACGAGCGGGGCGGTGCCGAAGGAACCGGCCAGCACGCGGTGGACCTCGGCCCGTTCGGCGGCCCCGCGACGGATGTCCCCGTGGAGCAGGTCCCGCAGATACAGGGCTTCGAGACAGCGGCGCCACGCCAGTCCCGCGTGTGCCAGATCGCCGGCCGAGGTGTGCGCCACCGCGAGGTTGCGCAGGACCCCGGGGTGCAGCGGATCGTCGGCGAGCATGGTGTTCCAGTGCCGCCGGGCGTCGGTCGTCCGGCCCAGCCGCAGCTCGGCCTCGGCCTGCTGTCCGCCCAGGTAGGCGCGCAGCAGCGTGACCGCCTCACGGTGCCGGGACTCGGGCGGATACGCCTCCAGTGTGATGCGGGCCTCGGCGAAGTTGGTGCGCAGGCGTTCCTCGGACATGGCGAGGGCGTGCGCGACCCGCGCCCGCGCGTCGGCGTCCCCGGGCGGCGGGGGAGGAGCGGCGGGGCGCCGGGCGGGAGGCGCCGAGCCGGGCGCCGGCGTCGGGGCGCCGGACGACTCCTCGGCGCCGGGCCCCTCCAGTTCGGTGAGACGTGCCGACAGGGAGAGGGCCTCCGGTGAGGGCGTGGGGCCGGCCTCCGTGAACTCGCCCCGGTACTTGGCGAGTTTACGGTCGACCCGCTTCTTGAGGACGGCTCGTACGCTGCCCAGGGGCTCCTGGAACTCCGCCTCGCACTCCTCCAGTCGGCGCTGGAACTCCGTGAACGGCATGACCAGGCCGACCGGTTCGGCGCCCTTGAAGCGGCGCAGCTCCTCGACCCAGGACAGCCGCACGGCTTCCAGCCGGTCCACCAGCTCCGTAAGGACCTCCCTGTCCCCCGAGGTCCGCGCGTGGTCGGCACCGTCCGTCACCGGCCCCTGGGCCAGGTCTTTCGCGTGCGCCTGGGCGTCCTCGCGAAGGTTCTTCAATGTGGCCGCGATGTCCGTGAACACCGCCAGCCGCTCGTCGGGACCGGCCGTGCGCGTCTCCTCGGAGCCCTCCTGGAGTGTCACGTCCGCCATCGGGTCCGGGGGTTCCTCGGCGAGCGCCCGCCAGGCCGCGGCCAGGGCCTTCTCGTGCCGGGCGGGGTCGCCGTCGGTGAACGCCCTGGCCGCCGCGTGGGCGCCGAGGTCCGGGAACCGCAGCGGACGCCGGAAGAGCCGCTGCCGGTGGATCAGCGCGACCAGGACGTCGGGAAGGGAACGCTCGGAGAGACAGACCGCGAGCCGGGCCGGCAGGTCGCCACGGTCGGCCTCGAAGAGATCACAGACCAGGGACAGCAGTCCGGCGGCCGCACCGTCGTCCGGCGGCAGCAGCTTCATCAGACGGCGCACGGTCGCGGGCGGGTAGCCGTACACCATCCACTGGACGGCGAGGACGGTGAACGAGGCCGCGCCGCCCCGCCTGCGGTCCACGAGCCCGGCGACAGCCTCCAGATCGGAGAAGAGCGTGTCCCTCGTCCGTTCGGCGGTCCGGCCGCGAAGCCGGCCGTCGGCCGCCATGTCGTGCACCCCCGTCCACCGGCAGACTCCGGGCCGCAACAGGGGCAGCGGCGGCTCCCCGGCCTCCGGGTCGAAGTCGTCGTGGCCGTCCCGGATCGTGGCGCCGATCTCCTCGGCCCGGGCGCGATGCTCGCCGTCGTAGCCCGGTGTGCCCGACCGCTGCTCGTCCAGCCCCCGGTACGCGAGGCTCAGATGGGCCCAGACACGGTGGTTGACGGGGGACAGCGTGGCGGCGGCGGTCAGCCAGCGGACCGCCGCCTCCGGGCGCCCGTGACGCAGGTAGAGCAGGCCTACGTGGTACGGGTGTTTGGGGTTGGCGCCGTCGAGGCGATGGGCGCGGGCCAGCAGGTTCAGCGCGGTCACCGGGTGCGTGCCCGGATGGACGCCGATCCGGAAGAAGGCCTCGACGACCGCGTCCAGCTGGCCCTGGGTGAGCCGCTCCCCCTCCTCGATCCGGGACCACAGCGGCTCGGCCAGCCGCCACAGGGTGAGGGGCCGGTTCTCCAGCCCGGTACGAGGGGTCATGCCCGCGTCCCCTCTCCGCCCAGTTCCGCCACCGGCAGGATCAACAGCCGCCGCCCGTCCGAGACCGCGGCCACGCTTCCGTCCGGTGAGACGGCCAGCGGGTGCCCGCAGACGTAGGTGGTCCGGCCCTCACGGACCAGGGCGTGGGACCCGTCGGGATGCTCCAGCACCAGGAGCCGTCCGCCGAGCGCGGAGCCCACCGGCCGGGCGCCGGGCACCGTGCGGAAGCCCACGCGGACCGCCAACTCCCCGTCGAAACAGACACCCTGGCCCTTCGCGTCGACGATCGTGGTCAGCTCCCCGCCTGCCAGGACACCGGTGACCGCCGTGACCGGCTGGGTCACCTGCAGGAGTTGACGTCCCGTCAGATCCAGTCGGTGGACGCGTTGTTCGCCGACGACCAGGGCGAAGTCCCGGACCCGCGCGATGCCGAGCAGCACGGGTTCCAGGAGGTGTTCCGCCGCGATGCGCCGCCCCGCGTACTCGGTGAGCCGTCCGTCCAGCCCGCCCACCAGCAGCCGTTCTCCGTCGGCCGCCAGCACCTGGACACCGGCCGGATGGATCAGCACCGGCTCCGGCTCCTCGGCGTCGGGGGACAGGCGCCAGACCTGCCCCGACCACATGCCCACGTACAGGACGTCGTCCCCGTCGAAGGCCAGCGCCCCCGGCACGTTGAGCCGCGCGCCCTCCGGAACCGGCAGGTCGTGCGCCCGCGTCGTGCCGTCCGGGTCTGCCACCACGACCCGCCCCGACCAGTCGGCGACGGCCAGCCGGCGTCGCCCGTGCGCCCACAGCCGGGGCCGCTCCCTCAACTCCGCCGTGCCGACGGCTTCGTATCCCGCCCCGGTCAGCGCGTGCACCGTCAACGTCCGCCCGTCCAGATCGGCCGGCGTACGGCCGTCGGGGAAGAAGACCGGGCGGCCTCGCGCCGCGAGAACCGGCCGGTCCACGCCGTCCCACGACGACTGCTCACGAGGCGCCCGTACCGGGAAGGGAGCCGTGGCGACCGGTTCGCACCCGGGGGCCGTCGCGACGAGTACCGCCTCCGTCGCCGCGGACCCGAACGCGAGGTCCCCGAAGACCGCCGCGCCCCCGGTGACCGGTACGGCGAGCGTGCCGGTCAGCCCGGCGTCGGACGGCTGCGCGGAGAGGGAGACCATGCCACCCTCCGGCCAGGCCGGCGCGCCCTTCGGCGAGGAGACACGCACGGTCAGGGGCGGGAGGGTGTGGCCCACGACCGCGTCGCCGGCCGGCGCGTCGAAGCGCAGCGCCGGGCGCGCCACGGTCGTGCTCAGCCCCAGCGCCTGGCGCACCTCGTCGAGCCAGCGTGGCCTCGTCGCCGGGATCCAGTTGATCCGGTTCACGACGTACGGCACCTTCTTGGCGGCTCCCGGATCCATCAGCAGCGGGATGAACCGGCCGGTCTCCGTCAGCCGCAGCTCGTACGCCTTGTGCAGTTCCCACTGGCAGACGTCCTTCTCGAAGTACGTCCGCGAGTAGAGCGCCACGACATGGCGGGTGTTGCGCAGGGCCTCCTCCAGGTAGCTCTGCCAGTCCGCGCCGGCCGGCATCCCGGTGCGGGACAGGTCGAGAAAGACCCTCGGTGTCCCGCCCCGCTCGGTCACACACTCCAGCAGCGCGTCGTGCAGGTCCTTGGCCTGGACGTAGTCCTCCCGGGCGTAGCTGATGAACACGTCCCACTGGTCGGCGGCCCGCTCCGTCGTCATCCCAGCGCCCTCGCGATCGTCCCGATCAGTTCGTCGAGCAGCTTCCTGGAATCCGTGGACAGGGTGCGCGCGCTGTCGCGCCGCAGCCGCCGGGCGTCCTGGAGGATCCCGCTCAGCTGGGCACGCGTCATGTGCGGGCTCGCTCCGCGCCCCTGCTGCGCCAGCGCGTTGAACCGCCCTACGAGATCGGAGACCGCCATGGAGGCCGCGACCAGTTCGATCTCCCCCAGCCGCTCCACGATCGCGTCGTCGAGTTGGCGGACGACCTGTCGGCCCACCTCCGTCCGCGTTCTGCCGCGCAGTTGCGGGAGCCGGCGCCGGAGGTCGGTCAGCCGGGTGCGCACGGTCGTCAGACGGGCGGCTTCGGAGACACCGCCGCGGACGGATTCCATGATGTCGACATACTCCTTGACCACGGGATTGACGACCGCGGCCTCCTGCCAGTCCCGGATCGCCCGGAGCAGTTCCGGGGCCTGGGCGAGAGTGGGGTCGCGCTGGGCGATCTCGGCGCAGACGGCGGCCCGGTCGGGGTCCTGGCCCAGGCTCAGGAGGCAGGCGGCGTAGAGGAAGTTGAGCCAGCGAAAGCCCGGGACGAGGGGAAGCAGGTTCTCCATGAGCCGCTTCGCCCCCTCGACGCGGCCCATCGCCAGCAGGTTGGCTGCCCGCTGTGTGTCGGCCTCCGCGAGCAGCGTGTAGAGGTCCTCGGCGCGGTCCTCGCTCAGCCGTGGTTCCGGGTAGGGGGTTCGGTCGCCGTGCTTGTCGACGAGGCGGAGGTGGGCCTCGAAGTCGTCGAGGACGACGGCGCGGCGCCGGTGGGGGTCCATCGCGGCCAGTTCCCGGCGGGCCCGGCGCGGCTCGCCGTCCTTGAACGCCGCCACGGCCCGCGCGGCGTGCGGGATCAGCACGACGAGCCTGAGCCGGCGGGCGTAGGCAGCGACACCCTCCTTGTCGGTGTCCGCCTCCCGGGCACCCCGCTCGGCGGTCTCCAGCGCCAGTTCCGTATCCCCGGCGCGGGCCTGCCCGACGGCCAGGAGATAGGAGAGGCTGCCCTCTTCCGGCGCCAGCTCCAGGAAGGCCTCGACGCGTTCGAGGGCGCCCTCGGGATCGGACCGGGAGGTCTCGGCGTACGCGGTGATCTCCACCGGCGTCAGCAGGCGGCGCAGTTCGCGGCGCAGCTCGCTCACCCGTGGGCGCAGGTCCTCGGGGAGCGGCTCGTCGCGCAGCGGGCGCAGGACGCGCAGTGCCTGGGTCCGGTTTCCGCCGGCCAGGTGGAACAGGCAGAAGGCGCGCAGATAGCGGGCCTCCTGGTGTTCCGGGGAGGTCTCCAGGAACTCCGTCAGCAGTTCGAGGGCGGTCCGGTACTCGCCGTTGCCGACGTTCGCCCTGGCGTCCTCCAGCAGATCTTCGCCGTCGTCGCCGAGGTACAGGGACAGCTCGCTGAGGGCGGCGACCGGGGGCGCCAGCAGTCGTGCGGTGCGCGAGGTGTCGGCGGCGGCGGCCTCGCGGGCGATCTCCTCCAGCCGCCGGTCGTGATCGGCGAAGTCCCCGTGCCCCCTGCCCTCCCTGAGCTCGAAGGCCGGGGTGCGCAGCGTCTGTACGGGGCGGATCTCGTGGAACGTGTGGTCACGGCCGGTGCCTGTCACGGTTCCTCTTCCGGTGCTTGGGCTGGGACGGGACGTGGAGGGGGAGTGGCGGGGGAGGAGAAGGCGGCGGGGCGGGCGGAGGCGGCGGCGGACGCGAGGGCTCGGACCTACTCGCCCGGTTCGGGCACCTCGCCCAGTGCGTGTTCGGCGAGCTCCCGGCAGAGCCGGTACTCGGTCTCCTGGTCGACCCGCGCCATGAGCAGCAACACCCGGGCGAGAGAGGCCTGTTCGAGGAGCTGGTCCTGGTCCGGCGCGGGCCTGTGCTCGATGGGCGGGAGCCGGTCGAGGAGCGCCGCGTCGTCCGCCGTACGACGCCGGGGTGTGCGGTAGCCGAGCGTCGGCAGACTCGGCAGATATCGGGTCACGGGGTCTCCTCCGGCAGCAGTGTCTGGGCCGTCCTGGTGACGAGGTCCAGCTCGGCCCGGTGCAGGATCTCGGCGCCGTCGGCCGCCGTGTCGGCGGCGTGGTCGAGTTCGGCCAGCAGCCGGCGCAGGGCGTCCCTGGCGGGATCGTCCGCCGGCAGGTCCCGGATCCTGGGGAAGACGATCAGTTCGACCCGGCGGCGCAGCGCTGCCGAGCGGCGCTTGAGATCGTCCAGCGGGGCACGCTGGTGGGGCACGGTCTGGTCGTCCAGGTCGTCCGCGGTCGCGTAACGCTGGAACTTCTCCTTGAGGCGCAGGAGTTGGGCCCGGTCCTCGGCGGAGCGGCCCGGATCGGAAAGGAACTCCCCGAGCAGGACGAGATAGCGCGAGAAGGAGTTTCCCTCGCCGCCGAGCTCCCGCTCGCGTTCCATGAGGTCCAGCACTTCGGGCAGCATGACGGCCCTGGCCCTGTGCTGCCCCGCGTCGAGCACACTGAGCGCCTGTTCGCGTTCGGGCTGGCCGAGGGCGAAGTAGTAGCGGACCAGCCCCTCGACGAGGTCGGCGTCCCCCAGGTCGGGGTCGGCCTCGCGCACCGCGTCCACCCGCCGCTGGAACTCCGCGAAGTCGTCCGGCGACGGCGCCCCGGGCTCGGACCTGCCCAGCCACTCGCGCAGCAGAGCCAGCAGCCTCAACAGGGCCACACCTGAGCGCAGTTGCACGGCGGTGACCTCACTGTCGGGCGGTCGCCGCTCCAACTGCTCAGCCAACTGTCCCAGCCAGTAACCGAGTTGGCGGGGATCGCCGTCCTGCCAGTCGCACACCACAAGCCCCAACTCGGCTTCCACGGTGGACAACTGCTCTCCCTCCATACGCCCCCGAGCCGCGCCGAACGCCTCGCGCGCGTCGTCCGTCCGCCCGTCGAACACCGCCTGGACGCCCTTGGCGAGCTGGAGTTCGTTGAGCTCGGCCGGGATGTGGTCGGTGAGCTCACCGAGTTCCCGGACCCGGTCGAAGTGGTGCAGCGCCCCGTCGGTCTCCCGGCGCCGCCAGTGGGTGACGGCCAGCTGGAGGTGGGAGACGGCGGCGATACGGCGGCTGTCGGGGCGGGAGTCCAGCAACAGCCGGTGCTCGGTGTACAGGTCGGTGACCCGGTTGTGGTTCTCCAGGCGCGCCTGCAGCCACAGTTCGAGACACGCGGAGTGCTCCGTGCGGCCCTCGGCGGCGATCAGCTCGTCGAGCACGGTCGCGGCGGCGCCGTAGCGGGCCGGCTCGTACGTCCCCAGCATCGCCCGGACCTGCGCCTGGGCGAACCGGGTCCGGTTCAGGGCCCGCCCCCGTGGTCCGGCGTTGACGGCCTGCCCGAGCAGTCCCTCGGCCCGCTCCAGCTCGTCCCGGTCGTCACTGTCGAGCAGGGCCAGGGCCTCCTCGTACGGAACGCGCCAGCGACCGGGCAGCACCACGAGGAAATACGCCCCGCTCGCCACGGTCGTGAGGAACAGCAGCGGCAGAACGACCGCCAGCAGAAACGTGGTCATTCGTCGCCCTCCAGCAGCCGTCGTTCGAGCTCGGCGAGTCGCATGCCGTGTTCGTGGATCTCGGAAGCGTTCATCTGGCCGTTCTCCCGCAGCCTGCGGAGACCCGCCTTGACCTGATCGAGGACCTGGCGGGCGTCGGCGCGGCGGCCGAGCCGCAGGAAGGTCTCGGCGTAGTCGAGCATGAGGTCGAGACGCCACCACATCAGCGTGTTCGCGCTGTCGTGCAGCCACGTGTGCACATGGACGTTGGCCTCGGCGTACGCGCCCTGCCCGATGAGACAGCCGGCCATCTCATGGGCGTGGTCGCGCTGTTGCTCGGCCGGCAGCCGCTGGAAGGCCGCGCGGGCCGTGTCGTTCAGCCGCTGCGCGAACGAGCCGTCGGTGGCCTGGGCGAGGCCGCCCTGCACGACCGGCCAGAGCCCGCCGATGATCGACAACTGTGCGGCGTAGGCCTCGGACCGCCCCGGATCCGCCTGCACCGCGCGCTCCAGCAGGGACAGCGCCTCCAGGGGTTCCTTCAGGTCCTGCCGGGCGATCCTGGCGGCGAGAATCAGCAGGTCGTAGCTCGGCCGGTCGACCAGCGCAGCGTGGGCGAGCCCTACGGCCAGACGAGGACTGCCCGCCTTGTGCAGCGCCTCCACGGCCGCCACCGGGTCCATCGCGCGCCGCGCCTCGTCGAGGGCGTCCGCCAGCCGCTCGGCCTCCGTGTCGCTCCACCGGGAGGCGCGCGGCCCCGTGAGATCGCGCAGCCGCTCACGCACCCCGCGCACCGGTTCCACGCGCCGCATCCAGGACGGCAGCCGCCCCTCGCGCTGCCCGTCGGTGAACACGGCGGCGCACGCGGCGCGTTGGAGCAGCCGGTCGGTGTCGCCGTCCGGCAGGTTCTCGAAACAGGTGCGGGCCGCGACCGCCAGGGCGTGCAGACCGGGGTCACGGTCCCGGGGCGCCAGACCGCGCGCCGCCTCCGGGGTGAGGTGGGCGATCCGCGTCGGCGCGCCGGCGAGCTGCTCCAGGGACGGCGCACCCCACGGCGGCAGCGGAAGCAGCAACGGACCGCGGTCCGTGGCCAGCACGATGTCGGCGGGCAGCGCCACCAGCCCCGGTCCGACCGCCTCGCGCCACCCCGGATACGCCCGCAGCACGGCGGCCACGGCCGCCACCCGGAGCGCCGGATCGGCGGAGTCGAGGGCGTCGGCCAGGCCGCGCCGCGCGTCGGTCTCGTAACTGACGACCTGGAACCAGCGGCCGCCGAACTGCCGCTGCTCGCCCCCCTCGCCCCGCACCACGGGGACCAGCTCACGGCGGCGCGGCCGGGTCTGCCAGGCGACCAGCTCGGACCGCTGCTCCCCGCTGATCTCCTCGTTCGGGATGAGCCGGAACCAGCGGCGCCGCCGGGGCGCGCGATACAGCGAGCCCCACCAGCCGACGCCGGCGTACTCGGCGTCGAGTTCCTCCTCGACGGCCCTTGTCTGCTCGTCGACGGCTGTCGTCACAGCTCGCCTTCGAGCCGGTCGGCGAGCTCGTCCAGGGTGTCCTCGTCCGCGCCCGTGCGCACCGCGCTCACGAAGACCCGCAGGGCCTCGGTGAGCGGCGGCCGTTCCGGGCCCTCCTGCGCCGAACGCAGGGCCTTCTTGACCGTGCGCCGGTACTCGGCGGGGACGTCGGCCACGTCGAACTCGGGCAGCGGCGCGGCTGCCGGTGCCGGGACGGTGATCGGGTCCGGCACCGACGCGGTCACCGGTCCGGGGATCGTGATCCGCGGGGCGTCGGCGCCGGGTGCGGACCGAGCCGGGGTCCGGGGCGAGCCGTCGGCGAACAGCCGCACCAGGGCGGCGCGCCGTTCCACCAGCTCGTCGAACTTCCCGATGGTCGTGCTCTGGTCGAAGGTCGCCTGGTACTCCCGTCCCGTGTTGACGTGCGTGACCTGCACGCCGAGCAGCCCGTTCACGTCGAGCGAGAACTCGACCTCGAACTGGTGATGGCCCTCGGGCCGGGGCTCGATGTCGTCGAGGTGGATCGTGCCGATCAGGGTGTTGTCGTAGATGTACTCGCCCTCGCCCTGGTAGATGGCCGCCTCGATACGGTTGGCCTGCTCCGGGTTCACATACGTCTTCGCCTGGCGGGCCGGGATCTTCGTGCCGCGCGGGATCAGCGTGTTGAACCGGCCCTGCTGGACGCCCACGCCGAGGGTGTGCTCGGTGATCAGGGTGACGGTGTAGTCCTGGTCGTCGGCGGAGCGTTCCGCGGTGGGCCGGGTCGCGAGGTCGAAGGCCGGTGTCGGCTCGAACCGGTTGGCGACGATGGCCGCGCCCCGGGCGACCAGCGTGTCGGGGTTGGCGTCGCCGCGGACGAAGTCCTCGTCCTGGTCGAAGTGGTCGAGCAGCATCCGCCGGACCCGCGGGATACGGGTGGAACCGCCCACGAGCAGTACCGCGTTGACGTCCTCGCGCTCCACGCCCTTGGCGCTCCTGGCGAAGCGCAGGGCCTCGTCGACCTGGTGCAGGGACCGCTGCAGGATCGGCTGGATCTCCCGCTCGAAGGTGTCACGGTCGAGTTCCAGGGCCGGGACGCCGCCGCCGAGGTCGACCGTCGTCGTACTCCGCAGGGACAGTTCGCGTTTGGCGGCCTCCGCCGCCGCCTTGATCCGCAGCCGCTCGGTGCCCTTGGGCAGCGCGTCGCCGAGCTCCCGGACGATCCAGTCCACGACGGCGTCGTCGAAGTCGCCGCCGCCGAGACGCTGGTCGCCGGCGGTGGCGATGACCTCGATCTCGTCGTCCCGGGTCTCGATGATCGACACGTCGAAGGTGCCGCCGCCCAGGTCGAACACCAGGTAGACCTGCCGTTCCGACTCGGCGCGGTCCACTCCGTAGGCGACGGCGGCGGCGGTGGGCTCGGGGATGAGCTGCCGGGGGTAGAGACCGGCCAGCAGTGCCGCCTCCTCGGTGGCCTTCTTCTGCCGTTCCATGAAGTACGCCGGTACGGTCACCACGGCGTCGTGGATCTCCCCGCCCAGGGTCTGTTCGGCGATCCGCTTCATTCGCATCAGCACCAGCGCGCTGATCTCCTGCGGGCGCAGCCACTCACCGCCCAGCCGGGCCCGGACCGGGTCGCCCTCCTTGTGGACGCCGGTCGCGCCGAAGAGTTCCAGCAGTTCCGGGGTGAACACCGCCCCCATCTCCCGCTTGATCTCCACGAGCGTGTCGCCGGTGCCGGGGCCGCCGGCGCTGATCGCGTCCTTGGCGTCGTGTCCGACGACGAGTGCGCCGGTGGCCCGGTCGAGGCGGACGACGGAGGGGGTGGCCACGGCGCTGTTCCCCTCCCGTTCGGGGTCGGCGAGGATCATGGGGGCGAAGTCGTCCGGGTGGTAGGCGGCCACGGCCGAGTACGTGGTGCCGAGGTCGATGCCGACGACCCGGTGCAGCTGGTCATCCATGGGGAGTTCCTCCGGGGTTCACTCGTCGGCGAAGCCGTCGAGAAGGTGGGTGCGGGTGAAATCGCCGGTGAAGTCGGTCCGGGTGGTGTCCGTGGGGTGGTGGACCTCTTCGCCGGCGGCGGCGAGGAACACTTCCAGCTCCCTGCGCAGCACGGTCAGTCCGACGTCCCTCTCGTCGAGAACCGGCTCCCAGGTCGGTTCGAGACGGAGCAGGGGGAGCGGGGGATGACGGGCGTCGTGCGCGGCGCGCGCCTCGGCGTTCTCCAGGTTGACGGCGTGCGCGGCGGCGATCTCGTCCTCGCTCGCCCCTCGTGCCTGGAGCATGGCGTCATAGCGCGCGGCTGCCGCGCGGATCTCGTCGGCCGTCGCCTCCGGCGGCACACCGAGGCGGCTGTACTCGGTGGATCGGGGCACGACCAGAGGCAGCGCGAAGAGCGTTCCGCTGTCGTCGTCGACTCCGGACATGGCAAAGAACCCCCGTTCACGAACGCGATGAACAGGGATGAGGTGCGGCCCCCGTCCGACGCGGTTCTCCAGTGACGCAGCACGGCTGTACGACGGCCGTGACCTTCGGCTGATTGTAGGGGCGAATACGGTAACTCGCTCCCGTTATATGTGGGTTGAAACTCCTTCGGTCGGAATGGCCGAAACCGGGGCCTCGGTGCCGTTGACGTCACGTACCCTCTGAGCGCCCCTCGCCGCAGTCTGCGTGCGAGGGCCGGAGAGCGGGGGCCGACCGCTGCATCCGCAATCTTTCTCTCCAAATCGGCCCCATGGACCCGACGGCGTCGCCCGCCGTGAATCGACATCTTTCCCCAGTGACCGCCGTCGCCGCCGGGCTTCCCGCGGATCAGTCCCCTCGGCCGCGACCGGAACGGCGTCGAGCGGCCGGTGGCCGCACGCGCGGATGCCCCGCGAGGCCCGGAAGGTCTCGCGGGGCATCGGCAACGCCCGTCTCAGTGGCCGAAGTTGAACCAGTTCACGTTCACGAAGTCCTGCGCCTGGCCGCTGGTGAAGGTCAGATAGACGTCATGGGTGCCGGTGATGGAACTGATGTTCGCCGGAACCGTGCGCCAGCTCTGCCAGCCGCCCGTGTTGCCGATCGAGAAGCTGCCGACCGGTGTGCTCGTACGGCTGTCGAGGCGCACCTCGACCAGTCCGCTCACGCCCGAGCCGGCCCCGCTCGCGACCCTGCCGACGAACTGGGTGGCGGCCGTGGAGCCGAAGTTGACGTTCTGGTAGAGCGCCCAGTCGCCGTTGGCGAGCGAACCGATGTTCTGTCCGCCGCCGGTGTCGGTGGTGGTCTCCGTGCTGGTGCCCGACTGGCTGTTGTAGGACTCCGCCTGGATCGCGCTGTACGCGTCCCGGGTCCCGGTCGGCGGCGGAGTGGTCGTGCCGCCTCCGGTGGTCGACTGGAGAACCTGCACGTAGTCGACGACCATCGGGCGCCCGGAGACCGTGTTCGCGTCCGGGCCACCGCCGAACGCCGCCGGGAAGGCGCCGCCCATCGCCACGTTCAGGATGATGAAGAAGCCGTGGTTGGTCGCGTTGGCCCAGGTCGTCGCGTCGACCTGGTTCGCGGTCACCGTGTGGTAGTTGGTGCCGTCGACGTAGAAGCGGATCGCCTCCGGGCTCACCGAGCGGTCCCACTCCATGCGGTAGGTGTGGAAGCCGGCCTGACAGGTGGTGCCGGCGCAGCTGGTGGTGGCGCCGATGCCGGTCGTCTCGTTGCAGGCGCCGCCCGGGCTGGTGCCGCAGTGCATGGTGCCCCAGATGGTGTTGAGACCCTGGGTGTTCTCCATGATGTCCAACTCGCCGACGCTCGGCCAGTTCTGGTAGTTGCCCCGGTAGGGCGCCCCGAGCATCCAGAACGCGGGCCAGTAGCCGAGGGCGCCCGCGCCGGTGACGTTCGGTACCTGGAGGCGGGCCTCGACGCGCAGCTTTCCGCCCGCCGGGGGCTGGAAGTCGGTGCGGTTGGTCTCGACGCGACCCGACGTCCACGCGCCGGCGGAGTTGCGCACCGGGGTGATCCGGAGGTTGCCGCTGCCGTCGAGCGAGACGTTGTTCGTGCTGTTGGTCATCGTCTCGATCTCACCGGTACCCCAGTTGGCGGGGCCGCCGGGATACGAGGTCCCGGTCGCGTACTGCCAGTTGGTGGTGTTGACGCCGGTCCCGACGGTGCCGTTGAAGTCGTCGAGGAAGACCTGCGTCCAGCCGGTCGGCGGGGTCGGCGCGTCCGCCTGTGCCACCGACACGGCGGCGGCCGCGAGGCTGAGGACGGCGCCGACGGCGACGAGCACGCGCCGGAGGGGGCCGCGTGTGACGGGTGGGGCTGAAGCGAGCGGAGTGGGTGAAGTGCCTGAAGTGTCCCTCATGGGTGCCTCTTCGGGTACGGGGTGGGGGTGCGGGGGCGCCTTCGAGAAAGCGTGAGAGCGCTCTCAAAGTGGGCCCAATGTGCTCCCGGTGGCTCCGGCCGTCAAGAGGTGAAACCCAGAATTTCCTTTCGTCACAGGTGAGTTCACCCGATGAAGACATGAATGTGGTAGAGGCGAAGGGGTTCTGGGAGGTCCTAGACCGCGCTGCCCGCCTTCCAGTCCGCCCAGTTCAGGTTCCAGCCGTTGAGCCCGTTGGCCGGGTCCACTGTCACCTCGCCCGAGTTCTTGACGATCACCACGTCCCCGAGCATGGAGCTGTCGTAGAACCTGTAGCCCGGCACGGAGGTGTCGTTCGCGCCCTTCGTGTCGTGGAGCCCCACGCAGCCGTGACTGGTGTTGCTGCTGCCGAAGACCGAGGCGGCGGCCCAGTAGTTGCCGTGCACGAAGGTGCCCGAGGTGGTCAGGCGCTGGGCGTGCGGGACGTCGGAGATGTCGTACTCGTCGCCGAGCCCGACCGTCGAGGACTCCATCCGCGTCTGCTTGAACCGCTCGCTGATGACCATGATCCCGGACCAGGTGGTGTGGTCGGCGTCGCCGCCGGAGACGGGATAGGTGGCCGTGGTCGCACCGGCCCGCCGTACGGTCATGGTCTTCGCCGCGAGGTCGACGGTGCTGATCTGCTCGCGGCCGATGTGGAAGGTGACGTCCTTGGACTGGGTGCCGTACACCCCGTCCGCCGCCTGTACGTCCTTGAGCCGCAGCCCGAGCGTGATCTTCGTGCCGGCGGCCCAGTAGGTCTCCGGCCGGAAGTCGAGCCGGGTGTCGCTGAACCAGTGTCCGACCACCTCGACGGCCGGCTCGGCGGTCACGGTGATCGCCTTCTGGACCGCGGCCCGGTCGGTGACCGCTTCCGTGAAGTTGATGGACACCGGCATACCGACGCCGGAGGTGGAGTCCGCCTCCGGGGTGAAGTACCCGACGAAGGTCGCGGAGGGCGAGGCGGTGGTGAAGGTCGCGGTCCGGGTGGCGGCCCCGGTGACCTGCGCCGACACCGTGTACGTCGTCCCGGAGTACGGGTTCCCGGTCGAGGTCCACTTCGTACGGGCCTCGTTGAGGGTTCCGGCCAGTGCGGCACCGTCGCCGGTGACCGTGACGGAGGCGAGGGTGCCGTCGGTGACGGAGACCTCGACGGGGGTGGCGAAACCGGCGTGCCGGGTTCCGTCGGCGGGCGTGACGGTGACGACGGCCTTCCTGGCGGCCTCCACGGACGCGCTCGCCTTCGCCCTGGTCGTCGCCGCCGACGCGTCCGCGGAGCTGCCGCAACCGGTCAGTACGGCGGCTGGAACAGCCCCGAGCGCGGCGAGGATCCCACGCCGGGACCACGCCGGGGACTGCTGCCGGCCCTGCCCCTTCCCTTGCCCGGACGGGTTGGATATGTGCGGAACACCCACGGCACGCCTTTCTGGAACGATCAGGAAGTGATCGATGATGCGCGTGCATCGTGCGCCTTCTGCCTGGGTTTGTTCTTTGAAACGGGGGCCTGGTGTCTGAGATTCCGGTGAGGACGGCGGTCCTGGCCGGTGTGGCACGCGAATCGTCGCGTCGATCAGCAGGAGGGCGCCGGAATGATCTTACGAACGTCGGAGGTACGGAGGATCAGTGGCTGGGCGGTGTCGCCGGTGGTGGACAGTAGGGTGACGTTCGACGGGGTGTACGAGACGAGCTGCCCGCAGAAATCCCCTGTGGTGGCAGCGACTTTGACCAAGTCGGCGGCGGGTTCCTCGGTGTGGGTCCAGGAAGCGGCGAGGGCTCCGACCACCAGGAGCATGCCGAGCGCGAAGGCCACCGCGCTGAGGTGAAGGGCCCGGCGGACACGGCCGATCTCGGCCTGGGTCCATGTGCGCAGTGCCTGCCCCGCGAGAAAGGTCCGTTCACCGGGCTTGCCGAAGGAGGCACGGACGGCGAGGAGTGAGCCCGCGACGAGGAGCAGGAAGGCGGAGCCCAGCAGCGAAATCGCGATGGTCTGCCAGGGTGAGGGCAGCTTGGAGAGGTCGTCGCGGCCCTTGAGTACAGCGAGGACGGTGACCAGGGCGGTGAGTCCGATCAGGCCGTTGCGCCAGCCTTCAGCCTGTTTCCGGAGCAGGGCGAGCTGGCTGAACTCCAGTTCCCGGGCCAGCTCGGCCCAGCGGCGGACCAGACCGGGGTTCACAGGGCGACGGCTCATGGAGTGCTCCGGGAGCCGGTACCCGGCTTGAGCTCCCATTGTGCGCCGCAGCCCACGAAGTAGAGGATCTCCGGCTGCCCGGCATGCGCGAAACCGCATTCGCAGAAAAACGTCTCCGTGGCTGTCAACGCGGACACCTCGGCCTGGGACGGCGGCTTGGCCTTGAGTCCGGAGAACAGTCCCTTCGTGCCCGCCACCCCTTTGGGGATCGTCGTGGACGTGTGTCCATGGCAGCGGGGGCAGGCGCCCGTGACAGTCGCTTCCCCGGCGTCCGTGCTGACCTGGTACGGGGTTTCGACGGTGCCTAGAGCGATCTGCTGGTACTCCAGGTCATGGTTGTGGGAAGGGGGGCTCAAGATGTGCGCTCCTGTGGGTGGGCCGGGTGCCAGAGTGTGTCGTCTTCTGTGGGTTCTTCCATGAGCTGCAGATTGAACATCGCTGAGTACGTGTGCAGTCGGGCAGCCACCCATTCTCGGTCGGTGTCCAACTCGCGCGCCAACGCGTCGATTTGGGCGCCGGTGACGATGCCTTGCAGGGCCGGTTCGCGGCCGTTCAGACCTTCGCTGAGGAGGACGAGGTCCTGCCAGAGGGGGAGGGTGTCCGGGGCCTCGGGCACGTCCACCACCACGCCGAGGGGCTCGTAGAGGCGAAGCCGTTCGTACACCGTCCGGACTGGTTGGCCGAGGCGGCCCGCCACGGCCAGCAGCTCCAGCGGCCCAAAGGGGGAAGGGCGACGAGGACGGTCGACTGACATGTCCTCGGACAGGGCGAGCACATCGAACTGGTTGGGTCTGAGATCGGCAGTCAATGCGCGTTCTTCGCCGGTGAGTTGGGGGATAAGGGCACCGAGCTGACGGTAAGGGGCGAGTTGGTCGAGTGCCTCTGGGACGGTGAGGGTTTCGTTGTGGGCGTACTGGGCGAGGCCGAACGGTGTGATCTCGGCCCAGGAGACCTGGATCGGCTCGTCGCTCCCCATGCCGTGCAGGTTCGTCATGAGGGAGGCCTCGGCCGCGCTGGGCGAAAGGGAGAGAGTCTCGGCGGGGAGGTTCGGGGCCGTCTTGTGGAACGCGATCTCATGAGCTACCAGGCGCTTCGCACAGAGGGCCAGTGATTCCCCGACTTCGCCCGCCGCGCGCACAAGGGTCGCCTCGGTCCAGAGAACAGTCGGGTCCAGGCTGCCGATGAAGAGGGCGACCCTGTCACGCGGGGGGAGATTCATCCAGTGACGCAGCGGTTCGAGGTCTGCTGGGACGGCCATGCCGAGCATGGCCACACGCTGGATCCGGGAGTAGACAACGTCCCACGCTTCGTATTCCAGGTCAGTCCCGAGGTCCGGGACAATCCTGTTACCGGTGTAGCAGGAGGCCAGGAAGTCGATGGGGATCGACTGAGCGGGCAAACTGGCGTTGTCGGCTCCATCCAGGTCGAGCAGCCTGTAGCTGTGGGCCTGGCTCAGGCCGAGCAGTTTCAGGTCACTGTGTTCAAGGAGCGGAAGAGGATTCGTCCTCGGGTGTATCTCGGGCAGTTGAACCCCGGCCTGCTCGGCGAGATCCCCGGCCGTGTGCAGGTAGGCGTCGATCGTCATCTTCGCCTGCGTCGCCTCCACCAGCAGATGCCGGAGGGTGGGATCCGGTTCCTCTCCCTGCGGGTCCCAGAGATCGCTGAACTGTTCCCACTGGTCGGAACTGGGTGCGGAGGACAGCAATTGCCCGTCGTGAGGCAGCCGGTAGCCAAGGAATTGCCATGCCTGCAGTTCCGCCAGTACCTCGGCGCTGGTGAGACCGAGCTGTTTCGCCAACCTGGCGATGTGGACAGGCAGGACGTCTTTGGGTAGACCGTTGGGGCAGTACTTGTGCTCGTGCTCCGTCCATCCGGCCAGGAGTTCGGCTTCTCTGATGGTCGCGACATGGTTGGTGACGAGGTCAGTGGGCACGTCGGGTACTTCTAAGCCCAGCGGTGCAAACCGGCGGCAGCGTTCAATCAACTCGTCGAGCGGCAGATGACGGGCGGCCGAAATGGAAATGAGCGCCCCCGCTGCGGGCTGGCGTTGCGCCCGGCGTGGCTTCGACCAGTCGCGCATCCAGCGGACCAGGTCTGTGTCGACGGGGTCCGGAACGAAGTCCAACGAGGGAGTCTCGTCCGCCGCGACGGCGTGAACTCTGATGCGGGGGCTCACCATCACGAATCGGCGCAGCTCACGTAGCGCCTCGGCGACCGATCGTTGGCTGTCGAGCGAGTACGCCACCAGATTGCGTGGACTGCCGGCGGCATGGCTGAGGAGAACGCCGTCCCCCGGGCGTGGGACGGGATAGCCCGTCACGTCCTCAGGCAGGACAGAGGTATTCTGGACGTCGGTATTGAACGACAGTCCCTGGTCACGCAGGACAGCCAGCCGCCAAGATGCCGCAGGGTCGACTCCGGGCATGCGCAGCCGTGGCGGATGTCTGTCGTCGGGCTCCGAAGGCAGGAACCCGCCGTCCTCGGGAAACCAGCCGACGGTATCCAGTGAGACGTCCGGCCAGTGGTATGAGGATGAGCGGCGAACGGGCAGCATGAGCCCCAGGCCCGCAAGTTCGGAGGCCACCGCACGGGCCAGCGGGACGTCGGCGCGCTCCAGGTCCCACAGCCACTCCAGGTCCAGTCCCGCCCACCCGGGCAGGTCCGAAGCGGCCTTTCGTACCTGTTCCGTGGTCCACTTCCGGTTCCAGTCGAGCAGGCTGTTGCGGTTGACGCTGAGTTGCGGAGCCTGCGGGCCTGTCAGGTTGACGACGTATCCGAAGGGCTCCTCCGAGGTGACGATGCCGTCGGCGAGTACCATGCCCTTGCCCGTCACCCACCAGACGGGGCCCCGTGCGTCGAGCGGCGGTACGGGAGCGGCCTCATCCTCGGGCGCCGGATGTCGCAGTTTTCCGGCAGGCCAGACGACGGGCTCGACACCTTCCTCGCTGAGGACCAATTGGTACTCGTTCAAACGCACTTGATGTCTCAGCACGTCGAGTGCGGAGACGACATGCTCCTTGTTGTCCTCGGGCTCGCTCAGCATCAGTCGGACCCGGGTGCCGCCCTCGCGCATCGGGTCGTCGGTGCCTTCGTATCCGCGGATGCGGAACAGGCCACTGCTGCTGGAGATGTCGACGACGAGCGCCTGCTGGGCGAGATTCCCCTCTGCGTCCACCTCCCGGGTGACCAGGGTGACTTCGTCCGCGATCATGAAATAGCTGAGGACGCCGATGCCGAACCGGCTGTAGGGATAGAGCTGGAGCGTCGCGTCTTCCTCCAGCCAGCGGGACTGCTCCTGGCGGAACGCACGGGTCTGGGCGAAACGGCGGCCTGCCCGACTGAAGGTCTGCTCCAACTGGGTCCGCCCCATGCCGACTCCGTTGTCGCGGCACTCGATGTAGGCGCGGCCCGGGTGGCCGCTTCTGGACGGCTCGCGTCCCTGGGAGATACGGATCTCGGCGGGCTTCTTTGCGGGGGCGTCGCCTTTGCGATCCAAGTACCTCCAACGCAACTCGCGGTAACGGCAGGCGTCGGCCGCGTTCTGGTACAACTCCCGCACGGCCAAGGATCGGTCACCGTACAGCTGATGGCCCATCAACAGCTCGCGGATCTCGTCCTGTGCCAGCGCGAAGCGTAACAACGGCGTCGAATAGGCCGGTTCTTCCGATATCCCCGAGTGCGGCAGACGCCGGGGTTGCAGATCGGTGGTGACCCGGCCCGGCAACGGGTTCGGAAAGCCCTTCCGCAGTTGTTCCCGGACGGCGTGCAGGGATCGCAGTACCGTGTCCGCACGTACCGCGAGGTCCGACAGGCATTCGTGAATCGCCTCGTGCGGGCACAGCATGTGCAGGTGCACGTCGTTGCCCTGACGAGTCCAGTCCAGCAGATCGTGCAGGGTTCTCACGACGTCAGTGGGATGGACCGGAGCCGTCACGCCCACGTGATCGGGAAGTACGTCGGGGAACTGCCGTACGTCGGCGGCGAGGAGGCCGGCGAGCCGCACCAGTCCCAGCACGCTCCACCAGTGCACATCCTGGCGTCCCTCGGCGGTTGTCAGAGCGGTGGGCACGTTTCGGAGGTACTGGTTGAACGAGGGCAGGTCGCCCGGATCGTCGGCGAGGAACCGGATGCTCTGTGCCAGCCGCCAGCGGACCTCCTCCACTTCTTCCTCGTGCTCCCGTCCCGGCCCGAGGAGAGCCATCGCCAGCCGTCCGATCAGCTCCTCGCCGCCCGGGTCGGGCGGGTCGACCAGTTGCTCGGCCACCCAGCGGTGGGCCAGCCACGCTGCCAGCGCCTTGTGCGCCTCGGCCTCGCCCCGCCGTTTGTGGCCGCGTGCCTTGCGCAGCAGCTGCGGGTGGCTTTCGTGGATGTACTGCAGCTCGGTGCGCATCTTGGAGCGATTCCCGTCCAGAAGCACCGGGTCGAGGTCGAAGGGGGCGGCGTCGGCCAGTCGGCTGAGCTTGCGGGCCCACATAGCCTCCCGCAGAAACGGCAGGGCCACGAGCAGACCGGTTTCCACCGGGGAGCGCTCCGAGGCACCGGGCAACAGCACCGGCATCACCCGGCGCACGGTCCGTGTCGGCAGTCCTGGATCGTTCCAGGGATCGTTGAAACGGCGGCGGTCCTTCAGTACGGAGACGGCGCACTCACGCGCGAACGCCGCGATGCGCTCGCGCATGGGCGAGTCCGGCCCTGTCTCACTCCGTCCGGCGCTCCACAGCGAGGCCTTCTGTACATCCTCGCGCCACCGCAGCGGGATTTCTGTACCCTCGCACAGCTCCGGGAAGCCTGACAGCTCTTCGTCACGGGGCGCGCAGTTCATCTGCGGCTGCTGCTCACCCACCCGTTGTGCATGGACGGTGGTGCGGTGCTTGGCCTGGTGGAAGACTGCTTCGAGGGTGCGCTCCGGGGCATAGGGGTCAAGAGCCTCCGTGAACGCCCGTGTGAAATAGCTTCCGGCGTCGTCGTAGTGGCACTGCTGCCCCCTGCGGCAGCCGACGAACAGGGCGAGCCGCTGCGACGGGGCATGGACGGTGGCGGCCCCGAAGCCTTCCGAGGCGTCTTCAGGGCCACTGTCGCGGCACGCGTCCACCACGTAGACGACCGATGGTGCCCGGCATCCTTCCAGGTAGGACATCATGTCGATGGGGAGGAGCGAGTCGAGGTGGGACTTCAGCCAGGGCTGGCCCGGTTCGGGGGCGAGAGCGTTGGCGGGAACCAGATAATCCTTGCCCTTGACGTGCACACCGTGCCCAGTGAAATACACGAGCAGCAGGTCGCACTCCTCCTGGGCCGCCCGTTCCAGCGCGGTGGTAATGTCGTTCCTCTCCACCTGCTCCGTGGCGCCGTCGCCGTCCTGACGGATGGGAATGAGCGAGTAGCCCGACGCGGTGAGCTGCGTACGCATGGCTTCGAGGTCGCCAGCAACCGGCTCCGCCAGGGAACCGAACCTGGACGCGGCACGCGGGGTGTCGCTCACCCCGATAAGAAGAGCGGATCGTCTGATGGTCACGCGTGGACGTTAGCGCGACTTCGGCCCGCCAAGAACCGGTTCAGGTCGATAAGTGAGGCAGTGTCACACTGGTGCGTGACGGGTTGTCAGACACCCCAGGTGGAATGATCCCTGTCTCCTGGACGCAGTTCCGCCCGACCAGTCTGCGGTCGGGTGCCGAACGTCGCTGTCGCCCCGGAGACCTTGCGGCCGGTGCGGAAAGGGGCCGCGGGCGCGGGGCGTTGGCCTTTCAACCGGTCAGCTCGAGCTGCGCAGTTCGTCGCGGCCGATCACCCACGATGCCCCCTTGGGAGAGTGTTGCACCGTCCGGCACTTCGACAGCCCCGCTCAGGCCCGCTCAGCCCCACCCGGCTGCCACCCCAGGGCCCGTGAGATCCCCCGCGCCGCCAGTCGTACCGCGGGCACCAACACCGGTACCTGGGCGTCTTTCTGGGGCACCACGACCGAGACCGCGGCGATCACCGAACCGCCCGGACCGTGCACCGGGGCGGCCACCGACAGGGCGTCGTCGGTGACCTGACGGCTACTCACCGCCACGCCTGTGCGCCGGACTTCGGCCAGAACGCGGCGAAGTGCGGCCGGGTCGGTGATCGTGTGCGGGGTGAAGGAGGTCAACGGGCCCTCGCTGTAGTCCTGTTGGAGTGCCGGATCGCTGTGGGCCAGCAGGGCCAGGCCGACGCCCGTGGCGTGCAGGGGCCAGCGGGCTCCGACCCGGATGTGCACCCCGACCGCCGAACGGCCCGACAGCCACTCGATGTAGACGACCTCGCCGCCGTCCCGTACCGCCAACTGCACGTTCTCGTGCGTCGCTTCGTACAGGTCCTCCAGATACGGCAGCGCGATCTGCCGCAGCGCCAGCCCGCGCGGGGCGAGCGCCGCGAGCTCCCACAGCCTGAGGCCGACGTGGTAGACGCCGGCCTCGTCCCGCTCCAGCGCGCCCCACTCGGTGAGGGCGCCCACGAGGCGGTGCGTGGTGGTGAGGGTCAGCCCGGCCCGCCGGCTGATGTCCGTGAGGGTCAGCGCCGGATGCTCGTGGTCGAAGGCGCTGAGCACGGACAGCAGTCGGTCGGGCGCGGTGGGGGTCCCCCCGCGCGAGTGGGGGAGGCTGGTCATGGGCGGGCAGCTCCCGGGGGCGTCGAGGTGTGGGTCCGGGCCAGATCGTAGGGGCGCGGGTACGCCGTCGGGCGGTGGGTCACGTAACGCGCCGGGGTGGCCGGATCCTCTTGCCGCGCACGGGAGTTCACGGGCGGATCCCTTCGGGGGCAGGGGTCTGCCGTGGGACGGGGACGGGGACGGGGACGGGAGAGTCGAGCGTGTCGGTGTGTGTCTCGGGCATCCGCCACACGGTAACCGCGGTGATCAGCGCGCCGCCGCACAGCAGCAACGACACGGGTGTACTGCCGCCGCCGTTCGAGGCGAGCAGGCTGGTTGCGATCAGCGGGGAGAACCCGGCGCCGACCAGGGTCGCCGCCTGGTAGCCGAGCGAGGCGCCGGTGTAGCGGACCTTCGTGCCGAACATCTCGGAGAAGAGGGCGCCCAGCGGCCCGTACATCGTGGACTGGGCGATGCCGTGACCGAGGACGAGGGCGAGGATCAGCAGTCCGGGCGAACCGGAGTCGACCAGCCACAGCACGGGAAAGGCGAGCGCGGCCGAGGCGACGGCACCGGCGAGGACCACCGGACGGCGGCCGACACGGTCGGTGAGCGCCGAGGCGGCGGGCAGGACGACCAGCGCCACGCAGGAGGCGATGGTCACGGCGCTGAGGACCTGGGGACGGCTGTAACCGTTGTCGGTCGCGTAGGAGATCATGAAGCCGGTCAGCAGTGACTGGGCGGTGAAGGCGCCGATGCCGACGCAGCAGGCCAGCAGTACCGGTTTCGGGCGGCGCAGCACCTCGAAGATCGGCGGCCCGGCGGCGGTCTCCCGCGTGCCCTGCCGCTTGACCTCGGCGAACAGTGGGCTCTCCGCGATCCGCAGCCGGACGAACAGCCCGACGCCGAGCAGTACGAAGCTGAGCAGGAACGGTACGCGCCAGCCCCAGGAGCGGAACTGGTCGTCGGGGAGCGTCGAGACGAGGGTGACCACTCCGGCGGAGAGCACCGAGCCCAGCGGGGCGCCGAGCTGGGTGAAGCTGGACCACAGACCGCGCCGGGAACCCTGGGTGCGTTCGGCGTGCTCGACGACCATCAGGGTCGCGCCACCCCATTCGCCGCCGATCGCGAGGCCCTGGACGACCCTGAGGGCGACCAGCAGGACCGGGGCCCAGACGCCGATCGCGTCGTACGTCGGCAGCAGCCCGATGAGGAAGCTGCCGCAGCCCATCAGGGTCATCGTCAGCAGCATCATCGACTTGCGGCCGAGCCGGTCGCCGAAGTGACCGAAGACGATGCCGCCGAGCGGCCGGGCGACATAGCCGGCGGCGAAGGTGCCGAAGGCGGCGATGGTGCCGACCGTGGGGTCGGCCTGGGGGAAGAACAGGTCGCCGAAGACGAGCGCGGCGAGCGTGCCGTACACGAGGAAGTCGTAGAACTCGACGGTGGTGCCGAGCAGTCCGGAGAGTGCGACGCGGCGCAACTCCCTTGTGTCCGTGGGGAGGTGGGGGGACGAGCCGGAGGATGAGCGGATTGGCTGCACGGGAAGCTCCCTGATGCCGATGCCGTGGGGGACGTCACCGGTCGGGGCCGCACCGGTGCCTGGGTGAAGTTAGGCATCAATTGAGCGGCAGTCAAGAAGGTGCACAACATTCAAGGTCAGCTGGGTCCGTCCTCCGTGACCCGCTGGAGCAGGGCGTGCAGGGACTCCCGCTCCGCCGGGTCGAGCGGGCTGAGCAGCTCATTTGTCACGCGCTGACCGGCCTCGTCGGTGTCGCGGAGGAAGGCGCGGCCGTTCTCGGTGACGACGACGATCCGGCTGCGGCGGTCGTCGGGGGAGGGCCGGCGTTCGACGAAGCCCAGCTTCTCCAGGTCGTCCACCAGGCCGACGATCGCGCTCGGGTCGTATCCGAGCGCGGTGCTCAGTTCGCGCTGGAGAGCGCCCGTCGAGGTGGCCAGGAAGCGGACCACCGCGTAGTGCCGCAGCCGTAGCCCCGACTCCTGGAGGAAGGTGTTGAACAACTGGCCGGAGCGCAGGCCCAGCCGGTACAGCAGGTAACCGGTGTCCGCGTGCAGACCGCGCATCCAGGGCTCGTGCGCGTCGATCGGGGCGGGGTTCTGGACGTCCTGCTGGCGGGCGATGGCGGGCTCCCTCGTCGTGGCCCCGGGCGGGGCGGATCCATGTACAGATTCCAGCATGGCGCACGCATCTGATGGCAACAACTATTGACGTCAACAATTATTGCTCTTAGCTTCGATCTCACGCAGTCGTCTCGGGCTGTCGTCCTGAGCTGTCCTGAGCTGTCTTGAGCTGTCGTCTTGTGAAGGGACCTCCCTCGTGCCCAGCATCGATCTGACCGGCAAGGTCGCCGTCGTCACCGGCAGTGGCCGTGGCCTCGGCCTCGCCTACGCGCACGCTCTCGCCGCCGCCGGCGCCTCCGTGGTCGTCAACGACATCGACGAGAACGTGGCCGAGCAGGCCGTGAAGTCCATCACCGCGGCGGGCGGCACCGCCGTGGCCGAGGTGGTCCCGGTCGGTACCACCGAGGCCGCCGAGCGGCTCGTGAACCGCGCGGTGGAGGAGTTCGGCCGGCTCGACATCCTGGTCACCAACGCGGGCATCCTGCGCGACAAGGTGCTGTGGAAGATGACCGACGACGACTTCGACGCGGTGATCACCACCCACCTCAAGGGCACCTTCACCTGCGCCCGCGCCGCCGCCGTACGCATGCGCGAGCAGGGCGAGGGCGGCACGCTGATCCTGGTCGGCTCGCCGGCCGGCCAGCGCGGCAACTTCGGGCAGACGAACTACGCCGCCGCCAAGGCGGGCATCGCCGCCTTCGCCCGCACCTGGTCGATGGAGCTGGGCCGCGCGAACATCACCGTGAACGCGATCGTGCCGGTGGCCGCCACCGCCATGACCGAGACGATCCCCGCCTTCGCCCCCTACGTCGAGGCGCTGAAGAACGGCGAGCCGTTCCCGGCCTTCCTGCGCAAGGGCGAGGGCTTCGGCACCCCCGAGGACTGCGCCGGCATCGTCCCCTTCCTCGCCTCCGAGGCCGCCCGGGGCATCACCGGCCAGGCCATCGGCATCGGCGGCGACAAGGTGGCACTCTGGTCGCATCCGCAGGAGATCAGGACGGCGTACGCGGACGGCGGCTGGACCCCCGAGGCCCTGGCCGACGCCTGGCCGACCTCGGTCGGCGCCGAGCTCCAGTCGGTGGGCATCCCCGCCCCCAAGTTCCCGGAGGCGTGACCATGGCGAACCTCAATGTCGAGGAACTCGTCGCGATCGACGTACACACCCACGCCGAGATCTCCTCCAAGGGCACCTCGTCCCTCGACGACGACCTCCACGACGCCTCGTCGGCCTACTTCAAGGTCGAGGGCAAGCGGAAGCCGACCCTGGAGGAGACCGCCGCGTACTACCGCGAGCGGAAGATGGCCGCCGTCATCTTCACGGTGGACGCCGAGTCCGCCACCGGCGCCGCGCCCGTCCCCAACGAGGAGGTCGCCGAGGCCGCCGCGGCCAACCCGGACGTGCTGATCCCCTTCGCCTCCATCGACCCCTTCCGGGGCCGGGCGGGCGTCAAGCAGGCCCGGCGGCTGGTCGAGGAGTACGGGGTCAGGGGCTTCAAGTTCCACCCCAGCATCCAGGGCTTCTTCCCCAACGACCGCTCGGTGGCGTACGAGCTGTACGAGGTGATCGAGGAGACCGGCACGATCGCGCTCTTCCACACCGGCCAGACCGGTATCGGGGCCGGGGTGCCCGGCGGTGGCGGGATCAGACTCAAGTACAGCAACCCGCTGCACGTGGACGACGTCTCCGCGGACTTCCCGGAGATGAAGATCATCCTGGCGCACCCCTCCTTCCCCTGGCAGGACGAGGCGCTCGCCGTCGCCACCCACAAGCCGGGGGTGCACATCGACCTGTCCGGCTGGTCGCCGAAGTACTTCCCGCCGCAGCTGGTGCAGTACGCCAACACGCTGCTCAAGGACAAGGTCCTCTTCGGCTCCGACTACCCGGTGCTCACCCCGGACCGCTGGCTCGCCGACTTCGAGAAGCTGCCGATCAAGGACGAGGTCCGGCCGAAGATCCTCAAGGAGAACGCGGCCCGGCTGCTCGGGCTCACGAAGCCATAAGTCCTGTCTCCTGTCTCGTTACTCGTAGAGGGGCGCAACGATGCGCAACGAGGGACTGGGGTCTTGGCCCGCCCGCCGGGCCCGCAAGACCCCCCAACGCACCGCCCTGATCCACGGCGACACCACGCTCACCTACGCACAACTGTACGAACGCACCACCCGGCTCGCGCACGCCCTGCGTGACCGGGGAGTGCGCCGGGGCGACCGGATCGCCTATCTCGGCCCGAACCATCCCTCCTACCTGGAGACACTGTTCGCGGCGGGCACACTCGGCGCGGTCTTCGTACCGCTCAACACCCGCCTCGCCGGCCCGGAGATCGCCTACCAGCTCGCCGACTCCGGCACCAAGGCCCTCGTCTACGGCCCCTCGCACGCGGGTCTCGTCGCCGGGCTGCCCGGCAACACGGACGTGCGGACGTACGTCGAGGTCGGCGTCGAGTACGAGGACGCGCTCGCCGGTGCCTCCGCCGAACCGGTCGACGCACCGGTCACGGCCGACGACACCTGCATCATCATGTACACCTCGGGCACGACGGGCCGGCCCAAGGGCGCCATGCTCACGCACGGCAACCTCACCTGGAACGCCGTCAACGTGCTCGTCGACCAGGACGTCATCACCGACGAACGCGCCCTGGTCTCCGCCCCGTTGTTCCACACCGCCGGACTCAACATGCTCACCCTGCCCGTGCTCCTCAAGGGCGGTACCTGCGTCCTGGTCGAGGCCTTCGCCCCCGACGAGACCTTCGACCTGATCGAACGGCACCGGATCACCTTCATGTTCGGGGTGCCGACCATGTTCGACCAGGTGGCCAGACATCCGCGCTGGGCCGACGCCGACCTGTCGTCGGTGCGCATGCTCTCCTGCGGCGGCTCACCGGTGCCGACCCCGCTCATCGCCCGGTTCCAGGAGCGCGGGCTCACCTTCCTCCAGGGCTACGGCATGACCGAGGCCTCGCCGGGGACCCTCTTCCTGGACGCCGAGCACGCCGTCAGCAAGGCCGGCTCGGCGGGCGTACCGCACTTCTTCAGCGACGTACGGGTGGTACGGCCGGACCTGACGCCCGCCGAGGTCGGCGAGCCCGGCGAGATCGTGGTCCGCGGGCCGCACGTCATGCCGGGTTACTGGGGGCTGCCCGAGGAGACGGCCGCCTCCTTCACGGACGGCTGGTTCCGCAGCGGGGACGCCGCCCGGATCGACGAGGACGGCTATGTCTTCGTCGTCGACCGCATCAAGGACATGATCATCTCGGGCGGGGAGAACATCTACCCCGCCGAGATCGAGGATCTTCTCCTGGCCCACCCCGACATCGTCGAGTGCGCGGTCATCGGCGTGGCCGACGAGAAGTGGGGCGAGGTGCCGCGCGCGGTCGTCGTACCCCGCGAGGGCGCGGCCCTGGACGCCGACGAGGTGCTCGCCTCGCTGTCCGGGAGGCTCGCCAAGTACAAGATCCCGAAGTCGGTCGTCATCGCGGACGAACTCCCGCGCACCGCCTCCGGAAAGCTCCTCAAGGCCCGGGTGCGCAAGGCCTTCGGCGCGGGTTCGTAGGCGGTGTTGGTGAATTCCGGTGAGGGATCGCGCGCCCCGTAAGGGGCGCGGGGAACTGCGCGACCAGCCCCCACCGGCCCGCAGGTCAACTCTCTGCTTCCACCGGAGCGCGTAGTCCGTCCGACATCAACTTTCAGCTCAACTCCCAGTTAAGGAACAAGACATGAGCATCACGGTCAACGGCATCGACGAACTCAAGAAGCTCGCCGGCAGCGACCTCGGCACCAGTGAGTGGATCGAGGTCACCCAGGAGCGCATCAACACCTTCGCCGACGCGACCGGCGACCACCAGTGGATCCACGTGGACCCGGAGAAGGCCGCAGCCGGCCCCTTCGGCGCCCCGATCGCCCACGGATACCTCACCCTCTCCCTCTTCATCCCGCTCTTCACCGAGCTGCTGGACGTCCAGGGCGTCACCACGAAGGTCAACTACGGCCTCAACAAGGTGCGTTTCCCCTCACCCGTGAAGGTCGGCTCGAAGATCCGCCTCGTCGGCAGGCTGGCCGAGGTCGAGGAGGTACCGGGCGGGGTGCAGATCACCGTCGACGGCACCATCGAGATCGAGGGCGCCCCGAAGCCGGCGGCGGTGCTGCAGAGCCTGTCGCGTTTCTACGCCTGACGCCTGACGTCTCATCCGCTTCGGTGCGCCCTCGGTGCCCGGTACGTCAGCCCGTGACCTCCCGGTACGAGTAGACGGTCGTCGCCAGTGCGCAGATGCCCGGCTGGACCACCTCGGTGCGCAGGGTGCCGCTGTTGACGTCGTAGTCGACGCCCTCCGCCTCGTACGCCGTCCCCGTGCAGGTGCTGCGCCGGGGGAGGGCGAACAGGCTCGTCACGTGGCCGGTGACCGGCTTGCCGTCCACCGCGCGGGACAGGTCGACCTGGAGCACCGGGCGGATCTCGGGGAACAGGGTGCCCGAGTCGTCGTCCGAGGCGCAGATCAGCCGGGTCGCGGTGACGAAGTCGCAGCCCTGGATGTCCCGGACGGTTCTGTCCAGGGTGATCTGCCCGGCCTGCGCCAACGCGCCGCCCGTGGCGGGGGTGGACGCGTTGAGGAGCGGCGCAGGGAACACCTGGAGGCGTCCCTGGTCGCCCCACTCGCCCGACACCAGCCACTGGTTGTCGGGCGAGACGGTGGCGAAGGAGTTGTTCAGCTTCTCCCCGGAGTCGAGCTGGTGCACGTACTGGTACCGCTGTCCCGCCGGAGTGGTGACCGCGAACATCTTGGACGTGGCCGTGTCCGAGCCCTGGTAGGCGTCGAACACGTAGCCGTTTGCGATGTCCGGGTCACCGATGTGGTTCCAGCCGGCGATGCGAAGGTCCAGCGGGATGGAGAGGAGCCCCCGGTACAGGAGCGTGCCGTCCGCACGGGACGCCGGCCCCTGACCGCTGCCCAGGGTGTCGACCTGGGCCGAACCTGTCTCCGTCCACTGCGCGTCGGCGGCGGACGCCACCGCGCCGCCGCCGAGCGCGAGCGTCGCCGACAGGCCTGATAACGCTGCCAGGGACAGGAGTTGACGCTTCATCGGATCAGCCACCTACGACGTCGACGAACACGGGGTTCGAATAGAACCACGTATCGGCCCACGGGTCACCGTTTCCGGGCGCGTGGACGATCGGCCCGTGCGGGTCGACCGACGCGCCGAGGTAACCGGCGCCGTGCCGGTTGCCGTCGCTGCCGCGCAGCCGGACGTAGAACGACTCGTCACCGACGGTCAGCGGCACGCGCAGGGTGTACGTCCCCGTGCGCCCCGTCACGTCCTTCGACTTCACGACCCTGGTGTCCGGCGCCTGCCAGGTGTCCCGGTCGGCGACCGGACCGCGCACCGCGCCCCGGATCACGTCGACGTGCGCCAACTCGGGCAGGATTCCCTGGGGGTTGAGACGGGAGGCGGTGGTCACGGTGATGTTCAGCGTGAGCTTCTCGCCCCTGCGGACCCGGATCCGGCCGCCCAGCGTGACACCGCGGCCGAAGTCGCAGTCACGCGTCAGCCGCACGTCGAGGCCGTCCAGCAGGTGGCCGTGGTCCAGCCAGACCCGGCCCGCGCGCATACCGTCCATCACCGCGCGGTAGCCGTAGCGCGTGACGCCAACGTGGGTGCGGCTGAACTGGCCGGGCCAGAAGTCGCTGCCGGGCTGCGGGCTGTCGGTGTTCACCGGGTCGGGCAGCTTGCCCGTGTTGTCGAAGTTCCGCCCGGCCGGCCAGTCGCCGTTCTTCCAGGTGTCGAAGACGATCCGGTGCGCGTCGGAGTTCGTGGTGATCGAGAACAGGCTGCCTTCGGCCAGCATCGAGTCCCACAGACCGCCGACCGTCGCGGTCGCCCAGTCGAAGCCGCCGTACGTCAGGTACCCGTCCGCCGGATAGCCCTGCCAGGACTGCGCCGAGGGCTTGTTCTCGTACTCGCCGCGGATCGAGGTGGCCCCGCGCCAGCCGGGGATGGCCGCGCCCTGGGCACCGGGCGCGCCCTCCATGCCGATCATGATCTCGGGGGCCGCGTCCCGCCAGGCCCGCATCTCGTGCGGCGAGTCGATGCCCAGCCGCATCGGGTGGTTGGCGAGGACCAGTACGTCGTCGACGTAGCCGGTGCGGCGCTGCTCGGCCAGCCACTTGATGCCCTTGACGGCGTGCGCCTCGTTGCGCGCGGTGTCCGCCCCGCCGGCCGAGCCGTCGGTGTAGCCGAGGAGCTTGCCGTCGTAGGCGCTCTCGAACTTCGTGAGCAGGTCGACCTCGTGTTTGCCGGGGGGCGAGAAGACCGTGCAGTGCTCGGCGCCCGGGATGTACCACTCCAGGCCCTGGAAGATCAGCTGACGCGGGTTCTCCGCCCGCGCCCTGAGGATCTCGGCGTGCTCCAGCGGGGCGCCGTACTGGGCGTGCCCGAAGTTCGAGTGCTCGGTGAACACCATCCAGTCGAGGCCGAACTTCTCGCCCGCCGCGGCCAGTTGGGAGAACGTGTACTTGGCGTCATGGCTGTACACGGTGTGGATGTGATGGTCGCCGACGAGGTAGGCGAGCCGCGGGTCGCTGCCGCCCAGCCGACGCGGGCCGGTCGCGGCGGCGGCGGGAGTCGCCAGTGATCCGGCGGCGAAGACGGCGCCGAACAGGCCTGCCCGGTGCAGGAGTTGACGCCGTGAGACGCCCTGGGCGTCGAGGCCGGCGGGGGAGACGGCGGGGTCGGCCCAGGCAGGCAGCTGCTGCTCTGTCATGGTCTGTGAGTCCCTTGGGTTCGGGTGCAAGCTGGGGAGTTGAGAGTCCGGGAAGCGGAGTCCAGGAGGCTTGGCGGAGCCCGACGACATGGGTCAGTGGTTCATGAACGAGCTGACGGGCAGCGCCCGTTCGACGATCCGTACGTCGCCGAGGCGGGCGTGCAGGATCTGGTCGATCTTCCCCGCGTACTCGTAGCCGCCGAGCAGCCACGGCAGACCGACCGAGGTGATGCCGGTCGAGGTCGCCGTCGGGTTGCGGACCACCGGGCAGCCCTGGACGTACAGCGTGGTGTGCCTGCCGTCGTTGACGACCGCGAGGTGCCACCAGGTCTCCAGCGGTGTCTCCTGGCCCCAGTTGGTGGCGATGCCCTGCTGGTTGAGCGGCCGCATGGCCCACTGGGGCTCGCGGTCGTTGGACAGGGACAGTGTGGCGAGCGGCTCGTCCGGGTCGTCGCCGGTCTTGCCCGCGGCGCCGCCCGTACCGGTACGGCTGACCACTCCGGCCCAGGCGTGGTGGTCGGGGTCCCAGTCCGCGGGCAGCCGGTAGAACGCCTCGATGGTGTAACCGGCCCTGAAGGTGGCCGAGTTGAGGGGCGCGCCGTCGACCGTGCGCAGATAGGCGCCCGCCAGCGGCGACTTGAAGCCGTGGAAGTCCAGGCTGCCGTGGCCGGGCTGGTCGGGGTGGTGGTCGCTCGACCAGTTCAGCTTGCCGCCCCCCACCGACACCACGGTGAGATCGTTGCCGCGTCCCGACCGGTCGCGGACCGTCCCGGTGAGGGCGGCCCCGTCGGTCTGCCCGTCGAAGCGCCAGTACGCCACCGTGCCCGGGATCACCATCTTCGACGCCGGGCGGGCGGGACGCGCGGGCACCGGGGCGAAGCCGGCGAAGCGCTCGGCGAAGTCGATGTCGACGGAGAACCGGTCGGCGTCGCCGCTCAGTTCGATCTCCTGCCGCTCCAGCTCGTTGAGGCCCTTCCCGGCCCGGCCGAGGATCCACGGGGAGACCGTCTCCACGTCGATGGTGTTCCGGTCGAGGTCGAAACGGTAGAGGCGGATCATCGCGGCGCCGCCGAAGTAGCGGTTCTGGTAGTTCGTCAGATGCAGCTCGACGTCATGTCCCGCCGCGTTCTTGCGCGTCGCACGCCCCGCCGGCCAGTAGTGCCCGTTGAGGGTGAGGAAGATCTGGTCGTGGTCGGCGATCAGCCGGTCCCACAACTGCTGCCCGTAGTCGGACAGGGAGTCGTCCTCGACGACCAGTTCGTGCGTGGTGAGGATCACCGGCAGGGCCGGATGCTTCGCCAGGACGTCCTTCGCCCACGCGTACCCCTTGTCCGACAGCCGCCAGTCCAGCGCGAGCACCAGCCACTCCCGCCCGGCCGCCCGGAACACGTGGAAGGTGTTGTAGCCGTCGGCCGAGGCTCCGCCGAAGGTCCGCTTCCCCTTGAACCGGTCCGGCCCGAACACGTCGAGGTACGGGGAGGCGCCCCGCTGGTCGGTGGTGGAGGACCGCACGTCGTGGTTGCCGGCGAGGACGCTGTAGCCGACGCCCCGCCGGTCCAGGAGCCGGAACGCCTCGCCGATCGCGGCGATCTCCGGCGCGGCGCCGTTCTGGGTGAGGTCACCCAGGTGGGACAGGAACACGATGTTCTCGTCCCGCCCGTGCTCCAGCAGATAGCGCAGGGACGCCTCGACGGGCGTCTTGTCGATGCTCGGCCCGTCGAAGAGGTACTGGGTGTCGGGCATCACGGCGAGGGTGAACCGGCGGCTGTCGGTGTCGGGTCGCCACGACGAGCGTGCCTTGTCCGTCACGGCCTCGGCGGCCGTCGGCAGGGCGACGGACGTGGTCGCCGCCGCCCCGATCAGCGCGGTCGCCCGCAGGAAACTACGCCGTCCGGCGCCCGCCTGAGGTGCTTCGAGGGCAGGCTCGGGCCCGGACTCGTGTGAGGTGCACACAGCTAACTCCGTTAGTGGTTCCGTGAGGTGAGAGGAGGTGTGTGGGGGGTTGCTAACTGCTCGTCGGGGAGTGCGCTCAAGGTTGAATTAGCTCGATCGTGTGATCGTTAGCGTGCGGGCTTGCGGCGTCCTGGGCTATTTGGGCTAACGTGATCGTGCGACCTGGGACACCGGGTATGGCGTCAACGTGCGGGGCCCCTGCTCCACCAGAGGATGGTTCAGGGCCTCCCCGTCGTCTTTTGGCCGTACCCAATGGCCAGGTCGTGAGGGAACTGGCCTCCCGGGCGAGGACCACGCACAGGATGCGTGTCGCCATCCGGGGTCGAGTACGCCGGGGACCAGTGCGCTCAAGACCGTTCGGGACGTGCGGCTGAATGGGTTTACTCCTGCTCAGTCTTGAGGAACGGTCAGAGCGTGCGGAGAGTCCAGGCCCACCTGTGGGTGCCCGGCTGTACAAGGTAGGAGGGGAAGGTGTCGGGGCCGCACGACGCCGTGCCGAGCCCCCGGTGTGCCGCGTCGATGTGCACCACGCAGCCGAGCCGTGGCGTCAGCTGGTCGTGATGTGTGGCGGCGGCCAGATCCTCGGCGCGGTACCGGGTCACGGAGACCTGGCGCGGCCGGTCCAGCACGACCGAGAGACCGGTGGCGTCCGGCGCCGACAGCGTGAACCGCCGTACACCGTGCCGTCCGCCGCTCTCCTGCGGTCGCAGATAGGGGGTGAACAGGGAGTCCACGGGCGCCGAGTGATGCCCGACGGGTGCTCCGGCGGCGCGGTCCGGATAGGACTCCCAGGGGCCCTGCCCGTACCACTCCACCAGGTCGAGCCCGGACACCGTCTCGAACACGGAACCGACCCGCGCCACATCGGTGTACGCGTCCGGCAGTTCGACGGTCTCCTCGACGCGGATGCCGCCCCGGACCGGAGTGAACACCTGCTCGTGCCGGATCACGCCCGCGTTCGCGGCGTACTCGGCCAGCACGGTCACCCTCCCGCCGCCGCGCCGCACGTCGACCGCCTTGCGGACGAGGGTGTCGAGCCCCCAGTCCTGCCAGCGGGCCGCCATGCCGCCCAGCTCGTCGTTGTCGGTCGGGGCCCGCCACAGGGACAGCACGGGCGCGGACGTCAGCAGCGGGTGGACCAGGAGGCCGTCGCGGTCGACCTGGACGCGCGGTCCCACGACCGCCGCCTCCGGCACGTCCGGCGCGGCCCGCAGCAGCAGTTGGGGCACGCAGATCTCGGTCCCGCGCGGCGCCCACGGCTCGTCGCCGTCCGTCGTCACCCGCAGGGTCAGCCAGGCCTCGCCGCCGTCCGCCGGCAGCTCGAAGGGCAGCGGCACGGCCGCCGTCTCACCCGGGCGCAGATCCGGCAGCTCGGCCGGCGCGGTGAGCGTACGGCCGTCCGCGAGCGCCAGCTCCCAGGTGCCCGCGAGCCAGTCCAGGCCCCGGAAGCACTGGTGGTTGGCGACCACGAGCCCCTCGTGCCGGAATGCCTCAAGCCGCACCGGAGCCGCGATCTCCCGGTGCTCGTACATGACGGGCTTGGGTGTGCGGTCGGGGAAGACGACACCGTCGGCGATGAAGGCGCCGTCGTGGATCGTCTCGCCGAAGTCGCCGCCGTACGCCCAGCGCAGGCCGGGGGCGGCGACACCGTTGTCATAGAGCCCGGCGCCCGCGCGCCCGGCAGGTCTGCCGCTGTTCACGCACTGAAGAATTCCGTGGTCCCAGAACTCCCAGATGAACCCGCCCTGAAGTCCCGGCGTTGACTCGATGGCGGCCCAGTGGTCCGCGAGCGTGCCGTTGCTGTTGCCCATCGCGTGCGAGTACTCGCACTGGATGAGCGGCTTGGTCTGCTCGCCGGACAGGGCGTGCGCGACACAGTCCTCAAGGGACGCGTACATCGGACAGGCGATGTCGGAGGCGACCGCCGGATCCGCCCAGCCGAGCTTGGCCGCGCCCTCGTACTGGAGCGGCCGGGTCGGGTCGTGCCGGCGCAGCCAGCCCGCAGCCGCGTCGTGGTTCGCCCCGTAGTCGGACTCGTTGCCCAGCGACCAGATGATGACCGACGGGTGGTTCTTGTCCCGCAGGACCATCCGCGAGACCCGGTCCACGAAGGCGTTCAGATAGCGCGGGTCGTCCGCGATCTCGTGTGCGTGGTCGTGCGACTCGATGTCCGCCTCGTCGACCACGTAGAAACCCAGCTCGTCCGCGAGGTCGTACAGCGCCGGGTCGTTCGGGTAGTGCGCGGTGCGTATCGCGTTGAACCCGAACCGCTTCAGCAGTACGAGATCGGCGCGCTGGTCGTCGTACGACACGGTCCGCCCGGTCAGCGGATGGAAGTCGTGCCGGTTGACGCCCCGGACGTAGATCCGCTCCCCGTTGACGAGCAGGTCCCGGCCGACGATCTCGACGTCCCGGAAACCGACGCGCTGGTACGCGGTGTCGGCGACCGTTCCGTCGGCGCGGTGCAGCCGGACGGTCAGGCCGTAGAGCTCGGGTGTCTCGGCGGTCCAGGTGCGTACGTCGGACAGGTGCGCGACCAGCCGGGGTTCGCCGAGGAAGTCGGAGACACGGTCGTCCTCGGTGTTGAGGCGGTCGAACTCGGCGTCCTGGAGCAGCAGTCGGCCGTCGATCTCGCCGGTGACGTACCACCCCTCGGGCAGCGCGCCGCCCGCGTCCCGGACCCGGCAGTCCACTCGCAGGTCGCCGGAGGCGGGCGCCCGTACGGTCACGTCCGCGAGATACAGCGGGTCCGTCGCGTACAGCAGCACCGAGCGGGTGATCCCCCCGTGCCACCACTGGTCCTGGTCCTCGATGTGGGTGGCGTCGGACCACTTGACGACCGTCAGCCGCAGTGTCGCGGACCCGCCCGGCCATACGACGTCGGAGAGGTCGAACTCGGCCGCCAGATGGGAGTCCTTGGAGATGCCGACCGGCCGCCCGTCCACGTGCACGAGCAGCACGCTCTCGGCGGCGCCGACCCGGAGCACGATCCGCCGGCCCGCCCACTCGGCCGGAATGTCGAACTCGCGCTCGTACACGCCCGTCGGGTTG
This sequence comes from Streptomyces sp. AK08-02, assembly GCF_033795085.1. Classification (NCBI taxonomy): domain Bacteria; kingdom Bacillati; phylum Actinomycetota; class Actinomycetes; order Kitasatosporales; family Streptomycetaceae; genus Streptomyces; species Streptomyces sp. AK08-02. The sequence goes on from NZ_JARAZV010000008.1 coordinate 44,560, forward strand.
TCGGCGGGGGACGCGGGCGGGAAGTCGGGCCACGGCATCCGCACGTTGGTGTACCAGGGCAGGTCGTCGGTGCCCTGGAGGGTCCAGGCGCCGGGGACCCGGGCCGAGGACCAGTCGTCGCCCACCCGGGCCGTCGGCGTCGGGAGCAGTTGGAAGCGCCAGTCGCCGTCCAGGGAGCGTGCCTGGGCACGCCGGTCGACGGCGTTCATGGGCAGCCGCCCCCAGGAGGTCACCTCGGGTGACTCCCAGGGGCGCAGTGCCAGCAGCGGATCACTGGTCATCCGCGGACGGCTCCCTTCGCGAGGTCGCCGATGATCTGCTTGGCGCCGATCGCGAACACGATCAGCAGGGGGACGAGGGCGAGCAGGGCGCCGGTCATCACGATGCCGTAGTCGGTGGTGCCGTGGGTGCCGTTGAGCTGGGACAGCGCGACCTGGAGGGTCACGTTGTCGGGGTTGGTGAGGGAGATCAGGGGCCAGGCGAAGTCGTTCCACTGGCCCATGAAGGTGAAGATGCCGAGGAAGGCGAGACCGGGGCGGACCACCGGAAGCGCCACGTGCCAGTACTGGCGCAGGAAGTTCGCGCCGTCGAGCTTGGAGGCGTCGAGCAGTTCGTCGTGGATGGCCGTCTTCATGTACTGGCGCATCCAGAAGATGCCGAAGGCGTTGGCGGCGGCCGGCACGATCAGCGCGGTCATCGAGCCGATCCAGCCGATCTTCGCCATGACGACGAACTGCGGGATCACCGACAACTGCGCCGGGACCATGAAGATCACCATGAGCAGCCCGAACAGCAGCCCCTTGCCGGGGAACTCGAACTTGGCGAAGACGAACGCGGCGAGGGAGTCGAAGAGCAGGACCAGGAAGGTCACCGACACCGCGACCAGCAGCGAGTTCCACATCGACCCGAAGAAGTCGATGGCGTCGAACAGGTTGCGGACGTTCTCCAGGAAGTGCGTGCCCGGCAGCAGCTTCGGCGGGTAGGAGAAGATCTCTGACGAGCTGTGCGTCGACATGATGACGGCCCAGTAGAACGGGAAGGCCGAGATCAGTGTGCCGATGATCAGCGGGACGTGCAGCGCGATCCCTCTGCGGCGGGACCCTTTGATGGATGCCATGATGCGGGCCCTTCCTAGTCGCCCCGGCGCTGCACGAGGCGCCAGTTGATGATCGAGAAGAGGACGACGACGAGGAAGATGCCCCACGCCACCGCGGCTCCGTACCCGAAGTCGTTGTTGTCGAAGGTCTGCTGGAAGAAGTAGAGGACCATCGTCTGGCCCGAGTGGCCAGGACCGCCCGCGAACGTCGAGTCGTTCGACGAGGTCTGCAGCAGGACCTGCGGTTCGGAGAAGCTCTGCAGGCCCGTGACCGTCGACACGACGAGCACGAACAGCAGCGTCGGCCGCAGCAGCGGCAGCGTGATGCGGAAGAAGGTCTGGACCGGGCCGGCGCCGTCCATGCGCGCCGCCTCGTACAGCTCGCTCGGGACGGTCTGGAGCCCGGCGAGGAAGATGATGGCGTTGTAGCCGGTCCACTGCCAGGTCATCAGGGCCGCGATGGTGACCTTGATGCCCCACGGTGTGTTCAGCCACGCCACCTGGTCGATCCCCACCGCGTGCAGGACGGCGTTCACCATGCCGGCGTTGGTGGAGAAGATCGAGCCGAAGACGATCGCGATGGCGACGACCGAGGTGACGTTCGGCAGGAAGTACGCGACGCGGTACAGGCTCTTGAACCGGACCGCCGAGTTGAGCATCACGGCCGTGACCATCGCCAGGATGATCATGGGGAAGGTGGCCAGCGCCCAGATGATGATCGTGTTGCCGATCGAGTTCCAGAAGTCGCTGTCGCTCAGCAGGTACCGGTACTGCGAGAGCCCGGCCCACTCCATCGAGCCGAGGCCGTCCCAGCGGTGGAAGGACAGATAGAGCGAGAAGCCGACCGGGAACAGTCCGAAGCCGAGGAAGATCAGATAGAAGGGGGAGATGGCGGCGTAGAGGTGCCAGTACTTGCGCAGGCCCTTCTTGGGCTGCGTGGGCGCGGGCCGTGTCACCACGGGCGGGGTCTGCTCGATGACAGCCATCAGTAGCTCACCCCCAGGTGCTTCGCGATGCGACGGCACTTGCTCATGGCGTCACTCCATGCCTTGTCCGGGTCCTTGCCGAGGACGCCGACGTTCTTGATCTCGTCCTTGATGGGCGTCCCGAGGGCGATGTCGTACGGGCTGTTGTAGGCGACCACGATCTTCTGCGCGGCGGGGCCGAAGATGTCCGTGGTGACCTGGCCGCCGAAGAAGGGGTCGGGCTCCTGGAGCTGCCCCAGCCCGTAGGAGGCGGGGGTGGAGGGGAAGAGACCCGCGTCGACGTAACCCTGAGCCTGGTTGGCCGCGTCGAGGATCCAGGTGATGATCTTGAACGCCTGCTCGGGGTCCCGGCAGGCCTTGGTGACCGACAGGAACGAGCCGCCGTTGTTGGCGGGCCGCACGGGCATCTGCGCCACCCGCCATCTGCCCTTGGTCTTCGGCACGCCGTTCTTGATGTCGAAGCTGGCCCAGGAGGCGTTCAGCTGGCTCGGCAGCTTGCCGTCCTGGATGGCCGACAGCTGGTCCGGGGTGCCGCTCACCAGGTCCGAGACGATCTTCCGCCGCTTGGCCTCCACGGCGAGGTCCCAGGCCCGGCGCACATGCTCCTGGTCGCCGATGAAGTGGCGGTCCTTGTCGACGTAGCGCTTCGCGCCCTGCTCCACGACGTTCCCGAAGACCGAGTTGATGTCCGTGAGTAGCTGGGCGCCCGGCACGCGCTTCTTGAGCTGCTCACCCGCGTCGAAGAACGCCTCCCAGGTGGAGAGCCCCTCCGACACGTCGGCGGGCTCGTACGGCAGACCCGCCTTGCGGAACACGTCGTACTGGTAGAAGTGCGCGACCGGCCCGCAGTCGATCGGGAAGCCGACCATCGTGCCGTCGTCGGCGACGCCCTGGTCCCACTTCCAGGGCAGGTACTGGCTCCTGTACTTCTCCGCGCCCAGCGTCCGCAGATCGATGAACTGGTCCGCGTTCGGCAGATAGGCGGCCATGTCCTCGCCCTTGAGCCCCGCGATGTCGGGGATGTGGGCCTGGCCGGTGATGGTGGTGATGAGTTTGGAGCGGTACTGGCCGCCGATCTGGATGGCCCGGAGGTCGACGGAGCTGTCGTACCGGGCCTTCGCGTTCTTGACGACGGTGTCGCTCAGCCCGCCGCTCCAGTACCACAGGACCATGTTGCGCCCGGTGGAGCCGGTCGGAACGGCGCAGCCGGTCGCCAGGCCGCCGAGCGCTGTGGCTGCCGTGCCGGCCAGGCCCGCGCGCAGCAGGCCTCTTCGTGAGAGCTGCACAGCTCCCACCGCCTTTCGGATGTTCGGTGCGTGCGTAAGGGGAAACGCCAGTGGGGGGCGAGTAAGGGGGACAGGGCAGTGGGGGAGGGCAGGTCTCAGGGTGTGACAGGTGCGAACCGCACCGGAGGTCCCGGATCGGCCGGCAGACGGTCGGCCAGGAAGCCGTAGGTCCGCCGCAGCTCGGGGTCGGTGAGTGTGTGCCACCAGCGGTGGATGTGGTACCAGCCGGGCGCGGCGAGCGCCCCGCCGTGGTGCCGTACGGAGAGGGAGGCGGCCAGTACGGCGAACCGCAGCCGTTCCTCCAGCGGCCAGCCGCCGAGCGAGGCGGCGACGAAACTGGCGCCGAACACGTCACCCGCGCCGGTGGAGTCCACGACGTCCACCGGCAGGGCCGGCACCTGCGCGTACTCGCCGGTCGTCTGGTCCACGGCGATCGCGCCGTCGCCGCCCCGGGTGACGACGGCCACCGGGACCAGCTCGCTGAGTGTGCCCAGCGCGGCGACCGCGGTGTCCGTGCGGGTGTAGGCCATCGCCTCGGTCTCGTTGGGGAGGAAGGCGTGGCACAGGGCGAGCTGGTCGAGAAGGTCGGAGGACCACACCTGGGTGGGGTCCCAGCCGACGTCCGCGTAGATGTGCGTGCCGTTCGCCGCCGCCTTGGCCAGCCAGCGGTGGGGCTCGGCCTCCAGGTGCACCAGGGCGGTGCGCGCCTCGGGCGGGTCGCCCAGCAGGGTCTCCTGGGAGTACGGGGGCGGCTGCCCGTGGGTGATCAGGGCGCGGTCGCCGTCGTAGGCGAGCGAGACGGTGACGGGGGTGTGCCAGTCGTCCGCGGTGCGCGAGAGCGAGAGGTCGACGTTCTCCTGGCCGGCGAGGACGGCGCGGCAGTGGGCGCCGTACGCGTCGTCCCCGAAGACGGTGGCCAGGGAGGTCTTCAGGCCGTACCGGGCGGCGGCCACGGCGAGGTTCGCGATCCCGCCGGGGCTGGTGCCCATCCCCGACGTCCAGATCTCCTCGCCGGGCGTCGGGGGCTTGCCCAGGCCGGTGAGGACGAGGTCGAAGAAGAGCAGCCCGGTCAGCAGCACATCGGGCCGTTCGTCGTCCACGCGTGCATCCTCTCGTCAAAACTCGTCATTTGATGACCGGAATCGTGCGCGCCTTCCGGAGATTTGGCAAGAGTCGAGCAGAAGCAAGCATAGAAATGATTGAAGATGACGAGTACTGTTCGTCGCGTGCTGGCAGAACGACGACATCAACTCATCCTGCGGGCCCTGCGCTCCGGGGGCCCCGCAGCCGTGACCGATCTCTCCGAACAGCTGGGCGTGAGCCCCGCCACGGTCCGGCGAGACCTGGTCAGACTGGAGGAGGAAGGCCTGCTCACACGTGTACACGGCGGCGCCGTGGCGGACGAGGGCGACCAGCCCTTCGCCGAGGTCGCCGAGGTGCGTGTGGCCGAGAAGGACGCGATAGCCGCCAAGGCCGCCTCCCTCGTCGAGGACGGGCAGTCCGTGCTGCTCGACATCGGCACCACCGCCTACCGGCTCGCCCGGCAGCTGCACGGCCGCCGGCTCACCGTGATCACCAGCAACCTGGTGGTCTTCGAGGAACTGGTGGACGACGAGGGCATCGAACTGGTGCTCCTCGGCGGCATGGTCCGGCGCGAGTACCGCTCCCTGGTCGGCTTCCTCACCGAGGACAATCTGCGCCAGCTGCATGCCGACTGGGTCTTCCTGGGCACCAGCGGCGTCCGGCCCGGCGGCCAGGTGATGGACACCACGGTGGTCGAGGTGCCGGTCAAGCGGGCCATGATCAAGGCCGCCGACCGGGTCGTGCTGCTCGCCGACCGCGCCAAGTTCCCGGGCACGGGCATGGCGAAGGTCTGTGGCCCGGGGGAACTGGACATGGTGGTGACGAACGCGCCGGTGGACCCGGCGACGCAGTCCGCTCTGCAGGAGGCCGGGGTGCAGATCATCACGGCAGGAAAGGTGCAACCTTGAAGCTGACCATTCTGGGCGGCGGCGGATTCCGCGTCCCGCTCGTGTACGGGGCGCTCCTGGGCGACCACGCCGAGGGCAGGGTGACGCATGTCGTCCTGCACGACCTGGACGCCGGCCGTCTCTCCGCGGTCACCCGGGTCCTGGCCGAACAGGCGGCGGGGGTGCCCGACGCCCCCGAGGTGAGCGCCACGACCGACCTCGACGAGGCACTGACCGGCGCCGACTTCGTCTTCTCCGCGATCCGCGTCGGTGGTCTGGAGGGCAGGGCGAACGACGAGAAGGTGGCGCTGGACCAGGGCGTCCTCGGCCAGGAGACGGTCGGCGCGGGCGGTATCGCCTACGGCCTGCGCACGGTCCCGGTGGCCGAGGACATCGCGCGTCGCGTCGCGCGGGTCGCCCCCGACGCCTGGGTCATCAACTTCACCAACCCGGCAGGACTGGTCACCGAGGCCATGTCCCGCCACCTCGGCGACCGCGTCATCGGCATCTGCGACTCCCCGGTGGGCCTCGGCCGCCGTATCGCACGCGTGCTCGGCGCCAACCCCGGTGAGGCGTGGATCGACTACGTCGGCCTCAACCACCTGGGCTGGGTGCGCGGACTGCGGATCAACGGACGCGACGAACTGCCCCGGCTGCTCGCCGACCCCGACCTCCTCGGCTCCTTCGAGGAGGGCAAGCTCTTCGGTACCGACTGGCTCCAGTCCCTGGGCGCCATCCCGAACGAGTACCTGCACTACTACTACTTCAACCGCGAGGCCGTACGCGCGTACAGCGAGGCCGAGAAGACCCGCGGCGCCTTCCTGCGCGACCAGCAGGCCGGCTTCTACGACGAGATGAAGCGGCCCGACGCCGCCGCCCTCACCGCGTGGGACCGTACCCGTGCCGAGCGCGAGGCGACCTACATGGCCGAGGCCCGCGAGACGGCGGGCGCGGGCGAACGCGACGCCGACGACCTGTCCGGGGGCTACGAGAAGGTCGCCCTCGCCCTGATGCGGGCCATCGCCCGCGACGAGCGCACCACCCTGATCCTGAACGTCCGCAATCGCGGGACGCTCTCGGTCCTCGACTCCGAGGCCGTCATCGAGGTGCCCTGCCTGGTCGACGCCAACGGCGCCCACCCCGTCGCCGTCGATCCGCTGCCCGGCCACGCCTCCGGCCTGGTCTGCTCGGTCAAGGCGGTCGAACGCGAAGTGCTCGCCGCCGCCGAGTCCGGCTCCCGTACGACGGCGGTCAAGGCCTTCGCCCTGCACCCGCTCGTCGACTCCGTGCACGTGGCCCGCAAACTGGTCGACGGGTACACCTCGGTCCACCCCGGCCTGGCGTACCTTAAGTAAGCGCTTTCCCGGTCCTGTCCGGTCTGCTCGTATCCGGGGTCGCTCGTCCCCGGCCCGCTCACATCTGGTCTGCTCGAATCTGGTCTGGAGACTTCTCATGCACGACGAACGCCGGCGGATCGAGGAGCGCGTCCAGCGCCTCCACGACCAGCGGATCAAGGCGGCGATCTACGCGGCCACGGTTCCCTTCGAGGTCGAGGCCTGGCAGGCGCCGGGCGAGCCGGTCTCCTTCGAGGAGGCGGCGGCGGCGACGTACGCGCCCTTCGCCATGGACACCCTCTGGGGCCCGCCCTGGGGCACCACCTGGTTCCGGATGCGCGGCCGGGTGCCCGCCGAGTGGGCCGGCCGGCGCGTCGAGGCGGTCATCGACCTCGGCTTCACCGGCGACTGGCCCGGCAACCAGGCCGAGGCCCTCGTCCACCTCACCGACGGCACCCCGCTGAAGGCGGTCAACCCGCTCAACCAGTACGTGCCGATCGCCAACCCGGCGACGGGCGGCGAGGAGATCGACTACCTCGTCGAGGCGGCCTCGAACCCCGACATCCTCGCCGACAACTTCTCCAAGATCACCCCCATGGGTGACATCCTCACCGCCGGCGACAAGCCGATCTACACCTTCCAGCGCGCCGACCTCGCCATCCTCGACGAGGAGGTCTTCCACCTCGACCTCGACGTCCAGGTGCTGCGCGAGCTGATGCTGGAGCTGGGCGAGCACGACCCGCGCCGGCACGAGATCACCCATGCCCTGGACCGCGCCCTCGACCTGCTCGACCTGGACGACGTGGCCGGTTCGGCGGCGGCGGTACGGGCGGCCCTGGCGCCCTCGCTGGCCAAGCCGGCCAACGCCAGCGCCCACAGGATCTCGGGTGTCGGCCACGCGCACATCGACTCGGCGTGGCTGTGGCCGATCCGTGAGACCAAGCGCAAGACGTCCCGCACCTTCTCGAACGTCACCTCGCTGGCCGACGAGTACGAGGACTTCGTCTTCGCCTGCTCGCAGGCCCAGCAGTACGAGTGGGTGCGCGACAACTACCCCAAGGTGTGGGCCCGCATCCAGGAGTCGGTGAAGAAGGGCCAGTGGGCGCCGGTCGGCGGCATGTGGGTCGAGGCCGACGGCAACCTGCCCGGCGGCGAGGCGATGGCCCGCCAGCTCATCCACGGCAAGCGGTTCTTCATCGAGCACTTCGGCGTCGAGACCAAGGGCGTGTGGCTGCCGGACTCCTTCGGCTACACCGCGGCCTACCCGCAGCTCGCCAAGCTGGCCGGCAACGACTGGTTCCTCACCCAGAAGATCTCCTGGAACCAGACCAACAAGTTCCCCCACCACACCTTCTGGTGGGAGGGCATCGACGGCACCCGGATCTTCACGCACTTCCCGCCGGTCGACACCTACAACGCCCGCTTCAGCGGCGAGGAGATGTCCCGCGCGTCGCGCAACTACCAGGAGAAGGGCGCCGCTTCGCGTTCGCTGGCCCCCTTCGGCTGGGGCGACGGCGGCGGCGGCCCCACCCGCGAGATCATGGAACGGGCGCGCAGGCTGGCCGACCTCGAGGGCTCGGCGACCGTCGAGATCGAGCACCCCGACGACTTCTTCGCCAAGGCCCGCGAGGAGTACCCCGACGCCCCGGTCTGGGTCGGCGAGCTGTACCTGGAGCTGCACCGGGCCACCTACACCTCCCAGGCCCGCACCAAGCAGGGCAACCGGCGCAGCGAACACAAGCTGCGCGAGGCCGAGTTGTGGGCGACCACGGCCGCGCTGCACGCGCCGGGCTACGCCTACCCGTACGAGCACCTGGACCGCCTCTGGAAGACGGTCCTGCTCCACCAGTTCCACGACATCCTGCCGGGTTCCTCCATCGCCTGGGTGCACCGCGAGGCGGAGGCCGAATACGCGCGCGTGGCCGAGGAGTTGGAGACGATCACCGCCGAGGCGGTGGCCGCGCTCGGCGGCGGCGAGTCCCGCGCCTTCAACACCAGCCCGTACGACCGGGCCGAGGTGGTCCGCACCTCGACGGGCGTTCCCATGTACGTCGAGGTCCCGGCGAGTGGCAGCGCCCCGCTGGCCGTCGCGGAACCCCCGCGGCCGGTGACGGTGACAGAGGGCCGGATCCTCGACAACGGCCTCGTACGCGTCGAGTTGGCCGAGGACGGCACGCTGGCCTCGGTCCGCGACCTGAGGGCGAACCGCGAAGTCCTGGCGGACAAGGGCAACTTGCTGCGTCTGCACACCGACCTCCCGAACTACTGGGACGCCTGGGACATCGACAAGCACTACCAGAACCGCTACACGGACCTGCTGGAGACGTCCTCCGTCACGGTGACCGACGAGGACCCGCTCCTCGGCGCCATCCGGGTGGAGCGCGACTTCGGCAAGGGCTCGAAGATCGTCCAGACGATCACCGTCCGGGCCGGCAGTCCCCGGATCGACTTCGAGACGGAGATCGACTGGCACGAGGCCGAGAAGATCCTCAAGGCGGCCTTCCCGGTGGACGTCCGCGCGGCCCACTCCAGCGCGGAGATCCAGTTCGGCCACGTCCAGCGGCCCACGCACACCAACACCACCTGGGAGTCGGCCCGCTTCGAGGTCTCCGGCCACCGCTGGGTGCACATCGCCGAGCCCGGCTACGGCGTGGCGGTCCTCAACGACTCGACGTACGGCCATGACGTCTCCCGCACGGTCCGCGAGGACGGCGGTACGACGACCACGGTCCGGCTGTCGCTGGTGCGTGCCCCGCGTATCCCCGACCCCGGGGCCGACCAGGGCAAGCACCGTTTCACGTACTCGCTGCTGCCCGGCGCGAGCATCGAGGACGCGGTCGCCGAGGGTTACTCCCTCAACCTGCCGTTGCGGGTCGCGGACGCCGCGGGTACGTCGGAGCCGGTTGTCTGGGCCGACGGCGACGGGGTGACCATCGAGGCGGTGAAGCTCGCGGATGACGCGTCCGGTGACGTTGTCGTGCGGCTCTATGAGTCGCGCGGTGGTCGGGCGGAGGGGGTGTTGTGCACGGGGTTCCCGTTGGCGGGGGCCAAGATCACGGACCTGCTTGAGCGGCCGTTGTCGGAGGCCGCGGTGGAGGGTGACTCGGTGGCGGTGTCGTTGCGGCCGTTCGAGGTGTTGACGTTGCGACTGGCTGTCGGCTGACGGCTCCGCCGGTCAGGCGGTTGTTTGGCTGCGGGCCGGTGGGGGCTGGTCGCGCAGTTCCCCGCGCCCCTTGGGTGGGACGGGCGGGGCCGTGTTCTTGCGGCCCCGCCCGTTGCTGTCCATGCGGCTCGGACCGCCTCTCTTCGCGGCCCGGGCCGCCCCTTTTTCTACGGCTGCTCAGCCGGTGAAGCCGGCTGTGATCGACGTGAACTGCCAGGTGCTCTGGCTGATGCCCGAGCAGTTGCTGACCACTCCGCCGCCGGGGCACGAACGGTCGCGGTTGACCGCCCAGTAGGCGAGGCGGGCGATGTGGTGGGAGTTGGACCAGTCGCGGATCTGCGTCCAGGTCGTCGGGCTGGTCAGTTCCTGCTGGTCGGACAGGCCGTTCATGCCGGAGATCCCGATGTGGGCGTACGCCGTCGCGTCGTCCCAGCCGAACGTCGAGCGCAGTTTCGTCTTCAGCCCCTCCGTGGCGTTCACGGTGCTGGTGTACATGTCGGCGCCGCCGCCGAAGTCGAACGGCATGATCGTGAACACGTCGATGTTGGCGCCGAGGGCCGACGCGCGCTCGATGAGGCGGCTGCCCCAGTAGGTCGGGCCGGTGGTCGACGTGCCGAAGGTCAGGATCGTGCGCAGGCCCGGGTTGTTCGCCTTGACGATCTTCAGGGCGCCCAGGATGCGGTCCTGCACCACCTCGCTCTCGAATTCGTCCGAGTTCTCGATGTCGACGTCGATCGCCTTGAGGCCGTACGCGTCGATCACCTTCTGGTAGGCGCCGGCGAGTGCCTCGGGCGTCGAGCAGTTCGGGCCGAGCTTGTTGCCGCTCCAGCCGCCGATCGACGGGACGATGTCACCGCCCGCCGCACGGATGGAGTTGATGACACTCTGGTCGTTGCCGCCGGTCAGCGCTCGGGTGCCGTCCCAGGCCGGGTTGCAGCCGCCGGAGGACAGGATGAACGCCATCGTGAACCACTTGACGCCCGTCGCGCTCATCACGGAGGTCGCGCTCGGCGGGTCGCCCCAGCCGAGGTAGAGATAGGGCGCCGCCTGCTTGAACCCGGTGGTGCCCCCGCCCGCGTCCGTCGTGACGCTCACGGAGTTGGACGCCGCCGACACGTTGCCCGCCGCGTCCCGGGCCTTCACCGAGAAGGAGTACGAGGTGCTCGGTGAGAGCCCGCTCACCGTGGCCGATGTGCCGGACACGCTCAGTACCTGGCTCGCGCCGCGGTAGATGTCGTAGGCCGTGACGCCGACGTTGTCCGACGAGGCGTTCCAGGCCAGGGAGACCGTCGAGGAGGTCTTGGCCGTGGAGCGGAGGGTGCCGGGCGCGGTCGGTGCCTGGGTGTCCGAGCCGCCGCCCGGGCCGTCGAGGTTGATGTCGTCGGCGTAGTAGGTGCCCTGGCCGTACCAGCCGTGGGTGTAGACCGTGGCGGAGGTCTGCGTCGCGCCCGTGGTGAAGGTGACGGACAGTTGGGCGTACGCCGAGGGGGACGTCGTCCAGGTCGAGGGGCCGCTGTCGACGCCGAGATAGACGTACGAGCCGCGTACCCAGCCGCTGAGCGTGTAGACCGTGTTGGGGCGGACGGTGACGGTCTGTGAGCACTGAGCGTTGTCGCTCGAACTGGCTGCCCCGGCAAGGGACTTGGTGCCGCCGTGGACGGGGGAGGAGGTGATCGAGCCGAGGTTGCCGGTGCAGGACCAGGGGGAGAGGGAGCCCGACTCGAAGCCGGGGTTGGCCAGGACGTTGGCCGCCTGGGCGGTGCCGGGCAGGGCGACCGCCCCGGCCAGGGCCAGGGTGGCGGAGCCGAGCAGGGCGAGCAGTCGGTGTCTGGTGAGTGTGAAGCGCACGCGATCTCCCTGAAGCGGTGGGGGTGTTCGGGAGTGCAGAGCTCTGCACGGAGGTGCAGAGGGGTGCGCAACAAAGTTGGTCTGGACCAGTCGGGCTGTCAAGAGACTGAGCGCCGATTGGTCCAGACCGATGAGGGTGAGTCTGATGGACGAAGGGGTCGAAAAGGGGGTTAAGCGGTGGCCGCCGCCGGTGCTCCCGCGGACGCGTCCGCCACCGCTTCCGCGACCGGCTCCTCGGTGGGCGCTGTCGCCGGTACGGCGGCAAGCTGGGAGGTGGGCTCCGGAACCTCGTCGGCGGTGGCCGACACGGTACGCACCAGACGCGGCGCGGAGATCACCGCGTAGTCCTGCCCGAGGAACGGCGGCACCAGGTCGCCCGGGTCCTCGCCGAGCGCCAACTGCACTGCCGCCCAAGGGGCGTTGATGCCGCACAGCGAGAGCTGGTGCAGACCGCCGGCCGGCCGGGTGTTGACGTCCATCAGGACCGGCCGGTCCTCGTACATCCGGAACTGGATGTTGCTCAGGTGGTGCAGTCCGAAGCCCTCGGCGATGAGCCGCGCGGGCTCCAGCCAGGCCTCGTCGAGGGTGAAGCCGCGACGCCGGCCGTTCTTGGTGCGGCCGATCGCCATCCGGATGCGCGAGTCGGGGCCGGTGAGGCAGTCGACGGACACCTCCGGCTGCTCCAGACGGGGCATCACCAGCCAGTCGATGTCCTCGTCGGTGTTCCGCAGCACGTCGAGGACCATGTCCAACTGGACGTAGGGACTGGGGAACCCGTTGAGGTGCGACATCGAGAAGGGGGCGCGCGTGATCATGCGGAAGCCCACTCCGCCCGCGCCCGCCGCCGGCTTGAAGCACGCCTTGTGACCGTCGGCCTCCAACTGCTCGACGGCGACGACGAGTTCTTCGGCGCTGCGCACCCGCCACCAGGGCGGCACCGGGACGCCGACGGCCTCGACGGCCTGGTAGGCGGTCGCCTTGTCCTGGAAGACGGCCACGGCCTCGGGCGTCGGCGCGAGCAGCTTGGTGCCGACGGCCTCGAAGTCCGCGCGGTGCCCGACGATCGCGTCCTGGTGCAGCCGCGGTACGAACACGTCGATCTCGCGTCGGTCGCACTGGTCGAGCGCGTACTCGACGTACGCGGCGGGGGACAGGCCCTCGGGCTCCATGGCGGCGGTGTCGGCGGCGGCCAGGACGGGGGAGTCGGCGTCCCCGTGGGTGGCGTGGATCTCGACGGCGCGGTCGCTGGGATTTCTCCGCAGCTGTTCCATGAAGAACACGTTCTCCGCGTACGTGCGGTTCAGCCAGACGCGTACGCGAGAGACCATGCAGGGCCACCTTTCAAGGTTCACGGGCGCGGCGAAACGTCAAAACAGGCCGAGCCCGGCCAGGGGAGAGTTGGGAACACGACAAGCCACCCGGGTGCGAACCGGATTTTTGGCGGAAGTGTTGAGGCGATCATAAGGCTCCAGAGACCCTGTTCCTGCTACGCGCGTGTTACGGAATTGACAGCAGTACCCCGTGTGTTGCCTTGTGCACCAACAGTGGTCCCCTGTAATGATCTTCGGCCCGCCCGGTGAGCTGCCCCGAGAGGATGCCGCGAGGGCGGGCAGCCGTACTTGTCCGGCTGCCGGTGATGTGTTCTTGTGGGTCCGAACGTGCGCCCGCGGAGGCGGAGTTCGGATGCGGAAGGGGCTGGGGTGGAGACGACGGCCGGCGGTGCCGGACAGCTGCTGGCGATCAGTGATCTGCACATCGGTTACCCGGAGAACCGCGCCCTGGTCGAACAGATGCGCCCAGAGACGGACGACGACTGGCTGCTCGTCGCAGGCGACGTGTCGGAGTCGGTGGCCGACATCCGCTGGGTCCTCGAAACCCTCGCCGGCCGTTTCCGCAAGGTCGTCTGGGCGCCCGGCAACCATGAGCTGTGGACGCACCCCAAGGATCCGGTCACCCTGCGCGGCGTCGCCCGCTACGACCACCTGGTCGAGCTGTGCCGCGAGCTGGGTGTGACGACGCCCGAGGACCCGTACCCCGTGTGGGAGGGCCCAGGCGGCCCCGTGGTCGTCGCGCCGCTCTTCCTCCTCTACGACTACTCCTTCCTGCCGCGGGGCTCCGCGACCAAGGAGGAGGGGCTGGCGTACGCGCACGGTACCGGCATCGTCTGCACCGACGAGTACCTTCTGCACCCCGACCCCTACCCGACCCGCGAGGCCTGGTGCCGGGCCCGGGTCGCGGAGACCGAGCGGCGGCTCGCCGAGCTTCCCGACGACCTGCCGACGGTGCTCGTCAACCACTACCCGCTGGACCGGCATCCGACGGACGTGCTGTGGCACCCCGAGTTCGCCATGTGGTGCGGCACCACGCTGACCGCCGACTGGCACCGCCGGTTCCGCGTCGCGACCATGGTCTACGGCCATCTGCACATCCCTCGGACCACCTGGCACGAGGGCGTCCGCTTCGAAGAAGTGTCCGTGGGCTACCCCCGCGAATGGCAGAAGCGCCCGGGGGACCCGGGACGGCTGCGCCGCATACTGCCGATGGAGGTCGGATCCGGTGATCGAGGAGCTGCTTCCGGCCACGGTGGTGGCCGTGGAGACACACGGTGACGAGTGGGCCGACAGTGCCTACGGGGTCGGCGGGCCAGGGGGCGCCACGCTGTATCCCGAGGAGGAGGCGCTCGTGGCCCGGGCGGTGCCCAAGCGCGTCCGCGAGTTCACCCTCGTACGGGCGTGCGCCCGCCGGGCCATGGAGAAGCTCGGCGTGCCGCCACAGCCCGTGCTCCCCGGTGAGCGGGGCGCCCCGCGGTGGCCGGCCGGCCTGGTCGGCAGCATGACCCACTGCGAGGGCTACTGCGCCGCCGCCCTGGTCCGCGCGGACGACCTGGCCTCCGTCGGCATCGACGCCGAACCCCACCAGCCACTGCCCGAGGGCGTCCTCGACTCCGTGTCCCTGCCCGCCGAACGGGCACACCTGCGCGCACTGACGGCGAACGCACCCGGAGACCGGCTGCACCAGCACTCGGTGCACTGGGACCCGGTGCACTGGGACCGGCTGCTGTTCAGCGCCAAGGAGTCGGTCTACAAGGCGTGGTTCCCCCTCACCGGCAGGTGGCTCGACTTCAGCGAGGCCGACATCGAGTTCACGGCAGTCCCCGGCCCGCACCCGTACGGCACCTTCAGGACACGGCTGCTGGTACCCGGACCGGTCGTCGACGGCCGGGAACTCGGGCACTTCGACGGGCGCTGGACCGTGCGTCGAGGGCTGTTGGCGACGGCGGTCAGTGTGCCGCACCAGCCTGCCTGAGCAACCGGAAGAATCTCTCCTCGTTGCCCGTCAGACCCGCCTGCGCCAGGGCCGCTTCCGCCTCCGCGAGGACGGCGGGCGGCACCACGGGTGGCCGCGGACTCCCCGGCGGTACGTCGAAGGCGGCTCGGACGGTGTGCAGCAGCCGCAAGTAGGCCTGTACGGCGGTGCGCTCACGGTCGGTCAGTACGGCGGTCGGCATCGGACGGCTCTCCCCATGTCGGCGTCATCTCTGCTCAGTGGTGCACCTCCCAGCTTGCCGCCCGCCACTGACAATCCCGGTTCCGTGCACATCGGTTCGCTCGCTTAGCGGAGGCGAAACCTCCTCGAAACGCCTCGTGGGAATGGGGTTCTACGCTGGACAGAAAGGGTTTTCGGCAAGGAGTTCGGGCACAGGAAGCGGGGAGGTGAGCGGCGTGGCGGACATCCCGCGTCACGGACCGGCGCGCGCGGTACGGCTGCGACCGGTCGGCGACGGTGAGCTGGAACTGCGGTACCGCGTCGTGCACGGCTACCGCCGGGCCTTCCGGATGGCCGGCGACGGCCCGGCTCTCGTCCTGATCCACGGCATCGGGGACTCCTCGGAGACCTGGGCCGAACTGATCCCCGACCTCGCCCGCAACCACACCGTGATCGCCCCGGACCTGCTCGGCCACGGAGCCTCCGACAAGCCGCGTGCCGACTACTCGGTGGCCGCCTACGCCAACGGCGTGCGCGATCTGCTCACCAGCCTCGGCATCGAGTCCGCGACGCTCGTCGGACACTCGCTCGGTGGCGGGGTGGCCATGCAGTTCGCCTATCAGTTCCCCGAGCGCACCGAGCGGCTCATCCTGGTCAGCGCGGGTGGTGTGGGCCGCGAGGTCAACCCGGTCCTGCGCGCGGTGTCGCTGCCCGGCGCCCATCTCGCGCTCTCCGCCCTGCGGTTGCCCGGGATGCGGCTTCAAGTGGGGCTCGCCGTACGGCTGATGAAGCTCCTGGACACCGATCTGGGCCAGGACGCGCAGGAACTGCTCACCCTCGTCGACGCGCTGCCCGACGAGACCTCCCGAAACGCCTTCATCCGCACCCTGCGTGCGGTCGTCGACTGGCGCGGGCAGGTCGTGACGATGCTGGACCGGTGCTATCTCACCGAGGGCATGCCGACGATGCTGCTGTGGGGTGACCGGGACAGCGTGGTGCCGGTGCGGCACGCGTACCGGGCGCACGAGGCGATGCCGGGGAGCCGGCTGGAGATCTTCGAAGGGGCGGGCCACTTTCCGTTCCACGGTGATCCGGCGCGGTTCGTGGCGCTGGTGGAGGAGTTCACCCGGGGAAGCGCGCCCGCCGACTGGAGCCGGGAGCACTGGCGGGAGCTGCTGATCGACGGGCGGCCCTGCGATGTCCATGGGCGGGTGGTGGAAAGGGACTTGCGTGAGGTCAGCGAACGTAGTGCTACCTAGGTCCGTCTTCGGGTGCGGGTCCGTCGTGGCCGGTCGCGCAGTTCCCCGCGCCCCTGAAAAGCGACAGCGCACCCTAGCGCTGGGCCGCCGTTCCCTCTCGTACCGCCGCTACCACCGGGGACCGGCGCAGGGCGTTGGACATGGCCACCAGGTCGCGCGGGCCCTCGGCGGCCGACGACGGCCCGCCGTTCTCCGTGGCCGCCGCGCTGATGATCCTGCCCTCCGGGTCCGCCGCCCTGGCCCGTAAGGCCGCCGTCACCATGGCCGCGTCCGCCTCGGACCGAGCCACGTCGGGGGACGACCCCGCGGCGCGGGCGGCCTCGTAGGCCCTGGTCCGGACGGTCGGGTCGAAGTACGGGTAGAGGCTGAGCATGCCGTCGTGGATGTCGGACTCCCGTTGGGTGACCTGGAGTTCGGCAGGTGACCACCAGGCGATGCGGACCGCGTGGTCGCCGTGGTCCGACAGCGGGGCGAGCTCGCGCCACAGCGGGCTGAGCCGGCGGTACGTCGACCAGGTGCTCCACACGTCCCCGACGCGCTGGCAGGCCAGCGGGATGCAGAAGCCGGCCGCGGTCACGACCTCCGCGGCGGCGGCCAGCGCGGGGGCGACGTAGGTGCTCAGGTAGTCGAGGTCTGTGCCGTTCCAGCGGGCGACGACGGCCGTCAGCTTGGTGGCCGCGAAGGCGATGTTGCAGAAGAAGCCGGCCACGATGACGAGCAGCCCCACCCGCAGCCAGCCGTGCACTCTCAGCGCCCACGGCCAGCACACCATGTTCATCGCGATGTTCGCGACCGTCAGCGCGACGAGATACAGCACGATCATCTCGCGGACGAACGGGGTGTTCGCGTAGTACGTGTCGAAGTCGCGCAGGCGCTGCTCGGGCGTGTCCCCGAGGGCGAACAGGGCCGCCGTCGCCGCGATCACGACGGCGTACCCGGCGATCCAGCGGTGCGAGGCCCGCCGGGTGGCCTCGGGCGGCCCGCCGCGCCAGTTGATGATCAGTACCAGGCAGGAGGCGCTGAAGGCGCTCAGCAGGCAGTACACCAGCGGCGCCGAGAAGTTCGGGACAGCGGTGAGGCGGTTGACCCAGGCGATGGTCGGCGGGGCCGCGAAGAGGAACACCAGCACGGACAGCAGGAGCAGCGCGTACACCGACCGCAGCAGCGGGTCGCGCCAGGCGCGCAGCACCGCCCGGCCCTTGAGGAGGAGCACGATCACCATCGCGGCGGACGGTACGTAGTAACTGGAGTCGTTCACGGCGGGCGCCCGTTCAGCTCTGCGGCCCGCGATAGCCCAGGGAGGCCTCGATACGGCCCGCGAGCTCGTCGCGCCGCACCGGTCGGCGCGCCGAACCGGCGAGCCACGTACGGCACTTGCTGGCCAGCAGCAGACCGAAGCTCTCGGCGTCCTGCTCGTCGGCGAGGTCGGAGCGGGTGCGGGCGGCCACCTTGCGGACCGTGGCCCGGAGGTCCGCGGTGTCGCTGAGCAGTCGGGCGGCGACCGCGGCGCCCTCGACATGATGGCCGCAGTGCCCGGCCTGCATGTGCCACAGCTCGTGGCCCAGGATCACCAACTGGTGGTCGGGCGCCGTGCGTTCCTCGACCACGATGAGGTCCTGGTCGGCCATGTCGAGCCACAGCCCGCTGGCCGTGCCGGGTGGGAAGGGGGCCGCTCGGAACACGACGGGACGGCCCCGGCGCCTGCTCATGGCGTCGCACAGCGCCGCGTAGAGGTCGGCGGGTTCGGCCGGTGCCGGGAGCTTCAGCTCGGTCACCAACTCGCCGCACAGACGGCGCATTTCCTTGCCGATGTTCACAGTCATCCCTCGGATCACGACTCCGGCCGCTTGACGCTCTCCAGAAGCATGTCCAGCCACTCGGCGACCTTGTCGCGATGCTGGTCGGAGGGCAGCTGCGCGGCCCGCCAGGCGATGCCGCGGACGCCGTGGTCCTGCAGCAGCCGCTGCAGCGGGTCGTCGGCGGCCTTCGCCGCCTCGCGTTCCCGGTCGGCGAGCTGCTGGAGAAGCTCCTGTTCGCAGGCCTGGAGGGCGCCCGCGAGTGCCTCGGGATCCTCCGCGGTGAGGAAACCGGCGTGCACTCTGAAGAAGCGCTGGATGGCGTCGCAGTGCTCCATGGTGGGGCGCCGGTCGCCGTTGATGAGCGCGCCCGCCTGCTGGCGCGACATGCCCGCGCCGTCGGCGATCTCCTGCTGGGTGTACTTGCGGCCGTTCGGTTTCAGCCGGGTGCGGCGCAGCAGACCCAGCCGCTGAAGGAAACGGGCCTGGAGATCGGGCTCGCCGGCGCTCTGCCCGCTCAGCAGGGCCTTGACGACGCTCTCCGGGACGCCGGACGAGGCGGAGAGCCGCCCGGTCCGGAAGACCTCTGCGTGCGCTACTCCGAGCCGGTCCGCGAGCGCCGTGACCCGGGCCACCACGGCGGACAGCAGAACCGTCGCCGTGGCGCCCGGAACCTCGTAGCCATCCGTCACCGACAGGTCTCCTACCGTCTGCTGTGTCTGTGGGTCGCTGTTCGAGTCCTCGCGTCCCCGTACGTCTTACGTCTACCGCGACTTCGGCGGTCGCCGTGAACTGCCCGGAGAGAGTAGCGGGTTGTTCGAACTCACATCCAGCTCTCGCCACATCTGTGGCCAGATTCAGCCGTCAACAGGCATGAAATGCCACGATAGTTGACACGGCTGCTGCCAGGGCAGCAGGATCAGGGCGCCGCGTGAAGGCCGCATAGGCAAGAGGGGTGACCTCCCGATGGCATTTCAGGCAGGAGGGCAGCGGCCGGCGCCGCGGCCCGTCCCCGAGAGTCCCGAGGCCCAGGCGTATCTGCGGGACTACGCCGCACTCGTCGAGGCCGTGACCTTTCCGTCCGTCGTCCTCGACCACCGCTGGGACGTGGTCCTCTCCAACACCGCGTTCGAGACACTTTTCCGCGCCGTCGGCCCGCATCCCACGGCGATGCCCGGCGACAACTTCCTCCGCTTCGTCCTCTTTCATCCGGACGCGGGCACGGTTCTCGGCGAGCACGAGTCGAGCTGGTGTCTGCCGATGCTGGCGCACTTCGCCGCCGCCGTGGAGCGGCACGCCCAGGACCGGGTCCTCCAGGCCATCCGCCGTGACATCGCCCAGGATCCGCTCATGGAGGCCGCCTACCGGCAGGGCCTGCCGCACTGGATCCGCGCGGTCGGTGCGGAGGCCGTCCAGCACGACGGGGCGGTACGCCCGCTGCTGCACCCCGATCCGCGCTGGGGCGCCACCGAGTGCCGCATCGTGGGCGAGACCCCCAAGTCCCTTGCGGACATGGGCTATACGAGGCTGACGCTGGTGCTCCGCGAGACGCGGCGCCCGGCGGACACCTCACGCGGACCACGCCGCCCGCGGCGCTCGGCGAGCCACCTGAGCGTGGTGCCGACCCCGGAGGCGTGAGACGGGACCTGGCCCCGGAACCGTCGGCGTTCAGGTCGTCGACGGCACCGGGGCCACCGCCGTTCTTGTCACGGCCCCCTCGCGAGGTCCTCCGGATCGGCGCGTGTGGCGATCCCCGTGCCGCGCCCTGTCACCGCCCCGGAGTGCGGCCGGGGCGGCGCGATGGTGGCTCAGAGGTCCAGGACGAGCCGTGGACCACGGCAGCGGGACACGCAGATGAGCATCGTCTCGCCCGTCTCCCGCTCCTCGTCCGACAGTACCGAGTCCCGGTGGTCCGGGGTGCCTTCGAGCACGTCCGTCTCACAGGTCCCGCAGGTGCCCTCGGTGCACGAGAAGAGCACCTCGACCCCCGCGCCCCGCACGGCGTCCAGCACGGACACCTCGACGGGCACGGTCAGCGTACGACCGCTGCGCTGCAGGACGACCTCGAACTCGCTGTCGGCGCCGCCCTGCCCGGCCTTGGGTGCGAACCGCTCGACGTGCAGCGCACCGGCGGGGCAGACCGTCTCCACCGCGTCGAGAAGGGCCCCGGGACCGCAGCAGTAGACCAGGGTGCCCTCCGGCAGTCGCCCGACCTCCGTTTCGAGGTCCAGGAGCCCGGTCTCGTCCTGCGGAGCGAACGTGACCCTGTCCCCGTAGCGCCCCAACTCCTCGGTGAACGCCATGGAGTCACGGGTGCGCCCGCCGTACAGCAGCGTCCACTCCGCGCCCGCCGCCTCGGCGGCGGCGAGCATCGGAAGGATCGGGGTGATGCCGATACCGCCCGCGACGAAGCGGTACCGGGGGGCCGGCTTGAGGGCGAAGTGGTTCCGGGGTCCGCGTACCCGCACCTTGTCGCCCAGCCCCAACTGCCCGTGCACGTACGCTGATCCACCGCGTCCCTCCGGCTCACGCAGCACCGCGATCCGCCAGGTCGACCGGTCGGCGGGGTCGCCGCACAGCGAGTACTGCCGTTCGAGTCCGGGCCCGAGCACGACGTCGACATGGGCGCCCGGCTCCCAGCCCGGCAGCTCCTCACCGAGCGGATGCCGCAGGGTGAGCGCGAGCACCCCGTCTGCCGCCGACTCCCGCTGTGCCACGACGAGTTCGGCTTCGTAGACACTCATGAGCTGTTTCCCTGTTGCTGGTCCGTCAGCGCCTGGTTTCCCTGCGCCTGGTTTTCCTGTGGCTGATGTCCCTGTGGGTGGGCGAGCATCCACTCCCACATCTCGATGGGGTCCTGCGAGCGGTGTTCCCGGCCGCAGTGACAGGTGCCGTGCAGGACGTCCGTGCCCGGCAGCCACGCGATGCGGTAGATCTCGCGGGGTGTCTCGGAGAGCGGCCGGCCGCTCACAGGACCTTCTCCACGGGCTTCTCGCCCTCCTCGACCAGCCGGGCGAGGATCCGGCGGGCGGCGAGACCGCCGGTGTCGATGTTGATGCTCAGCTCCTGGTACCCGGAGCGCTCCGAACCCAGCGTCCGCTGAAGGAGGTTGAGCGCGTCGACGTCCTGCATGACCACGGTGTGGTTGTTGCCCCGCAGGAACTCCGTGACCTCGTCGTCGTCCGTGGCCCAGTCGCGCGAGACCATCCAGAAGTCGTACACCTTGCCGTCGGCCGAGGGCGTGATGGCGTAGGTGATCTCGGTGTGGAACCCGTTCGGGTCACTGCCGTCGGCCTCGGGCAGGACACCCACCGGCGCGATCCGGCTGTGCAGCAGATACAGGCACGGCGCGTGGTACTCGATGTCCTGCCAGCGCGTGATCCGGCCCTCGATGCCGGTCGACCTGGCGTAGAACGGCGGGCACTCGGCGTCGTCCATGTGCCGGCTCACCCGGACGATACCCGCGCCCTCGTCGACCTCCGTGTTGATCGGCGTCTCGGCGACCTCGGGGGTGCCTATGTAACCGCCGTGCAGGTAGGTCTCGTGGGAGAGGTCGAGGAGGTTGTCGACGAGCAGACCGTAGTCGGCGTCGATCGGCTCCATGCCCTTGACGGTGACCCAGCCGGGGGAGTCGAGGTGCCGGGCCCGGGGAATGGTGTCGGCGTCGGCCAGGGCCGGGTCGCCGATCCACACCCAGATCAGGGCGTCCTGCTCGACCACCGGGTAGGAGGCGACGCGAGCGGTGCGCGGAATGCGTTTCTGCCCGGGCACGTACACGCACGCGCCCGTGGTGTCGTAGGTGAAGCCGTGGTATCCGCACACGATCCGGTCGCCGTCCAGTCCGCTCTCGGAGAGCGGGTAGCGCCGGTGCACACAGCGGTCGGCCAGGGCGACGGGCGTTCCCTCGTCCTCGGTGCGGTAGAAGACGAGCGGCTCACCGAGAACGGTCCGGCCGAGCAGGTCCCGCCCCACTTCGTGGCTGTAGGCGGCGACGTACCACTGGTTCCTGGCGAAGGCGGTGGTGTGGGGCATGGCGTTCCCGTCCCTGAGGGCGGGGCGTCGTCGCCCCGCGTGCCGTGGTTGGAATCAGGATCGTGAGACTTGTGTCGGCTCGGCAAGGCGGCTTCTGTCAGGCGGAAGGACTTCTGTGAAGAGGCTGGTCAGAGCCCTGTTGTGGCAGCCCCTGGTTGCCGGAGCAAGTGGCCTGGGTGGTGCTGCTGTTCGGTTCGCGCCCGGGTTGGCCGGGGACCAGGTTGCTGAGCGTGTCGCCACTGGTCAGGGGCCGTGTGAGGTCACGTACCGGTTCGCCTCGTGTGGGGACGGCGCGACAATCCGCCGCACGGTGTGCCGCTGCTTGCGCGGAGCCTCGGATCAGCCCGCAGCCAGGCATCGACCGTCTTCTTGTACGGCTCCATCCGAGGTGACGTCCTCACCGGCCGGCGGCGCGGGGTGGGGACCGGCGAGGAGAGTGCCTCCCGTACCAGGCGGCGGTGAACGCCGTACTTCCGCGGCAGAGCCCGGATCGACAACTGCCGCTGCCAGCCATCCGTACGGCTTCTCGAAGCGGCGTGGGAACTCCTGACGGAAGAGCGGCAGTCGACCGCCGGTCGCCCGGCAGGTGGCCCGCGGGCCTGTGCGGCAACTGATAGGTCCGGCCTATACAGGGCATCGATTTTTGGTCGTGGACCCCTCATCCCTGGCCCGGTTCACTGTGGCCAAAGTCTGCGCGGACCGATCGGGCTCGGTGTCGCGCCATCAGGAAGGTTGCACTGACGCATACCCCAAGCCACGGACAAGCCGAACAAGCCGCGCGTATCGCGGCGAAGCCGTGGTACCGGCAGTTGTACGTCCAGGTACTGGTGGCGATCGTGATCGGCATCGTGCTGGGCTGGCGGTGGCCGGATCTGGCCACCGACATGGAGCCGATCGGCACGACGTTCATCACCGCGATGAAGATGCTGATCGGCCCGATCGTCTTCCTGACGATCATCGGCGGGATCGCCGGTGTCGCGGACCTGAGGAAGGTCGGCCGCACCGGGATCAAGGCGCTGACCTACTTCCAGGTCGGCACAGGCCGCTGCACCCGTCCCGCCGACAGCACCGCCGGCTGCTTTCGCTCCGTCCAGGCCCTGACGGACCTCACCGACCAGGACTGCGCGAACGACAGCGCCCTGTCGCACCTGCTCGCCCAGTGCGGGCGGACCCTCGCCGACCGCTGGATCGGACACGGAGGAACGGAAACCGGCAGGTAGGCTCGCTCCGCTGGTCATTGGCTGCGGCGGGCGGAAGGCGGAGGCACCGGGGCAACGCCTTCGACGACGGCGTTGCTGATGGTGCCGATGCCCTCGAGCGTCATGGTGACGATGTCGCCGGGAACAAGCGGCGGGGTCCAACAGGCCGCCGCGGCCCCAGAGTTCGGCCAGGCAGCCGCCGTTGCCGCAGGTGCCGGAGCCCAGGACGTCGCCGGGGCGGATCCAGGTGCCGCGGGAGGCGTACGCCGTCATCTCCTCGAACGTCCAGGCCATGCCGGCCAGTCGGTCCTGGCCGACGGTCTCGCCGTTGACCTGGACGGTCAGGGCGAGGTCGAGGAAGCCCTCCGGGGTGCGGTGGGCTTCGAGTTCGTCGGCGGTGACCAGCCAGGGGCCGAGGGTGGTGGCGGTGTCCTTGCCCTTGGCCGGGCCGAGTTCGACCTTCATTTCGCGGCCCTGGAGGTCACGGGCGGACCAGTCGTTGAGGATCGTGCAGGCCGTCCGTAATCTCGCGGACATCGACCTGATGGAGACCGTAGAGAGACGAGATCACCCTGCCGACTCGGGGCTTGCGGAGCACGCTCAGTCGATGAGGGCGGACCGACCTTGCGGCTCCTGTCCTTCTCGTCGCAGTCTCGAAGGCGATGTGTCGAACCACCGACGTACCGCACGAGTGAGGCTGGACTGTTCCTGCATCCCCAGGCTGGTCGCGATCTGCGAGAAGGACAGGTCGGTCCTCGTGATCAAGTCCAGGGCCTGACTCATGCGTACACGATCGACGACTCCGGAGAAGGTCGTGCCCTCCTTGGACAGGGACCGCTGCAGTGAACGCGGATGGAGACTCAGCAGGCGCGCGACTTTCGACAGGTCCGGACCGCTGGATCCGAGCTGTTCGCCGAGAATCGCTGCGACCAGGTCCGACATCGGCACGTGCTGGTGGCCGAAGTGCGTCTCGAGATAGTCCACCGCGATGTCGCGCAACAGGTCATCGCCGCCGCTGACCGGTATCGAGAACAGTTGGCTCGGGACACGCAGGACCGCGCTGGGACAGTCGAATCTGACCTCGGCCCCGAAGTACTTCCGGTAGGAGCTTTCCTGCACCAGGCGAGCGTGTGGAAGCAGGACCGAACGAAGTCCGTAGGGTGCGTCGCCGTGGATCAGCGTCAGGACTCGGTGGACGATCCCGATGCCGTAATCGATCGCCTGTGGTGATGCGTTGATGCCCGTGGTCGTGTAGCGAAGGCCGACCACACCGGGACTTCCCAGCGGATCGTCGGTTTCCTCGAGGGCGAGGGCCGGGCTGTATACGAACAGGTAGCGGCTCGCGCACTCGACGGCCTCGCCGATCGTGCGTGAGTTCTCCATGGCGATCGCCAGCGGTCCCAGCACATGCAGATCCTGCTGCGCCGCCATCCTCAACCCGAGGTCCGGGAGCGCGAATCGGCCGGCCGTTTCCTCGAGAACGTGCTGGACCAGTCGGAGACTCACGAACGAGTTGCCCTCGGCGATCCTTGACTCGTCGAAGCCATATGCCGCGAGGAGTTCGGGGCCCGAGCCGCCGATCTCGGTGACGAGCGTGGACAGCCCCTGCAGGGCAGAGCACCGGACAGGAAGATCGGTGTCACGCAAGGACAAATCCTTGTCGCCTCAGGGCAAGTACCGGAATGTTTCAACCAAGCAAACTACACGTCACGACCGAGAGGACAGCTTCTACCGAGCTGGAGCCGAAGTGACTGTCGCCCCACCCATGCTAAGCCCCGCCGACCTGCTGACACCCGAAGAGCTGGACGTCCGCTGGAGGCTCGCCGTCCGCGACCGCCTGGCCGCCATGGACCTGCGGCTCACCGGGCCGGTCGAGCGCCTCGGATCCGCTGAGGAGCTGGACCTCGGAGACCTTCTCATCACCGACTGGGTGTGCGCGCAGGTCGAAGGGACCCGAGACAGAAACGCGGTGCGTCAGGACGACGACGCGCTGCTGCTCCTCGCTGCCAGCGCCGGCCGGCAAATCATCGAGACCGCTGACGAGACCGTAGTTCTGCGACCAGGAACGGTTCTCATCATGAGCACCCGCACCACCGGGCGGTTCGTCATCCCGGATCACCTGGCCAAACGAACGGTCCGGGTGCCCATGAGCGCCCTGTCCCCGTTCGGCGCGGGGGGCGGCGCACCCGGTTGCCTGCTCCTGGACGCGGCTCAGAACCCTTTGGCCAACCTCCTCCACGGCTTCCTCATGAGCATGGACCGTCACATCGGGCGGATGTCCGCGGCGGAGGTCGAGGGAGCGCGCAATGCCCTACTCGCCCTCATCGCCGGCATGATCCGTGCGAGTCGAGCCCACATCGGCGACGACGAGTTCCTGCATCTGCTCCGACGGCGGCTGGAAGACTGGATCATCGACCATCTCGCCGGTGGACCGGTCAGAGTCGCCGACCTCGCCGCCGCCCACAGCGTTTCTCCGAGGACGGTCCACCGGGCCTTCGCGTCGACCGGGGACACCGTCGGGGCGGTCATCCGCATGCACCGCCTGGCAGCGGCCAGAGGCGACCTGGTGAACACGAACCTCTGCATTGCCGCGATCGCGCACCGGTGGGGGTTCTGCGATGCCAGCCACTTCGGACGGGAGTTCCGTCGAGAGTTCTCGCTGTCGCCCGGCGACTACCGGGAAGCCCACGGATGCGCCTGACCGTCTCCTCGTAGGCCGTGGCACAGCCGTACCAACCCGCGGCGCGATCCTTCTATGAGCCCTCACCGGCATTCGTGGATTCTGGGCCCGACACCACTACTCGCGAGTGTCGGATCACTCCGAGTGAACCTCCACCCGACCGACGGACCATCGCAAGCGAATCGGAAGAGCACATGAATCGAGAAGACATCGAGTTCCGGGGCGAGGGCGACGTCACCCTCCGGGGCTGGTTCTGTCCGGCCAGGAACACCAGCACGCCGGCACCGGTCGTGGTCCTGGCGCACGGGCTGTCATGCGTCAAGGAGATGCACCTCGACGACTATGCCGTGGTCTTCTCGGAAGCCGGCCTCAACGTGCTCGCCTACGATCATCGGAACTTCGGCGACAGTGGGGGAACTCCCCGCCAGGAGGTCGACCCGGTCCTGCAGTACCGGGATTTCCGGAACGCGATCACCTACGCCACCACCCGCCCCGAGGTGGACGCGTCGAAGATCGGCATCTGGGGTTCCAGCTTCTCCGGTGGACACGTCCTCATGGTCGCGGCGATCGACAAGAGGGTGAAGGCCGTCGTCTCCCAGGTGCCGTTCATCACGGGTCCGCGCACCCTGAGCCGGGCGATCCGGCCGGACTTCATCCCGGTCTTCCGTGCGATCCAGGAGGGCGACCGACTCAACCGGTTCACCGGCGGAGAGCCCGCCATGGTCCCGGTCGTCGCGGCCGACCCTGCGGCACAGGCCGTGATGCCCGCGGCCGACGCCTACGAGTGGTTCAGCAAGACGTCGGCGGACCGTGCGCCCAACTGGAAGAACGAGCTGACGGCTCGAAGCATGGAAATGGTGACCGAGTACGCCCCGGGTACCTTCATCAGCCGCATCGCGCCGACCCCCCTCCTGATGATCGTGGCCGACAACGACAGGGTGGCACCGTTCGAGTTGGCCCTCGACGCGTACGAAGAGGCCCGGGAGCCGAAGCAGATCATCGTCAAGCAGGGCGGCCACTTCGACTTCTACAGCGGCCCCGGCTTCGACGAACTCTCCGCAGCCGCACGGGACCACTTCGTCAAGCACCTCGGGGGCTGAGCCCTCCCTCCTGAGCCGCACCGACGAGCCGCACCTTCCGTCACCGATCCATCCATCAAGGAGCCGCAATGCCGTACTGGGAGATCTTCACCCCCGAGAGCGCCTTCACCCCGCAGGACAAGGAACAGCTGTCCCAGAGGATCACCTCGCTCTACACGGACTACGCCTATGACCTGCCCAAGTTCTATGTCGTCGTCCTGTTCAAGGAAATGCCGGCGAACACCATGTACGTCGGTGGTAAGGCGAACAACAACTTCATACGGATCCGCGTGGACCACATCGCCCGGCAGATGGACGACCCCGAGATGCGGTTCCTGTGCATGGAGGTCATCGAGGAGAAGCTGGCGCCGTTGGTCAAGGAGCGCGGCTACGACTGGGAGGTCCACATCGACGAGACCCCCATGGACCTGTGGCGCGTCCAGGGCATCGTTCCGCCTCCGCCGGAGTCCGACATCGAGAAGCTCTGGGCCAAGGAGAACCGGCCCGTCCCCTACGAGCTGACCCGCTGACCCCCTGACCGAGGTCCCGAGGCACCGTGGGGGTCCTGTCCACCGTGCGGGCCCCGGGACCTCATCCATCTCCGGAGGATCCGTCCGAGGAACGCATGATGACCACAGCGCGTACCACCCGCGGCGAGGGCACCCGCTGCCGCATCGACCGGCCGACCTTCGCGGACATCATGTGCGATCTGCGGATCCCGAGGAGCGATCTGGGAGCCGGGGACAGGATTCCCCACATCGACCTGCCGACAACTGACGCAGGCCGTTTCAGCAGCGAAAGTATCGCCGCGGACGGCCGTCCCGTCCTGCTCGTCCTCGGTTCACCGACCTGCTTCACAACGTGACTTCGCCGCCGACGTGCGCAATGCCGCGTCGGCCGACGACACCGCAACCGGAGGTACCTCGTGACCACTGACACCCACTCCTCGCCGGCCGCCCCCATCCGCGCCACGGCCTTCGTCGGTCGCTGGCCGAATGTCCCGGCCGCGGAGTTCCCCGGCGTACCGAACGGCACCTTCTCGCCCACCACGGCCACGCTCGTGAGCGGCGCCACCGAGGTGGTGCTGATCGACGCGCTCTACCTCAAGGACGACGTCCGGGAGCTCGGTGACCTGATCGAGCGCACCGGCAAGAAGCTCACGACGATCTACATCACCCACGATCACGCTGATCACTACCTGGGCTTCGGACCGCTCCTGGAGCGGTTCCCGGAGGCGAAGGCCGTGGCGCTGCCCCACGTGGTCGAGTCCATCAAGCAGAACATGCAGCTCCAGATCGAGCAGTGGCGCATGCTGTTCGGCGACACCTGCGTCATGGCGGGGCCGGTTCCGGAGCCGCTCGAAGGCGACACTCTGTACGTCGACGGATCCCCCCTGCACATCATCGAGGTGAAGCAGGCCGACATCCATCCCACGAGCATCGTGCACATCCCCGAGATCGACGTCGTCGTGGCCGGTGACTCCGTCTACAACGAGATCCACCCGATGCTCGGCCTGTCGACGCCGGATGAGTGGCAGGACTGGCTCGAGACCATCGACACCGTGGAGAAGCTCCGCCCGCGCATGATCGTGTCCGGACACCGCAGGCCCGACGGCGACGACTACGCGGTCGAGACCATGATCGCCCAGACCCGCGCCTACATCCAGGACTTCGCGGCTGCCTCCGAGGTCGCGAAGGACGCCGAAGAGCTGGTGGCCACCATGGTGGAGAAGTACCCGCACCACGGCAACGTCTGGACGCTCCAGTTCTCCGCCGGCGAGGCGATCGCGAAGCGCGATGCCGCTGAGTGACCGAGCCTGTCACCCGAAGCCCGCACTGCTGCCTTCGCGTTGAAACGCGCCACACCACGATAGGTGACCTCACCATGAATTTCGCCTCTCTGCCCGACCGTCGCGCCGCATCCACTCCGGATGGGCCCGCGGTTGCCGACGGGCGTCAGTCGCTCACCGATGCCCAGTTCCTGACCCGTGTCCGGGCTGCTGCCCGTCACCTTCAGGACCTTGGGATCGGTACTGGCGATGTCGTGGCGCTCAAGCTGAGGAACCGCGTCGAGTTCGTGCTTCTGCTGTTCGCGGTCTGGCGGCTCGGGGCGACCGTCACCCCGGTCAATCCGAGCCTGACCGAGGGTGAGGTCGCACGGCAGCTCCACGACTCGGGCGCACGTGTGCTGGTCGTCGAGGACGCCACGACCGCTGCAGGCGTCGCCACGCTGGCCGTCGACGACCTGTACGGAGAGGCGCTGGGGCCGGGGCCGACGCCGCAGCCGGACTCGACCGCGCCGGCACTCCTGATCTACACCAGCGGAACGACGGGCGTACCGAAGGGCGTGATGCTCGACCACTCCAACATCGACGCGATGGCGGCGATGGGGTGCCGGGTGGTCGAGACCGGGCCGACCGACCGCTGCTTGCTGATCCTGCCGCTCTTCCATGTCAACGCCATCGTGGTCAGCGTGCTGATGCCGCTGGTGGCAGGCGGCAGTGTCTTCATCACCGACCGATTCGACCCCAAGACCTTCTTCGATCTCGTCGAGCGGGAGCGGCCCACCTACTTCAGTGCCGTGCCCACGATCTACAACGTGCTCGAGGCGCTGCCGGCCGACGTTCGCCCCGACACGTCCTCGCTGCGTTACGGCACGTGCGGCGCGGCACCCGCCTCCGCCGAGTTGCCGATCCGATTCGAGGCTCGGTACGGCTTCCCCATCATCGAGGGGTACGGGCTGTCCGAAGGAACCTGTTTCTCCACCGTCAACCCCGTCGCGGGTCCGCGCCGCGCGGGCACCGTGGGGGTCGCAGTCCCGGGGCAGGAGCTCCGGATCGTCGACGAGCAGGGCAACGAGCTGCCGACCGGCGTGGACGGTGAGGTCATCGTGCGTGGCCCCAACGTCATGCGTGGCTATCTCGGCCGGCCGGAAGACACGGCGAAGGCGATCGTGGACGGCTGGCTGTACACGGGCGACGTGGGCCACCTGGACGCGGACGGCTACCTGACCCTGGTCGGGCGATCGAAAGACATGATCATCCGTGGCGGCGAGAACATCTACCCCAAGGAGATCGAGGACGTCCTCACGGCTGACCCGTCTGTCCTCGAGGCCGCCGTCATCGGTGTGCCCGACGACAAGTGGGGAGAGGTGGTGGTCGCCTACGTCCAGGCGCGGCCCGGTACGACCGTCCACCCCGCGGCTCTGGAAGCGATGACCGCGCAACACCTCAGTGGCTACAAGCGGCCGACGTCGTTCTTCGTGGTCGACGCCCTCCCCAAGAACGCTGTCGGCAAGATCGACAAGCCCTCGTTGCGGGCCGCTCACGCCGCAGCTCTGTCATCCCACTGACCACCAGCAGATGCCCGGTCATCGAGGGCTCGCCATCTTCTGAGGTCGGGTGGCCCGCGGGGCGGGATTCCCTCCCGCCACCCGATCGTCTCCGAAGGTGCAAGGAGGGCCCGGCGCAATGCTTCAGGGGCATGCTGGTGCGGATGGACGACCGCGAGGCAAGGGGCGAGCATCTGGCGAACGGTTCCACGTTCCGCGCCGCGTCCGACCGCCGCGACTCACCACGGCGTTCGTCAGCCTGCGGTCGCGGACCGGTGGTCGGTGCCCAGCATGGCCAGCACCAGCGTCGCGTAGCGGCGGCCGAGGCTGACGGGTGTGTGGTGACCGCCGGGGGCGTACCAGCGGCTGACGTCGACGCCGAGGGAGAGTACCGCCAGCGCCACACCGCCCGGGTCCTCGGTGCGGAACGCCCCGGACGCGATGCCGGCCGCGATCTCGTCGAGCACCACTTCCTCGGTGCGGCGGCGGAGCCGGAGGATCTCGTCACGGTGGTCCGGCGCGAGTGCGCCGAGCTCGTACTGGACGACGCGGGCCAGCTGGTGGTGGCGGGCGTGCCAGGCGGTGTAGTCGTGAACCAGCGCCCGTAGCCGGCCGACCGCCGTCACCTCCTCCGCCAAGGCGTTTTCCACTGCCGCCAGTGCGCTGCGGTGGCCGGCGAGGCTGATCGCGTGGAGGAGGTCTTCTTTCGTGCGGTGGTGTGCGTAGACGGCCGACGGGCTCATCCCGGCGGCGGCGGCGATGTCGCGGGTGGAGGCGCCGTGGTAGCCGCGGGCGGCGAAGGCCGTGAGTGCCGCCTCGAGGATGCGCCGGGAGCCGGGGCGGGCCTCGCCCCACAGGTCGTCGGTTGCGATGGTTGTCACGCGCCCATTCTCGCGGATCACGTCTGTCGGTCTGCTCAGCTGATGACGAGGCCGCCGTCGACGGTGAGGGTGGTGCCGGTGACGTAGCTGGAGGCGTCGGAGGCGAGGAAGAGCACCGCGGCGGCGAGTTCCTCGGGTTCGCCGGTGCGGGGAAGCGGGATGCGGCGGACGATGTCGTCGATGTTGCCGGCGTCCTGACGGGCGGTCATCTCGGAGGCGAAGTAGCCGGGGGCGATGGCGTTGACACGGATGTTCTTGCGGTGGCTCCACTGGGCGGCCAGGTCGCGGGTGAGACCGAGCAGGCCCGCCTTGGAGGAGGAGTAACCGGCCTGCGGCAGGCCGGTGTTGACGAGGCCGAGGACGCTGGCGATGTTGACGATGGAGCCGCCGCCGGTCATCACCTGGGCTGCCGCCCGGGCCATCCAGTAGGCACCCATGAGGTTGATGTCGATGATGCGCCGGAAGTGCTCCGGTGTCTCCCGGCCGGCCGGGACCGCACCGGCCACGCCGGCGTTGTTGACCAGGACGCCGACGCGGCCGAAGTCCGCGGCGGCCGCCGCGACCGCGTGACAGTCGTCGGGCGAGGCGACGTCGGCCTTGACGCACAGGGCGCGGCGGCCCGTGGCCTCGACGAGGCGGGCGGTGTCGGCAAGCCGGTCGGTGCGTCGGGCGGCCAGGACGACGTCGGCCCCGGCTTCGGCGAGTGCCTGGGCGAAGGCGACGCCGAGACCGGAGGAAGCGCCGGTGACGATGGCGACGCGGTCGTCGAGACGGAAACGGTCGAGGATGTTCACAGAGGGCTCCAGAGAGGTCAGATGGACAGGCCGCCGTCGACGGGCAGCACGGCACCGGTGATGTAGCCGGCCTCCTCGGAGGCGAGGAAGGCGACAGCCGCGCACATCTCGCTCGGGTCGCCGAAGCGGCCCATCGGGATGCCGGCGGTCAGCTCGGCGCGCTTCTCGGCGGGGACGGAAGAGACCATGCGGGTCTCCGCGTTGGGGGAGATGGCGTTCACGGTGACGCCGAAGCGGGCGAGCTCCTTGGCGGCGGTGCGGGTGAAGCCGATGATCCCGGCCTTGGCGGTGGCGTAGTTGGCCTGGCCGATGTTGCCGTGCAGACCGGAGTAGGAGGTGACGTTGACCACCCGGCCATACCTCTGCGCGCGGAAGTGGGGGACGCACGCCCGGGTGAACCGGAAGGCGCCGCCCGCGTGAACAGCCAGTACGGCGTCCCAGTCGTCGTCGGTGAGCTTCCACAGGACGCCGTCGCGCAGGATCCCGGCGTTGTTGACCAGGACGTCGACGCGGCCGGTCTCGGCCAGCGCGGTGGCGACGACACGCTCCGCGTCAGCGCTGGAGGCGACGTCCGCGGCCACCCACAGAGCGTCCAACTCCTTCGCCACCGCACGGAGTTCGTCCTCGTCTCGGTCGACCAGGACCACGTCCGCGCCTGAAGTGCGCAGGTGGCGACCGAGTTCGAGGCCGATGCCGCGGGCTGCGCCGGTGATGATCACGGTGTGGCCGGTGAAGTCGAAGCTGAGGTTGCCCATGGGGCGCTCCAATCCGGATGGTGGTGTCCGCGTCCAAGGGCCTTACAGGCCGAGGTCGCGGCCGATGAGTTCCTTCATGATCTCGTTCGAGCCGGCCCAGATCTTGGTGACGCGGGCGTCCTGCCAGGCTCGGGCGACCCGGTATTCGTTCATGTAGCCGTACCCGCCGTGCAGTTGGACGCAGGCGTCGAGGACCTCGTTCTGCACCTGGGCTGTCCACCACTTGGCCTTGGCCGCGTCCACCGCCGAGAGCCGGCCCGTGACGTGGGCGGCGACGCACTGGTCGACGAAGGCCTGGGTCACCTCGATCTGGGTGACCATCTCGGCCAGCCGGAACTTGTTGTACTGGAACGAGCCCACGGACTGGCCGAAGGCCTTCCGCTCCTTCACGTACTCCAGCGTCTCGTCCAGGATCTGCGCGGCGTGGGCCAGGTTGAGCACGGCGGCACCGATCCGCTCCTGCGGTAGCCGCTCCATCATGTGGATGAAGCCGCGGTCGACTTCGCCGATGACGTTGGCGCCCGGGACGCGCACGTCGTGGAAGAACAGCTCGGCGGTGTCGGCTTCGTGCTGACCGACCTTCTCCAGCTTGCGTCCGCGCTCGAAACCGGGCATGTCCGTCTCCACGGCGAACAGCGTGATGCCCTTGGCGCCCTTCTCCGGGCTGGTGCGAGCGGCGACGACCACGAGGTCGGCGCCGAAGCCGTTGGTGATGAAGGTCTTGGAGCCGTTGAGGGTCCAGTTCTCGCCGTCGCGTACGGCCGTGGTCCGCAGGGCCGCAAGATCGGAACCAGCCGAGGGCTCGGTCATACCGATCGCGGTGACCAGCTCGCCAGCACAGAACCGCGGCAGCCAGCGCTCACGCTGCTCCTCGGTGGTCAGCTCGACCAGATAGGGGGCGACGACCTCACAGTGGATGGTGAACGAGGAGGCGAATGCCACCGACAGCCTGGCGAATTCCTCGTGCAGAACCGCGGTGAAGCGATAGTCGCCCGCCTCGCTGCCGCCGTACTGCTCCGGTATCAGCAGCCCGAGCAGTCCTTGCTGCCCAGCGGCCTTCCACGCGGCGCGGTCGATCGCCCGCTGCCGGATGAACTCCTCCTGGCGCGGCCGCAGCTCGCGCTCCACGAATGCCCGGACGGAGGTCCGGAAGGCCTCGTGGTCGGCATCGAAGACAGTACGGCGCACAGGAGCTCCTCGTCGCTCGCCGGAAACAGGAAGTAAGAAGCAGGAAGGAGGAAGCATGAAGTAAGCGAGTGCATAGTAACTATGCGAGTGCTTAGTTTTCTTGGGCGGGTCGATTCCGTCAACCCCGTCTGCGAGGTAGGCGGACATGACGTACGCCACGGTGGTCCGCCGTCGCGCGTAGTGGAGTCGGATCGGTGGTGTGCTCGCTCCGCAGTGCCGCCGAACGTCTGTATGCGATTGCCTCGGTCGCCGAGGCATGCGGGAGGACGGCGGGCCGGGGCGAGGCGCTCGCCGAGGTACCCGAATCAAGACGAAACGGGCAGGGACCGTCTGGCGCGGACGTACCACGGCGAGGCGCGATCGTCCTATGGAGTACCTGTTCCGGGTGGCTACCTTGCTGACGTAATCCCTGTTCTGCCGGAGCTTGAGAGCCGCTCGCCCGGACAGAACCCACCGCCGGATCTCCGAGAAGAGCACTCAGATGCCCGAAGCCGTGATTGTGTCCTACGCCCGCTCGCCGATCGGTCGGGCGTTCAAGGGGTCGCTGAAGGAGATGCGCAGCGACGATCTCGCCACCCAGGTGATCGCTGCGGCGCTCGCCAAGGTCCCGGGACTCGACCCCGACGAGATCGGAGACCTGATCCTCGGCTGCGGTCTGCCCGGTGGCGAACAAGGCTTCAACCTGGCGCGCAACGTCGCGGTCCAACTGGGTTACGACAATCTGCCGGGCACCACGGTGACCCGCTACTGCTCATCGTCCCTGCAGACGACGCGGATGGCCTTCCATGCGATCAAGGCAGGCGAAGGTTCGGCCTACATCTCGGCGGGCACCGAGGCCGTGTCCCGGTTTGTCAACGGCAACTCGGACTCCTGGCCGGACACGCAGAATCCCGTGTTCGGTGTCGCTCAGGCACGCTCGGCCGTCAGGCAGGCGAGCCACGAGGCCTGGACCGATCCTCGCGAGTCGGGACTGGTGCCCGACGTGTACATCAGCATGGGTGAAACCGCGGAGAACGTCGCCTCCCTCACGGGCATCAGTCGCGAAGAGCAGGACCGGTGGGCGGTTCGTTCGCAGCACCGAGCCGAGGAGGCCGTCGCGCGCGGTCACTTCCGCAAGGAGATCACCCCGATCACCCTGCCCGACGGCTCGACAGTGACCGCGGACGACTGCCCGCGGCCGGGGACGACGCTCGATGCGGTTTCCGCGCTCAGGCCGGTCTTCCGTGAGAAGGGCTCCGTCACCGCCGGCAACTCGTGCCCGCTCAACGACGGAGCGGCGGCCCTCGTCGTCATGTCCGATGTCAGGGCGCGTGAACTCGGCCTGCAGCCGCTGGCCCGCATCATCTCCACCGGCGTGACCGCTCTCTCGCCGGAGATCATGGGCCTCGGCCCCATCGAGGCCACCCGTCAGGCACTCGACTACGCAGGCCTGACCATGAGCGACGTCGATCTCGTCGAGATCAACGAAGCATTCGCCGTGCAGGTGCTCGGCTCCGCACAGGCGCTGCGGATCGACGAGGACAAACTCAACGTCTCGGGCGGGGCCATCGCGTTGGGCCACCCCTATGGGATGACCGGAGCGCGGATCACCGGATCGCTCATCAACAACCTTCAGGCCCATGACAAACAGATCGGCCTGGAGACGATGTGCGTCGGCGGCGGGCAAGGCATGGCGATGCTGATCGAGCGGCTCGCCTAGGGCGTAGCCCGTCCGGTCCCGGCACGCGCCCGTCCGCCCGGCGGGCGTTGGACAGGCAGCCGCGTGCGACGCCGTAACACCAGGGCGGCACGCTGTCGGGGTCGGTCACGGGGCCCTTCCCGAGCCCGGGCAGGTCCTCGAGACTGTGCCAGAGCACGAGCATCGTCTCCGCGAGGATGCCATCTGCCGCGTCGGCGCCTCTACAACGGCGCCCAGTGGGCTCGGGCATGGCCAGGGGGCTGGGAGAGGATGGCCGTCGGCCTCGTCGCGGCCGCACTCTCCGGCTTCGGGGGTGGGGGGCCGCACCGCGTCTCCGCCCGGACGAAGCCTCGGAAGACCGCCGCCCGGGGGTGGCGGACCGTACTCACATGCCCGCCCGGCCCGTGGGCGGCGCGAAGAGCGCACCGGCAAAGCGCCGTAAACCGATCGGTTTTCATTTCGTCCGAATCGAGTTACTCTCGCGGTATGACCACCGAAGTGAAGCCAAGTACCAGGGAGCGGCTGCTGGAGGCGGCGGCCACGCTCACGTACCGAGACGGCGTCGGCATCGGCGTCGAGGCGCTGTGCAAGGCGGCGGGGGTGTCCAAGCGCTCCATGTACCAGTTGTTCGAGAGCAAGGACGAACTGCTGGCCGCGAGCCTGAAGGAGCGCGCCGTTGCCTTCGCGGCGAGGGCCCTGCCGCCGGCGGACGACGGCCGTTCCCCTCGCGAGCGGATCCTGTACGTCTTCGAGCGGGTGGAGTCGCAGGCGGGCGCGCCCGACTTCCAGGGCTGCCGGTATCTGGCTGTGCAGATCGAGCTCAAGGACCAGGCCCACCCCGCGAGCCGGGTGGCCCACCGGATCAAGGCGAACCTGACGGCCTTCTTCCGTTCCGAGGCCGAACGGGCCGGGGTGGGCAACCCTGACCTGCTGGCCCGGCAGCTCATCCTGGTCTTCGACGGCGCCAGCGCCCGCGCCGGCATCGGCGCCGACAGTCTGACCGGGCTCGTCACGCCCACAGTGATCACCCTGCTCGATGCGGCAGGCATGCACTGACGCACCCCCTCTCGAGCAGGCGCCGTGACTGTGCCCTCTCCAAGCCGATGGCTCCGACCCTGGTTCCCCGCAATCGAGGGGGCGGTGGCTGATGGGGTGTTGACGGGCGTGCCGCGCGCCAGGAAGGCCGTCGTCTCGTCGACGTCGGCGCCCAACAGTTAGGCAGCGGTCCCCCGAAGCCTTCTCCAGTCGGCCCAGACCGCTTACGGGCTGACCCGCGATCGGGGTTGGGCCGTGCCGGCCTGGCGGTTCGGCTGGTTGGTGATTCGGTTGGCCGTCACGCGGACGTGTACCAGTTCGGTACTCGGCTTGTGGTGGGTGGTCCGCTGGGCGGCGCGGTCGAGCGGGCCCTGGGTGAAGACGTCGTACCAGCCGCCGAACTGGAAGGTGGGCAGGTCCACCTCGTCGTGCCGACTCCGAAGCGAACCGGCCACGCGTGTTCTGGACGACCACCATGAAGCCCCGCCGGGCCCAGCGGATCGAGCATGACGCCCCTCATGGGCGTCTGCTTGCCATATACGGCAACCGGGCCGGCAGCACCGGCCACGGCCCCGTACCGCCGGGCTGGTAGACATCCGCGCGCGCGGCACCGTCACGCATCTTGCCCGAACGTCGAACTCGATCTGGATCTGCGCCACGCGCCTGCTCCTTTGCATGCCATGACGCCGCCAGACACATGGTCGAACGTGGTCCCCGTCCCGCACTACACCCGAACGGGGGGTGACTACGGCGCTCTCAGCGCGGTCACGCCACCGAGTTCAGCAGGCCGGCCAGCAGGTCTGGCCGTTCCAGGGCGATGAAGTGGCCCACTCCCGGCACCTGCGTGACGTCGGCGGCCGGCAGCAGCTTCTTGTTGGCTTCCCGGTCCGAGGGGCGGGACCAGTCCTTCTCTCCGTAGACGAGGTGGACGGGCGCCTTGACCTCGGGGTAGCGCGAGCGGGCGGCGATGAGGCTGGGCATGTTCTGGTACACGGCCCGGGCGACGGTCGGGTAGCCGGGGCGGCTGCCCACCAGGAGGAGTTCGTCGAGGTAGTCCTCCCGCAGCGCGGTCTTGTCGACCACCCCGCCCTGCAGGATCCTGCGGACGACGGGCTTGGGCTCCACCCCGGCGGCCACAGGGCCCACCCCCGGAGTGAGAACACCGGCGACCACCACACGGGCGAGGAGACTGGACCGGGTGATCCCGCCGGGGAAGTCGTAGGTGTTCACCGCGACGACGCGCCGGACCCGCTCGGGCAGATCGGCCGCTGCGGTCAGGGCGAGCACCGCACCCATGGACTCCCCGACCAACGTGACGTCGTGGAGGTCGAGTTCGGTCAGCAGCCGCTCGACGCCCGCACGCATCGCCGGCTCGTCGTACGACGCACCGGGCACGATCTCGGAGTAGCCCATCCCCGGCAGGTCCAGGGCGTACACGGTGTAGTGGTCCGCGATCAGCGGGATGAGGTGGCGGAAGTGCTCGGCCTGGGTACGCACGGTGTGCAGCAGGACCAGCGGAGCGCCGGTGCCCGCTCTGAGGTAACGCAGGGTCCCCTCGTGGCTGCGGCGTCCCCCGCGCGGGGCGATGGTGTGGCTGGTGGTCCCCGGAACGGTAATCGTGGGACGTGATTCTGAGCTGGGCATCTGCTGGCTCCTCTTTGTGTGAACTGCGGCGGACGGGTGATTCGGACAGGGCCCGCCCGAAGGGGGCGTGACCACGGACCAGGCCTTGGATTCGGGGAGAAACCGACCGGTTTCCATCAGCGTAAACCGATCGGTTTCCGAGTGCAAGGCGGAGGATGCCGGTCACGGTCATAGGGCCAGTGGACAGGAGGGGCGCGAGAGTGGCATCCGCACAGTGGTCGCGGATTTCGCACTCAAGGGCTACTGCGGCACCTCTGGCCGGGTCGCCACTCTCGACGGCCTTGCGGAAGGGGAGCATGAGCCCCCCTTAGTACTCAAAAAGATTAATAGGTGCAATAGAGAGTAGATGGCCCGTTAGGGTTTGTCTACAGGGCAAGTGTGACTATTAGTCAGGTAGTTGATTAATCTGCTAGCGTGCATCCATGGCTTTGCGGAACGCGGTGATGGCCGCGCTGTTGAAGGGTGAGGCGTCCGGGTACGACCTTGCGAAGGCGTTCGACACGACGGTGGCCAACTTCTGGATGTCGACGCCTCAGCAGCTCTACCGGGAGCTGGATCGCATGGAGGCCGAAGGGCTTGTCACGGCCCGCGTCGTCGAGCAGGAGCGCCGCCCCAACAAGCGGCTGTTCTCCTTGACGGAGGCCGGACGGAAGGCCGTCCGCGCCTACACCGCCGAGCCCTTGGGTAAACCGGCGGTGGTCCGGGACGAGTTGCTCGTCAAGGTGCAGTGCGTGGACGTGGGTGACATGGAAGCGGTCCGGACCGCCATCGCGGAGCGCATGGAGTGGGCCACCGCCAAGCTGGCCCACTACGAGCGGCTCCGGCAGCGCCTGCTCGACGGGCGCTCCGAGGAGGCGTACTTCGCCGAGGCCGAGCGCATCGGCCCGTATCTCACCCTGCTGCGCGGGATGTCGTTCGAGCGGGAGAACCTCCAGTGGGGGGACATGGCGCTGCGCAGGCTCGAGCAGCGCACAGCCGTACCGCGGGCCGACGGCTGACCGCGGCGATCCCACCTGCACGATCAGTCAACAAAGTGAGGGGTGGGGCGGCCGTGCCCGCCCTACCCCTCACCGGTGCTCGGACTATGCCCGGGCGAGGAGCGGCTGCGGTTCCTCGTCGGCGGGAATGCGATGGAGTCCCTTGCGGTCGTAGAACCGGGTCACGCCGAAGCCGAAGAGGCCGGCGACCGCGAGTCCCACGCCCAGCATCACCCAGCCCCGGGTCAGGCCCGCGTCGGCCTGGGCGTCGTAGTAGAGGATCGAGCGGACGGCGCCCGTGATCTGGCGCAGGGGCTCGAACTCGCCGAGGACGCGGTAGAAACCGGGGAGGGCTTGGAGGGGGACCGTGGCGCCGGACGTCGGTACCGCCATGGCGATGTAGAAGATCGTGATGAACAGCATCCCCGGCGTGCCGAACACAGCGAGCAGTCCGAGCCCGCCGATGCCGACAACCGCGATCGTGCACACGGAGAAGAGCCACAGCAGGGGCAGGTGAGAGGCGTCCATGCCCATGATGCCCACCGCACCGGCCAGGGCCAGGCTCCCCATGAACAGGGACAGACCGATCATGAGCGTGCTGCTGATGGCCAGGGTCTGGACGCGAGTCGCGCGCAGCAGCGGGTTGTGGACCCGCAGCGGGCCCATGTCGCTGTGGGTGTAGCCGAGGGCGTGGTCCACCTGGCCGCTGATGACGTTGGCGGCGAGCATGCCGCAGACGACGAGGACGAGGGAGTAGTAGAAGGCGCTCAGGCCGAGGCCGCTGTGCGAGTCGAGCGGATGCCCGTCCTCGATCTGCACCACGGCCGGGTCGGCCAGCAGCAGGCGCGCGGCAGCGGGCAGTTGGGCCTGCGCGGCCGCGGCCTGAGCGGTCAACTGTTCACCCACCTGTGCGGAGGCCGACCGCGCGGCCGTCGTCGTGGCCTGCCGCGCCATGCTCGACCCCATGCTGCCGGCGGACTGGTTGGTCAGCACGGTGAGTGTCGGGCGGACGGGCTTGCCGGCCGCCCCGGGGCCGGTGAGGGCGGCGACAGTGGCGGTGAAGTCGCGGGGCACGACGAGCGCGCCGAACAGCTTGCCCTTGCCCAGTTCCTCCTTCATCTCGTCCTCGTCCATCAGCTTCCAGTCGATCCTGTCTCCGCCCTGGGACGACTTCTTGATCGACTGGGTGATCTGTGCACCGAGGTCGGTCTGCTTGCCACCGACCTTCGCCCCCTCATCGGTGCTGACCAGGCCGACGGGCAGCTTGTGCAGGTGATCGGCAGGGTCGATGTTGGCGCCGACGTAGAACACCGTGAACAGCAGTGCCACGAAGCCCACGATGGCGCCGTTGACGGTCCACAGACGCTTCGCGCGCAGGACGCGGAAGGGGTGGGCGTTACTCATTTCCAGCTCCGGTACGAGGAAGAGAGAAGTGCGGCAGGAGGAGCCGCCGGCGTCGTCGCGGGCGGGGTCTCATACGGCTGAGGAGGTGTCCCCGGTGGACGCGGCCACCGGAAGCAGGGCCGGTCGCTTGGCCCGGCGGCCGTCGCCGGAGGAGCGGCCACGCAGTCGGCGGCCGACCCAGGGGCCGAGGAAGGTGCCGGCCCAGCGCAGTTCGGCACCCATGGTCCTCCAAGCGGAGATGTCTGTCCCCTCGGCCGGAAGGGGAAGGGTCCACTTGTCGTCGCTGCCCGGCAGGCCGAGCGCCTGGGCCGCGGCAGCCGCGATGCGCGCGTGTCCCAGTGGGCCTGCGTGCAGCCGGTCGGTACTCCACAACCGCGGATCGGTCGCCGCCGCGTGCGCGGCGGTCTCCGCCACCACCACGCCCTGGCGGCCGGCGGCCTCCCGGATGCGCGCGTTGAGTGCGAGCACGCGGTGACCGATCGGGCGGGCCAACGGCGTGATACGCCCGACATCGGGAAACATGAGGGTCGCGACGGTGGCGCCCTGGGCGGTGAGGGCGGCGAACATCGCCTCGACATGGCCGGCCACCTCGTCGAGGTCGCAGCTCGGACGCAGCACGTCGTTGACCCCGGCGACCACGGTGGCGAGGTCGGGCCGCATCGCGAGCGCCGGAGCCAGTTGCTCGGCGCGCACCTGACCGGCCTTACGGCCGCGCACCGCGAGGTTGGCGTAGAGCAGGCCGGGGCTGTGGCGGGCGACCTGCTCGGCGAGCCGGTCCGCCCAGCCCCGAAGGCCACGGACGTCGTCGCCGTCCCCGAGTCCCTCGGTGTGACTGTCACCCAGGGCGACATAGCGCAGGTACCCACTGCTCGACACGGGGCCGACCGCCTCTCGTCAACGCTGCTGGCAGAAGTGGCACACGGCCATCACTAAACAACTAGGCACCTAGTTGCATTATTGAGTATGAAGATAGCCGCCGGGCTCACCTTCCTGCAAAGTGACGCCGCTCATGCAGGAGTCGAGGCCGTCGAACTGGTCCATGAGATCAACCTGGGGGCCACGGCCATCGGCACCGGCCGCAACGCCCCCGCCGGCTACGCCGAGTCGGCCCGCCGCCACCTCGCCGACATCACCGGGCTGTCCCTGGTCACCGCCGCCAACCTCGTCGAGGCCACCCAGGACCGCGGCGCGTTCGCCCAGGTGTCCGGTGTGCTGAAGCGCGTCGCCGTCAAGCTCTCCAAGAGCAGCAACGATCCGCGGCTGCCGTCCTCGGGGCCGTGCGCGGGCCTCGGTGAGATCGACCCGCCGCCGGTGCAGGCGGGTTCGTCCATCATGCCCGGCAAGGTCAACCCGGTGATGCCCGAGGTCGTCGACCAGGTCGCCTTCGAGGTGATCGGCAACGACGTCACCATCACCGGTACACGGCGGCCACGGACATCGCCAAGGAGGCCCTCGTCAGCGGCCGGGGAGTCGCCGAACTCGTCCTGGAGAAGGGCCTGCTGCCCGCCGCTGCCGAGGGCGTGGTGGGGCAGCAGACGTCGTTGGCTCATCAGACGGCCGACGTGGTCCACTGGTGATCCACACCGGCCGACTCAGGCCCCCCAGAGGCCTGTTGCAGAGGCTGTTGCCTCTGCCTGCCTCCGAGCGACCCGGGTCGAACCGGGGTCGAATCAGAGCGGTTTCCGCTGACTGCCTCCGCTCGCCTCTGTAACCCGTCCTAGCAGGTCACAGCCTCATCGCCCCCACACAAGCGCAGGTCAGAGAGATGCGCTAGCTGCACCACTGGTTCCTGGCGAATGCGGTGGTGTGGGGCATGGCGTTCCCGTCCCTGTCGGCGGGGCGTCGTCGCCCCGCGTGCCGTGGTTGGACCAAGGGGTGGGAGGGCGGAGAAGTTCGTTCGACATTCGGCCACAGCCGTGCGGTGGCGCCGAGGTACTTGACTCGGCCTAGAAGGTCAGGACCAGCCGGCCTCGAACGCCGCCTGCGGCGAGGAGTCGGTGCGCTTCGGCGGCCTGTTCCGCCGGGAGGGACCTGGCGACCCGGAGAGTGATGAGGCCGTTCTCCACCTGCTGGCGGAGTGCGTCGAGTTTGGCGTGCTCCCGGGCGTAGCTGAACACGACGATCGGCTCGAAGGCGACGCTTCGTTCGCCGGGGGCGTCGTAGCCGCGCAGTGTCACCACCCGGCCGCCGTCGCGGACCGCTCGTGCGGTGGGAGCGCCGAGTGACGCGCCGTCAAGGAGTCCGTCGACGCCCGCCGGGACCTCCGCGCGTACCCGGTCCGGGTATTCGGCGCCGCGACGGAGTACGACGTCGGCGCCGAGTTCCCTGATCAGGGCCTCGTCCTGCTCCGAGGCGTCGGCGACCACCCGCAGTCCGTCCGCCTTGGCCAGCTGGACGGCGTATCCGCCCACCGCTCCGGCCGCTCCCGTGATCGCGACGGTCCGGCCGGATTCCAGGCCGAGGGTGTCCAGGGCCAGGCGCGCGGTCAGTCCGTTCATCGGGAGGGAGGAGGCCTGCGCGTCGCTCGCGCCGTGCGGAGCGCGGACGACCGACTCGGCCGGAACCACGACCTGTTCGGCGTACGCACCGCGTGAGCCGTCGGCGAGCACGATCGCCATCACGCGGTCGCCGACGCTCAGCTCCGTGTCCGTACCCGTGCCGATCTGGTCCACGATGCCTGCGGCTTCCATGCCGGGGACGAACGGCGGCAGGGCGTCCGGCGACCGGGCGGGGCCGCCGCGCTGGAGGGCGTCCACAGCGTTGACGGTCGCGGCGTGCACCCGGATGCGCACCTCACCCGGACCGGCCTCGGGCGCGGGCAGGTCGAGAACCCGAAGCACCTCCGGCCCACCGAATTCCGTGAAACCTACAGCCTTCATTCGAAGCACCTCATCGCTTGCCATGCGGTCGTTGAGGTGTCCGACCCTTCCGTCTCGCGTG
The DNA here is from genome assembly GCF_033795085.1 of Streptomyces sp. AK08-02. Taxonomy (NCBI): domain Bacteria; kingdom Bacillati; phylum Actinomycetota; class Actinomycetes; order Kitasatosporales; family Streptomycetaceae; genus Streptomyces; species Streptomyces sp. AK08-02. Next base: position 88,400 of record NZ_JARAZV010000008.1, read on the forward strand.
CGCCCGCAAAAGGGGAAGGATTCTGGCTGGGGTGCCTTCATAGGGGGGACGAGTCTCTCCCCCCATGACAGCGGTGCCGACGAGAGAACGCACAGCTCCTGGCGGTTGTGCCGGGGAGAAGGCTCAGGTGGCGGTGTCGGACGGTGTCCGCTTCTGCTTCTGGTCCGCGGCCCAGGAGGCCAGGAGGCGCAGCCCGTCGTGGGACGGGGAGGCGGGTTCGGCGTTCCACACGATGATGTGCTGGTCGGGGTCCGTGCCGCAGGTGAGTGTGTTCCAGTCGAGGGTCAGCTCTCCCACCACGGGGTGATGAAGCTTCTTGACGCCCTTGCCGCGCATCGCGACGTCGTGTTCGGTCCACCACTGCCGGAACTGTGTGTCGCGGGCGGAGAGTTCCTCGACGAGAGCGGCGAGGCGCCGGTCGTCGGGGTAGCGGGCGCTTTCCATGCGCAGCTGGGCGATGGCCAGCCGGGTGACCTCTTCCCAGTCGGCGTACAGCGTGCGCATCCAGGGTTCGGTGAACAGCAGCCGGACGAACACACGCTCGTGTTCCGGGTAGCGCCCGAAATCGGTCCACAGGGCGGCGGCGAGCTGGTTCCAGCCCAGGATGTCGGTGCGCCGGCCGATGACGAAGGCCGGGGAGGCGGTGAGATCGTCCAGCATGCGCTGCAGCTGGGTATCCACCTGCTGGCGCTCGCGTGACGCGGAGGGGCGCACCCTCTCCTTCGCCGCGAGGTCGAAGAGGTAGGTGCGCTGGTCGTCGTTGAGGCGGAGCGTTTTGGCGAGTTCGTCGAGCAGGGGAGCCGATGCCTGGAGACGGCCCTGCTCGATGCGCGTGTAGTACTCGGTGCTGATCGCGGCGAGAAGGGCCACCTCCTCACGGCGCAGACCGCTCACACGCCGCCGTTCCCCGGCCCGGAGTCCGACCTCGGCAGGACTCAGTTCGGCACGGCGGGCCTTGAGAAACTCACCCAGCTCGTTCAGATGCGGGTTGCGGTTCATGAATTGCAGCCTCGCACAGGAACCCCGGAGCTGTGACGGTGGGTGATCCCGTCCATGTTGGGCTTTACCTGTATATGAGGATGACATTGGCTCCGACCTCGACGACAACAAGGGGAACAGAACTCGGCGGCCCGGGGTGTGTACCGGGCCGCCGAGCGAATACATGGCTCTGGTGTCAGCTCACAGTGCCTTGAGCAGTTCCCGGGCGAGGAGTACCGCGGAGCCCGGGTTCTGGCCGGTGAGCAGGGTGCGGTCCGTCTCGACGTGCGGGGCGAACGGCTCGGTCTCGCGGTAGTCCGCACCCAGTTCGTCGACAAGACGGTCCTGCAGCAGCCACTTCGCGCGGTCCGCGAGACCGTTCAGCTTCTCCTCGGCGTTGGAGAGGCCGGTCAGACGGTAACCGGCGAACGGGGATGTCCCGTCCGGGCCGATGGTGGCCAGCAGCGCCGCGGGGCCGTGGCAGACCAGCGACACCGGCTTGCCCGAGGCGAGCCAGTCGGTGAGCAGCTTGCCGGAGGCGGCGTCATCGGGCAGGTCTTCCATCGGGCCCCAGCCGCCGGGGTAGAACACGGCCGCGTAGTCGTCGATGTTGACGTCCTCGATGCGCATCGGGTGCGCCAGCTCGGTCGCCTCGCGCAGGGCGGTGCGCATACGCTGCGCGCCTTCCTCGCCGCCGTTGAAGTCCGCGGTGAGGCTGAGCGCGTCCGCTGTGGGCGGCACACCGCCGGGCGTCGCCGCCGCGATCTCGAATCCGGCCTCCTTGAAGACCTGGTAGGGGCCGATCGCTTCCTCGGCCCAGAAACCGGCCGGCTGCCGGGTTCCGTCGGCCAGCGTCCAGTGGTCGGACGCGGTGATCACGAAGAGGATCTTCGCCATGGGTGGATCTCCTTGAGAGGGGTGGTCTCAGCCTTTGAGGGCTTCCTGCAGGACATGGCTGTCGGCGGCCTGCCGCATACTGACGGCCTTGCCGTCACGGACGGTCCAGAAGTGGATGAACCGGACGTCGACCGTGCTGCCGGACTTGGTCTCGGCGTGGTAGTGCCCAAACACGAAGACGTGGCCTTCGTCGTCCGCGTAGAAGTCCTCGGGCACCGCGCCCAAGGAGACGATGTTCGGCATCGGCGTGCCGAAGAAGTCCTTCGCCACGCTGTCCCAGCCGTGGTAGACGCCGCTGTTCGGGAAACCGGGGGTGATGTCCCAGACGAGGTCCGGGGCCATGACCTCCGAGGTGACCTCGGGCGCCATCCGGGATTCATAGACCCGCCGGATGAGAGCGAGATGCGGGGATTCGGACATGATCTTGCTCCTGGTACGCGGGAAATGGATACGCATGACATGAAAGGAGGGGCCCGGTAATTGAGCCGTGAGGGCCGCCTGTCCGGCATGGAAGATCGCTGCCCTTGGTGGAATTCCGGCCCGGCGTCAGGCCCAGGCTGATCGAGTGCGTCTCGGCGAACGCGTGGAAAGCCGCGGCGCCGGTATCACGACCACGTCGGCACCGGCTCCCGCCGCGCCACATGCCACGGCCGCGGCGACGGCGGCCGTACGCCCGTGGCCCGATGAAAGCCGACGGCGGTCGTGGTGCGGCCGGAAGGGGACATGGTGATCGGCTCCTCGAAAGTCTTCTTCCGATGTGTGACCGAGCATCGCATCGGAAGAGCACGCTGTGAGGGGTAAGAAATTTTCCCCTGCCTACCGCTCGCCCGGGATGAGAATCCGGTCCGCCGGCCGGACCTCGCAGAGCGGCCCGTTCCGGTGCACGGGGAACTGCGAAATGAGTCGCACCTTCGGTAATGAACAACTCTTTCGTCCTGCAGGGAAGGCACGGGACAGCTGCCGCCGGTCCTGAGTCGAGAGTAAGGCACCTTAACTGACATCAAATGCTTGATCTGCGACAGTCGCCTGAAGTACTTTGAGGACGTCGTCCTGATGGCCCGCCGTCTCGACCGGTGCCGGACCTGGCTGTCGAACTCCGTAAGGCCTGTGCAGCAAGGAAGTGACCACCAGTGAGCACGATGAACCCCTCCGATACGGCGTCGGCCTCCGGCATGAGCGAAGCCCGGGTGGTGGTGGCGAGCGCATACGGCGGACCTGAGGTGCTGTCGGTGATCGACGAAGCCGTACCCGAGCCCGGGCCGGGCCAGGTGCGTATCGCGGTCCGTGCCGCCGGCGTCAACCCCTTCGATCAGAAGGTGTACAGCGGCGCCTTCGGCACCTCTCCGGGGAACCTGCCGCTACGGCTCGGTCTGGAGGCGGCAGGAGTGGTGACCGCGGCAGGCGAGCACGCGACCGGCCCCGCGGGTCCGGTCGAGGTCGGGGACGAGGTGATCGCCTACCGTGCGCCCGGCGCCTATGCCGCCGAACTCGTCGTCCCGGCCTCCTCGGTGGTGCCGAAGCCCGCCAACCTGTCCTGGGAGCAGGCCGGCGGGCTGATGGTCGTCGGCGTCACCGCCGTGCACGCTCTTGAGGTGATCGGCCTGCGCAAGGGCGAGGTGGTGTTGATCCACGGCGCTGCCGGCGGAGTCGGTCTGATGGCCGTGCAGCTGGCGGTCGCGCGCGGCGCCACCGTCCTGGGAACGGCAAGCCCGGCCAGGCACGACCTGTTGCGCGAGCTGGGGGCGGTGCCGGTCGCGTACGGGCCCGGTCTGGCGGACCGGGTACGCGCGGCGGCACCGGAGGGCGTCCACGGGGCGGCAGACCTGGTGGGCACGGACGAGGCGGTGGACGTCTCCGTGGAACTCGTGGCGGACCGTTCCCGCATCGCCACCATCGCGGGCTTCGCGCGCGGGGCCCAGGCCGGCATCAGACTTCTCGGCGGCAGTCCCGGCGCGGATCCGGGCACGGACATCCGCGACGCCGCCCGCCTGCAGCTCACCGAGGCCGCGGAGGCCGGGCGACTGCGAGTCCTGATCGCCGCCAGCTACCCGCTCGACGAGGCCGCTGCCGCCCATCGCGAGATCATGGCAGGTCACACCAGCGGAAAGATCGTCCTGGTGCCGTAAGCCAAAACCCGGTGTCAATGCCCACGTGCGCAATGGTCACCGGCGGTCCGTGAACGGAGCCCCATCCGGGGAGGTACGGGTCATCGGCGATTCACGGCCCGCGGGTGCTGCTCGACTCTGCCGTCTGCTGGACAGCCGGGGCTCCAGGGCTAGTCAGAGGAGCGACTGTCGACGGCGAGGGCATCGGGGTTCAGTTCCTCGACCAAACGGTGGAGCAGTCGGTGAATGCCGTCCTTGTCGTCCTCGGAGAGTGGTGAGGTCGTCTCCCGTTCGATCCGCCGGGCGATCGACGCGGCACGAGCGGCAGTCGCCTCTCCCTCGGTGGTCGCGAACAGGCGCACGCTGCGGCGGCTGGTCGGGTGCGGCTCACGTCGTAGTAGTCCTCGCTCGACGAGCTGACTCACCGCCGCCCCCATGGACTGGGCCGTGATGCCCGAGCGGCGCGCGATCTCGGCGGCCGACACCCCCGGCGTCCAGAGGACCTGCTGCAGTGCGTTGTGCTGCGCCAGCGTGAGGTCTTCCGCGCGCAGTGCCCGCTCCAGCCGTCCGGCGATGATCTGGGAGAACTGCCAGGCGAGGTATCCGGTGGTGGGGAACGCGGCGTCGGTCACGGCCGAAGTCTACGAGAGCGGGGTGCGTTGCTCGCGGGGCCGTAACCGAGGAGCCGGGTCAGTTGGCGGCTGTGCGGCGGGGTCCGCGGGCATCGAGCCGGAAGAGCACCACGGCGGCGACGAGGATCCATGCCACCAGGACGACGATGCCCGCGGTGAGACCGTCGTTGTTGAAGTGGGACAACCCCTGGACAGCTCGTACGCCGACTCCCACCGGGAGGACCTCGGAGAGCGGATGCAGCCAGTCCGGCAGGTAGGCGGTGGGCAGCGTGCCACCGCTCGTGCTGTTGCCGAAGGTCAGCAGGACCACGGCGGCCAGCGACATCCCGGCGCGGCCGAAGAGGCGCATGAACGTCATGGTCGCGCTGCCGACAGCAGCGGCCATCAGCGCGATGATCCCCGCGATGCCCAGGAAGGGCCCGGGCAGCGCGGCGAAGCCGAGGCTGCCGGCCATCGCCGCCACGAGGACGCCGGCCAGGATGCTGAAGGAGGCCAGGCTGGCCAGTCTCCACCGGTACTCCAGTCGCGGAGCCATCTGGTAGGTCATCATGCCGAACAGGAATCCGGCCAGTACGACGCCGAACCCGGCGTAGAACACCGACATGCCGCGGGTGTCGCCCGCCGAGGCCGGCACGAGGTCGCGCACGGTCAGCCGCTCGTCGTCCGCCTTCGCGATGCCGGAGAAGGCGCCGGTGACCGTCGAGGTCACCGAAGGGCCGTTGGCTCCGGCGTACAGCAGGGTGGCGGACTTCCCGGGGCCGGTGACGTAGGCGGCGTACACCTTGCGGTCCTCCAGCGCGCGGCGGGCCGTGTTCTCGTCGGCGTAGCGCTTCACCTCGAAGCCGCCGGGCAGTCCGAGCTCCAGCCCGCCGGTGACCTGTTCGAGCTGTTGGGTGGTCCCGACGACGGCGACCGGAAGGTCGTGAGGCCTGGGGGCGTGGAAGGCGGCCAGAAACACGCTGACGAAGATCGAGCCGATGACCAGCACGATCGCGACCGGTAGCAGAACTCCCTTCGCTCCGGTGGCGCCTTGCGGTGCTGGAGCGGTGTCCATCGCGTGGTGATGGGGCGCGTGGTGCGCCTCGACGGAAGTGGTGGGTGATGTGGGCATGGGAGAGGACTCTCCGTCTCTGGTTGTAAGGTGCCTTATAGTTCTATCATGGAAATATAAGGTGCCTTACTGTCGGAGTCGCTCATGAGCCGCACGCACGCAGATCCGTCCACGCGCATGGGCTACCTGGCCTGGCAGATGGTCCACGTGATGGGAACGCGGCTGGAGAGAGCGTTGCGGTCGCTCGACCTCACGGCGGCGCAACACAACGCGTTGCAGCACGTCGGCTGGACGCCCGGCATCTCCGCCGCGGAAATCGCGCGTCGGACCGGCTTCACTCCGCAGTCCATGGGTGCCGCCGTCAACGCGCTGGTCGACCGTGGACTTCTGGCGCGCCGCGAGCATCCTTCGAACCGCAGAACCGTGCGGCTGGCCATCACCGGCAGCGGCGCGAAGCTCGCCGATCGGGCGCGGGAGCTGGTGGAGCGACTGGACACGGAGGCCCTCGCGGCCCTCGCCCCCGCAGAGCGGGCGCTGATTCATTCCTTGCTGCTCCGCGTGCTCGCCGAGCTCAATCCTGATGCCCTGCCGCCGTTGGATCCGCGTGGTGCGGACTCCGGAGCGGCGAATCTTCCGGACGCGGCCCTGGGCTGCGTCCGGGAGGGCTGAGGGCGCTGTGTCCGTGTCCGGGAGAGGCCGGACGGAGGCCACTCCTAGGGCCTGTCTGACAATTCCCGTCTGCCCCGCGACGCCATGCACGCCCTCTCGCCGCACCGGGCGCAGACCCGAGTACATCCAGTACGAGGCTCTACGCCCGGCACGCCGAGAGCACGCACCTGACGCCGCGAGGCCGCCCTCCGGGCGACGACGGGAATTGTCAGACAGGCCCTAGCGCTCCAGCACCGCGTAGTCGTACGAGATCCTGTCTCCGTCGGCCCTGGTCACGGACACCATGATCTGCTGTCGCTTCCCGTCGGCGGACGTCACATTGCACTCGACCGAGTCGCGCTGCCGTGCGTTGAGGCCTCCGGCGCAGCTCACGGATTTCGGCTTCTCCTGGAAGAGCGGCAGGGAGTAGTTGTCGCGGACCTGCTTCTCGACCTCCGGACGGCTCACGGTCCCGGTCGAGTTGGCAGTGCTGGTCGACTCCGTGCTCAGCAGCCGAGGCACGGCCACGAACGCGAGCCCGCCCATGGCCAGGGCGGTGGCGGTTGCCAGGGAAGCGGCGAGGTATTTCATGTTTCTCTCCTGCGATGCGTTCGCTGCGGTGATGCTGTCACCGGGAGAGTGGCCCACCGGACGGTGGCCGTGCTTCGGCCCGCCGGCCGAGAGCGTGCTGCCGGGGTCGGCCCGTGGGCCGATCCAAGGCCGGCCCACAGGTCAGGCGGGCGGCGTCCGGCGGTCGCGTACGAGCCCGTTCTCCCAGGCCCAGGCGGCGATCTCCACGCGGTTGCGCACGCCGAGCTTGTCCTTGATGTTCGCCAGGTGGGTCTTGACCGTGCCCAGGGACACGAACAGCTCGCCGCAGACCTCCTGGTTGGTGCGGCCCACCGCCACCAGGCGTACGACGTCGAGTTCCCGCTCGGAGAGCGGGTGCGGGACCGCTTCCGGCGGCCGCTGTCCGGCGAGGTGCTTGAGCAGCCGGACGGTGACGGCGGGGGAGACCAGGGCATCCCCGCGGGCGGCGGAACGGACGGCCTCGATCAACAGGGTGGAGCCGGCGTCCTTGAGGAGGAAGCCGCAGGCGCCGTTGCGCAGGGCGGTGTAGGCGTAGTCGTCCTGGTCGAAGGTGGTCACCACGACCACGCGGATCGGGTCGACGACACCTGGCCCGGCCAGGGCCCGGGTGACCTCCAGACCGTCCAGCCTGGGCATACGGATGTCGACGAGACACACGTCGGGACGCGTCCTTCGGGCGAGTTCGACGCACTCGGCGCCGTCGGCGGCCTCGCCGATCACTTCGAGGTCGGGCTGGGTGCCGAGAATCAGCCGGAAGCCGGTGCGGACCATCTCCTGGTCGTCCGCGATCAGTACGCGTGTCCGTGGCCCGTCGCGATCACTGCCGCCGCTCATGCCGTGATCCTTCCACAGCGGCCAGGACGGGGAAGTCGGCGCTCACGCACCAGCCGCCGTCCGCTGTCCGTCCGCTGGTCAGTGATCCCTCCACGGCCTCCACGCGTTCCCGCAGGCCCACCAGGCCGAAGCCGCCCCGCCCGCCGACCGGCCCGGCGGCGCGCGTCTGCGGCCCGGCGTTGCGCGCCTCGACCCACAGGCGACCTTGGGAGTCCAGTTCGAGGCGGACGACGACGTCCGCACCATGGGCGTGGCGGCGCACGTTCGTCAGCGCCTCCTGCACCACGCGGTGGACGGACGTCTCCACCTCGGGAGCCAGCCGGATCCCGCGCACCTCGGGCGCGACGTGCAGCGTCGCGTCGGTTCCGTTCTCGGCGAACGCGGAGACCAGACGGTCCAGCTCGGTCAGTAGCTCACCCGGGCGGGCGGCCGGATGGTCGTCCTCGCGCAGCACCCGCACCAGGCGGCGCATGGAGTCCAGGGTCTCCCCGCCGGCTCGGGAGATGCCCTCCAGCAGTGGCTTGATCTGCTCCGGCGAGGTCTCCTGAATCATCAGCGCGGCATTGGCCTGCACGACGATGCCGGTGACGTGGTGGGCGACGAAGTCGTGCAGGTCCCGGGCGAGTTCCATGCGCTCGCTCTGGCGTACGGAGTCCACGGCTCTGGCTCGGCGGGCGTCCAGGAGGCGCAGATAGCAACCGAGGCCCACGACGGGGGCGACGGCGAACGTCAGCGCGAAGGAGTACGCGAAGGAGCCGTGCTCCGTGCCCTCTCGCCAGGGCATGGCGATCACCGCGGCGGCCAGCGCCGCCGTCAGTGTCACGGCGGTGACCGGGCGCGTCACCCGCCGCACGGTCCGGGGGAGCAGCATGAGCAGGGCGACGGTTTCGAGCACACCCCAGGTGCCGCTGGAGAGCGGGGCGTACGCGCACTGGCCCACGGTCAGGGCCAAGGAGCCCAGCGCGACGGCGCCGGCCCGCCGTTCGGGGTCCGGCCGGCGGGCGGGAAAGAGCAGTGCGGCGGCGGCGAGGGGGCCGGAGACCAGGGGCAGCCAGCTCGACCAGCGGTTCTGCGGGTCGTAGAAGGACACCAGGTCGAACAGCCACACCAGGGCCAGGCCCCCGCAGAGGGAGACCGTGATGGTGCGCAGGACGGCCGGGGAGAGAGGGATATCGGATTCCACGCCGCAAAGGGTACGGACGTACGGCCGAGCGGCGGGTCGGCCCGCAGGCCGATGCCGGCCACCCCGGACCGGCCCGGCGGGCTCGTCCAGCCATCCGGGCGTGGACTTATAAAGATGATTGATACACCAACGCTTGTTTGATATTAATCAAGAGGTTCATGCTTGGCCTGTGTCCGGACCCGGTGTTCGCCGGAGCAACGGGCATGGCGCGCCTTCGCGGACGGCACGGTCACCAGCACGTCCTCCGACAACCGCCCGCACCCCATCGAGGGAGAGTGGACATGTCCACCGAACATCCCGCAGAAGCAGAGACTTCCCCCGTCGAACCCCCATCCGCGCCCACCCGGCGTACCTTCATCGCCACGACCACCGCCGCGGGAGGAGTCGCCGTGGTGGGCGGCCTGGTCGCGGGACCGCCCGCCCTCGCCGCCGAGGAAACCGTGGCCCTCGCGGTGCCGCCCGGCAGTCGGGTCTCCTTGGTCGTCAACGGCGTCCGACGCACCGTCACGATCGACAACCGCACCTCGCTGCTGGACCTCCTGCGTGAGCATCTCGACCTGACCGGCTCGAAGAAGGGCTGCAACGCCGGTGCCTGCGGCGCCTGTACGGTCCTGGTCGACGGCCGCCGGGTCAACTCCTGTCTGACACTGGCGGTGCGCCTGGAGGGAGCCGAGGTCACCACGATCGAGGGCCTGGCGAAGGGCGACCGACTTCACCCACTGCAGCAGGCGTTCATCGATCAGGACGCCTTCCAGTGCGGCTTCTGTACGTCGGGCCAGATCATGTCGGGCGTCGGATGCATCCAGGAGGGTCACACCGGGTCCGGGGCGGAGATCCGGGAATGGATGAGCGGCAACCTCTGCCGCTGCGGCTGCTATGTGAAGATCGAGCGCGCGGTCGAGCAGGCCGCCGCCGGCCGGAAGGGCTGACCCCCATGCATCCCTTCACCTACGCCAAGCCCGCGGACACGCGTGACGCCCTCAGTGCCGGTTGGCGTGGCGGGCGTTACCTCGCGGGCGGCACCACGCTCGTCGACCTGATGCGGGAGACCGTGGAGCGCCCCGGAGAGCTGGTCGACATCGGCTCCCTGCCGCTGCGCGAGGTCACCGTCACCGAGCGCGGTGGTTTGCGCATCGGCGCCCTGGTCCGCATGGCCGAGGCCGCCGCCCACCCGAAGGTGCGGGTCCTGTACCCCGTCGTCGCCGAGGCGCTGGAACTGAGCGCCTCGGCCCAGCTGCGGAACATGGCGACCATCGGCGGCAACATCATGCAGCGCACCCGATGCACGTACTTCCGGGACGTGACCGCCGACTGCAACAAGCGCGAGCCCGGCTCCGGGTGCGCCGCGCTGCACGGCTACAACCGCGGCCACGCGATCCTCGGCACCTCCGATCACTGCGTGGCCACCCATCCCTCCGACGTTGCCGTGGCCTTCGCGGCACTGGAGGCGACGGTGCACGTGCTGGGCCGGGACGGGGAACGACGTATCGCCTTCGCCGACTTCCTGCTGCGGCCCGGCAGCACCCCGAACCGCGAACAGGCGCTGCGCAAGGGCGAGTTGATCACCGCTGTGGAGATCCCCGCCCTTCCGCGCCCGCTGCGGTCCGGCTACCTGAAGGTGCGCGACCGCCAGTCGTACGAGTTCGCGCTCACGTCGGCCGCGGTCGCGCTGCACATCCGTGGCGGCGTCATCCGAGAGGCGAAGGTCGCCGCCGGCGGCGTGGGCACCGTGCCCTGGAAACTGCCCGCCGTGGAGCGCCACCTCATCGGCGAACGCCCCTCCGACCGGCTGTGGGCAGAGGCCGCCGAGCACGCGGCCGAGGGGGCGCGACCCCTCGCCCACAACGGTTTCAAGGCCGAGCTGCTCAAACGTACCGTCGAACGCCGGCTGCGCACCGTGGGAGGCACCAAGTGAGCCAGCCGCAGGCTGCCGTCGGTGCGGCCGTACCCCGGGTCGACGCACGGCTGAGAGTGACCGGGGGAGCGAAGTACGCCGCCGACAACAATCCCGACGGAGTCGTGCACGCGGTCATCGTGGAAAGCGGCGTCGGACGCGGCCGGATCACAGGCGTCGACACCCGCTCCGCCGAAGCCCAACCCGGCGTCCTGAAGGTGATCAGCCACCTCAACGCGCCCAAACTGCCGTCTGTCGAAGGGCGGTTCCCGCCGGGCAGGCCGCTGCGCGCCTTCCAGGACGACCGGGTCCAGTTCTTCGGACAGCCCGTCGCGGTCGCGGTGGCGACCACGCTGGAGATCGCACAGCACGCCGCGAGCCTGGTGAAGGTCTCCTACGATGCCGAGACCTCATCGACCGACCTCAGCGGCGCCGACACCGACGGCGAAACCCAGACCTACGCACGCGGCGACGCCGAGCGGGCCCTGGACTCCGCCCCCGTCCGGCTCGAGAGCGCGTACCGGACGGCCCGCAACCACCACAACCCGATGGAACCGGCCGGCATCGTCGCCCGCTGGGACGGCGACCGGCTGACCGTCTGGGAGAAGACCCAGTACGTGCAGGGCGCCGTGTTCACCTTGTCCGGCGAGTTCGGCATCCCTCCGGGGAACATCCGCGTCATCTCGCCGTTCGTCGGCGGAGCCTTCGGCAACGCCGCCCGCACCTGGGTGCACTCCGTCATCGCGGCCATGGCCGCGCGCGAGGTGAAACGCCCCGTGAAACTCGTCCTCACCCGCAGGCAGATGTACTTCACCGTGGGATTCCGGCCCGCGTACGAGTACGGACTGCGACTGGGCGCCGACCGAGGGGGCCGGCTGACCGCGTCGACGCACGACGTCCGCGCCGAGTCCTCCCGCTACGAGACGTACAGCGAGAGCGTTCTCGTCCCCGGCCGGATGCTCTACAGCACGCCCAACGTCCGCCAGGCCTACGACCACGTCCCGCTCGATGTGAGCACACCGTGGTTCATGCGCGGACCCGGCTACGCCAGCGGCACCTACCCCGTCGAGTCGGCCATGGACGAACTCGCGCACGAGCTGGGCGTGGACCCGATCGAGCTGCGCCTGCGCAACGAACCGGCCGACGACGAGTCCAGCGGGCTGCCGTTCTCCACCCGCCGCCTGCGCGAGTGCTACCGCACGGGCGCCCGCGAGTTCGGCTGGCACCGGCGCAACCCCAAGCCCCGCTCGACGCGTGACGGTGACTGGCTCATCGGCATGGGTATGGCGGCCGGTGTCTACGACACCGCGCGCAGCCAGGCCCAGGCCTCGGTCCGGCTCGACGCCGACGGCACCGCCCTGGTGCAGTCCTCGACCAGCGACATGGGCCCCGGCACGGCCACGTCCATGAGCCAGGTCGCCGCCGACGCCCTCGGCCTGACGATGCGCCAGGTGACCTTCCGGCTCGGAGACTCCCTCATGCCTCCGGCCCCCGTCCACGCAGGCTCGATGACCATGGCCAGTGTCGGATCCGCCGTCCAGGACGGCTGCGACAAGCTGCGCGGGCAGGCGATCACGCTCGCGGTCGACGACGAGGGATCACCGCTGTACGGCGTCGACGCCGCCGACATCGTCGTACGAGGCGGCCGGCTGTACGTGAAGGACGAGCCCACCCGCGGGGAGACGTACCAGCGGCTCCTGGCCCGCAACGACCGGACCCATCTCGAAGTGCTCGGTTCGTACGCCGGGGCGCCGGAACCCGAGAGGTTCTCTCTCTACGCCTACTCCGCGATCTTCGCCGAGGTGGCCGTCGACGCCCGCCTCGGCCTGGTCCGGGTCCGGCGCATGCTCGGCGTGTACGACGCAGCCCGCATCGTCAACCCGAGACTCGCCGACAGCCAGGCGATCGGGGCCATGACCGGCGGGATCGGTCAGGCCCTCCTCGAGCACACGGTCACCGACCACCGCGACGGCCGGATCGTCAACGCGAACTTCGCCGACTACCTCGTGCCGAGCCACGCCGACATCCACGACCTGAAGGCGATCTTCATCGACGGGGAGGACTACGAAGCCGACCCCATCGGCGTCAAAGGACTCGGTGAGGTCGTCATCGTCGGAGTGGCACCCGCCATCGCCAACGCGGTGTTCAACGCCACAGGCCGCCGCATCCGCGAACTGCCCATCACCGCGGAAGCGCTGCTCTGATCCCCCGGGGGGCCGGTGTACCCCACAACACGCGGCTCCCCGGGCACCGAGGGCCGTCGTCGCGGTTTCCTCCCCTAGGGCGCGGCGACGGCCCGTTGACCCACACCTCACGGAAAGCCCCCCATGCTGAACATCACGGACACACTGCACGACTGGTGCCACGAGGGCCGGCCGTTCGCCCTCGCCACCGTCATCGACGTCAGAGGCAGCGCACCCCTGCCGGTCGGCACCGCGCTGGCCGTGGACGCCGACGGCAACGCGGTCGGTGGCGTCTCCGGCGGCTGTGTCGAAGCAGCGGTGTACGAACTGGCCCGCCAAGTGCTGGCAGACCGCGCCGCCCCCGCACGCGTCGCCTTCGGATACTCCGACTCGGACGCCCTCGCCGCCGGCCTGACCTGCGGTGGGGAGATCGGTGTCCTGGTACAGCGCGTGGAGCCCCGCGGCCAACCCCAACTCGCCGCCGCCCTCGATGCCGTGACCGCGGGGCGTCCGTCTGCCGTCGCCCACGTCGTCGACGGTCCCGGTGAGCTTGTCGGCCGTACGCTCCACGTCCCCGCCGAGGGGGCCCACGACGGCACACTCGGCGACGAGGGCGAGGACCGGGCGGTCGTGGCGCATGCGCGTGCGCTCCTGCGGGCGGGCCGTACCGCCTCGATCGAGGTCGGCGGCGGTGGGGGAGAAGCAGACAACCCGGACGACGGCGCCTGCCCGCGCAGGCTCACCGTCCTCGTCCACGTGCACGCGTCCCGCCCCCGCATGCTGATCTTCGGCGCCGTCGACTTCGCCGCCGCTCTCAGCCGGGCGGGGAGCTTCCTCGGCTACCGGGTGACCGTCTGCGACGCCCGCCCGGTCTTCGCCACCCCGGCCCGCTTCCCGCACGCCGACGAGGTCGTCACCGACTGGCCCCACCGCTACCTCGCGGCCACCGAGACCGACGCCCGCACCGCCGTCTGCGTCCTCACCCACGACGCCAGGTTCGACATCCCCCTGCTGCGTCTGGCACTGACACTCCCCGTTGCCTACGTCGGTGCCATGGGCTCGCGACGCACCCACGAGCACCGCGTCGACCTGCTCCGGGAAGCCGGCGTCACCCAGGACCAACTGGCGCGTCTGCACTCACCGATCGGCCTGGACATCGGCGCCCTCACCCCCGAGGAGACAGCGATCTCCATCACGTCGGAGATCATCGCTGACACCAACCGCGGCACAGGACGGCCTCTTTCACACGGCACCGGCCCCATCCACCTTCCCGTGCTGCCCCTGCCCGGCCTGGTGACGGCGCCGTAACCCCTGCACAGCGCCCGGAGACGAGGCGGGCGCCCACCAACCGTCCTACGCCTCCCGGACCACGTCCGCCACCTCGTCCAGCAGTGCCCTCAGCTGTGCGGCCTTCTTCGGTCCGAGCTTCTCGGCGATCCGCAGTTCGATGTCCACGATCACGGCCTCGGCATCCCGCAGGGAGTCGCGGCCGGCGTCGGTGAGGTGCAACTCCTGCACGTGGCCGTGGCGCGGGTGCGGTCGGCGTTCCAGTTGACCCCGCTCCTCCAGGCGGGACACCTGGGAGGCCACTGCTTGCGGGGTGACGTTCAGGCGGCGAGCCAGTTCCGCGCCGGTCAGGCCGGGATCGGTGTGGACGGAGATCAGCAGGGTGTACTGCGCGGCCGCGATGCCCAGCGGTCGTAGCCGCTGCTCCTTACGGGCCTGCACGGCCCACTCCGCCCGCCGCAGGGCCCAGGTCACCCGGGTCAAGTGCTCGGCAGGGATCGGCCGTTCATCATCCTTCGTCACCCGGTGAGAATACGACACCTGGGCACTTGTCAAGTTACTTGATTGCCCTCAAGTGTGTGAATCACGAGATCTCGCGAACCGCCTTGGCCACTTGGTCGAGCAGTGCTCGCAGTCGTGCTGTCTCGGCGCCGAGACCATCGGTGATCTGCCGCTCGATGTCGGCGATCACCGCGTCGGCCGCGCGCAACGCCTCCCGACCGGCGTCGGTGAGGTGCAGCTCCTGGATGTGCCGGTGGCGCGCGTGCTCACGTCTCTCCAACTGCCCGCGGCCCTCCAGGCGCGCCACCAGTGAGGCGATGGCCTGTGGGGTCACGTTGAGCCGGCGGGCGAGTTCGGCGCCGGTCAGCCCCGGCTCGTCGTGCACGGAGATCAGGAGTGTGTAGTGCGCCGCCATCATGCCCAGCGGGCGCAGCCGCTGCTCCTTGAGGCTCTGCACCGCCAGCTCCGCGCGGCGCAACGCCCAGGTCACCCGGTCGAGCGCACCGAGTCCGACCGGCTCCTCGTCATTGCGTATCACGCGAGAAGGATACGACACTTCAAAGCTATCAAGCGTTTGACATATACCCAGCGGTTGATGGACTCTGGTCCCATGAATCGCCCCATCGCTTTGATCACTGGCTCCTCCTCCGGTATCGGCGCCGCCTATGCCCGTCTCCTGGCGGACGATCACGACCTCGTTCTGGTCGCGCGACGCGCCGACAGGCTCGCCGATCTCGCCGACGAGCTCCGCACCCATGGATCAGCCGTCGAGGTGCTGCCGGCCGACCTCGCGACGCATGACGGCATCACCGCTGTCACCGACCGGCTGGCCGCCGGGGACGTGGGCATGCTGATCAGTAACGCAGGCGCCGGCGGCTACGCCCCGCTCGTCGATGTCGACCCCGCCGACATCGACCGCCTGCTCACCCTCAACGCCGTCGCCCCCGTTCGGCTGGTCCACGCCGCACTTCCCGGAATGCTCGCGGCAGGCGAAGGCTCGATCGTCACCGTCGCCTCGCTGCTGGCGTTCAGTGGGGGCCTCGCCGACTCGCGAGCACCTCGGCGCACTCTGTACGTCGCCGCGAAGGCCGCCGTCCTGGGCTTCACGCGCACCCTCGCCGGTGAACTCGCCGACACCCCGGTTCGCGTCCAGGTGGTGTGCCCCGGCGTTGTGGCAACGGAGTGGAACGGCGGCGCCGGCCACCGCATCCCCTGGGCGATGCCGCCCGAGGACGTGGCCTCGGCCGGCCTGGCCGGGCTGCACCTGGGCGAGACCGTCTGTGCCCCTGGTCTGGAGGACCAGGACTCGGCCCTGGACGCCTTGCTCGCCGCGGAGGCCGCCTTTGTCGCGGGCGGCAACCAGCCGACACCCGCGGTTCGCTACACGAAGTCGCGGGCTCAGGGCTTGTCGGGCTCCGCATGAGCCTTCGCTGAAGTCATTCACGTCGGCGCGCACCCGCTGCCGCGCGGTTGCCCTTCATCGCGCCGAAGACCGTGCCCCCGTCTGCCACCACCCGCAGGAAAGTAGGAAAGACCATGATCAACAACACTCCGGCGATCACGCGTGACGGAGCCATCGGCCAGAACGGAGACCATGTGGTCACCGTCGACCAGGCCACCGGGGCAGAGTTCGCCCGGTACCCCGTGGCCGGCAAGGAAGAGACGGTCGCGGCTGTCGCTGCCGCACGCTCGTCCGCCGGGCCCTGGTGGGACCTCGGATTCGAGGGCCGCGCGGAGCGGCTGCGCGCGTGGCGGCGGGAGATAGCCGTAGGCGGCGAGGAGGGGGCCGCCCTCATTCACGCCGAGAACGGCAAGCCGCTCGACGACGCCCGGGTCGAGGTGCTCGGGATTCTGGAGCATGTGCAGTACGCCATCGAGAACGCCGAGCGGGTGCTGGGGCGCAGGGAGGTCCCCGGCAGCCGTACCGTGCCCAACCAGCGAGCGTGGGTCGAATACCAGCCCTACGGCGTCGTCGGTGTCATCGGCCCGTGGAACTTCCCTCTCCTGACGCCGGGGGCCATCCTGATCGAGGCGATCGCGGCCGGAAACGCCGCCATCCTCAAGCCCAGCCAGATCACGCCCGGTGTCGGGGAGTGGATCGTCCGGACCTGGCAGCGGGCCGTTCCGGACCTTCCCTCCGTCCTGCAGAGCCTGAACGGGTTCGGGGCCACGGGCGGGGCGCTCATCGAGGCCGGTCTGAACAAGCTCGCGTTCACCGGCAGCGTCACCACGGGCAGGACGGTGGCCGCCCAGTGCGCGCAGACCCTGACCCCCGTACTGCTGGAACTCGGGGGCAAGGACGGCGTCATCGTGGCTGAGGACGCCGACCTCGACGAAGCCGCCAGGCACGTCGTCTGGGGCGCCGTACAGAACACCGGGCACGGCTGCATCAGTCTCGAAGTGGCCTACGTCGTCGAGTCGGTTCACGACGAGTTCGTCGCGAAGATCAGCGACCTCGCCAGGCAGGTACGCGTCGGCAGCGACGAGGACGCGGAGATCGGGCCGGTTCCCCTGCCCACCCAGATCCCGATCATCAGGGAGCACATCCAGGACGCTCTCGATCGCGGCGCGACAGCCACCGTGGGCGGCCTCGACGCGGTGGGGGAACGCTATGTCACTCCCACCGTCCTCGTCGGCGTGAGCCCCGACGCCCTCGCGGCGACGGAGGAGACGTTCGGTCCGACACTGGCCGTCGTCAAGGTCGCCGACACCGAAGAGGCCATCGCCCACATCAACGCCAGCCGGTACGGACTGGGCAGCGCCGTCTTCAGCCGCGACCGCGGCGAGGCCATCGCCCGCCGGCTCCGCGTCGGAATGACCAGCATCAATGACGCCCTGGTGTTCTCCATGAACCCCGCGGTGCCCTTCGGCGGTCGAGGCGACAGCGGTTACGGGCGCAAGCAGGGCGAGGAAGGGCTCCGGGAGTTCGCCTACCCGCACTCCTTCACGGCGAAGACCGGACCCGCCCAGTTCTCGGCGACCACCTTCGGCAGGCCCCCGGGCGCGATTGCGGGAGCCCTCGCCGGCGTACGCGACAGGATCCTGGCCGAAGACGGTCAGCAGACCGACTGACACGGCTTCGGCCGGGAGACGCCGTAAGCGCCTCGCAGGTGGGGGCGTAGTACCGCGGTACGACCAGTACGGCGCAGGTCAGCCTCCCGGTACCACCGGATTCGGGTGATCCGGCACCTAGCGTTGCCGGTGAGGCGCCCGAAGTGACGGACGCCGCCGCCCGAGAGAAAGAACGCGCATGATCGACGCACGGCAGTTGACCAAGAAATACGGCGAGAAGACGGCTGTCGACGGGCTGGACTTCGTCGTGAAGCCGGGCACCGTGACCGGATTTCTGGGACCCAACGGCGCGGGCAAGTCCACGACGATGCGCATGATCGTCGGCCTGGACGCCCCGACGAGCGGCTCCGTCACCGTGAACGGCCAGCACTACGCCCGCCACCACGCACCGCTCCAGGAGGTCGGCGCCCTCCTGGAGGCGAAGTCGATCCACCCGGGCCGCTCGGCGTACAACCACCTCAGGGCACTCGCGTTGACGCACGGCATTCCGGGCAGCCGGGTCGACGAGGTCATCGGCCTCGCCGGCCTTGGCAGTGTCGCGAAGAAGCGGGCCGGCGCCTTCTCCCTCGGAATGGGACAGCGGCTCGGCATCGCGGCGGCGCTGCTGGGCGACCCGCAGACGGTGATGCTGGACGAGCCGGTCAACGGGCTGGACCCGGAGGGAGTGCTCTGGATCCGCAACCTGCTCAAGGGGCTCGCCGACGAGGGTCGGACCGTGTTCGTGTCCTCGCACCTGATGAGCGAGATGGCCCTGGTGGCGGACCACCTGATCGTCGTGGGACGCGGCCGGCTGCTGGCGGACACGACCGTGGCGGACCTCATCCGTGAGGCGGGCGGCGACATGGTGAACGTCGCGGCCCAGGACCCGGCACGGCTGCGGGACGTGCTGGCCGGACCGGGCGTCGACGTCACCGGCCGGATCGGCTCCGAGGAACTGCAGGTGACCGGGCTGACCGCCCGTGAGATCGGCCTGAAGGCCGCCGAGCACGGGATCGCGCTGTTCGAGCTGAGCGCGCGGACCGTGTCGCTGGAGGAGGCGTTCATGGACCTGACCAGGGACGCCGTGGAGTACCACGGTTCCACGACCGGGACAGAGACCCCCGAGGCCGTCGGGAGGCCCGCATGAGCACCCTCACCGCAACCACCGAGAAACCGCGCACCACCCCCGCCCGACCCGTATACCGGGTGACCGGACGGCGCGTGCTGGCCTCCGAGTGGGCCAAGTTGTGGTCCCTGCGCTCGACCTGGATCACCCTGGGCCTGGGCCTGCTCTTCCTGGTCGCCTTCGGTCTCATCGCCGCGAGCCGCTACAGGTCGGGGATCGACTCCGGCAACCTGGACTCGGACTTCGCCGACTCCTCGACCGTCAGCCTGTCCCTGTTCGGTACGAACTTCGCCCAGCTGGCCCTGGGTGTGCTCGGCGTCCTGGTCACGGCGGGCGAGTACTCCACCGGCATGATCCGCTCGACGCTCGCGGCGGTGCCCCGCAGGCTGCCCGTGCTGTGGTCCAAGGCGGCCGTGTTCGGACTGGTCGCCCTGGCGGTCGGGACCCTGGGTGCGTTCGTCACCTTCCTGATCGGGAGCGGCATCGTCTCGGGCACGCCCGCGGCCATGAGCCTCTCGCATGCGGGCGTCCTGCGGAGTCTGCTGGGCGCCGGGCTGTATCTCGGCCTGGTCGGGGTGATCGGCGTCGCCCTGGGCGCGCTGCTGCGGTCGGTGGCCGGCGGGATCTCGGTCCTGGTCGCCACGTTCATGCTGATACCGGGACTGATCTCCCTGCTGCCGAGTTCCTGGCGGGACGACATCAGCCCCTACCTCCCGTCCAACGCGGGGGAGTCGATGTTCGCCCTGACTCACGACTCCACGGCCCTGTCGCCGGGCGCCGGACTGCTGGTGTTCCTGTGCTGGACGGCGGTGGTGCTGGGCGGCGCGGCGTACCGGCTCGCGCGCAGCGACGCCTGAGGCCCGCACCATGGACAGGTGACGCCCGTGAGCAGTGATGACCTCAGCGGAATGGGACCGCTGGTCGCCCGGCTGTCCCGGGGCGGCCAGCGGCTGCGGCAGGCCGACCGGGCACATCCCTGGGTGCTGGACACCGCGGTCGTCGCCCTCGTCTTCCTGGTGTTCTGCCTGCCCGACCTGATCCACGGCGGTGTGGACGACGGCGACAGCCCGCGCCGCTTCCGGCTCGCCTTCACCCACCTGCCCGTCGCGGGCATGCTGGTCCTGCAGGCGGGCCTGGTACTGCCGCTGCTGTGGCGGCGGCGCAAGCCCGCGTTGGCCTTCGGCGTCATCGCCGCGGTGTTCGTCCTGCAGTGGTCCCTGGGCGCCGCGCTGCGCGCGGACATCGCCCTTTTCGTCGCGCTGTACAGCCTGACCCTGCACGGGCGGCTGCGGCAGCTGCCGTACGCCTGTGCCGCCATGACGGCAGCCATGACACTGGCCGCGATTCGCGCGTCCTCGGCCGTGTCCGTCTGGGACACGCTGTTCTTCCTGCTGAGCACGGCGACCGCGGCCCTCGCACTCGGCATGACGGTCCGGATCCGCCGCGCCCAGCTCGCCGGACTGCGCGAGAGGGCCACCCGGCTGGAGATCGAGCGCGACCAGCGCAGCAGGCTGGCCACGGCCACCGAACGCACCCGTGTCGCCCGCGAGATGCACGACATCGTCGGCCACAACCTGTCCGTCATCATCACGCTCGCCGACGCCGGCGCCTACGCCACGGACATCGCCCCCGAACGGGGCAAGGAGGCCCTCCAGCTCATCGGCGACACCGGCCGACAGGCCCTCGGTGAACTGCGGCGCGTGCTCGGCGTGCTGCGCGAGGCCGACGGCGGTCCCACCGGCGGGCCCGAACTCAGCCCGCAGCCCGGCATCCTGGACCTCGGCGCCCTGTGCGCCACGGTGCGTACCGCGGGGCTGGAGGTCGTCTACCGGACCTCCGGCGACATCGACGCCCTGGACAGCGGGGTGCAGCTGACGGTGTACCGCATCGTCCAGGAAGCCCTCACCAACACCCTGAAGCACGCCGCACCCGACACCCGGGTACACCTGGCGATCCTCGTCGAGGACAGCCGGCTGACCATTCGGGTCCAGGACACCGGTCCGGACGTATCGTCCGGACCGCCGAACGAGGAAGGACACGGCCTGGTGGGCATGCGGGAGAGAGCGGCCTTGTACGGCGGCACCGTCCATGCGGGACCGACGGCCGGCGGAGGATGGAGCGTCGAGGCCGTCCTCGACCTCACGCCGGGAAGCGGCGGTGACCGATGACCACCGTGCTCATCGTGGACGACCAGCCGCTGCAACGCTACGGCTTCCACCTGCTCCTGGACTCCGTCCCGGAGACCGACGTGGTCGGCGAGGCCGGACACGGAGCCGAGGCCGTCCGCAAGACGGCCGAACTGCGCCCGGACGTCGTCCTGATGGACGTCCGCATGCCCGGCATGGACGGCATCGAGGCCACCCGCCGCATCGTGGCGGCCGGCGAGCGTTCCCGCGTCCTCGTGCTCACGACGTTCGACCTCGACGAGTACGTCCACGCCGCCCTGCGGGCCGGCGCGAGCGGGTTCCTCCTCAAGGACGCGCGTCCCGAGGAACTCCTCGCCGGGATCCGCGCGGTCGCCGTCGGAGACGCCGTCATCGCGCCCGCGCTCACCCGCCGCCTCCTCGAGGAGTACGCCCAGTACGTCCCCTCCCACAGAACCGACCCGGCCGAGGACCCGAGGCTGACCTCCCTGACCGACCGGGAACGCGAGATCCTCGTGGCTGTCGGCAAAGGCTGGACCAACGGGGAGATCGCCACGCGGTTCGTACTGTCCGAGTCCACGGTCAAGACGCATGTCGGCCGTGTACTGGCCAAGATCGGCGCCCGTGACCGTATCCAGGCCGTGATCTTCGCCTACGACCACGGCCTCGTCCGGCCCACCGCGGACTGAACCGACGAGCGGTCTGCCGGCCCGCGGGAACTCGACCGCATCCGGTACGGCACTCCTTCCTCCTGCGTAGGGGCGGCCCGACGGTGTCTACACTCACGGGAGACGGGGTGAACTCACGGGAGGAGTCGGGATGCCGCGGAACCGCCAGCAGATCCCCCGGGAGGAGCGCACGGGTGATCTGCTAGCCGCGGCCACCGAGCTCTTTCTGGCGAAGGGCTACGACAAGACGACGATGGCGGACATCAGTGCCGCCGCCGGCGTGGCCCGGGGCAACGTCTATTGGTACTTCGACTCCAAGGACCACATCTTCGCCGCCGCCATCAACCGCATGCTCAGTCGCGAGATCCGCATCCTGAACGAGGAGCAGGCCGGTGCCGACCCACTGAGCCGCCTGGTGCGCGGGCTGTCCGACATGCGCTACTCCCGGCCGCTGCACCAGGCCATGCACGACCGGCTTCCCCATTCGGAGGCGGTTCGCGAGGCCCACAACACCTTCCTGAACTGGATCGTCGGACTGGTCGACGAGTTCCTGGCCGAGCGCGGCCTCGACGACGCCCCCGGCATCGATGCCAAGCTCGTGCGCGATGTCGCGGTCGCCGTCTTCGAAGGGGCGCACGTGCCCAACGACTGGAACAGACCGGCCCACGAGATGATCCGGTTTCTGTTGGAGTCCGTCACGGCACGGAGTTCAGCGGCCAAGGGGCGGAAGCGCTGAGCGCGGTACCTCAGACGAGGTGAGGCCCGACCCCCGCTGACACCGCCCGCCCTGTACCGGCCGCTTCCGGGTCCAGGGGCGGGTGCGTCGCCCCGCGCACCATGTCGAGCACGGCGGCGGGATCCACGGGAGCCTGTCCGCCTCGCCAGCCGACGTGGCCGTCCGGGCGGACGAGCACCAGCGGCCGTTCGTACAACTCCACGGCGGCCGGGTCGGCGAGGCGCAGCACCGTCAACGGCACACCACACCCGCGGGCGGCCTCCACCAGGGGCGTCGGGTCCGCGGAACCCGAGACCACGAGCGTGAACCCGCGCCCGAAGTGGTCGAGCACCGAACCGCCGTCGGGCAGCCAGGCATGCGGTGCGCGGCAGCCGGGCCATGTCGACGGTACGTACTCGTCCGGCTCGTCGGGCGGCTCCGGACTGCCGTCCGGCACACAGATCGGGGAGCCGCTGTAGCGGTATCCGAGCTGGACGCCCGTGCAGCGGAACTCCTTGGCCCGGGACCGGCGGATCTCCTCGCCCAGCTCACGTCGCAGCCGTTCGCCTTCCGCGTCCAGGCGATCGAGCGCCGGATCGGGGACGAGCTGCGCGTCGGCCCTCCAGTTGCTGGACGCTTCGGTGACGTTGCGGACGGCGATCGGCCGCCGCTCCCGCTCGTAGCTGTCCAGGAGCGCCGGGCCTCCCCACCCCTGGAGTGTCGCGGCGAGCTTCCAGCCGAGGTCCACGGCGTCACCGATCCCGGTGTTGGCTCCGAAGCCGCCCTTGGGCCACAGCAGATGCGCCGCGTCGCCCGCGAGGAAGACCCGCCCCTCGCGGTAGGTACGGGCCACGACGCAGTGTCCGCTCCAGGGCTGCGCCGCGAGGATCTCCACGTCGATCGGCGCACCGACGGCCTCGCGTATCCAGGCGACCGCGTCATCGGGGTCGGGCTCCTCGTCCAGGTAGACCGAGAGCCGCCACTCGTCCACGCCGTTGACGACCGTGATGTACGGCCTGCGCGCGGACGCGAGGGTGTGGATCTGCAC
This sequence comes from Streptomyces sp. AK08-02, assembly GCF_033795085.1. Taxonomy (NCBI): domain Bacteria; kingdom Bacillati; phylum Actinomycetota; class Actinomycetes; order Kitasatosporales; family Streptomycetaceae; genus Streptomyces; species Streptomyces sp. AK08-02. Next base: position 111,936 of record NZ_JARAZV010000008.1, read on the forward strand.
CGCGGGGCCGCCCAGCTTCTCCCGCAGCAGGTCCAGTAGCTGTGGCGCACGGAAGTGCACGGCGAAGTTGTGCCCCTGGGCGAACATGCCCTCGAACTCGATGCCGAGTGCCCGACGGATGCCGCTGCGGCCTCCGTCGCAGGCCACCAGATACGTGCCGGCCAGCGTCTCGGTGGTACCGCTCGCCACGTCGCGCACCACGGCCAGGACACCCTCGGAGTCCTGCTCCGTCGTCTCCAGACGGGTGCCGTACCTGATCTCGACTCCCGGCAGTTCGCCGGCGGTGCGCGCGAGCAACGGTACGAAGGAGAACTTGGACAGGAACGCGGGACCCTCCGGCGTCAGCCGGGTGTACACGCCCGAAGACCGGTTGGTGACGCCGTAGTCGAAGTCGGTGAGGACACGCCCCGTGGCGGAGGTGGCGAACACCGTGCGGTGCGGGTAGTCCGGGGGCGGTGCCGACTCCGTGCGGGCCTCTTCCGCGCAACCCCAGCGGCGGAGATGTTCCATGGTGCGCGAAAAGATCGCTTCACCCGCTGGAAAGGGCACCTGGCCGTCGCCCTGATCGATCACGGTGACCGGTACTCCACGCCACCCCAACTCGGTCGCGAGGGCGAGGCCCACTGGCCCTGCTCCCACGACCAGGACACGCCGGGATGCGGCTCTCTCGTGCTGGTCAGACATTGAGGATCTGCCTTCCTGAGTAAGGGTCGGACCACTCATGGTCCCATCTCTTGAACCTGGGTCAGAATTACACGCGCATGTCGATGTATGGAAGACCTGCAAAAACACAAGACTTTTGACCGATCGCGTGCGGTGCTACGCTCGTCTTGGGTTCAAGAGAGAGGGGGCGTCATGGCGCCTCCCGCTGGTCACAGCGATACCGGGAGCCACTGCCTGGCTCTGGTTGTCGGATACCAACACGACATCGACCCCGTTGCGCCTCGCAGATCGACGGGGCACCGAGGTGCGCGTCGAGATCGAGATGTCGGAGCCCCGGTCAACATCCGCGCTTGAGGGACCGGGCGCGTCGGCGGCGGCGTTCCAGCCGGAGAAATGCCGCCCTCACCACACGATTCCGGCAGTCAACGGAGGACATGACGACATGAGTGCGGAAACCAGGGACAGCTTCGGTGGCGGAGACCCGTGGGAGTACATCCAGCCGTGGGACGAGGAGCGTTTCGGTCCTGAGGTCCACGACATCGAGCAGCGGGTGAAGTGGGAAATGGCCATGGGCATCGCCGGCGGCCTGCCGTACATCTGGCAGGAGCTGGCCCGGCCGATCTCCGAAATCGTCTACGGTCTCCTCGAACTCCGTGCCGGAGACCGGGTTCTGCTCATCGGTGAGGGCATCGCGCCCGCCGGGTGGGTCGAGGACATGCGGGCCCTGGTGGGACCGGAGGGCGTCATCGACACCGTGGAGATCATCAGGGACGGACGAAACGCCGTCCTGGGCAAGATTCCCGGCCGGAACGGCCAGGTCGGCTGCTGGCGCTGGTCGTACACGGACTCGGTGGACGACGAGGCATACGACTGCGTCGCTGTGTTGCAGGCGACACAGCACTGTGACGACTGGGCCGAGACGGCCGCGGACCTGCTGCGGGTGATGAAGCCCGGCCGACGCATCGTGCTGGCCGAAGCGGTCCTGAAGGGAGCGACGTTCTACTCCCGTGTCGACTCCGACGTCCACCTTCGGCAGTGGTTCGACAAACTCTTCGGGCACGTCCCGGTGGACGACATCCCCTACTACTCCGGAGAGCAGATCCGCGAGGCGTTCGGGGACAAGGTCGACAGCCCTCAGGTCATGGAATGGAAGGGCATCGAGATGTACTGGGGCCGAAAGAGGTGAGCACCGCCGTGCGCTTCGGGCAACAGACCGCGGCACACATTCCCCCTCAGCCGGGTCGATCCACTCATTCACCCAAGGACAAGGAGGTCCCCGTGAGTGTCGTTGAAGATGTCATGGTCCTGGGCTCCGACCATCCGTTGCGCAGCGTCGCCCGCGACGAGCACCTGCTTCTCTCGCCGCCGCATCCCCCGAAGGTGCCCGTCAAGCTGTGGGCGGAGCACCCGCCGCTGACCGTGGTGCACTACCCGCAGCAGTACGAGCCGGAGGCATTCGCCCGGCCGCGCGATGTCTACGAGAACGACGAGATCCGTGTCGAGTGGCAGAAAATGGACGGCCGGCAGCCGTTCTACCACCGCAACTGCGACGTCGACGAGATCTCCTACCAGATCGGCGGCGAGCGGACACTGATGTCGGAACTCGGCGTGATCGAGTTCCAGTCGGGCGAGTTCTCCCGTATCCCGCGCGGGGTCGCCCACGACAACTACGGCCGCGAGGACAGCCACCTGCTGTTCTACATCCCCGCACCGGTCACCGAGCTTGCGCCGGCCCAGCGGGAGTCGGGGGCCGTGTTCCCGCCCTTTCCCGGCTGGCAGCCCGGCGAGGCCAACGAGGCGATTACCCAGTGCATGGCCGCGGCCGGCCACGACGTCACCGTCTTCGGGGTCGACGAACAGCTCCTGCTCGAGCAGGTGCACCAGGAGGACCAGCGGATGACGGTGCTCCGGGCCGATCCCGGTCAGGACGTCACCTGGCTGTACACGACCGATCGCATCCGCCTCGGCATGGTCGCCACCACCCCTGGCGGACCGCGCCGCTACCGGCGCACCCTCGACGCCGACGAAATCCAGTACCAGGCCCATGGCCACCGCACGCTGATCACCCAGCGGGGCATCGTCGACCTGGAGCCGGGTGACTTCGTCCGCATCCCGCTCGGGATCTCCCACACCAGCGTCGTGACCGAGCCCGGCGACTACGTCAGTCTCCTCTCGCACCAGGAACTGCGACAGGTCGCCGAGACCGCGCGGACGGCGAACGCCTACACCCCCGAACAACTTCCGAGCCTCACCGTGGAGGTCCGCTGATGGCCACGATGCTTGCCCTGCGAGCGCACCAAGGCGCCGAAGCGCTCGTCCTGGACGAGATACCCGTCCCCGAGCCAGGTCCGCTCGATGTGGTCGTGAAGGTCGCCTCCGCCGGCCTGGCGCCGGGCATCGTGCGCCTGCTCCAGATGGGGGCGATCAAGCACCTGCCCACCACCCTCGGCCACGAGGCCGCAGGCGTCATCTCCGCCGTCGGCCGCGACGTCACCAGCCACGCGGTCGGCGACCGGGTGCGGGTCCACCCCCTGTTGAACTGCCGTGAGTGCGACTACTGCCGTACCGACCGGGACATGATGTGTGACCAGCAGGCCATGCTGGGCCACGCCGCCTTCGGCGATGCTCCGATGCCCCTGTACGAGCAGTACCACGACGGCGGACTCGCGGAGTACGTCCGTGTCCCGCACTGGCTGATCGACTCCCTGCCGGACTCCGTCAGCTTCGACGTCGCGGCCAAGGTCCAGGATCTGGCCAACGCCGTGCGCGCACTCAAGTGCGCCGACCTTCCGGAACGGGCCACCCTCGTGGTGACCGCCGCGACCGGCACCATGGGAACCGCGACGGTCAAACTCGCGGAGCACTTCGGAGTCGCCCGTCTCATCCTCGTAGGCCGCGACACACAGCGTCTCCAGCGCGTCGCGGGGCTCGCCGGCGGCATTCCGGCCGACATCGTCGCACTCGACGAACTCCCTGAGGGCTGGTCGACCGACGGCACTCTCACCCGCAGGCTGCGCCGGCTGGCACCCGCGGGAGCCCACGCCGTCATCGACTTCATCCCGGAGGGTCCCGCCCTCAGCCAGACCATGGCCGGCATGGCCACCGGCGGGACAGTCGTGCACATGGGCGCCAACTCCACCCCGCTGTCGCTGCCCCCTATCGCCCTGATGATGCACTGCTGGCGTTTCGTCACCACTCGCGCGTGCACCCGCCAGGACACGACAGATGTCCTGCGGCTGCTCGAGACAGGCACCCTCACCGCCGACGAGCTCATCACCCATCGGTTCCCGCTCGCCGAAGCGCTCAAGGCCGTGGACGCCACAGAGCGACGTGCCGACGACCCGATGTGGATGACCGTGATCAACCCCTGACCCGACGCACGAGCACGTCACGGCTCCGCGGATCCGCCTCGCAACGCGGGAGGAGGCAGGGAGGAGGCCGGGAAAATGCCCGAATCGGAAGCCGTACGCAGCCCGAACGCACCCGGGAACCGCCCCTGATCGCGGTGACCGGGGCGGCCGGGCTCCGCGGTGTGTACGCGCTGGGGGCCGCGCCGCGAACTCCGTTCCGGGTTCGGGCCGTGCTGCACGGACCGGCGGGGCGGGGCGGGAACGGGTCGCCGAAGCCGCCGTTGTCGACTTGCGCGGCCTCGGTGACGTCCTGCGGATGCTGCCCGACCGTGATCCCGCGTCTCCTGAGGAAGCGGTCGGCGTGTCCGCCGCGCGAGACCGAGCGTTCTCGACGCGGTCGGGGTGCCTCCCCGAAGGAGGGGAGACACCCCGCGCAGCTTCGGTAGTCGGCTGGGTGTCAGGGCAGGAGGATCACCTTGCCGGTCTGGCGTTGGCTTTCGAGGTAGGTGTGGGCTTCGGCTGCCTCTTCGAGGGGGTAGGCGCGGTCGATGATCGGGGTGATCTTCTTGTCCGCCAGCAGTTCCAGGCACAGTTGTTGGTCGCGCAGAGTGGCGCCGCGCACGCCGGCGATCTTGACCTGCTGGCCGATGACAGCGAGTGCGTCCAGTTCGAGACGGGATCCCTGGCCGGTCGGTGTGCCGAGGACGATGACCGTGCCGCCGAGGCGTGTGCAGGCAAGGGAGAGCTGGAAGAATTCGTTGCCGCCGACGCAGTCCCAGACGGCGTCGGCGCCCAGGCCGTGGGTCAGCTCCCGTACCTGTGCCGGCATCCGGGGATCGGTGGAGTGCACGATGTGGTCGTAGCCGAGCCTGCGGAGTGCCTCGTCGCGGTCCGGCTTGGTTGTGGTGCCGATGACGGTGGCTCCGCTCAGCCTGGCCAGTTGTGCGCAGGCGATCGCCATTCCGCCGCTGGCGCCGGTGATGACCACCGTGTCGCCGGGGCCGACGGGCGCTTGCCGGGCGCAGTTGAGCGGCGTGGTGTAGGTCCACATGGTGGCCGCCGCCGTCTCGTAGTCGACGCCGTCGGGGATGGGCAGGACGGCGTCCTGGCGGCGCGCGACGTACTGGGCGTATCCGCCGAAGACCTGGTGTCCGGGATAGGCGGTGTCGACACACAGGTTCTCGAGTCCGCGTACGCACAGGGCGCAGTTGCGGCACGGCGGGTGCGGAAGCTGGACCGCCCTGTCGCCGGGGCGCCAGCGGGTGACGTTCTCGCCGGTGGCGACGATCTCACCGGCCGCGTCACGGCCGAGCTGGAACGGCAGGGGCCAGGCCGGCCGTCCCGGCAGCGGCTGCGGCAGGTTGCCCGCGCGGTAGCGCAGGTCCCAGCTGTTGACGGCCGTGGCGTGCACGCGCATCAAGACGTCGTCGGGGCCGATGCCGGGGATCGGTGCCTCTACGTACTTGAGCACCTCGGGCCCGCCGTGTTCGAACAGGCGGACCGCCATCATGGTCTGTTCCACTCTCACGTTCCTTCGGATCGTTACGCGGTTCATCGCAGGCCCGGCACAGCCGCCGACGCGGTTCATCGGGGGCGGACCAGGAAACCGACCAGTCTGACGATCCGGGTTGGCCCGCTTGTGAGGCCTGGCGTGGCGGTCGTTACAGATGGACAGACCGCTCGGCTTCTTGACTGCGAGTCATGAGACAAGGTCGAGCCAATATGGCTACCTTACTGGTCTTGACTGGAAAATATCCTAGAACTAGCTTGGCTCCAGTTCAAGAGAGGGAGTGGGGAGCCGCCCCACGTCACCCAGGAGCGCTCTGGAGTGCGACCCGGTCGCAGGGCGCGGCCCGTCGACTCTGCGAGCCGATCGCACCGCCCACCCCCTGCCTGTCGCCATGCCTTCGACGGCTGCGGCTCGAAGGGCCGTCGGCCTGATCGCGAACGACGCGCACCCTCGCGGAGCGCGACCCCCATCGGCAGGCCCCTGGCAATCACCCGCGCGTCCCAGAGGGAGAGTGGACATGCCCGACGACCGTCCCTTCCGAGCCGTGAATCCGCCCGGTGAGCCCCGCGCCGAGCCTCCAGCCGAGTCCACCCGGCGAAGATTCATCGCCGCCACTGCCGCTGCCGGAGGGGCCGCCGTGTCCGGCGGTCTGGTCGCGGGGCAACCCGCGCTCGCCGCGGAGGTGGTCCCTGGCAGCCGTGACTCCATGACGGTCGGCGGCTCGAAAGACCATCGGAACGCCAAAAAGGAGAAGAAGATGCGCATCGTGGCCGTGGAGGAAGCGTTCTCCATTCCCGGAGTCATCCGGCAGGAGGCAGCGATCCGTCAGCGTTTGGAGGCGACGGAGGAGACCAAGCGGGAGTGGTTCCGGCGCCTGGACGACGTGACCGAGCTGCGGCTGGCGGACATGGACGCCAACGGCGTCGCCATGCAGGTCCTCTCGTACTCCACGCCGGGCCTGGAAGTGATCGAGGATCCGGCGGAGGCGGTGGCCGTCGCGCGGCGGGTGAACGACTGTCTGGCCAAGGTGGTCGCCAGTCATCCGAACCGGTTCGCGGGCTTCGCGGTGCTTCCGCTGCAGGACCCGAAGGCCGCGGTCGTGGAGCTGCGTCGGGCGGTGAAGGAGCTCGGGCTCAAGGGTGTGCTGTACAACGACCATGTGCGGGGGCACTACCTGGACGAGCCGCAGTTCAGGCCCGTATGGGCCGAGCTGGAGCGCCTCGGCGTGACGCTGTATCTGCATCCGGCTGTCATTCCGGCCGACAACTGGCGGGTCTTCGACGGGTATCCCCTGCTGGTCGGGCCGTCCTGGGGCTGGACCGCGACGGTGGGCGCCCATGCGCTCCGGCTGATCTACGGCGGCGTGTTCGACGAGTTCCCGGGCGCGTCAGTGATGTTGGGTCACATGGGTGAGCTGCTGCCGTTCCAGATGGCTCGGCTCGACAGTCGCTACCCCGTCCAGGTTCCGGTTGAGAAGAGGGTGCGGCACCAGCCTTCGTACTACCTGCGGAACAACGTGTACGCCACCACCAGTGGAGTCATGTCCCATGCCGCGCTGCTGGGAGCCGTCCATGCCGTCGGTGTCGACCGGGTGCTGTTCTCCATCGACTACCCGTTCGAGTCCAGCGCCGAGGCGGTGGCGTTCCTGCGTTCGGCACCGTACGCGCCGGCCGACCTCGCGAGCATCGCGCACGGCAACGCCGAACGCGTTCTGAGGCTGTGACCGGAGATCGTTCGGGACTCTGACCGCAACCGCGCGTTCACCGGGGCCTTTTCGCGGAGGTCGTGCGGCATTCCTCGACGACTGCGACGGCGCGCGCCACCCTGTGGGTCGAGGTGGCGTGCGCCGCTGCCGTTTCACAGTCCCTGACCGATGTCCCGCGCGGTCGTGAGGAGAGGCTGGGACAATTCGGCGAGCCGTGCGCGGTTGCAGCGGACGGACGGAGCCGCCACGACCACGGCGGCCACCGCGGCGCCGGTGCGGTCACGCACACACGCGCCGACGGCGTGCACTCCGCGCTCGCTCTCCTGGAAGTTGAGGGCGTAGCCGTGGCGGCGCACGGAGACCAGCTCGTTCACCAGGCTCTCGAAGTCCTTGGGAGCTTTGGCCCGGTCCTCGGGAAGCCCGTTGGGGTAGAGGGCCCGGAGCCGGTCCGCCGGCAGTGCCGCGAGCATGGCCTTGCCGCCCGAGGTCACATGCGCGGGCAGGAGCGTGCCGGTGCGGTAGCTGACGCGCAGCGCCTGTGGGCCCTCCACTCCGTCCAGGAAGCGGCTGCCGTTGCCCTCGAGCACCATCAGGTGGGTCGTCTCCCGGACGGCGTCCGCCAGCCGTTGCAGATGGGGGTGGGCGATGGTGATCAGATCCGGGGGAGGGGCCGACTGGCTTCCCCTGATCGCCTGCAGAGCCGGCCCGGGCCGGTACACCTTGTGGCGGTCCTGCACGGCGAATCCCTCGAAGACGAGCATCGCGAGGACCCGGTGAGCGGTCGAGCGCGCGACACCGAGCCGGTCGGCGACGTCCATCACCCGCAGCTCGTCGAGCTCGTGGAGCAGCCGGACGACGCGCAGGGCGTTGCCGGCGGCGCTCACGGGATACGAGGGGCCGGGCGGATGATCCGCTGAATTCTCCATAGAGGAATCATAACCATCGGAGATTCCTGTCAGGGGAAACTGCACGTAGCGTCAGGGACAGCTCGACGAACCGCGCTTCTTCCTGCGGTCGCCGAACACACGACCTGGAGGTTTTCGTGACCGACACCACCAGCGAACAGACCGAGCGCAAGCTGCTCGACGAGCTGTACGCGGATTTCGAGGACGCGGGCCTGATCCCGCTGTGGACGCAGGTGGACGGCCTGATGCCGATGTCGCCGCAGCCCGCAGCTGTTCCGCACCTTTGGCGGTGGTCGGAGCTGCTGCCCATCGCGCAGCGCTCCGGTGAGCTCGTGCCGGTGGGCCGGGGCGGCGAGCGCCGCGCCATGGCCCTCTCCAACCCCGGCCTTCCGGGCCTTCCCTACGTCACCCCGACCCTGTGGACCGCGATCCAGTACCTGGGGCCGCGCGAGGTCGCTCCCTCGCACCGGCACAGCCAGGGGGCCTTCCGGTTCGTGGTCGAAGGCGAGGGCGTCTGGACCAACGTCGACGGGGACGCGGTGGCGATGCGGCGGGGTGACCTGCTGCTCACGCCGAGCTGGGCCTTCCACGAGCACCAGAACGTCACCGATGAGCCGATGGCCTGGCTGGACGGCCTCGACATCCCGCTCGTCTCCAAGCTGGACGCCGGCTTCTTCGAGTTCGGCCCCGACGAGCTCTCCACCCGCGAAACCCCCGAGCGCTCACGCGGCCAGCGACTGTGGGGCCACCCCGGGCTGCGCCCGATCAGCCGGCCCGACCAGCCCAACTCCCCGCTGAACGCGTACCGCTGGGAACACACCGACGCGGCCCTGACCGCCCAGCTGGAACTGGAGGACGAGGGCGTCCCCGGCGTGCTCGAGCCCGGGCACGCCGGAGTCCGCTTCTCGAACCCCACCACCGGCAGGGACGCCCTGGTCACGATGCGCACCGAGATGCGCCGACTGCGGGCCGGCACCCGGACCGCCCCGGTGCGCACGGTCGGCTCCGCGGTCTGGCAGGTGTTCGACGGTGAGGCGGTCGCGCAGGTCGGCGACAAGACCTTCGAGATAGCCAGGGGCGACCTGTTCGTCGTCCCGTCCTGGTGCGAGGTCTCGCTGTCCGCCCGCACCCAGGTCGACCTCTTCCGCTTCAGCGACGAGCCCGTCTACGAGGCCCTCGGTCTCGCCCGTACCTCCCGAGGAGAACACAAGTGAAGCTCGCCACCATCCGGGTCAACGGCACCACGCGCGCCGTCCGTGTCGACGAGGACAAGGCCGTCGACCTCGGCGAGAGCGACCTGGTGGCCTTCCTGCGCCACAGCGACTGGGCGACGCGTGCCGCGGACGCCGACGGTGACACGTACGAAGGTGCCCTGGACTACGCCCCCGTGGTCGTCGCGCCGGAGAAGGTCGTGTGCGTAGGTCTCAACTACCGTACCCACATACTGGAGATGGGCCGCGAACTCCCCTCGCACCCCACGCTGTTCTCCAAGTTCGCGCGAGCGCTGGTCGGTGCCTACGACGACGTGACCCTGCCCGCCGGGTCCGCGCAGATGGACTGGGAGGCCGAACTCGGCGTCGTCATCGGGGCCGAGGTCCGGCACGCCGACACGGAGCGGGCGCGGGCCGCGATCGCCGGGTACACCGTGCTCAACGACGTCACCGCGCGCGACTGGCAGTACCGCACCACCCAGTGGGACCAGGGCAAGACCTTCGAGGCCACCACCCCCATCGGACCGTGGCTGGTGACCGCCGACGAGCCCGCGGTCTCCGCCCAGGGCCTGAACCTGACCTGTGAGGTCGACGGCGACACGGTCCAGAAGGCCGACACCGGTGACCTTGTCTTCGACCCGGCAACGCTGGTCGCGTACCTGTCCGAGATCGTCACCCTGGTGCCCGGCGACGTGATCGCCACCGGGACCCCGGGCGGGGTCGGCCACGCCCGCAAGCCCGCCCGCTATCTGCAGGACGGTTCACTCCTCGTCACCCGGATCGAGGGAATCGGCGAGACCCGCAACACCTGCCGCCGGGAGACGCGGTGAGCGCAGGCCCGGCCGTGGTGCTGGAGCAGGCGGCCAAGGGCACGGCGGCCTTCGAAGCCGCCGTGCACCGGCTGACCGACCCGGGATTCACCAGGCCCTCGTATCTGCCGGGCTGGAGCCGCGCCCACGTCGTCGCCCATGTCGCCCGTAACGCCGACGCACTCGTCAACCTGCTGACCTGGGCGCGTACCGGTGTCGAGACGCCCATGTACGCAAGTGGCGACCAGCGTGCACGGGAGATAGAGGAGGGCGCCCGGCAGCCGGCGGAAAAGCTGCGTGCCGAACTGCTCGTGGCCGACGACCGTCTCGCCGAGGAGTTCGCCGCGCTGCCCGACGAGTGCTGGGCGGTGACCGTCCGCACCGCGCGAGGCCGTGAGGTGGCTGCCTCTCAGGTGCCCTGGATGCGGGCGCGCGAGGTATGGATCCACGCCGTCGACATGGACATCGACACCAGCTTTGACGACGTACCGCACGACATGTGCGCGGCCCTCGTCGACGACGTGGCCGCCTCCTTCCGGGGGCGACCTGACTGTCCCTCCGTCCGGCTGCGGTCCGAGGACGGCGCCCACACCTGGCTTCTGGGCGACTCGGACGGCGTTGAGCCGGCCGTGGTCAGCGGTGACCTGCCCAGCCTGGCCGCCTACGTGACCGGGCGGCCCTTGCCCGGCCCCCTGCACCCGACCGGCGGGAGATCCCTGCCGAAGCTGCCCGCGTGGCTGTGAGCACGAAGGAAAGACGATGAAAGTTGCCTGCATCGGCGCGGGTCCCGGCGGATTGTTCTTCGCCACGCTGCTGAAGCGGAGCCGGCCCGGCGCCGAGGTCGTGGTCTTCGAACGCAACCGTCCCGACGACACGTTCGGCTTCGGAGTGGTCTTCTCGGACGCCACACTCGACGCCATCGACGCCGCCGACCCCGTCCTCAGCGAGGCGCTGGAGAAGCACGGCCGGCACTGGGACGACATCGAGGTCCGCGTGCACGGCGCACGGGAGCGTGTCGGCGGCATGGGGATGGCGGCCGTGGTCCGCAGGACGCTGCTGAGCCTGCTGCAGGAACGGGCCCGCGCGGAGGGCGTGCGGATGCGCTTCCAGCACGAGGTCCGCGATCCCGCCGAGCTGGACGAGTTCGACCTCGTCGTGGTGTGCGACGGCGCCAACAGCCGCTTCCGCACCCTGTTCGCCGACGACTTCGGACCGACCGCCGAGGTGGCGAGCGCGAAGTTCATCTGGTTCGGCACCACCTGCGCGTTCGACGGGCTCACGTTCGTCCACCAGGACGGCCCCCACGGTGTCTTCGCCGCCCACGCCTACCCGATCGGTGACTCGCTGAGCACCTTCATCGTCGAGACCGACGCGGACTCCTGGGCCAGGGCAGGGCTCGACGCCTTCGATCCGTCGACCCCGCCGGGCCCGAGTGACGAGAAGACCAAGAGCTACCTGGAGAACCTGTTCCGCGAGCAGATCGACGGGCACCCGCTGGTCGGCAACAACTCCCGCTGGGCCAACTTCGCCACCCGCAGGGCCCGTTCGTGGCGACGGGGCAAGTGGGTGCTGCTGGGCGACGCCGCGCACACCGCGCACTTCTCCGTCGGGTCCGGCACCAAGATGGCCATGGAGGACGCCGTCGCGCTGGCCGAGGCCCTGGGGGAGACGTCGCACAGCGTGCCGGAGGCACTGGAGATCTACGAGGAGCGCCGCCGCCCCAAGGTCGAGAGGATCCAGAACTCGGCGCGGCCCAGCCTGTCCTGGTGGGAGCACTTCGGCCGCTACGTCCATACGCTCGACGATCCGACGCAGTTCGCCCTCCACTTCCTCACCCGCAGCATCCCCCGGGGCAAACTCGCCGTGCGCGACGCGTCGTACGTGGACCGCGTCGACGGGTGGTGGCGGGGCCGCCACGATGCGGAGCCCCTGCGGACGCCTTTCGGCGCCGGGCCGTACCGCCTTCCCTCGCGGCGGGTGACGGTCGACGACGACCTCCTGACCGGGACCGACGGCACCGGCATCCCGATGGTCCCGTTCAGCGGGCAGCCGTCGGGAGCGGGCGTGTGGATCGACGCCCCGGACACCGAGGAGGGCCTGCCGCTCGCTCTTGACCAGGTGCGTGAGACGGCGGAGGCGGGCGCGCTGCTCGTCGGTGTACGCGGCGGTACGGCGCTGACCCGCGTACTGGTCGCGGAGGAGGCCCGGCTCGGGCACGGCCTGCCCGCCGCGGTCGTCGGCGCGTACGACGACGACACCGCGACCACGCTCGTCCTCTCCGGCCGGGCCGACCTCGTCGGAGGCACCAATTGACCGCCCTGGAAGCGCTGTTCGCCCCCCGAGCCATCGCCGTGCTCGGCGCATCGGCCACGCCCGGGAAGCTCGGCGCGGCGATGGCCGACTCCCTGGCCTCCTTCCCGGGGCCGGTGATGAAGGTCAACTCCGGCCGCCCGGACCCCGATCGGGGCTTCTTCCCCACCGTCGGCGAGGCCGCAGCGGCCCACGGCACCACACCCGACCTGGTCGTCTCCTGCATTCCGGCGGCCGTGACCGCCGACGCCCTGCGCGAGGCGGCAGCCGTCGGCGCCCGCGCCGCACTGGTGTGCGCCGGCGGTTTCGCGGAAGCCGGGGGAGACGGTCCGCTGCACCAGAAGGCGTTGACCGAGGTCGTACGGGACACCGGCATCCGGGTCCTCGGACCGAACACCTCGGGCTTCCTCGTCCCCCACCGACGGCTCACGGCCAGTTTCGTCCCGGGGGCGCCCGACCTGGAGCCGGGGCCGGTGGCGGTCGTGGCCGCGAGCGGCGGCGTGAACCACGCGCTGGCGTTCGCCCTGGCCGAGGCCGGCGTCGGCCTGCGCCTCGGGGTCGGCCTCGGCAACAGCCTGGACGTCACCCAGGGCGACGTCCTCGACCACCTCGCGGAGGACGACGGCGTACGGGCCGTCGCCCTGCACGTGGAGACCGCAGCGGAAGGCCGCCGACTCACCGAGGCGGTACGGCGTCTGACCGATCGGGTCCCCGTCGTGGCCCTGGTCGTGGGCCGCAGCGACATCGGAGACTTCGCCCGCTCCCACACCGGCGCCCTGGCCACCTCCTGGCGCGTGACCAGGACGGCCCTGCGCCAGGCCGGAGCCGTTCTCGTCGACGACGAGCGCGACCTCGTCGACGCCGTCACCGCGCTCAGCCGCGTACGACTCCCCGCGCATCCCCGTGCGGGCGTCGGCCTGGTCACCGCCCAGGCCGGACCCGGTCTGCTGCTCACGGACGACCTGCGCTCCCACGACATCCAGGTTCCCCCGCTGGTCGAACGGACGGTGAAGGAGCTGCGCGAGCTGCTCCCGGCCCTCACCTATCTGAACAACCCCGTCGACACCGGTAGGCCCTCACCCACGATCACGCGGATCGTGGAGCGGGTCTCGGAGGACCCCCGTATCGATGTCACCGCCGTCTACGGGCTGCTGGAACCCACCACCGTGGACCTCCCGGCCGCCCTGACCGCCGCCCGTACGGCCACCCCGCTCGTCGCCGTCGTCGGAGGACCCGTGGAGCAGGTGCGGCGGACCCGCCGTGAACTCGGCGAAGCCGGCATTCCCTGCGCGGCCACACCGGCCGCCGGATCGACGATGGTGCGCGCGCTCGTCGAGGACGCGGCCGCGCGCACTCGACCGGAGGCGGTCCGCACCGCCTCCGACGCACCCGCCCTGCCCCCGCCGGGACCGGTCGACGAGCACACGGCCAAGGGCGTCCTCGCCGACCTGGGCATCAACACGCCCGTACGGCGCGTGTGCGCCGGCCCCGCCGCGGCGCACGCCGCTCTCGACGAGCTCGGCGGCTCGGTCGTCGTGAAGATCCTCGACGCGGAGATCCTGCACAAGACGGAGGTCGGCGGGGTCCAGGTCGGCATCCGCACGCACGCGGAACTCGACGAAGCCCTCGCCCGTATGCCCGCGAGCCCCGCGCTGCTGGTGGAACAGATGGCCCCCGCGGGTCCCGAACTCATCGTCGGCGTACGCAGGGACCCGGTCTTCGGCCCCGTGCTGGCTCTGGGCGCCGGGGGAACGGCCGCCGAGATCCTCGGCGACGTCTCCCTGCGCCTCGCGCCCCTGTCCGAGAACGAGGCCCACGCGATGCTCGACGAGCTCGCCATCCGCAGGCTGTTCCTCGGCGCGCGAGGCGCCGCCCCGGTCGACCGCGCGCGACTCACCCACGTGCTGCTCGCCCTGGCCTCCCTCGCCGCCGACGACGCCGTGGCCGAGTGCGAGATCAACCCTTTGCGCGTCCTGCCCGACGGCGACCTCGTCGCGCTCGACGCCGTACTGCTGCTGCGTGACCCCCGGGATCAAGGAGGATCCGATGACGCGTGAGGGATTCGTACCCTGGCCCGAGGAGGCGGCCGACCGCTACCGCGCGGCCGGGTACTGGCGTGGCAGGCCGCTCGGCTCGTACCTTCACGAATGGGCGGACACCTACGGGGACAAGGTGGCCGTGGTGGACGGCGACACGCGTCTGACATACCGTCAACTCGTCGACAGGGCAGACGGATTGGCCTGCCGTCTGCTGGACAGCGGTCTCAGGTCCGGGGACGCGATGCTCGTCCAGCTGCCCAACGGCTGGGAGTTCGTCACACTCACCCTCGCCTGTCTGCGGGCGGGCATCGCTCCCGTGATGGCGATGCCCGCGCACCGGGGTCACGAACTGCGCTACCTGGCCGCTCATGCCGAGGTCACCTCGATCGCCGTACCGGACCGACTCGGCGACTTCGACCACCAGGCCCTGGGACGGGAGATCGCCGAAGACACCCCGAGCGTACGGCTGTTGCTCGTCGCGGGTGACACGGCCGGTACCGACGCCACGGACCTGCGCACCCTGGCCGAACCGGCCGCCGACCCGGCCGGCGCACGGGCCCGGCTCGACGGCATCGCCCCGGACAGCGGCGACATCGCCGTCTTCCTGCTCTCCGGCGGTACGACCGGACTGCCGAAGCTCATCACCCGTACCCATGACGACTACGAGTACAACGCGCGGCGCAGCGCCGAGGTCTGTGGCCTCGACGCCGACTCCGTCTACCTGGTGGCCCTGCCCGCCGGACACAACTTCCCCCTGGCCTGCCCCGGCATCCTGGGCACCCTCATGAACGGCGGCCGGGTCGTCCTGGCCCGCACCCCGGATCCCGCCAAGGTGCTGCCCCTCATGGCGGCCGAGGGCGTGACGGCCACCGCCGCCGTACCGGCCGTCGTCCAGCGCTGGATCGACGCGGTGGCCTCCGGCCGCCACCCCGCCCCGCCCGCACTACGGCTGTTGCAGGTGGGAGGCGCCCGTCTCGCCCCGGAGGTCGCCCGCCGCGCCGAACCCGTGCTCGGTGGCACGCTCCAGCAGGTGTTCGGCATGGCGGAGGGGCTGTTGAACTACACGCGCCCCGACGACCCCGACGAGCTCAAGATCGAGACACAGGGGCGCCCCATGTGCCCGGACGACGAGATCCTCGTCGTCGACTCCTCCGACGAGCCGGTCCGGCCCGGCGAGATGGGCGCGCTGCTCACCCGCGGCCCGTACACCCCACGCGGCTACTACCGGGCCGCCGAGCACAACGCCCGAGCGTTCACCCCCGACGGCTGGTACCGCACCGGTGACATCGTCCGGCTGCGTCCGTCGGGCAATCTCGTCGTCGAGGGACGGGACAAGGACCTCATCAACCGGGGCGGCGAGAAGATCTCCGCCGAGGAGGTCGAGAACCTGATCTACCGTCTGCCCGGTGTCGCCCGCGTCGCGGCTGTCGCGAAGGCCGACCCCGACCTGGGGGAGCGGGTGTGCGCGGTCGTGGTCGTCGAGCCGGGGACCCGCTTGAGCCTCGAATCGGTCCGTGCCGCCCTCACCGCGATGCAGGTGGCGCGATACAAGCTCCCGGAAGACCTGCTGGTCGTGGAGGAATTGCCGCTGACAAAGGTCGGCAAGATCGACAAGAAGCGTCTGCGGGAGGTCGTCCGTGGCGAGGCGGACTCCGTCGAGGCGGTGTGACGGCGCTCGCCGCGCCGGCGGACGGGCCGGCGGCGTCACGGTGACCTTCGCTTCCCCGGAGGGAGCCGATCGGCTTCGCCGGCCGTCCGGCGGTACCTGGGAAACGGCTCCAGGTACCGCCGTCGCCGTCGACCCGTGTCCCGGCCGTCGGACCGGCAGCGGGACGAACCCGTGCCGGTGACCAGCGACCCGCGTCCTCTCGTACGCCTCGTACGTCCTGCCGCCGAGTCCTTCTCCGTGCGGACCGGGCCGGGTACTTCGAGCACCGGCCGACGGTCGTCATTCCCCGTCGCAGACGCCCTCTACGGCGAACTTCTGGTAGAGGTGCGGGTAGGCCACGGTTCCGGCAGGGTAGCCCGCCAGATGCGAGGCGAACTCCGGTGTGCCGAGCGCCGTACGGAGGTGCTCGGTGGTTTTCCAGACGGCGACGTTGGTGAAGAGCCGGCTGCCGGCTGTACCCCGGTACAGCTGCACCGAGAGGAGGCTCCCCGACCTCTGCATGTACTCCGCGTCGTCCTTCCAGGCGGCCACCACCTCGTCCTCCTTGCCCTCCGGGGCGACAAAGGTGTTGATGATGGTGACCGGGCCGGCCTCCTCCTTCTGCTGGTCGTGGAAGTGGACGGACTCGTCGAGTCGGCCGAACTTGAGCATGGTTCCTCCGCGTACTCGCGTGTGGTGAGTTGTGGTCAGGAGGCGGTCCGGGTGAGGGGCCGGGCCCTGTGGTGCCGCCCGTGGTGTGTGTTCAGGCGTGGTGCTTGTCGAGGAAGTCGGTGATGAGCTTCAGCCACTCCTCGGTCCGCTCCAGCATCGGCAGGTGGCCGGTGGCGATCTCGGCGAGCTGGGCGCCGGGGATGGTCTCGGCGAGCCGGCGGTGCAGGGCGCTGGAGACGAGGCGGTCGTCGGTGGTCGAGACGACCAGAGTGGGGACCGTGATCCCGGCGAGGTCGTCCCGGACGTCGACCTGGCCGACGAGGTCGGTCTGCTCGGAGCTGCCGTCGACCGTACTGGCGGCGACGTAGCCGAGGGTCTGCCGCAGTTGCTCGGCCGGCATCGACTCCAGCGCCTGGGTGCCGAGGGCCACCATGAGCTGGAACTCGGCGAGCAGTTCGCGGTCGCCGGACGCGGCGATCCTGCTCTGGATCGAGGAGGCGAGAGCGAGCCGGTTGTCGCGGTGCGGGAAGGCGGCGGTCAGGACCAATGAGGTGACGCGCTCGGGGTGGCGGGTGGCGGCGCGGATGGCGACCGGGCCGCCGAGGGAGTAGCCGGACACGGCGAAGCGGTCGAGGCCCTCAGCGTCGGCGGCGGCGACGAGCTGGTCGGCGAGGTCGTCGACGGACAGCGGGGTGGTGGAGCGGGGGGTGTCGCCGCTGCCGGGGTAGTCGATGCCGACGACGGTGTGGCGGGCGGCGAGGGCTTCCAGGACGGGGCCGTAGGTGCCGGCCAGGCTGCTGCCGGCGCCGTGGGCGAGGAGCAGGCCGGGGCCGGAGCCGAGGCGAGTGCGGGCGAACGTGGGTGCGGTGAGGTTGCGGGGTGACATGGGTGTCTGCCTCTCGAATCGTCTACACGCGAGAATCATCCAGTGCGTGTGATTACTCCCTCAGGTCTATCACACAGTGCGTATGATTGCCGCCTGTGACGTCAATCACACGCGTCGTATGATGTGTGGGTAGGGTGGCGGCATGAAGCAGCCCCTCCACCGCCGTCAGCCGACTCCGGGCAACCCGCGTGTACAGCGCACCCGCAATCGCGTGCTGGCCGTCGCGCGAGAACTGCTGCCCGAGGTCGGACCGGCCGGACTGACCTACGCCCTGCTGGCCGAGCGGTCGGACGTCACCCGCCAGACCCTCTACCGGCACTGGCCCACCCGAGCCGCGCTGCTCTTCGACCTCGTCCTCGAAGGCCCCGACCTCGGCACCTACCCCGAACCGGGCAGCGACGTGCGCGAGGTGGCCACCGCCTGGCTGAAGAGCCTGCGCGCCGGCGTCACCGTGCCGTCCGTGCGAGCCGCGGCTCTGGCCGTCACCGCCCAGGCCGACCACGACCCCGACAGCGCGCGGGCGCTCGTCCGCATCGGCGAGGACCGCTACGTCGGCTTCAACAAGCTGCTGGAGCCTTCGGGCATCCAGATCAGCGACGACGAGTTCACCCTGCTCTACGGGCCCGTCCTCGCCCGGCTCTTCCTCGACCGCGGCCTGGTCACCGACGCCTTCATCGACGCCGTCGTCACCCAATGGCTCACCACGCTGCGGCCTGCCGACGCACCGCAGGACTCCCGGTAGCAGTCCCACCGAAAGCTCCTGACGGAGGGGAACAACCGCGTCCGGGCAGCTGGACCGGGCTCCTGACGACCCGTCATCGCCGCCCCTGTCGAGTGAGCCTCGCCGTCCGCTCTCGAAGGTACGGTCGCCGGTGCGGCGATCGGCTTCACAGAGGCTTCATGCGCCGAGTGGTACGTGCTTTATGGGGCGGCTGTTGTCTGGCGGTCATGCACGTACTCCCCGTCCCGCCGGTGGACAACGCCGACCACCCCGCTGTGCGGCACCTGACTTCGGCGGTCGGCACCGCGCTGTCCGGGTCCGTCGTGACCGGCGTGTCCCCTGGTGTGAGGCCGACCAGGCACATGGAGCCGGCTGGACACGAGCTCGGCGATGACCCGGTGTGTGAAGGAACCGCCGGCCTACGCGGCTACGGCGGTGCCGCGGGTTCCCACGCCTGAGCGCCGGACCCGGGAGAGAGCGGTCTCCGCATCGGCGAGGACCATCGCCCTTCCGCGCGGGCCCCTACCGGCCTGGCGACGGCGTCGTGACGCACGCACACACGCACGCAGCCACACGCACGCAGCACACACACAGACGAACCGACTCGCACAACGGAATGAAGAGGAGAACCGAAATGAATCTGCGACGGAACATCTCGCGTCGAAGGATGATCGAAGGAGCATCGGTCGCGGCACTCGTCACGGCTGCCGCGACCACGATGCCTGCTGCCATGGCCAGTCCGGAGGTGGCATCGTCCGGCCACGGACTGCCGAAGGGCAACTGGCGTATCGACACCCACGCGCACTACTCGCCCGACGTGTACAACGACTACCTCAAGCGCTACGGCCTCCTCGGCGCCATCACCGGGGCGTACGGTCCCTGGTCGGTCGAGCGGCACGTGGCCTTCATGGACCAGTACCGGATCCAGGCCAGCGTCCTGTCGTTCGGCGACCTCCAGGTCACTGTCGGCCCCGTCGACGACCGGCGCGCGACCGCCCGCGCGGTCAACGACTACGCCCGCGACCTCGTGCGGACCCGAGGTGACCGGTTCGGGATCTTCGCGGTCACCCCGATGCCCGACATCGAGGGCTCGGTGGCCGAGGTGGACCGCGCGCTCGGGGAGCTGGACCTCGACGGCATCTGCCTGCTCACCAACTACAAGGGCACCTACCTCGGGGACCCTTCGTTCGCGCCTCTGTACGAGATCCTCAATGACCGCCATGCCTACGTCTACGTCCACCCGACGGGTCCGGAGAACAACCCGGCTCCCAAGCTGTGCTTCGGTCCCGACATCCCGGCCGGGAACAACGTCTTCGAGTACAACTTCGACGCGACCCGTGCCATGACGAGCCTGATCTACAACGGTGTCCTGCGGGACTACCCGAACATCCGCTGGCACTTCACCCACAGCGGCGGGGCACTGCCGTTCCTGGCCTTCCGGCTCGCGACCCGGCACTCGGCCTTCCCGCCCTTCAACGAGGTGCTGCCCGAAGGCCCCCTCACGTACATGAAGCGAATGTACTTCGACAACGCACAGGCGTTCACCGCCGCGCAGTTGCAGCCGCTGTCGTCGCTGGTGCCCGACAGCCACATCATGTTCGGCAGCGACTGGCCGGCGACCCGCCACCTCTACGCGGCCGACAACGTCGAGACGATGCCCTTCCTGAAGGGCAGCCTGCCGAATCTCAGGACGGGCGACCCCGAGCCGACCGTCGGCGAGATCTACAGCCGGCGCGGGCGGATCGCTCTGGAGCGGGACAACGCCCTTGAGCAGTTCCCGAAGCTGAAGGCGCGCATACGCCGCTCCGGCTCTCGCTGAACCGCGACCGTACGCCGGCCCGGCCCGCCGCCCGCTGCCCCGCCAAGGGGCGCGGGCGCGGACGGGCTCTGCGCGAAGGCCGGCGCCGGCCGACGGGGGAGGCCATCGACGGAGATGGCGTTCGCCCGGTCGGGCGAACGCGACACGGAGGACCGGGAAGCCGGTGCGTGATCTGCCCGTCATCGAGTCGCTCGGTGACCCGGTGACCCGGCGGCGTGGCGCTCGCTGGTGAGGCCGGCCCGCAATGCGTCGCCGCTCACGACGGACACCGTACGCTGGCTGCATTCGAGGCCCGCTGCCTCCACGCCGCCGGTGAACCGCGGCCATGGCTGCCTCCTTCCTCTCCCTCATCCCACCTCGGCGATGGAAAGCGAGCACGATGAGTACGCAGCGCGTTCTGGTCGTCGACGACGAGCCCAAGATCCGCATG
The DNA here is from genome assembly GCF_033795085.1 of Streptomyces sp. AK08-02. Taxonomy (NCBI): domain Bacteria; kingdom Bacillati; phylum Actinomycetota; class Actinomycetes; order Kitasatosporales; family Streptomycetaceae; genus Streptomyces; species Streptomyces sp. AK08-02. The sequence goes on from NZ_JARAZV010000008.1 coordinate 132,614, forward strand.
ACCGTGCGCGGCTACCTGGAGGCGGACGGGTTCCGCGTCGTCGAGGCCGCGGACGGACCGTCCGCCCTGCGGTCGGTCACCCGTGACCGACCTGACCTCGTGGTACTCGACGTGATGCTTCCGGGCCTGGACGGTTTCCAGGTCCTGCGCCGCATCCGGGAGGCGAGCCAGATCCCGGTGATCATGCTCACCGCCCGTGACGAGGAGGTCGACCGGCTGATCGGCTTCACCACCGGCAGCGACGACTACGTCACCAAGCCGTTCAGCCCCCGCGAACTGGCCCTGCGCGTACGCGCCATCCTGCGGCGCACCGACAGCCGGTCCGAGGCGGACCACGAGGACGGCGTGCTGCGCTTCGACGGACTGACTGTCGATCCCGAGACACGGACCGTGCGGGTCGATGCCGACCGGACGGTGGAGCTGTCCGCCCTCGACTTCGACCTGTTGTTCGCGATGGCCCGTGTCCCCGGGCGGGTCTTCACTCGGCGCGGCCTGCTGGCCCAGGTGTGGGGCGAGGACTTCTTCGGCGACGAGCGCGTCGTGGACGTACACATCCGTACTCTGCGGCGCGCGCTGGGCGACGAGGCGAGCGCACCTCGGTTCGTAGGCACCGTCCGCACCATCGGCTACCGGTTCGTCGGACGCCCCGCCTAGCCAACGGCCAGGAAGGACACCTGTCGATGCCGTTCTCCCGCTTCCCGGCCTACCGCCGATCTCGTGTGCGGCTGCGCCGAATCGAGCAGCGGATGTCGCTGCGTGACCGGCTGGTGCTCTCGCACGTCATGGTCCTTCTCCTGGCTCTGGTGGCCATGGCGGCGATCAGTGCGCTGATCGAGGTGTGGCTCGGTTTTGACGACATCGAGGGCGACGTGGTCCTGCGGATCGGCCTCTTGTTCGGAGGGGCCGCGGCTTTCCCGGCCTCCCTCGCCCTGTCCCGGTTTCTGCTGCGCCCCCTCGACAGGGTGCGCGCCGCCACGCGTCGGCTCGCCGAGGGACACTACGACGACGTCCTCGAACTCCCCAGCGAGCCGGGCCTGGCAGCGCTGGTCCAGGACGTCAACACGCTGGCGGCAGCCCTCGCCGACACCCAACGCCGCCGCGCCCGGCTGATCTCCGAGGTCGCCCACGAGATGCGCACCCCCATCACCATCCTCCGCGGCCAGATCGAGGGCATCGCCGACGGCATCTTCACCCCCGACGAGGCGATGTTCGCCTCCCTCGCCGACGACCTCGACCGGCTGCAGCGCCTGGCCGGTGACCTCTCCAGCCTGTCCCGGTCGGAGGAGGGCGCCTTCGACCTCCACCGCGAGCCCGCCGACGTTGCCATGCTGGCCCGGAGGACAGCCGAGCGACTGCGCCCCCAGTACGACGACCAGACGGTAGCCCTGGCCGTGGACGCGGACACACCCGTCGGCACGTTCTGCGACCCGGACCGGATCACGCAGATCCTGGTGAACCTGCTGGGCAACGCACTGGCCGCAGTCGATCCGGACGGACGGGTAGTGCTGTCCGTGCACACCGAAGCTGCTCCCGTACGCCACGTGATCGTCCGCGTCATGGACGACGGCATCGGCATCGCCGCGCCCGACCTCGAACGCATCTTCCATCGCTTCGAACGCCTTGGGCGTCCCGGCCGACCCGCTGCTGCCGGTGGCAGTGGCATCGGTCTGACCATCGCCCGGGGGATCGCCCGGGCCCACGGCGGAGACATCACGGCGGAATCCGCCGGCCTGGGCAGGGGCGCGACGTTCACCTTGCGCCTACCGCAGGAACACGTCCCCGGGGCCGACATGCCTCCGGACTCCCGCTGACTCCATCGACCCAGGTCTCGACAGTCCCGAGGGTCAGGCCAGTCCGAGAAGTGCTTCGGCGTTGCCGGCCAGGACGGCCTGGGTGTCCTCTGCGTCGAGGCCGGCCCGTTCGATGTAGGCGACGGTGTCGAGGTAGTGCTCGCCACTCTGGTACGGGAAGTCGCTGCCGAGGACGAGTCGGTCCGCGCCGACCGCCTGGACCGCGGCTCGCAGTGCCGTCTGGGAGCTGTGGGCGACGGTGTCGTACCACATCCGGCGTGCCGCCTGGCTCGGCGGGAGGGGAGCCTCGGGTGCCTCGAAGTGGGCAAGGTTGTCCCACCGCTCCAGCAGCATGGGCAAGGCGCCGCCGAAGTGGGAGTTGAGGATGCGCACATGGGGGTAGCGCGTGACGAACCCACGGGTGATGAGCTGGGCCGCTACGACGGTGTCCTCCACGGGCGCGCCGACCATCCAGGTGAGGTGGTGGTCGGTGATCTGCGGGGAGGCGACGCCGTCCCCGGCGGGGTGGAGGTACATCACGGTGCCGCGGCGGTCGAGTTCCTGCCACACCGGTGCGAAGGCCGGGTCGGTCAGCGCACGGCCCGCGGCCGAGGTGGTCAGGGCCACGCCCATCACCCCCGGCGCGTCGAGGACGCGGTCCAGTTCGGCCAAGGCCGCGTCGACGTGCGGCAGCGGAAGCACGACGAAGGCCAGGAAGTGGTCGGGGTGGCGGTCCACCAGGGTGACGTACCGGTCGTTGATCATGCGTGCGGCTGTGGCGGCCCGCTCCGGATCCGGCAGTGCGCCCGTCAGGGGCGAGGCCGAGATCACCTGCCGGTCCACACCGGCCCGTTCCATCAGGGAGAAACGGACCTCAAGGTCCTTGTCGGTGTCGTCGGCACCGAGCCCGCGCTGGCCGCCGGTGGTGGCGACGCCGGAATCCGCCAGGAAGTCCAGGTAGTCGCTGGGGTAGACGTGTGCGTGTGTGTCGATGCGCATGAAGGGGTTCCTCAGTCGTCGAGGGAAGGGAGAAGGAGGGGCACGGGAGAGGAACGGGAGGAGGTGAGACGGATGGGCTGGGGCTACTTGTCGACCAGGGACATGTGGTGCTCGTTGTAGCGGTTTCCCTGTACTCCGATGCGGTCGGCGAGTCCGTTGAGGTCGGCGAGTTCGTCGGCGGAGAGGGGCAGTCGGGTGGCGCCGATGTTCTCCTCGATGCGTGCGGTGCGCCGGGTTCCGGGGATCGGAACGACCGACGGGTGCCGTGCGAGCAGCCAGGCGAGCGCGACCTGGCCCGGTGTGGCGTCCTTGGCCCGCGCGAGCAGGGTGACGTGGTCGACGAGTGCTTGGTTCGCTGCCCGGTTCTCGGCTGTGAACCGTGGGATGTTCGTGCGGACGTCGTCGGCGGTGAACGGCGTGGTGGCGTCCACCGTCCCGGTCAGGAACCCCTTGCCGAGCGGGCTGAAGGGTACGAATCCGATGCCGAGTTCCGAGCAGGTCGGCAGAACCTCGTGTTCGGGGTCCCGGGTCCACAGCGAGTACTCGCTCTGGACCGCCGTCACCGGGTGGACCGCGTGGGCGCGGCGGATGGTCCGCGCACTGGCCTCGGAAAGCCCGAAGCAGCGCACCTTGCCTTCCTGCACGAGCTCGCCCACGGCTCCGGCGACGTCTTCGATCGGCACGTCCGGATCGACGCGGTGCTGGTAGAAGAGGTCGAGCGTTTCGACCCTGAGCCGTTTGAGGGAGGCCGTGGCGACGGCTCGGATCTGCTCGGGCCGACTGTCGAGTCCGACGGAGGCGCCGTTCTCGATACGGAATCCGAACTTGGTGGCGATCACTGCCTGGTCTCGCACCGGGGCGAGCGCTTCTCCCAGGAGCTCTTCGTTGACGTAGGGGCCGTACACCTCCGCGGTGTCGAAGAAGGTGACTCCGCGGTCCACGGCGCCACGCAGTACGGCGATCATGTCGGTGCGATCGCCGGGATTGGGGCCGTAGCTCTGGGACATTCCCATGACGCCGAGACCGATGGCGGAGACACGCAGGTCGCGTCCGAGCGTTCGGGTGTGCATTCTTCCTCCTCGTTGCTGCCGACTCGTTGCTGTCAGTGCCGCGGAAACAGGCGCTTGGCGTTCGCCGTCGTGAGCGAGCGCCATGTCGTGTCCCGCGCCGGTGGTTCGGCCGCGTCGATCGCCGCGATGTGGGCGTCGGCCAGCGGCGCGGGCGTCCAGCAGTAGTCGCTGCCGAAGAGCACGCGGTCAGTGTCGACGAGCTTCAGCAGTGCGGGGACCTGGCGTGGGAAGGCCGTGCCCGCCATGTCGTAGTACAGGCCGCGGAGTTGTTGCACCGCGTCCTGGGTGGGCGACTTCTCCGCGGGCACGAACAGCCTCATGAACTCGTTGACGCGGTCGGCCAGGACGGGAATCGCGCCGCCGCAGTGCGGGACGATCACCCGCATGTTCGGGTGACGCGTCAGGACGCCCGCCATCACCAGGTCCGTGACGGTTCGGGCGGTGTCGAAGATGTACTCGACCATCGGACGCGGTCTGCCGAGCGCCGACTGTTCCCAGCACACGGGCGAGGTGGGGTGCAGGAAGACCACCGCCCGCCGCCGGTCGAGCTCCGCGAAGACCGGGTCGAGGCGCTGGTCGCCCAGGTACACCCCGTGCGTGTGGGTCATCAACGCCACGCCGTCGGCGCCGAGTTCGTCGAAGGAGAAGGCGATCTCCTCCAACGCACCGTCGACGTCCGGCAGCGGAAGTGACACGAGGTTGCCGAAGCGGCCCGGGTGGTCCCGGGTCAGTTCGGCGGTGTACTCGTTGACGCGCCGGGCCAGGAGGCGTGCCGCCCTGTCGTCGCCGAAGTGCACGCCGGGGGAGGACATGGACAGCATCGCGGTCTCGATGCCGTTGCGGTCCATCAGGTCGAGGTGGGCTTGTACGGACCATGACGGCCAGCCGCCCATGCCGTCGGGGTGGGCATGGCCGGCCGAGGTCGCCTGCTGGACGTAGAAGTCGGGAAGCAGGTGGGCGTGGACATCGATGAGGCTGGAGGACATGGCAGCGGGATTCCTTCTCGTGGGGCTCGCGTCGGCAGGGCGGATACCGCGAGCGGCCTACTCCACCTGCTCGCCTCCGGCCAACCGGACCTCTTCGTTGTCCAGGGCCGCCTGGAGCCGGCGTAGCACGGTGTCGTCGATCCGCGACTCGTCGCGCAGGCGGACGACGGTCGCGCGCTTTGTGGCGATGAGAGCGAGGCGGAGCTCGGTGTAGTGGCGGTTGTGGAGCAGGGCCGGATCGTCGTGGGCGCCCGCACCCCTCGCTCGTGCGGTCGCCAGGTTGGCCTCGTACTCCTGGCGCAGCCACTCCACGACTTTCGGAGTGGTCCCCTGCTCGGCGGCGAGCCGGGGCAGCGCCTTGATGGCTTCCTCGGTCGCCGTCGTCTCGGCGAGGACCTGCTCCTCGTCGACGGACGTGTCGTGCGGCAGCCGGGCCCAGCGCACCACGCCCGGTAGCAGCAGCCCCTGCACCACGAGGGTCACGACGATGACGCCCGAGGTGACGAAGACGATGAACGCCCGTCCGGGGAACGGCTCGCCCGAGTCGAGGTTCTCCGGTACGGAGAGCGCCACGGCCAGCGACACCGCGCCCCGGAATCCCGCCAGGCCGCTGACCACTCGTGCGCGGTCGCTCATTCTCCGCAGCCGCTGCTCGGGACGCCGGTCGATCACGCGGATCAGGTAGGCGGAGGAGAACAGGAAGACGAACCGGACCGCGACCAGGACCACGCTGATCGCTCCGACCGCGACCAGGGCATGTCGGAGGTCGGATCGGCTCAGATGGCGCAGCGCGTACTGCAGTTCCACTCCGACCAGGACGAACAGGGCGCCGTTGATGATGAAGGTGGCCAGCGGCCAGAAGGCCAGTGCCTGACGGCGGTGATCGGCGCGAATGAGACTCGGAGCCACCTGGGCCATGATCAGACCGCTCACGACGACCGCGAGGACACCGGAGGCGTGAATCTGTTCGGCCAGCAGATACGCCGTGAACGGCGCCAGGATCATGACGAGGTTGCCCAGCAGGGGATCGTCCAGTCGGCGTCGCAGGTTCATGTTGACCCAGGCGACCGCCACTCCGACCGCGGCCCCTCCGCCGTAGGCCAGGAGGAACAGCGCTCCGACGTGCGGCAGTGTCAGATGTTCCTCGCCGACGGTGATACCGACCGCCAGGCCGTAGATGACCAGTGCGGTGCCGTCGTTGACGAGACTCTCCGCGCGCAGCACGGTGATCTGACGTCGAGGGAGTGATCCGGCCAGAGCGCCGACCGCCGTGGCGTCGGTGGGAGCGACGGCCGCGCCCAGGGCCCACGCCGGTCCCCACGGCAGTCCCAGCGCGTGCCCGGCGACCGCCACAGCCCCCGCGGTGAGGATCACGAGGACCGTGCTCAGCAGGACGATGCCGCGCAGGTTCGTACGAATCTCCCGCATCGACGTGGTCAGACTCTCCCAGTACAGCAACACCGGAAGGAAGAGCAACAGCACTACTTCGGGAGGGAGTTGGGTCTGGCGGACGGCCGGGACGAGGCCGATGAGCGCACCCACGACGAGCAGCACGACGGGCGGCGCGACGTGGAAGCGCCGTCCGAGAACGTTGCCCACCAGGACAGCCGCACCCAGGACGACCACGAGTTCGAGACCGAGCATGGTGCTTACTCCTGTGCGTGACTGGCGGTCGGTGGTGGCTCGACGGCGGCGGCTTCCACCGGGATCGGCTCGGTCATCTGCCCCTCATGGCCGGCGTGGCCATGTGCCACCAGCCGGCGGTGCTGGGCGCCGTCGACCAGCACCCACCACCCGCATGGGCCTCAGGTCACGGGCGTAGCAATGCCTTGATGGCACGGCGCTCGTCCATGGCCTTGTAACCCTCCGCGACCTCGTCCAGGGGCAGGGTGAGGTCGAAGACCCTGCCCGGGTTGATACGGCCGCCGACGACGCGCTCGATCAGGTCGGGAAGGTAGGCGCGCACGGGGGCGGGACCACCGCGCAGACCGACGTGGGAGAAGAAGAGCTCCTGGCCGTCGATCCGCACGTCGTGCGGCATGCCGACGAAGCCGACGTTGCCGCCGGGGCGGGTGGACTGCAGGGCCTGGTGCATGGACTGCTGGGTGCCCACGCATTCGAGGACGGACTCGGCGCCGATGCCGTTGGTCAGTTCCTTGACGCGGGCCACGCCTTCCTCGCCGCGTTCGGCGACGATGTCGGTCGCGCCGAACTCCAGGGCCAGCTTCTGCCGGGACTCGTGCCGGCTCATGGCGATGATGCGCTCGGCGCCCAGTTCCCTGGCGGCGATGACCCCGCACAGGCCCACCGCGCCGTCACCGACGACCACGGCCGTCGAACCGGGCCTGACCTCGGCCGCTTTGGCGGCGTACCAGCCGGTGCCCATGACGTCGGAGAGCGTCAGCAGGCTGGGGATCAGCTCCTCCGCCGGCTGCTCCGGGGTGGCGACCAGGGTGCCGTCGGCGAGGGGGACGCGGACGTACTCGGCCTGGCAGCCGTTGGGGAAGTCCCGGTGCAGACAGGAGGTGTGGTAGCCGGCCCGGCAGATCGGGCAGGTGTTGTCGGAGGCGATGAAGGAGCCGATGACGAACTGGCCGGGCTTCACGGTCGAGACGTCGCTGCCGACCTCTTCGACGACGCCGACGTATTCGTGGCCGATCGGCTGCGGCTTGTCGACCGGGTTGACGCCGCGGTAGCTCCACAGGTCGGATCCGCACACACAGGTGGCAACCGTGCGGATGACCGCGTCCGTGGGCGCCACGATCTTCGGCTCCGGGGCGTTCTCCACCCGGATGTCCCCGGGCGCGTGAATGATGGTTGCTCGCATGATGGCTTCCAGTTCCTTCAGGCCCCTCGTGGCGTCAGGGGCGGGTACGGGTGCTGACGCGCGGGCCGTTGTAGTCGTCGTCCGGGACGTGTTCGAGCCAGGTGGTGTCCGGTGTGATGCTGCCGCCGGGCCACGCGGCGACGATGTAGGGAGAGCCCGGAATGTGGGGGTGTGTTCGGTCGGAGGAGTATCAGTCGGACTGGTCGGACTGGTCGGACTTCTCCACGATCTCCTTGAGCTGGGTCATCGCGGTCATTGCGTTGGGCCATCCGGCGTAGAAGGCCAGATGGGTGATGGCCTCGACCAGTTCGTCCTTGGTCACGCCGTTCTCCAGTGCCTTGCCGAGGTGGAAGCCGAGCTGGTCGGTTCGGTACAGGGCGGCGAGAGCGGTGACGGTGACGAGGCTGCGGTCGCGCGGGGACAGACCCGGCCGCTCCCAGATGTCGCCGAACAGGACGGTGTCGGTCACCTCCGCGAGCTTGGGGGCGAACTCCTGGATCGCCGGCGGCGCGAACTTCTTCCGTTCGGACATGAGGTGGTGCTCCTAGCGTGTGTGCGGGGGGATTCGGGCCGCTCGGTCTCGGCCCGGGTGCCGGGACGGGGGCTCGCCGAAGAACGAGGTGCGCTCGGCGGGAGCCCCGCCGGTATCCCGGCGCTTTCGACGGCCGTTCGGCCGGCACGGGCCGTGGTGGCCTCGCTGCCCGCGATCATCAGCAGCGGGCTCGGTGCGAGGATCTCGACTGCGGCGAAGGAGCCGGACCGGGCGATCCGGTCGACTCCGCGCGGCACCCACGCGTTCTCACGGCGCAGGTGCGGACCGGGTGCGGTGAGGTGGCACTCGTGCCCCTGCCGGAGACGGTCCGGTGCGTCTTCGTCGACTTCCTCGGGCATGACGCGTTCGAGCAGGCCGAGCTCGCCAAGGGCCTCGGCCGCGCGGAGCAGGCCTGCGCGGGCGACGGGATCGCGGAAAACCACCGGGCCCTGACCGTGGGCAGGTGGCCGGTCGGCGTCAGGCCATGGCCGACGAAGGCGACGTCCGTTCGCACTGTGCTCACTCGCCTCCTCCGCCTGCGGCATGGACATACGCGATATCGGTGACGTGCAAAAGCAATCCTGACCCGGGGCGGGCCGTCCCGCTCGCTCGGGTGGAAGCTCTCCGTGGGCCGCCCCTGATCACCGAACACGCCATTGACCCTGCAGCCTTCGAGGGGAGCCGCAAAGGGGAGAATTCCACGCCGGGTATCGCTTATCCAGGGGACGGATTCATACCCCCCTTGTCCGGACCGAGCGGTGCGACACTGGCCGACATGACCGGCGACGCGCATCTGAACGAGCTGGGACAGTTCCTCAAGCTGCTGAGGAACGAGGTGAGCCCGTGCACAGTCGGCCTGCCCGACACCGGTGGCCGGCGGGTTCCCGGCCTGTGCAGGGACGAAGTCGTCGAGCAGCTCCAACCCCTCCATGCGGACGCTCCACGAGGACTGGCGGGCTGCTGGCCGTGGCTGCGTGTCGCATCTGCGTACGACCGCCGCCGCATACCCGGACGACCCGCGGCTGACCAGCCTGGTCGGTGAACTCTCCGTGCGGGACAAGGACTTCGGGCGCTGGTGGGGAAACAGTCGCGTGGCGTCGCGCGGCCAGGGAACGAAGCGGTTCCACCACACCCTCGTCGGCGAACTCGTCCTCGACAGGGACACCTTCACCTGCGGCAGCGCTTCCGATCAGGAACTCGTCGTCTGGACGGCGGAGCCCGGCACGCCCTCGTACGACGGGCTACGCGCCCTCGCCGCACGGGCGTCAGGTCGGCTCGGCGGGCCCACAGCCGATGATCGGTCGACCGGCCCGACGGTCTGATCAGGCCCCGCTGACTTGGGAAAGAGCCCAAGGCGGCTTCTGGCAGGCGGAATCGCCTCGGTGGCCGGGCGGCTGGTCAGTGGTGATCGCCGAGCGCCCCGGTACGCCCGTCAACGGGAGTACCGGGGCGCGCTCGCTGAGCCTCAGCCCTGGCTGCAGTAGTCGACCCAGCGGTGCGAGGAGATGTTGTTGTTGACGCTGGCACCGAACTGGGAAAGGCCCGCGCCGTAGGTGAAGTGGTAGTTGTTGGTGGTGGTGTCCCACCAGCGGTCACCCTGGCTGATGCAGGCGTGCGCGCCGCCGGCATTGGGGGCCGTGTAAAGGTCGACCGCGTCCAGGCCGCCCGCGTAGCCGTTGTTCCAGATGTCGGAGGTCAGGTTGCGGCAGCTGCCCCAGTTGTCGGAGTTGCCGGCCCACTTGCACTCCCGGCCGCCGCCGTAGGGCTGGGTGTAGACGTGCAGGTAGCCGTCCGCGGAGGCGAGCTGGGCGGACTTGGTGCCCTGCGATCCCGCGTCCAGTGCGCTGGCGCTGGAGAGCGGGGAGAAGAGGGCGGCGACGGCGGCGGCGGAGGCCGCGACGGTGAAGAGGCGCTTGACGGACATGGTGTTCCTCATTTCGTTGGTCGGCTGTTCGTTGTTCGTGCTGAGCGGGGATGGTTCGCCCACGGCTCGGCGGCCGTGGGGGTCTTTTGGGGGAGCGGGCCGGCTCAGTCGCCGCGGGCGACGATCGCGCGGGCCCGGGGCAGTGCCTCGCGCTTGAGACGCGCGAGATCGGCCGTCTCCTGGGGGTAGCGCCGCCGCAGCTTGTCCCGGTACTCGGTGTCCAGGGACTTCGCCACGGTCGACAGGCCGCTGGAGGCGGCGCAGGCCGCCTCGGCCGAGGCCAGCCGTACCTCCTTGGCGTGCGGCCACGGATCCGCAGGCTGGGTGGCCGCGGCGCGGGCCTCCGCGGGGCCCGGGTATCCGTATCCCTGGTCGCGCATGCAACGGGCCCACGGTTCGACGGCGGCCTTGTAGCGCTTGTCGTCCGTCACGAGACCGACGCGCATGGCGGCGAGGCTGTCGGTGACCCTGGTGGCCCGGAACCAGGCCTGGAGGTCGGTGTACAGCTTTCGGTCGGCGGTGGCCTGGCAGCCCTGGTCACTGTGGGAGACCTGCATGCCGCCCGGCAGCCGGGCCGAAAGCCCTTGTGGCCGCGCCCCGTTGAGGGCGCTCACCAGGACGGCCCGGTCCTTCGCCGACATGGAGTGGAAGTAGCGCTGGTTGGGATTGCGCCGGACCTCGGCCTCCCGGTCGCGCCGCAGGTCGGTGCCGTAGCCGTGGGCCTCGGCCCATGCGGGGTCGTCCACGGCGTAGGGGAACCGGGTCGAGACGTCGTCGGGCCTGGACGGCTCGACCCAGTATTCGTGCCCCTGCTTCTCCATGCACTCCTTGATGAGGAGCTGCTCGGCGAGCGCCAGCGTCTCCCGGGAGTCGCCCGTGGCCCGGCGTGGGCCGGCGTCGGCGGCACCGGGAACGGCGGTACCGGGAAGGGCGGCACCGGGGACCGCCGCGGTGTCATCCGCGCAGCCAGTGGCCGTCGCGGCCAGCAGACCGGCGGTCAGCAGGGCCAAGGTCCAGCGGTGCATGGGGCGCCTCCCGGGGCTGCTGTCGAACGGACGTGTTCTTCTCGACCCGTTGACGCCTCACGGGCCCCATCCGTATGCGCTCGGATCTCGGGTTTCTTTTGTTTCACCGACGGTCATACGGCGACGTCGGGAGAGCCGTCCTACCTGCACACCACGCCACTCGCCGAGCGTCGGAATCCAGCCAACCAATGGGAGGAGGGAGGGGCGCCGATCCTTGTCGGCGGCAGGCCGACAGGCTCTGTCCGCCGCGTGGTCGCGGGGGAACGGAACCGGTTGGCCGCATCGACCGGATCCGGTCACGGCTGCCCGGCCGCCGCCGTGCCGAACACGTGATCGCCGATATCTTTTACCCTGTTCCGCGGGGCGGACGGTACGGCGATCGGGGAGCGATGTTCGAAGTGCGGCTGCTCGGTCCGGTGGAGGTGTGGGAGGGCGACCGGCGGGCTCCGCTCGGCGGTGTCAGACCCCTCGCGGTCCTGTCGGCGCTGGTCGTCCACCTCGGTGAGGTGCTCTCCACCGAGCGGCTCGTGGACTGCGTCTGGGACGAGCGGGCACCGGCCACCGCGGGCGCCCTGGTGGCCACCCATGTCTCCGCCGTGCGTCGCGCACTGGCCCAGGTCACCCCGGCCGCGGTCGTCCGGACTCGACCGCCCGGCTATGTCGCCGACCTGGAACCGTCACAGATCGACGCCCGCCGTTTCGAGGATCTCCTCGCCTCCGGCCGGGCCTCGGCCGCGGACGGCCGTCCCGAGGAGGCCGCCGACCTGCTGTCCGAGGCGCTGGGCCTGTGGCGGGGCCCGGAGGCACTGGAAGGGCTGGCCCAGTCGTTCGCCCGGATCGAGGCCGCCCGGCTTGCGGAACTGCGGCTCATCGCCCAGGAGGAGTCCTTCGCCCTGCGCCTGGACCTGGGCGGCGCGGACCGGACCATCGCCCCCCTGCTCGCGCACGTCGCCGCCAACCCCCTGCGGGAGCGGCCACGCGGCCAGCTGATGACCGCGCTGGTCCGCACCGGCCGGGTCTCCGACGCCCTGCGCACCTACCAGGAGGGCCGCGCGATCCTCCGCGAGGAACTCGGCATCGATCCCGGACCGCAACTGCAGGCCCTGCACCAGGCGGTACTGACCAACGACGCGAAGCTCTCGGGCGACGCGGGGCCGCAGCGCACGGGGCGGGAGCAGCCGAGGCCGCCGAAGCCGTCGCCGGGCGCGACGCGCGGCGCGTCCAGTGCCCCGCCGAGACCCGCGCCGTCTCATCTCCCGCCGGACATAGCCGACTTCGTGGGCCGCTCCGAGCAGATCGACTGGGCCTCCGCGCTGCTGAGCAAGGTCGACGAGACCGGCCGCACCGCCTCACCGATCGGCGTGCTCTCCGGCCGTTCCGGAACAGGCAAGACCGCGCTCGCCGTACACGTCGGCCACCGTATGTCCGCGCTCTTCCCGGACGGCCGCCTGTTCGTGGACCTGCGCGCGGGGGACACCGCCCCGCTGCAGCCCGCCGACGCCCTGGCCAGGCTGCTGCGCGCCATGGGAGCCGACCCCGAGAACCTGCCGACCTCGGTCGAGGAGCTGACGGGGCTGTACCGCACGCTCATCGGTCACCGGCGCGTCCTGCTGATCCTGGACAACGCGGCCGGCGAGGCGCATGTACGGCCCCTGCTGCCCCCGGGCCCCGGCTGCGCGGTGCTCGTCACCAGCCGGCGCCGGCTGGTGGCGCTGGAGGGCGCCGCCCACCTCGACCTGGCCGTGCCCGACCAGGCGGAGGCGCTCGAACTGCTGCGCAGGGTGGCCGGGCGGGACCGTACGGACGCCGAACCGGAGCGGGCGGCCGAGATCGTCTCGCTGTGCGGGCGGCTGCCGCTGGCCGTGCGCATCGCCGGCGCCCGGCTGGCAGCCCGCCCGCACTGGGCGCCCGGCCGGCTCGCCCGACGACTGCGCGACCAGCGCAGCCGGCTCAACGAACTGCGCGCCGGAGACCTGGAGTTGCGCACCAGCCTTGAGCTCGGATACGCCGACCTCGACCTGTCGGAGCGGCAGGCTCTGCGCCGACTGGCCCTGTTCGACCTGCCGGACTTCGCGGCCTGGATCGCCGCCCCACTGCTGGACATCGGCACACTGGAGGCCGAGGAGGCGGTGGAGCGGCTGGTCGACTGCCACTTCATCGATGTGATCGGCGTCGACGACACGGGACGCAGCCGGTATCGCATCCATGACCTGGCCCGGGAACACGCGCGGGAACACTGTCTGTCCGAGGAGAGCGCCGAGGAGCGCAGGGCGGCCGTGCTGCGGCTCGTGGCCTCCTGGCTGGGGCTGGCCAGGAAAGCGGCGGCCCAAGGCCCGGGCGCGGCCGGCCGCTACTTCCCCGAGCCGGCCGCCGTACGAGCCCTCGACGCGGAGACGGAGGAGGAGCTGCTCGGACGCCCCGCGTCCTGGTTCGCCGCCGAACAGGCCTGTCTGCTCGCGGCGGTGGAGTACTGCGCGGACAACGGTATGGACCGCGCCGCCCGCGACCTGGCCGGCGCGTTGATCGCGAGCTCGGCCGCGCTGTACAACCAGTTCGACGCCTGGACCCGCTCGCACGCCGCGGCCATGGCCGCCGTACACCGCAGCGGGGACGGCGAGGGCGAGGCGTGGCTGCTCGCGGGACTGGGCCAACTGCGCTACGAACAAGACGAGTTCGAGGAGTCGTACACCTTCTTCGGCAAGGCCCTGCACCTGTTCGAGGCACACGGCGACGTACCGGAGGGCGCGGCGCTCGCGCTCGCCGGGATGGGGACGGCCCGGCGTGAACAGGCCGGGTACGCCGAGGCGTTGGAGCTGCTGAACGCTGCACTCGGCCTGTACGGGGAGTCGGGTGACCGGGGCGCCCGGGCCCGGGTGCTGTACGGCATCGGCTATGTGCACCGGGAGCAGGGACGGGGCGCGCAGGCCAGGCAGGTGCTGGCGGGGGCGCTGGAGCTGTACCGCGCGGATGGCGACCGCAACGGGGAGGCGCTGACCCTGCGATCGCTGGCCCTGTGCCACCGGGCCGAGGGCCGACTCCCGGACGCCGAGCGGCTGTTGCACGAGGCGCTGCGGATCTTCGCCGGTCTGCGGGACACGTTCGGGGTGATGTACACCGAACAGTCGCTGGCCAAGACGGAGTTGCGGCTGGGGCGTCTCGACGAGGCACGCGAGCGGCTCGGGCGGTGCCTGGAGATCGCCCGCGAACGCCAGGACCGGTTCGGCGAGGCGCTCGTCCTGCGCACCCTGGGCGAGTGGCATCTGGCGGCCGGTGATCCGGACGGCGCCCGGGAGCCGCTGGAGCGGGCGCTGTCGGCCTGGCAGACCCTGCGGCTGCCGCTGTGGCGGGCACGTACCGTCCGGGACCTGGCCGAGGTGTGGGAGGCACAGGGGGACGCGGCGGCGGCGCGCTCGGCCCGGGCCGAAGCACACGCGGTCTTCCGGGAGTTGGGCTGCGGGACGACGGAACCGGCGGCGGACGCCGAGTAGTCCGTACCGTCCGCGGGCGTCCCGGTGGGCGTCCGCGAAGGCCCTGGTGGGCGGCTTGCAGACAACTTGCAGAGGATCTGCAGGGCCGTCCGAGACTCTTTGAGCGTGACAGAGATCATCACGCTCTCGGACGCCCGGGTCGCCGCGGTCGCTCAGAACGACTGCGGTGAGTCGCTGGTCGACCTGCGCGGGACGGGCCACCTGCGGCTGGACCACCGGCAGGCCGACGACGACGGCCACTACGCCCACCTCCGGTCCGGTGCGCTGCGCCGGCTGGTGCGGGCCCAGCGCCTGCTGCCGGCCGGGGTCGGGTTCCTGGTGGTGGAGGGGTACCGGCCGCCCGACCTGCAGCGCCGCTACTTCGAGCAGTACGCGCGAACCATGCGCCTGGCCCACCCGGACGCGTCGCCGGAACGGATCCGTGAACTGGCGAGCGCGTACATCTCCCCGCCCGAGGTGGCACCGCACGTCAGCGGCGGGGCCGTCGACCTGACGCTGTGCGACCAGGACGGCCGTGAGCTGGCAATGGGTACGGAGGTCAACGCGACCCCGGAGGAGAGCGAGGGCGCCTGCCGCACCGAGGCGCCCGGCATCAGCGCCGAGGCGCGCGCCAACCGCGCCCTGATGGGCTGGGCCCTCGGCGCGACCGGCTTCGTCAACTACCCGACCGAATGGTGGCACTGGTCGTACGGAGACCGGTACTGGGCGCTGCTGCGTCAGGCACCGGCCGCCCGCTACGGCCCCGCCGCCCCGCCCGGCGCGGCGGCCTGACCAGCCGCCTGCCGTGACACAACACGACACGACACGACCGTACGACCGCGCGTACGAACGAGGGGAACAGTTGTGAACACCAGCACCTACGCCTGTCCGCCACCACCTCGCGAGGACGGCGACCGGATGAGCCCGAAGGACTTCGACGCCTCCTTCGCCGCGGACATGCCCCGGCTGCGGCGGCGGCTGCTGGCCCTGACGGGCAACCCGCACGATGCCGACGACCTGGTGCAGGAGACCTATCTGCGGCTCTTCAGACGGGCCCGCGCCCAGAACCTGACGCACCAGCAGCACCCGTACGCCTACACCTGCGCCGTCGCCCTGAACCTGCTCCGTGACTCCTGGCAGCGTCCCTCGCGCCGTGAACAGTCCACCGACCGGCTGCCCGAGACCGGCTGGGACGGCGGGCTGGCCTCCTACGAGGCTTCCGAGACCACGCTGGCCCTGCTGGGCGTGCTCTCCGAGAAGGAGGCCGCGGCGGTGATCCTCGTGGACCTGGAGGGACTCACTCACGACACGGCCGGAGAACGGCTCGGCGCGCACCGCGGAACGGTCCAGCGCAACCGCATGCGGGGCCTGGCCAAGATGCGCGACGCGCTCGGCAACTGACTCGTGCCGCTCCCTCCACGGGGGTGGGGGAGCGGCACGTCCCCACACCACCGACCTCTCCGGCCCGGCCGGTGACGTCACTTCGACGAAGGAAGAGTTCCTTGATGATCAGCAGCACGCGCCGCCGGACCAGCGGCGCGCTCCTGGGGGCCTCGGTCCTCGCCCTGTCCGCGTTCTTCTCCGCTCCGGCCCACGCCGCGCAGGACGCCACCTGCGGAGTCCTCGCGCCGGGTGCCTCGGCCACCGCGCAGGCAGCCGTCAACGCCGCCTGTTCGCAGATCGGCGTCTGGTACAGCTGGGGCGGCGGGCACGGAGCGTCGCCGGGCGCCAGCTACGGCTACTACGACGGCTCGGACCCCGACAGCCTCCACGACAACGAGCGCAAGGGCTTCGACTGCTCCGGCCTGATGCGCTACGCGTACGCGCAGGCCACCGGCAGGGACCTGCTCAACGGCACGGCGAACGACCAGTTCAACAGCTCGCAGGCCTCGGCCCGCTTCTCCGCCTCGCAGGGCAGCGCCCCCCTGCTGCCGGGCGACCTTATGTTCTGGGGCAGCGGGCATGTCCATCACGTCGCCATGTACCTGGGGGCCGGGCAGATGGTCGAGGCGTACGAGTCGGGCACCCACATCAGAGTCGCTCCCGTGCGCACCGGCGGCGACTACGCGGGCGCGATCCGGATCAACGGGTCGGGCACGCCCACCCCGCCGCCCGCGAACGGCGGCACGACCTTCGAGACCTGGGGCACGGGGGTACGCACCCACCGCACGCCGAGCGTGGGCGGCGCGGTGGTGGACACCTTCGCGGGACCGACCCAGGTGTCGGTCCAGTGCCAGCAGCACGCGGAGAGCGTGACCGCCGAGGGCTACACCAACGACATCTGGTCCAAGCTGGCCGACGGTTCCTGGCTGACGAACATCTACATCAAGGGCCCGGCGTCGCTGCCCGGCATCCCGGACTGCGGCGGCAGCAGCACCCCGCCGCCGTCGAGCGGCAGCAAGCCGTTCCAGACCTGGGGCACCGGGGTGCGTACGCACAGCGAGCCGAACGTCAACGCCGGGGTGGTCGACTACTTCGCGCAGCCCACCACGGTCAACGTGGTCTGCCAGGCGCACGCCCAGGAAGTGACGGCCGAGGGCTACACCAATGACGCCTGGGCCAAGCTGACGAACGGCTCCTGGATGACGAACATCTACATCAAGGGCGGGGCCTGGCTGGCCGGCGTACCGACCTGCTGACGCACGGACGTCCCGTCCCGGGTCGCCGGAGGCTGTCCTCCGGCGACCCGGGACGCCGTGTCGGGAAGTTGGCTGTGGAGGGCGACGCCGACGGCCGGGGCGCGGTGGGGAGCGGTGGGGAGTGCGGGGGAGGCCGTGGGGTTCTCTTGGGCCGGCCTTGGCCCAACCCTCATCTCACGTACCGACGACCTTCACACTGATGCCACCGGACCCTTCCGTGCCGTTCGGTACCCCTGGGAAACTCCAGGCGCGCATTCCGTCACGTTCCACCCAATGCCGTCATCAGGACGAGAGGCTTTTCCCCCATGCCCGAAGTCAACCGGCGCCGCTTCCTCCAACTCGCGGGCGCGACCACGGCGTTCACCGCGCTCTCCAACAGCATCGAGCGTGCCGCCGCCCTCCCCGCGCACCACCGCACCGGGACGATCGAGGACGTCGAGCACATCGTCGTCCTCATGCAGGAGAATCGGTCCTTCGACCACTACTTCGGTTCGCTGCGCGGCGTCCGTGGCTTCGGTGACCCGCATCCGGTGACGCAGGCGAACGGCAAGTCGGTCTGGTACCAGTCGGACGGCACCAAGGACGTGCTCCCCTTCCACCCCGACGCCGACAACCTCGGACTGGCCTTCATCCAGGACCTCCCGCACAGCTGGAGCGACGGGCACGTCGCGTTCAACAACGGCAAGTACGACAAGTGGATCGAGGCCAAGTCGTCGACGACGATGGCCTATCTGAACCGCGAGGACATCCCGTTCCACTACGCGCTGGCCGACTCGTTCACCATCTGCGACGCCTACCACTGCTCGTTCATCGGCTCCACCGACCCGAACCGCTACTACATGTGGACGGGCTACACGGGCAACGACGGCAAGGGCGGCGGCCCCGTGCTCGGCAACGACGAGGTGGGATACGGCTGGACGACGTACCCGGAGCGCCTCGAAAAGGCGGGCGTGTCCTGGAAGATCTACCAGGACGTCGGTGACGGGCTCGACGCGGCCGGTTCCTGGGGCTGGATCCAGGACGCCTACCGGGGCAACTACGGCGACAACTCGCTCCTCTACTTCAACCAGTACCGCGACGCCAAGCCCGGCGACCCCCTCTACGACAAGGCCCGCACCGGCACCGACGCGCGCAAGGGCGAGGGCTTCTTCGACCAGCTCAAGGCCGACGTGTCCGGGGGCAAGCTGCCGCAGGTCTCCTGGATCGTCGCCCCCGAGGCCTTCACCGAGCACCCCAACTGGCCCGCGAACTACGGCGCCTGGTACATCGCCCAGGTCCTGGACGCGCTCACCTCCGACCCCGAGGTGTGGGCGAAGACCGCCCTGTTCATCACGTACGACGAGAACGACGGCTTCTTCGACCACCTCGTGCCGCCGTTCCCGCCCGGGTCCGCCGCGCAGGGCAGGTCGACGGTCGACGTCGGCCCGGACCTCTTCAAGGGCGACGGCAAGCACGCGGCCGGTGCCTACGGGCTCGGGCAGCGGGTGCCGATGCTGGTCGTCTCGCCCTGGAGCAAGGGCGGGTTCGTCTGCTCGGAGACGCTCGACCACACGTCGATCATCCGGTTCATGGAGAGCCGCTTCGGGGTGCACGAGCCCAACATCTCGCCGTGGCGTCGCGCGGTCTGCGGCGATCTGACGGCCGCCTTCGACTTCTCCCGCAGGGACGTCAAGCCCGTCGCCCTGCCCGGCACCGACGGCTACCTGCCGCCGGACAGGAACCGCCACCCGGACTACGTCCCGACACCCCCCGCCCACCCGGTCCTGCCCCGGCAGGAGCGGGGTCTGCGCCCGGCCCGCCCGCTCAAGTACGCCCCGTACGTGGACGGTTCGGCAGACCTGACGGCCGGAAAGTTCACGCTGGCCTTCGCCTCCGGCACCCACGCCGGCGCCTCCTTCCTGGTGACCTCCGGCAACCGCACCGACGGTCCGTGGGCGTACACCACCGGAGCCGGCAAGACCCTCTCCGACACCTGGAACTCGGCGTACTCGAAGGACGCCCACGACCTGACGGTGCACGGCCCGAACGGCTTCCTGCGCGTCTTCAAGGGACGCGGCAAGGGCGCCGCCGGACCCGAGGTGACCGCACGGCATGTCGGCGACGACCTTGAGCTGACCCTCACCAACAAGGGTGCCAAGACAGTGGAGTTGAAGCTGAGCAGCGGGTACGGGGGACACCCGCGCACGATCAGGGTGCGGGCCGGCGCGGTCGTCCGGCACCGGGTCGACCTGGGCGCCAGCAAGCGGTGGTACGACCTGACGGTCACCTCCGAGAGCGACGCGTCGTTCCTGCGCCGGTTCGCCGGGCACGTGGAGAACGGCCGGGCGGGTGTGAGCGATCCGGCGATCGTGACCTGCTGAGGAGCGGTACGGGGCCCGGGGCACTTTGACCGGGACATGGTTGTCCTCCAGCCACGTCACGGTAGTGTGCCCCGGTGACCACGCAATCGAACATACCTGCAGGTTGGTACGCGGATCCGCACGGAGCTGCCCAGACGCTCCGGTACTGGGACGGTTCCCGGTGGACCGACGACACCAGCACCGACCAGCAGCAGGCGCAGCAGCCCCAGGGGCATTCGCAGGGCCAGCCGCAGAAGGGCTTCGGCGCGGTGCAGCCGACGGCTCCCGCTCCCGCTCCCGGTGCCGATTCGCGGGTGCAGCGGCAGGTGCAGCAGCAGGCCGGGGTCGCGGGGGGCGGGGCGGGCGGCGGCACGCTGTTCACCGAGCCGGTGCTGGTGGTGAACCAGAAGGCCAAGCTGATCGAGCTGACCAACGAGTACAAGGTCATGGACCAGCAGGGCCGAGAGCTCGGCTCGGTCGTCCAGGTCGGCCAGAGCGCGCTGAAGAAGATCCTGCGCCTCGTGTCCAGCCTCGACCAGTACATGACGCACAAGCTGGAGATCAGGGACGCCCACGGGCAGCCGGTCCTGCTGCTGACGCGCCCCCGGAAGTTCCTGAAGTCGCGGGTGATCGTGCAGCGTCCGGACGGTTCGCCGGTCGGTGAGATCGTCCAGCAGAACATGATCGGGAAGATCAACTTCGCGATCAACGCGGGTGGGCAGCAGGTCGGCGCCATCAAGGCGGAGAACTGGCGGGCCTGGAACTTCAGTATCGTCGACCACGCGGAGAACGAGGTCGCCCGCATCACCAAGACCTGGGAAGGTCTGGCGAAGACGATGTTCACGACCGCGGACAACTACGTCCTGCAGATCCACTACCAACTGCCCGAGCCCCTGCTGAGCCTTGTCGTGGCGACGGCGCTGACCGTCGACACGGCGCTGAAGCAGGATTCACGAGGCCTGGGCTGACCGGCCGGTTCACATCGGACGGGTCGGTTCACAGAGGCCGACCGAAGCCCCTGTTCACAGGTGTGTTCACAGGGGCCGGGCGGTTCACAGTGACGTGAGGTGTCCCGGCTGCGAAGGCTGCCGGGGCATCAACGACGGTTCGACGGGCGCGGGGTGGGCCTCCAGCGCCAGGACCGACGCCACCGGATGCTCCTCGTCGTCCGGGACCGAAGCCGCCGATGCCGATGCCGCCGCCGATGACGGAATCACGATGCGCTCCGGAGACACCGCGACCGTGACCGTGTCCGGAACCGGCTCCGTGACCAGGGCCGGCGTCGCCCGCGACAGGGTCACCACACCCCACCCCGCGAGCCCCGCGCCCACCAGCGCCAGGAGCAGACCGGCCGCGCCGCCCTGGAGCCGCTCGCCGAGCAGCGTCAGGCCGATCACCGCCGCCGCGACCGGGTTGGCCAGCGTCACCAGGGCCAGCGGACCGCCGAGGCCGCCCCGGTAGGCGGTCTGCGACAGGATCAGGCCACCCGCCGCGAACGCCGCGACCAGCAGTGCCACCCCGATCACCTGCCAGCCGAGCAGCGGACCCGAACTGTCCGTCGCCGCGACCGTGACGGTCTGGGTGAGTGCCGAGGCCACTCCGGACGCGATTCCGGACGCGCTCGCGTGCCGCAGGCCGGGCCGGGCGCCGGGGCGGGCCAGCACCCCGATCAGGACCATCGTCGTACCGGCGACCGCGAGGGCCTCCGGGAGGTTCAGGATGTGCTCCGGCGCCGGACCGGACGCGGTGACCAGGATGGCCGCGAGGCCGAGCAGCGTCAGCGCCGTACCGCGCCACTCCACCGCGGAGACCCGCCGGCCGGCGACCCGGGCGCCCAGCGGCACGGCGGCGACCAGCGTGAGTGCGCCCAGCGGCTGGACCACCGTGAGCGGCCCGTACTTGAGGGCGACCACGTGCAGCAGCGCGCCCCCCGCGTTGAGCAGCACCGAGCCCCACCACGCGCCGGTGGCCAGCAGTCGCCCTATACCCGCGTCGGCGTTGCGGGAGGCGAGCCGTTCCTGGGCGACGGCCGCGGCTGCGTAGGCGACGGCGGAGAAGAGGGAGAGGACGACGGCGGCGAGCGTGGCGGCGTTCATCGTCCCGCTCCCACGAGGACGGGCTCGTCGGCCGGGGCGAGCAGGCCGCTGTGGCCCGCGGTCGACCGGGTGCGGTGGGGCAGGTGGACGACCGCGAGGGCGATGCCCAGCAGGGCCGAGGCCACGATCGCGTCGAGCCAGTAGTGGTTCGCCGTACCGACGATCACCAGCAGGGTCACCAGCGGATGCAGCAGCCACAGCCAGCGCCAGCGCGATCGGGTCGTGACGATCAGGCCGATCGCCACCAGCAGGGCCCAGCCGAAGTGCAGCGACGGCATGGCCGCGAACTGGTTGGACAGGGTGTCGGCCTCGGGCGAGGCGCCGTAGACCGTCGGTCCGAAGATCTGGCCGGTGTCGACGAGGCCCGTCTCGCCGAGCATCCGCGGCGGGGCCAGCGGGAAGGTGAGATGGATCACCAGGGCGGCCCCGGTGACCGCGGCGAGTACCCGGCGGGCCCAGACGTAGTGCGCGGGGCGCCGTAGATAGAGCCAGACCAGGAAGGCGACGGTGGCCGGGAAGTGCACGGTCGCGTAGTAGGTGTTCGCGACGTGGACGGCGGTGTCGCTGTGCAGCAGCGCCGACTGCACGGTGCCCTCGCCGGGGAGACGCAGGGCCCGCTCCCAGTCCCAGACGCGGTGCGCGTTCCGGAAGGCCTCGGCGGTGTGTCCCGTCGCCAGTAGCCGGCCGAGTTTGTAGACGAGGAACAGCCCTGCGACCAGCAGGAGTTCACGGACGAGCGGCGGCCGTCGTATACCGGCGGGTTCCGCCTCGGCAGGCTCGGTGCTGGCTTTCATCCCCCGGCCCTTTCCCTGAGTGGCGCGTGTGCGCACGAGCTGCGTGATGGGCGGGAACTCGTCTGTACGGGCGCTCGTCTCATCGATACGTTGGTGTACCGATACGAGAGTGTACCGAAACGAAGTCGTACCGGTACACTGGCGTATCGATGGACTTACGACACACTGGAATCGGGAATAAGCCACAGAGCCGCCCGACAGGCCCGATAACCCCGATAACCCCGACAACAACGACAGCACCGCCAGGAAAGGGAGCGCAGTCATGACGTCGCAGGCCGCGGAGGGACCGGAACCGGTCGTCGCCCCCCGCCGCTCCAGGATCACGCCCGAGCGTGAGCAGGAGTACTTCGACGCCGTGCTCGTCCAGATCCGGGAGTGCGGATACGACGCGCTGACCATGGAGGGCGTCGCTGCCAGCGCGCGATGCAGCAAGTCGACGCTCTACCGGCAGTGGAAGACGAAGCCGCAGTTCGTGGCCGCGGCGCTGCGCGCCAACCGGCGTGCCCGCTTCGCCGTCGACACCGGGTCTCTAGGTGGGGACCTGCGGGCGGTGGCGCGGGCGACCGGCGAGTCCTCGGGCCGCGACACCCAGCTGATGCAGGCGCTCGGTCACGCCGCCATGCAGGACCCCGAGCTCCAGGAGGCGTTGCGCGAGGCGATCGTCGAACCGGAGCTGGCCGCGTACCGCGAGATGATCCGCCGCGCGGTCGAGCGGGGCGAGGTCGCCGCCGACCATCCGGCGCTGGAGTACGTGCCGGCGCAGATGATCGGCGTCCTGCGGGTCCGCCCGGTGCTGGAGGGGCGGTACGCGGACCCGGAGTACCTCGTCGGATTCGTGGAGGCCGTGGTGCTTCCCGCACTCGGCGTCACCTGAGACGCAGGCCGCCGTCCGTGCCACGCCCGGACGGTGACCTGTCCGCGCCGACCCGTGGGGACGGGGGCGGCGCGCACCCCCCGGCCGGGTGGGGTTCCTCTTGAGCGGAGAGGCGCCCCACCCGGCCGATCCACCTCCACCCGCACCTCGTGTCCGTCTGGATGTCCGTCCGGAGCGTGGGCCGGCGGATCAGACGTTCGTCCCGCTGCCGCCGGCCGTCGAGACCTTGATGCCGGCGGTGATCTGGTCGATCACCGCCTCCTTCTGGTCGGCGTCGACGCCGAAGCGCACGATGACGATCTGCCGGGGGTTCGACGGCGCGGGGAAGGCCAGCGACTCGACGATGCCGTCGGCGCCCTTGCTGGTGACCGCCTTCCAGCGGACCAGATAGCCCTTCTGCCCGGCCACGGTCACCGCCTTGGAGGCCAGGACGTCGTGCGAGGTGATCTTCCCGTAGGTGGTGCCGCCGTAGGACTCCTCGGCGTTCGCCGAGATGTCCGCCTTGGCGACCGCCTCGGCCGTGCTGCCCGAGGTGCCCAGCGCCAGTGCGGGCGCCGAGTACGCCCCGCCCTTGGTGCACGACTTCGTCGTGTCGCCCGGGCACTTGTACGAGCTGTCCGAGGTGACCTGGCCGCCCACGGCGATCTGCTGGCCGTACCAGCCGTCGGGGATCGGGATGCTGATCCCGTTGGTCGCGTCTGGCACGGAGCCGCTGTCGATCTTCGGGCTCTCCGAGGGCTCGGACTGCTGCGGATCCGGCGTCTGCCCGCCCGGGCCGCCGCCGGTGCCTCCACCGGGACCGCCCTGACCGCCGCCGTTCTGGCCTCCGCCGTTCTGTCCGCCGGTTCCGCCCGGGCCGCCCGGCACCTGTGCGCTCACATCGCTGCCGCCGCCGTCGTCCTTGGTCAGGGCGTACACGCCGCCGCCTATGCCGGCGAGGACGGCGATCGCCACCGCGACGGCTATGCCGGTGCGCAACCCGCGCCGGGCGCCCGTCGGCGGGTGCTCCGGATACGCCGGATAGGCGGCCCCGCCGGTGGCCAGCACCGGTGGACCCCAGGCGGCGGCCGATCCCTCGGGACGGGTCTGTTCCGTCCATGTCCTGCCGTCCCACCAGCGCTCGGTGGCGGGGCTGTCACTTGTCTGCCCGGGGTCGGGGTACCAGCCGGGGGGTGTCTCCTGCGTCATGCCCCCACCGTATGAGGCCAGAGTGAAAGGCGGATGAGAGGAGTGGCCTTTCCGCCGGGAAAGGCGCGGAATGGCGGGCCGAGATGCCGAGATAGCGGGATACGAGAGGTCAGCGCCCTCCGCCTCCGCCGCACGGACCGAAGGGCGGTGCCGGTGTGAATGACGGTGACGTGACCTGACGTCCGTACCGTCACCTCCGCACCCGCCCGCCGACGGCAAACCGGGCACGCCTCAAAGGATGTTGACGGTCCATCACCTCAAGGACGGCTGGTGGAGGGCCCACCGCGTCGCCCTGCCGCCCCCCTTGTCACTCGTCCCGGCACTACCTGGGCGGACCCGCCTCCACCGCGGCAGCGGGACGGCTACTCTCGGGTTCTGTACGTCGTTCAGGCGACTTGGGGAGGTAGCGGGATGACGGAGGAACTGCCCGGGACGGCCGGCTCTGCCGCCCTGTGGGAGCGCGACACACAAGTCGCCGCCGTCGACCGGGCGATCGACGCCCTGCGCGCCGACAGCGCCTCCTCGGGCAATCTGCTGCTCTTCACCGCCGAGGCGGGCCTCGGCAAGACCGCGCTGATGGCCGAGACCCGGCGCATCGCCGAGCGGCGCAACTGCACGGTGTGGTCGGCACGCGGCGGCGAGACGCTCAAGGCCGTCCCCTTCAACGTCGTACGGCAGCTGCTCCAGCCCGCGCTGGTGTCACTGATGCCGGAGGAGGCACGCGAGTACCTCGGCGACTGGTACGACATCGCGGGCCCCGCCCTGGGCATCACGGAGCCCGGCGACCGGCAGGCCGACCCGCAGGGTGTGTGCGACGGCCTGGTCGCGGCCGTACGGCGGCTCGCCAAGCGGGACTGGCCGCTCGTCCTGCTCATCGACGACGCGCACTGGGCCGACCAGGAGACCCTGCGCTGGCTGTCCGCGTTCGCCGAGCGGCTCGACGACCTGTCCGTCCTCGTCGTGGTCGCCCGCAGGCCCGGCGAGGCCACCGGCGCCCGCGCCGACCACCTGGAGGCGATCGCCCGGGCGGCCGGCCCCGTCGCCACGCTCGACGCGCTCACCCCGGCGGCCGCCGCCGGACTCACCCGCACAACCCTCGGCCCGCACGCGGACGCCCCGTTCTGCCGCGAGGTGTGGGCGGTCACCGGCGGCAACCCGTACGAGACCGTCGAACTCCTCGCCAAGGTCTAGGACGCCCGGCTCGCCCCGGTCGAGTCGTCCTGCGGCCGACTGCGCGAACTCAACAACGCGGCACGCGGCGGCGGGCTCGTCGCCCGCCTGGAGGACCTCGGCGTCGAAGCCACCCGCTTCGCCTGGGCGGCGGCCATTCTCGGCACGGGCATCTCCGTGGACCTCGTGGCCCGGCTAGCCACCCTCAGTTCCGACGAGGCCTACCGCTGCGCCAATCTCCTGTGCGGCGCCCGCATCCTCACCGAGCCCCATCTGATGGCCGGTCAAGTCGCGGACAGCGAGCTGGAGTTCGTGCACCCGCTGATCGCCACCGCCGTCTACGACTCCATCCCGGACGGCATGCGCACCGCCATGCACGGCATCGCCGCCCAGGTCGTCACCGAGTCAGGGCTCGGCGCCGCCGCGGCCTCCCACCATCTCCTCCACGTGTATCCGGACGACGACGAGGAACTCGTCGACCAGCTGCGCGAGGCGGCCCGCGAGCACCAGGCGGTCGGCGCCCCGGACGCGGCCCGCCGCTGTCTGGAGCGGGCCCTGCTGGAACCGCCCCGCCCCGAGAGCCACGCGCACGTCCTCTTCGAACTGGGCTGCGCGACCCTCCTCACCGCGCCCGCCACCACCATCCAGCATCTCCAGACCGCGCTCGCGATGCCCGGCCTGGAGGGTGATCTGCGCGTCGACGCGATCGTCCGGCTCTCGCAGGCCCTGCTGCACAACGGCCAGTCGGAGGAAGCCGTCCGTACGGTCGAGGCGGAGGCCGCACGGCATCAGCCTGGCCCGGCCCGGATGCGTCTGCAGGGCGTGCACTTCATGCTGGAGGGCCTCCACGGAGGCGATGTGGGGGTGCCGGGCCGCTCCGAGCGCCTCGCCGACCTCGCCCGCCCCTGCACCGGCCGGGACAACTCCGAGCGCGCGCTCCTCATGCTGCGCGGCTTCGACGCCATGTCGCGCGGCGAGAACGCGGAGGAGGTCGCGGAGGTCTGCGACCGCGCCCTCGTCAACGGCCGGCTCGCTCCCGGACTCGGCTGGACCGACCCCGAGTGGGGCATCGAGCTGCCGATGATGCTGGCCTGCGCTTACGCCTACACCGACCGTCTCGACCGCGCCGAGGCGCTCTACACGGACGCCCTGCGCGCCTACGAGACGGCGGGCTGGAGCGGCGGCCACCTCTCCCTCGCCCACGCGTACGTCGGTCTGGGACACCGCAGGCGGGGCCGGCTCAGAGAGGCGGAGACATCACTGCGCGAGTCCCTGCGGCTGGCCGAACGCGTCGGGCGCGGCCTGCCCCTGTACTGGTCGGCGACCTGCAACCTCGTCGACACGCTGCTCGCCCGCGGCCATGTCCAGGAGGCCTGGGCGATCGCCGAGCAGTACGGGTTCGCCCCGCCCTACCCCTCCACCATCGTGCTGCCCGAGCCCCGTGCCGTACGCGGCAGGCTGCTCATCGCCGTCGGCCGCAAGAAAGAGGGCATCAACGAACTGGAGGCCGCGGAGAAGGCGGCCACCGGGCGCGGGTTCCACAACCCGGTGCTCGCCACCTGGGCTGTCGACCTCGCCCGGGCACTGGCCACCGAGGACCCGCTCCGGGCCGCCGTGCTGGCGGCCGACGCCCGCCGGTACGCCGAACGCTTCGGCACGGACACCGCCATCGGCGAGGCCCTGCGCTGCGCGGCGGCCCTGGAGACCGGCCAGCGGGCGGTACGCCTGGCCGCCCAGGCGGTCGCCTACCTGGAGGCCTCGCCCTGCCAGTACGAACACGCCGCGGCCCGCGTCGAGTACGGCATCGCGGCCCGCTCGATCGCCGAGATCCAACGCGGCCTGACGCTCGCCAAGTCGTGCGGCGCGGACGGCCTGGTCGCCCAGGCGCGGGATGTCCTGGAGGGCGGACGGGGACTGCGCTGACCGGCGGGGCGCCCGGGCGTCGTACCCACGACCACCGGGGTCACTCCGCCGGGCCGTCCTCCTCCGCGAGGACGCGCTGCGCCGCGGCGAACGCCGAGTTGGCCGCCGGAACTCCGCAGTAGACGGCCGTCTGGAGCAGGACCGCGCCGATCTCCTCGGGGGTCAGTCCGTTGCGGCGGGCCGCGCGGACGTGCATCGCCAGCTCGTCGTAGTGGCCGTGGGCGACCAGCGCGGTGAGTGTGATCATGCTGCGCTCACGCCGGGTGAGCGTCGGGTCGGTCCAGATCTCGCCCCACGCGTAGCGCGAGATGAAGTCCTGGAAGCGGGCGGTGAAGGGCGTCTGCCGTGCCTGCGCCCGGTCCACGTGGGTGTCGCCGAGCACCTGCCGACGCACCTCCATGCCCCGCCGGGGAGCCGCTCCGAAGTGCGGGCGCAGCGCGGCCAGTACGGCCTCCGGGCACTGCGCGACGGCCAGGTGCGAGGCGCCCGGCAGCTCGACGAGCGTGGCACCGGGCACGGCGTCCGCGATCTCCCGCAGATGGGCCGGGGGTGTGGCCGGGTCCTGCCGCCCGGCGACGAGCAGTGTGGGCACGCCGATCTCGGCCAGCCGGTCACGCAGGTCGAAGGCGCCGAGCGCGTCGCAGCAGGCGGCGTACGCGTCCGGGTCGGCGTTCCGGTGATCCGCGACCAGCTCCGGCACGGTGAACCCGGGCGTGAACCAACGGGCGTCGGCACTCTCCGCGAGCCCGGCCAGACCCTCACTGCGCACCAGCGCGGCCCGCTCCTCCCACGGCTTGCTGCCGTTGAAGTGGGCCGAGGAGCACAGGACGGCGAGCGACGACACCCGCTCCGGGTGGTGGACGGCGAGATGCAGACCGACCGCACCGCCCAACGACACGCCCGCGTAGGCGAATCGGTCGATGCCGAGCGAGTCGGCGAGCGCCAGCACGAGCGCCGCCAGATCACCGACGGTGGCCCCCGGCCCGATCAGCCCGGGCGCCGAACCCCCGTGCCCGGGCAGGTCCCAGCGGACCACCCGGTGGGTGACGGACAGCTCGGGTGCCACCCTGTCCCACAGGGCGTACGACGTCCCGAGCGAGGGCCCGAGCAGCAGCGGGGGAGCGGTGGCGGAGCCCTCGACACGGTGATGCGGCAGTTTGTCGGTCACGGTCGCTCCAGAGCGCGGTCGGTGAGGGCTCCGGCGGAGCCGGTGTAACGGGCGGGGTCGGTCAGGTCGTCGAGGGGCAGGTCCCGCAACTCGGGCTCCTCGGCCAGGAGTTCGGCGAGTGTCCGGCCCTCGGTGCGGGTTCGGGCGGCCACCTGGGTGAGCAGCTCCTTCGCACGGGCGCGGCCCAGCACGGGCGAGAGTTCGGCGGCCAGCCGCTCGGAGACGATCAACCCGTGGGTGAGGTCCAGGTGTCGGCGCATGACCTCCGGTTGCACGTGCAGCCCCTCCGTGAGCTCCACGGCGTCCCGGGCCGCGCCCCCGGCGATCCGGAGCAGCTCCCTGAGTGTCTCCCACTCGGCGTGCCAGGCACCCGCCGGACGCTCGTCCTCGGCGACGAGCGCGCCGTACAGGGTGGCCGCGAGCTGCGGTGCCCGCCGGGCCGCGGCGGCGATCAGCGTCGACCGTACGGGGTTGGCCTTGTGGGGCATCGCCGACGAACCCCCGCCGCTGCCCTCGGAGAGCTCGGCGATCTCCGTCCGGGCCAACGTCAGCACATCGGCGGCGAGCTTTCCGAGGGCGCCGACCGTGAAGGCGAGCGCCCCGGCGAGGTCCGCGACCGGGGTGCGCAGGGTGTGCCAGGGCAACACGGGCTCGGCGAGGCCGAGTTCACGGGAGTAGGCGGCGACCAGGGCCTGGGTGCCGACCGGAGCGTCACCCGCGCCGAACACCGTGAACGCGGCCAAGGTCCCGGCGGCGCCCCCGAGTTGGGCGGGGAGACTGTGGCGTACGGCTGTCACCCGGTCCCGGGCGTCCAGGACCAGAGAGCGCCAGCCGGCCGCCTTCAGCCCGAAGGTCGTCGGCACGGCGTGCTGGGTGAGCGTGCGGCCCGGCATCGGGGTGTCGCGGTGGACGGCCGCCGCGCGGGAGAGCGCCCGCGCGGTGCGGTCGAGGTCCGTGCGGATCAGGTCCAGGGTGCGGGAGGCGACCAGCATCGTCGCCGTGTCCAGGATGTCCTGACTGGTGGCACCCCGGTGGACGCACGACCCGTACGGTGCGCCCACCGCCGCTGTCAGGTCCGCGACCAGCGGAATCACCGGGTTGCCGCCGGACCGGGCGCGCAGCGCGATCGACCGGACGTCGAAGCCGGCGGTGTCACCGGCTGCCGAGCCGACCGCCGTGGCCGCTTCCTCCGGCACCAGCCCCAGCCCCGCCTGCGCACGGGTCAGCGCGGCCTCCGCGTCGAGCAGCGCCCGCAGATAGGCGGTGTCGCTCGTCGCGTCGGCGGCCGGGGAGCCTGCCCACCCGGGGGAGAGCAGGCCGGTGTCGGCGTCGGACTCGGCAGGTGGTGTCACTCGAACTCCAGGAAGACCGTCTCGCCCTCGCCCTGAAGGCGGATGTCGAAACGGTACGTGCGCCGCTCGCCCTCGGCGGCGACCAGCGTGGCGCGCCGCTCGGCGGGCAGGGAGTCGAGCAGCGCGTCGGCGCCGTCCGCGAGATACGCGCGCGTGTACAGGTGGGTCAGCAGACCGCGCGCGAACACGCACACACTGATGTACGGCAGTCCGGAGTTGCCGGGCGGCAGCGTGTACAGCGCGTAGTGCCCGTCGGCGTCGGTGGCGACCCGCCCGAAGCCCGTGAAGTCGGTGCCGTTGCGCCCCAGGAAGCCGCCCGTCACCGGGTCGCGGCGCAGGGATCCGGGCGCACCGGCCAGGGATCCGTCGGGGGCGGCCTGCCAGAACTCCAGCAGGGCGTCGGGGATCGGGTTCCCCTCGCCGTCCAGGACGTGGCCGTGGAGGGTGATCGTGTCCGGGTGGCCCTTGGGCGCCACCTGCTCGCCCTCGGGAAAGGGGAGGGCGTAGCCGTAGAAGGGGCCCACGGTGTGGGACGGGGTGGGCAGGACGTTCTCCGGAGAGGCGGGGGAGACGCTCATCAGGCGCGGCCTTCTTCGATCCAGGTGGCGGAGGGACCGTCGAGGACGATGTCCCACTCGTAGCCGAGCGAGAACTCTGGCTGGGACAGGTCGTGGTTGTACCGCGCGACCAGCCGGTCACGGGCGGCCTCGTCGGTCACCGAGCGCAGGATCGGGTCGTAGCGGAACAGCGGGTCGTTCGGGAAGTACATCTGGGTCACGAGGCGCTGGGTGAAGGCCGTGCCGAAGACGGAGAAATGGATGTGCGCGGGGCGCCAGGCGTTGGTGTGGTTGCGCCACGGGTACGCACCCGGCTTGATCGTGGTGAACCGGTACCGTCCCTGATCATCCGTCAGGAGCCGTCCCACACCGGTGAAGTTGGGGTCGAGCGGCGCCGGGTGCTGGTCCCGCAGATGCGCGTACCGGCCGGAGGCGTTGGCCTGCCACAGCTCGATCAGCTGACCGCGCACGGGGCGCCCGTTCCGGTCGAGGAGCCGGCCGGAGACGGTGATGCGCTCGCCGAGCGGCTCGCCCCGGTGCTGGATCGTGAGATCGCTGTCGATGTCGGTGATGTCGGTGACCCCGAACACCGGTCCCGACAGCTCGACCGTCTCCGGGTCCCCACCGCTCACCGCGACCAGCGGCTGCTTCGGATACCGAAGCACCGAGCTGCGGTAGGGGGCGTAGTCGCGCGGCGGATGGTTCTGTACGGGTGCGCCTTCGGCCACCGCCTTGTCGTAGGCGTCCTGGAGGTCGCTGACCTCGATGTCTATGTCCGACTGGGAGAGAGGCACGGGGAGTTCCTAGCGTTCGAGGACGAGGGCGAGGCCCTGGCCCACGCCGATGCAGAGGGTGGCGACGCCGACTCCCGTGCCCTTGCGGGCGAGTTGGTGGGCGACGGTTCCGGCGAGCCGGGCTCCGGAGGCGCCTAGCGGGTGGCCGAGGGCGATCGCGCCGCCCTGCGGGTTGAGGACGGCCGGGTCGAACTCGGGCCATTCGGCGATACAGCCGAGGACCTGGGCGGCGAACGCCTCGTTCAGTTCGAGGGTTGACAGGTCGTCAAACGTCCTGCCCGCCTTGGTGAGCGCCCGGTTGACGGCTTCGACGGGGGCGAGACCGAAGTAGTCGGGGTCGATCGCGGAGACACCGGTGGCGGACACCCGGGCGAGGGGCTCGCGGCCGGTCGCCCTCAGGCCCTCCTCGTCGACCAGGAGGAGAGCGGCCGCGCCGTCGTTGAGGGGGGAGGCGTTGCCGGCCGTCACGGTGCCCCCGTCCGTGCGGAAGGACGGCTTGAGCCTGGCCATGGCGGCCAGGGAGGCGTCGGCGCGTACGGATTCGTCGGCGCCGAAGGCGATCGGCTCGCCCTTGCGCTGCGGGACGGGGACGGGGGCGAGTTCGGCGTCGAACAGGCCCGTCTGCTGGGCGGCGGCTGCCCTGCGGTGGCTGGTGAGGGCGAACTCGTCCTGCTGCTCGCGGGTGATCTTGTGTTTGTCGGCGATGAGTTCGGCGGACTCGCCCAGCGGAATGGTCCACCGCGGGTCCATCCTCGGGTTGGTCATACGCCAGCCGAGCGTCGTCGAGTACAGCTCGGTGTGCCCGGCGGGGAAGGGCCGGTCGTTCTTGGGCAGGACGTAGGGGGCGCGGGTCATGGACTCCACACCGCCCGCCAGCGCGATGGAGGCGTCGCCGACGGCGATGGCACGGGCGGCCTGGATCACCGCCTCCAGCCCCGAGGCGCACAGCCGGTTGACGGTGACGCCGGGGACGGAGGTGGGCAGTCCGGCGAGCAGTCCGGCCATGCGGGCGACGTCGCGGTTGTCCTCACCGGCCCCGTTGGCGTTGCCGAAGTAGACGTCCTCGACGCGGGAGGGGTCCAGGCCGGGGGTACGGGCGAGGAGCTCGCGGATGGCGTGGGCGGCGAGGTCGTCCGGGCGGACACCGGCCAGGGCTCCGTTGTAGCGGCCGATCGGGGTGCGTACCGCGTCGACGATGTAGACGTCCTTCAGACGGCTCACGGCTGGATCTCCTCGGGGGTGCGGACCTTCGCGGCGGTCTTCGCCACGATCTCCTCGACGGTGACGCCCGGCGCGGTCTCCACCAGGACCAGGCCGTCCTCGTTGACATCGAGAACGCCCAGGTCGGTGATGACCCGGTTCACACATGCCTTGCCGGTGAGCGGAAGTTCACACTGCTCCAGGATCTTCGGGGAGCCGTCCTTCGCGGTGTGCGTCATGACCACGATGACCGTGCGGGCGCCGTGCACCAGGTCCATGGCACCACCGATCCCGGTGATCAGCTTGCCCGGGATCGCCCAGTTCGCCAGGTCACCCCCGGCGGACACCTGCATCGCGCCCAGCACGGCGACGTCGATGTGCCCGCCCCGGATCATCCCGAAGGACAGCGCCGAGTCGAAGAAGGAGGCGCCCGGCAGGACGGTCACCGTCTCCTTGCCCGCGTTGATCAGATCGGGGTCGACCTGGTCCTCGGTCGGATAGGGGCCGGTGCCCAGGATGCCGTTCTCCGACTCCAGGATCACCTCGACATCGTCGGGGAGGTAGTTGGGGATCAGCGTCGGCAGACCGATGCCCAGGTTCACGTACTGCCCGTCGCGCAGCTCCCGCGCGGCCCGGGCGGCCATCTCTTCCCTGGTCCAGGCCATCAGCTGCTCACCGTCCGCTGCTCGATCCGCTTGTCGGCCACCTGTTCGGGCGTCAGCGCGATCACCCGCTGTACGAAGATGCCCGGCAGATGCACCGCGTCGGGGTCGATCTCGCCGGGCTCGACCAGCTCCTCGACCTCGGCGACCGTGATCCGGCCGGCCATGGCCGCGAGGGGGTTGAAGTTCCGGGTGGACTTGTTGAAGACGAGGTTGCCGTGCCGGTCGCCCCTGGCCGCCCGCACCAGCGCGAAGTCGGTACGGATGGCCCGCTCCAGCACGTACTGGGTGCCGTCGAACTCCCGCACCTCCTTCGGCGGCGACGCCAGAGCCACACCGCCCGAGCCGTCGTACCGCCAGGGCAGACCGCCCTCCGCGACCTGGGTGCCGACCCCGGCCGGTGTGTAGAAGGCGGGAACACCGGACCCGCCGGCGCGCAGCCGTTCGGCGAGCGTGCCCTGCGGGATCATCTCGACCTCCAGCTCACCGGCCAGGTACTGGCGGGCGAACTCCTTGTTCCCTCCGATGTACGAGCCGGTGACGCGGGCGATCCGGCCCGCAGCCAGCAGCACCGCGAGGCCCGACTCCATGGCCCCGCAGTTGTTGGACACCACGGACAGCCCCGAGACCGCACGCTCGTACAGCGCCTCGATCAGCACGTTCGGAACTCCACTGAGCCCGAAACCACCCACCGCGAGCGACGCACCGTCCGGCACATCGGCCACCGCCTCCAAGGCCGTGGCGACCACCTTGTCCATCCGTGTAGCCCCATCTCTACCGATGCCGATGCGCGATTACTCAGGGCACTGAGTATTTCTGCAAGGTTTCCCTCACGCTGCCACTCGTCGGTCAAGTCGTCAATAGTCGCCGGAAAATCCAAGGTGGAGGCGATGTGTCCGGACGGAAGACAGGGGAGCGTAGGGCCAGTATCCTCAGTACACAGACGAAAACAGATCAATGAACGCGTACACAAGACATTCGATCCGCAACAGACGACACCGGGAGCGGACATGGCCGCGGTGGACCTCTCCACCCACCCCGGGCACCTCGCCCGGAGGCTGCAGCAGGCGCACTACCTGCTGTGGAACACGATGGTCTCCGAGGAGATCACCTCACCGCAGTTCGCGGTGCTGAACGCGCTGGTCGCCGAACCGGGTCTCGACCAGCGCACGGTCGGGGAACGGGTCGGCCTCGACCGGTCCACGGTCGCCGAGGTCGTCAGCAGGCTCGGCCGCCGCGACCTCATCGACAAGGTGCGCGACCCGGAGGACGGCCGCCGCTCCCTGCTGCGCCCCACCGACGACGGGATGCGCACACACCGCAGGTTGACCGTACGGACGGCCCGGATGAACCAGTACTTCCTGGCCCCGCTCTCCGCCGACGAACAGACCGTTTTCCTCGACCTCATCCAGCGGGTGGCCGACGCGGCGGAGAGGCTGCGCAACCCGGTGGACCCCCTCGCCTCCCCCAGCTCCCCGCGCTGACCGCGCTTCCGCGGCAGACCGGGTCCGCCCAGCGGACCTGGAGCGGATACCGTCGGGAGCGAGACCGTGGCCCGGACCGTGGGGCGGTCCGGAGCCCGAGGAGGAACAGGGATGGCAGCCGGAGGATCCGGGGCAGGGGGCCCGGCCGAGTCCGAGCCCGCGGGGATGCGTACCGTCCAGCGGGCCATCGACATCCTGGGGCTCTTCGACGAGATCCGGCCCGCACTGTCCCTCCGTGAGATCGTCAGCGCCTCCGGGCTGCCCAAGACCACGGTGCTGCGGCTGCTCCAGACCCTGCGGCTCAACGGACTCCTCTGGGTCGACGAGCACGGCCGCTACCTCGCGGGCCCCGCCCTGCTGCGCTGGTCCCGGCTCGCCGAGCAGGCCTGGCGGCTGCCGGCCGCGGCCCGGGCGCTGCTGCGCGACCTCGCCGCCGAGCACAAGGAGACCGTGCACCTGTATGTGCGCCGGGACATCCACCGTGTCTGTATCGCGCAGGAGGAGGGCCCGCAGGCGCTGCGCCAGGTCGTGCGGGTGGGCGACGAACTCCCGCTGTGGGCGGGCGGCGTGGCCAAGGCGCTGCTGCTGGACGCCCCGGACGGGCTGCTGCTGCGGGTCGCGGGGGCGTCACCGTACGGGGCCGGGCATCTGGCGACCCTCCGGACCTGGATCGAGGAGGCCCGGGACCACGGGTACGCGGTGAGTCACGGCGAACGCGAGGAGGGGCTGTCGGCGGTGGCCGTGCCGGTGCGGGGCACAAGCGGGTCCGTGCGGGCCGCGCTGTCCTTCGGCGGGCCGAGTACGCGGTTCACCCCGGAGCGGGTGACACGGTTCGCGGCGGCGCTGCGCGAGGCAGCGGGGGAACTGGCACGCGCGGGGCTGCCCTTCGAGGCCTGAGGAGGGCTCTGACGGCCGCACCTTTCGGCCGGGGGGCCACCGGAGGCGGTCGCGCCGCGGGGCATGGCCGTATGCCGCTGCCCGTCGTGAGGATTCGGGTGTCGTACTCGGTGCCGCCGGGCGAGGTGCGGGACTCCGGTGGGTCGGCCGATTCGGGCGCCGCCTCACTCACAGGGTGACAGGCTGCCTCGTCAGGCCTTCGCGAACAGCACCCACACCTGCCCCTTCGCGAAGTTCACGGGCGTACCGTCCGCCGTCGTGAAGTCCGTCCCGTCAGTGGCCGCCGCGCGACTCCACCTGACGTCGAACGCGCGCCCGTCGCGCAGTACCTGGGCCCGGCCCGAGCCCACGGACTGGGTGTACGGCGAGTTGTTGCCGAGCACGTCGTGGAAGCGCGACTCGCGCACCTTCACGTACTGCACGACGACCGTGGAGGCGGCGATCCGCTCGCCGTCGCCCGCGACGGTCGGGGTGCCGTCCATCGACACCAGCCAGCCGTGCCGGTCCGCGGACCAGGTGAAGGTGAAGCGCGCCGACGGGAAGCGGACGGTGCGCGACTTCTCCGGAGCCCCGCCCTCGGGTGCGGCGCCGTAGCGGAAGCCGGTGGTCAGCGCGTCCGCTCCAGGGGCGGTGCCGACCAGTTTCCGCGGCCGCAGGTACAGGTTGTGCGGCGCCGCCCTGTCCGTCACCCGGTAGTAGGCGCCGGAAACCGCGGACTCCGGGGGCTCGGCCGTCAGCGGTGCCCGGTCGATCAGCGGCAGCAGCTTGCGCTGGGCCCCGGAGAAGGCGAGCGTAGGCTCGTCGAACTGCCCCAGCAGCTCCAGATCGGACTCGCGTGCGCTGCGCACCGGCCCGACGGCCTCCGGCAGCCGGGTCGCGTAGATCGCCATCAGCCGGCTCAGACCTCCCTCGACCTGCTCGGCGTACACCAGGTCCGCCGCCTCCAGGCCGCTCTGGGGGCGTGCCGCCGACACGTTGTCGATCTTCACGGCGAGGACCGGGCCCGCGCTCGTCGGCTCGGGTGATTCGGGGTGGTCGGGTTCCTGGCTCCGGCTGTGGGTCTGTCCGCGTCCGTCGTCGGAGGGGCGGTCACCGCTGGTGCAGCCGGCCATCAGGGAGGCCGTCACGGTGGCGGTCACCAGTGCGGCGGCGACCGTTCCGTGCCGCCACGTCCGTGTCGTTCGCGTCATCCGTCGCATACCCACCGTCGCCACCAGGTCCGTGTCTACGATTGTGCGTTTATCGGTTCATTGGTGGCCATACCCGATCGGTTCTGATCGTGCACCTCCCAGGGGCCGAACGGCCCACGGAGGAGGTGGTCCAGGGGTGACCTCAGTTCCGCGGCCCGAGAATCTCCGCGAGGTCGTACCCCACCGGCTCCTCCAGCTGGTCGTACGTACAGCTGTCGGCCGTCCGGTCCGGGCGCCAGCGGCGGAAACGGGCCGTGTGCCGGAAGCGCGCCCCGTTCTCCATGTGGTCGTACGCCACCTCGGCCACCAGTTCGGGCCGCAGCGGGATCCATGAGAAGTCCTTCTTCGTGGACCAGCGGCTGGGCGCCCCCGGCAGTCGCGCCGACTCGTGCGCCGTCTCGTCCGTCCAGGCGGCCCACGGATGCTCGCCGACGTCCGCCAGCCGCAGCGGCTCCAGTTCCTCGACGAGTTCGGCCCGCCGCCGCATCGGAAACGCGGCGCTGACCCCGACATGCTGGAGTGTGCCCCGCGCGTCGTACAGCCCGAGCAGCAGTGAGCCCACGATCGGTCCGCTCTTGTGCAGGCGGTACCCGGCGACCACGACATCCGCCGTCCGCTCGTGCTTGACCTTGAACATCACCCGTTCGTCCTGCCGGTAACGCAGGGTGAGCGGCTTGGCGATGACGCCGTCGAGGCCCGCCCCCTCGTACTGCTCGAACCATCGCCGCGCCACCTCGATGTCGGTGGTCGCCGGCGCCACATGAACCGGCGGGGTCACGCCGGACAGAGCCATGGTGAGCAGCGCGCGCCGGTCGGCCAGCGGGACGTCGACGAGCGACTCGTCGGCCAGCGCCAGTACGTCGAACGTGACGAACGAGGCCGGGTTCCGCTCGGCCAGCGTCCGCACCCGGGACTCGGCGGGGTGGATGCGCTCCGTCAGCGCGTCGAAGTCGAGGCGTCCGCCGAGCGCGATCACGATCTCGCCGTCCACCACACACCGCTCGGGCAACCGCTCCCTGAGCGCCGCCACCAGCTCGGGAAAGTACCTGGTCAACGACTTACCGGTACGGCTGCCGACCTCGACCTCGGCCCCGTCACGGAACACGATCGCCCGAAAACCGTCCCACTTCGCCTCGTACTGCATGTCCGGGGGGATCCGCGCCACGGATTTGGCGAGCATGGGCTTCACGGGGGGCATGACCGGCAGATCCATGGTTCGATTCTGCGCGCCCATGACCGTGATCGCCCGGTGTGCGAGCTTCGCGCGATACGCCTACCGTGGCTCGCATGGGCGAAGCGGTGGAGCTGGAAGCGTTCGGCCGGACGGTACGGCTGTCCAGCCCGGACAAGGTCTTCTTTCCGGAGCGCGGCTTCACCAAGCTCGACCTCGCCCAGTACTACCTCGCTGTCGGCCCCGGCATCCTGCGCGCGCTGCGCGACCGGCCCACCACCCTGGAGCGCTATCCGGACGGGGTGAGCGGCGAGAACTTCTTCCAGAAGCGGGCGCCCAAGAACATGCCCGACTGGATCCCGACCGCCCACATCACCTTTCCCAGCGGTCGCAGCGCCGACGAGATGTGCCCGACCGAGGTCGCCGCCGTGCTCTGGGCCGCCCAGTTCGGCACCCTCACCTTCCATCCCTGGCCGGTGCGCCGCGCCGACGTCGATCACCCCGACGAACTGCGCGTCGACCTCGACCCCCAGCCCGGTACGGACTACGCGGACGCGGTGCGTGCCGCCCACGAACTGCGCGCCGTGCTCGACGAGTTCGGGGGTCTGCGCGGCTGGCCCAAGACCTCCGGCGGGCGGGGACTGCATGTCTTCGTGCCGATCGAACCGCGATGGACGTTCACCGAGGTCCGGCGGGCGGCGATCGCCGTCGGGCGGGAGCTGGAGCGGCGGATGCCGGAACAGGTGACGACCAGGTGGTGGAAGGAGGAGCGCGGGGAGCGGATCTTCGTCGACTACAACCAGACCGCCCGTGACCGCACCATCGCCTCCGCCTACTCCGTCCGGCCCCGGCCGCACGCCCCCGTCTCGGCGCCGCTGACGTGGGAGGAGGTCCCGGACGCGCGGCCACTCGACTTCGACCTCGCGACCATGCCCGGACGTTTCGCCCGACTCGGCGACGTCCACGCGGACATGGACGACCACGCCTTCTCCCTCGACGCGCTGCTCGAACTCGCCCGCCGTGACGAACACGAGCACGGACTCGGTGACCTGCCGTATCCCCCCGAGTACCCGAAGATGCCCGGCGAGCCCAAGCGCGTTCAGCCAAGTCGGGCCCGCAAGGAGTGACTCGACCGACCCGGCGGGGTCACCTCCCGTTCGGCGCGGTCGATCCGCTCGATCCACCGGACGGGAGGTGACCCCCGGTTCAGGACAGTTCCTTGATCCGGACGTCCCGGTACGAGACCACATCGGTCGTGCCGTGCACCTGGAGGCCGAGGTAGCCGGACGCGAACCGCCGCCCGTCCGTGCCCGGGTCGTCCGAGCGCGGCGGGGTGAAGTCCTGGCCGCGGGTGTTGTCGAACTCGTTGATCAGCACGCCGCCCCGGAACACCGAGTAGTGCTGGTCGACCACGCGGATCTCGTAGTCGTTCCAGGTGCCCTTCTGGGTGACGCCTGCCCCGGCGAGTCCCACCCGGTCGAAGCCGTAGACCGAGCCCGTCTTGTACATGTCGCCGTCGGGCCGGTCGAGCACCTGCACCTCGTGCCCGTACTTGATGGCGACCCACTCCGGCCGCGTCTCCTCCGGGTGGCCGTGGACCCAGGGGAACCGCACGAACACACCGGCGTTGGCGTTGCCCGTGCCCGGCGCGTCGTCACGCCACTGGAGCTTCAGCGAGAAGTCGCCGTACTTCCGCTCCGGGAACCACAGCATGCCCATCCCCGCGACCGTCGTGCTGCTGGTGATCGACCCGTCGCCGTTCGGTGTGAACGAACCGCCGCCCACCTGCTGCCACTTGGCGAAGGACGCGGCCGTACCGTCGAGGATCGTGCGGTAGCCCTCGGTCTGGCCCGGCCTGCCGATACCGGACGCACGGGCCGCCTCGTCGATCGCCGCGTCCTCCCGTTCGTCGACGGCACCGTCCTTGAGGAGCCGGTCGAGGACGGTCCTGACATGCTTGAGGAACAGGGCGTGGGACGTCCACTCCCGCTCGTCCTCGATCAACTCGCCTATCCGGCAACGGTTGTTGGTGACCCGGTTGGGGACGCCCGAGTCGACCGTGCCGACGATCACCGTCAACCGC
The DNA here is from genome assembly GCF_033795085.1 of Streptomyces sp. AK08-02. Taxonomy (NCBI): domain Bacteria; kingdom Bacillati; phylum Actinomycetota; class Actinomycetes; order Kitasatosporales; family Streptomycetaceae; genus Streptomyces; species Streptomyces sp. AK08-02. The sequence continues at coordinate 172,815 of NZ_JARAZV010000008.1, forward strand.
TCGTCGTACTCCGGGCAGTTAGGCGCCGGAACCCCGCCGCCCGCCACGACCGTAAGGCTCACCGAGCGCGCGTCGGACGTGTTGCCGGCCTTGTCACTCGCCCGGTACGTCACGGTGTGGGCGCCCGCACGGTCGACGACCACCGGTGCGGTGTACGCCAGATAGGGCCCGCCGTCGAGCGAGTACTCGACCGTGGCGACCCCCGAACCGCCGTGGGCGTCCGTCGCGCTGACGGTCACCTTCGCACTGTTGACGTAGGCCCCGTTCGCGTTCCGGGTCCCCTCGACGGTCACCCCGGTCACGGGTGGAACGGTGTCCTCGGCGGGCTGGGCCACCACCGTGAACGCCACACTCTTCTCCGGCGAGACGTTGCCCGCCTTGTCGGTGGCACGGTACCGGACACTGTGGCTGCCGACCTGGTGCACCATCACCGGCCCGCCGTACGGCTGCCAACTCCCGCTGTTCACCGCGTACTCGACCGTGTTGACCCCGGACCCGGTGTCCGACGCCGAGACGGTGACCGTCGCCATGTCGAGATACGCCCCGGCCGGATTCTGCTCGCCGCTCACCGTAGCCGAGGTCTCCGGCGGCGCGGTGTCGTCCGTCGGCGGTGCGACCACCGTGAACGCGACACTCCTCTCGGCAGCCGCGTTGCCCGCCTTGTCGAACGCCCGGTAACGCACCGAATGACTGCCGACCCGGTCGATCACCACCGGTGCGGTGTACGGCTGCCAGGCACCGTCCGGGCCGATCGCGTACTCGACCCGGTCGACGCCGGAACCCTCGTCAATCGCGCCGATCGTCACGCTCGCCGAACCGACGTACGCACCCTGCGAGTTCTGCGCACCGGTGACGGTCGCAGAGGTCTGCGGGGCCGTGGTGTCCGCGCCGCCGCCCTCGGTCACCACGAGGATGCCCTGCATCTGGCCGTGGCCCGGAATCGTGCAGTGGTAGCGGTAGCGGCCGGGAGCGAGCGTGACCTCGACGGTGTGCCGGCCGCCCTGGTCGTCGTTCGGGTTGGCGAGGATGTTGAGCGGAACGTCGTTGTTGTACTCCGGGTCGGAGACGTCGAACGTCAACGTGTGCGGCATTCCCATGGTGTTGCCGGTCGCCGCACTGTTCTCGAAGACGATCGTCGTCGCGCCCGCCACCGCCGTGGCCGGTACGGAGGCGTACTTGGTGATGTCGTCACCCGCCGTCCAGGTGAGCACCTGAGCGGCGGCCGGCGTGGCGGCGGGCTCCGCGGCGGTGCGCGCCCCTGCCGTCGACGTCAGCCCGAGGACCATGAACAGGGACGCCAACAGGGCCGTCCAGAGCTGCCTGCGTCTGCGCACTACTTCGCTCCCCTCGCGAGGTCGCCGGCCGCGGGAGTGAGGCCGCCGCCGGTGTAGGTGATCCGCCACAGTGCCGACTTGGCGTCCGAGGTGAAGAAGCCCCGGCCGTAGTCGAGGACGTAGAGCGCGCCGTCGGGGCCGAACTTCCAGTCCATGAGGTTCTTGATGCCGTCGTTGCCGATCGGCACGATCTTCTTCAACGACTCGGAGTGGACCGGCAGTCCGCCGTCACCCTGGGTCTTCGGATCGGTGAGCACCGCGTTGCGCGGCTGGTCGGCGTCGTAGAAGTCGCCGACGAACCACTTGCCGTCCCAGTAGGCCGGCCACTTGGTGGTGCTCGCGCTCGCCGCGTCGTAGCGGTACACCGGCCCGTTCATCGCGGCCTGACCGCCGCCCTTCAGCCACGGCAGCAGATAGGTGCTCTCGGCCTGCTTGTAGGACGGGACACCGTTCGCGTCGCGCGGAAAGTCCGGGGCGCCGCCCTGGGGCGAGTACCAGATGTTGTTGCCGGTGACGGGCGGCAGGTTGACCAGACCGTCGTTGTTCGGCGACTCGTTCTTCGGGTGGTCGCAGTCGTACCAGCCCAGCGGCTTCGTGGGATCGGGCAGGTTGCGGTCCCGGTAGGGCTGCTTGTTGCCCATGCAGTACGGCCAACCCCGGTTGCCCGCCCGGGTGATGGCGGCGAACGTGTCGTACTTCGCCGGACCCCAGGTCGTCGAGGGCGCGCTCGCGTCCGGGCCGACCCAGCCCGCGTACAAGGTGTCCGTCGCCTTGTCGACGGAGATGCGGGCCGGGTTCCTGACCCCCATCACATAGATCTCGCCGCGGGTCTTGCCGCCGCCCTCGTCGGTCTCCCGGCCCGTGAAGAGGTTGCCCTCGGGAAGCGTGTACGTTCCGTCGGACTCCGGATGGATGCGCAGGATCTTGCCGTTGAGGTTGTTCGTGTTGCCCGCGGTGCGCCGCGCGTCCGCGAACGACACGCCCTTGTAGGCGGGTTGGGGGTTGTTGCCGGAGTAACCGTCGCTGAACTGGCTGGAGTTGTTGTCACCGGTCGCGATGTACAGGTTGCCCTTGGAGTCCCAGGCCATCCCGCCGCCCGCATGGCAGCAACTGTGGATCTGCACAGGCCACTTGAGCAGCACCTTCTCGCTGTTCAGGTCGAGTCGGTTGGTGGACGGGTCGAGTGTGAAGCGCGAGACGTACCGCTCGGCCGTTCTCGTGTCGCGGTTGATCCGTGAGTGGGGCGTGTAGTGGAGATACACCCAGCCGTTGCGCTCGAAGGACGGATCCAGCTCGATGCCGAGCAGTCCCTCCTCGACCTTGGTCAGCTCGTCCCCGCCGCCCTTGTTGCCGAAGACCGTCAACTCGCCCGCCAGGGTGACCTTCCTGGTCCTCGGGTCGTAGACATGGATCTGCCCCGTGCCCCGGCCGACGGCCGGGTTGTTCCAGTCCGTGACCACCGGCTGGGACGAGTCGGCGCCGCCTCGCCCGATGTAGAACACCCGCCCGTCGGGCGCGGTCACCAGTCCGTGCGGCTCACCGATCTGGTCGCCGCGCCCCGGCTGGTTGGGCAGGGTCAGCCGCTCCGCCTTGTAACTGGCGTTGATGGTGGCCTTGCAGTCGGCCTGCGCCAGCCGGGTCGTCCACAGCAGGGCCCCGCGCAGATGACCGCGGAAGTCCGCCTCGTCGTACGACGACACCGTGCCGCCCATGCCGGTGTAGAACGAACGTCCGCCGTCGTAGTCGCGGCACCAACTCACCGGGTGGTCCCAGCCGTTGGCGCTCGCACCGGGTTTGTACGTCGACTCGCGCACCCGGGCCACGGTGTGCACATCGCCGGAGGGGTTCTTCACCCAGTTCAGCCACTGGTCCGGCCGCTTCCACTGGACGGGCAGCTCCCTGGTGGCCGGATGCCGCCGGTCACCGACCTCGACGGTGGCGCGCTGTACGGCCGTAGGGCTGGTCGCCGCGGGCCGGGCGCCCACCAGACCGGTGAACCAGTCGGAGTACGGTTCCGCCCGGGCCGCGTCATGGATGCCGACGAAACCGCCGCCGGCCTCCATGTACGTCTCCAGCCCGGCCTCCTGCTCCGGATCGAGGACGTCACCGCCCCCCGTCAGGAAGACGATCGCGTTGAAGGTCCCGAGCCGGGGCCCGTCCGTGAACACGGCGGCGTCGTCCGTCGCCTCGACGTCGAAGCGCTGTTCCACCGGACCGGACAGCCCGATCCGCTCGATCGCCTCGATCCCGGCGTTGACGACCGGCGACTCGTCCCCGGCCGCCGCCGAACCGTGGAAGACCAGGACGCGCACCCCGCTGCCACCGGGCGGAGAGGTGACAGACATCGTTGTCGCGGACGGTTCCGGTGCCGTCCGGGCGCTCGCGGCGGGCCCCGACAGCAGCCCGGCGGTGACGACCGACGCGGCGACCGTGGCCGCCCAGGCCCGTCTCCGTCCGCTCCCGTTCCTTCCTCCGCTCCTCGCGCTCAACTCCCGTAAAAGCCTGGACTCCTGATGCGATGTGAACCGCACGTGGCCACCCACCCCTCCTCGGTCACAGCAAACGCAAAGGAAGTTAGACCCCTTTGGGCGGTCCGCCAAGAGGTATGACCGGGATGGTACGAACTTTGTCCTGGGTGTGGATAAACGGCCTCCATGCCGCTACCGTCTCACCGGTTCCTCTCGTTCCCGCTGCGCATCTTCCGTACCAGACTGGGGAGTTCGGCATGGACAGGCGTGACTTCAACCGGCGGGTGCTGCTGGGTGGTGCGGCCGTCGCGACATCGTTGTCCGTGGCTCCGGAGGCCGGCAGTGCGACCGCCGCGCCCGCGAGGACCGCCCCGGCCGGGGGTGAGGTGCGGCACCTCCAGCTGTACGCCGAGCGCCTCCCCGACGGGCAGCTGGGCTACGGCTTCGCGAGGGGCACGGCATCGGTTCCCGGCCCGCTGATCGAGCTGAACGAGGGCGACACGGCCCACATCACCCTGGAGAACACGACGGACGTGGCCGTGAGCCTGCACGTCCACGGCCTGGACTACGAGATCTCCAGCGACGGCACGAAACTGAGCCGCAGCGATGTCGAACCCGGCGGCACCCGTACCTACACCTGGCGCACCCACGCCCCGGGCCGCCGCGCGGACGGTACCTGGCGGGCGGGGAGCGCCGGCTACTGGCACTACCACGACCATGTCGTCGGCACCGAACACGGCACCGGGGGCATCCGCAAGGGCCTCTACGGGCCGGTGATCGTCCGGCGCAAGGGGGACATCCTCCCGGACACCACGTACACGATCGTCTTCAACGACATGACGATCAACAACCGGCCCGGCCACCGGAGCCCGGACTTCGAGGCCACGGTGGGTGATCGCGTCGAGTTCGTGATGATCACGCACGGCGAGTACTACCACACCTTCCATATGCACGGTCACCGCTGGGCGGACAACCGCACCGGCCTGCTCACCGGCCCCGACGACCCGAGCCAGGTGCTCGACAACAAGATCGTGGGGCCGGCGGACTCCTTCGGTTTCCAGGTGATCGCGGGGGAGGGGGTCGGCGCGGGCGCGTGGATGTACCACTGCCACGTACAGAGCCACTCGGACATGGGGATGGCGGGTCTCTTCCTGGTGCGCAGGGCGGACGGGACGATTCCGGGCTACGAGCCCCACGGTGCGGGCGGGACGGGAGAGGTTCGGTCGTCGCACGGGCACTGACGGGATCGGAGAGCGCTCTCATCAGGTGCCGGGCCGGGACTATCCTGATCGGCAACCGCCGGATGAGGAGCCCCGAAGTGACCGAGACCGCGTCGCGTCCCACCCTGGAGGCCGTGGCCGCGAGGGCCGGAGTCTCCCGGGCCACCGCGTCACGTGTCGTGAACGGCGGGGACGGTGTGCGCGAACCGCTCGTCGAACGGGTCAGGCGGGCCGTCGAGGAACTCGGGTACGTGCCCAACCAGGCCGCCCGCTCCCTGGTGACGAAACGGCACGACGCCATCGCCGTCGTCATCGCCGAGCCGGAGACCCGGGTCTTCGCCGACCCCTTCTTCGCCCTCCAACTCCGGGGCATCAGCAAGGAACTGACCGCTCACGACTCCCAACTGGTACTGCTGCTCACCGAGGGCCGCGACGACCACACCCGCGTCGGCCGGTATCTCGCCGGTGGACATGTCGACGGAGCCCTCGTCTTCTCCCTGCACCTCGACGACCCACTGCCCGAGCTGGTCCGGGGTGCGGGCCTGCCCACGGTGTTCGGCGGCAGGCCCGGCTGGAGCGACGGCACCCGAGACGCCGTGTACGTCGACAGCGACAACCGGGGCGGCGCCCGGACGGCCGTACGGCATCTCGTCGGCCTGGGGCGGACCCGGATCGCGCACATCACGGGCGCCCTCGACCAGACCTCGGCGGCGGACCGGCTCGACGGGTTCCGGGACGTCGTGCCCGACGCCGACCCGCGACGGATCGTCGAAGGCGACTTCACGCCGGCGGGCGGGGAACGGGCGATGCGTGAACTCCTGGACCGGTGCCCGGACCTTGACGCCGTGTTCGCCGCCAACGACCTCACCGCCTCGGGCGCCCTGCGTGTACTGCGCGGACACGGACGGCGCGTGCCCGAGGACGTCGCCGTCGTCGGCTTCGACGACATGCTGCCGATCGCCGAGCAGACCGACCCGCCGCTCACCACGGTCCGCCAGGACATCGAGGAGATGGGCCGCCTGATGGCCCGCCTGCTGCTGCGTGACCTCGGCCCCTCGGGCAGGGCCGCCCCGGCGGGCGAGCCGCCCGGGCTGGTCCTGCCGACGACCCTGGTCCGTCGCGCCTCGGCGTAGCGCTCCGCGGGGCGGGCGGTTCGCGGGGTCGGCGGTTCACGCTCGGTTGTCGCGAGTGTCGCGCGCCGAAGCAGCGTGGTCACGCGGTCTGAAGCAGCCTGGTCACGCGAGCTGAACAGGCCTGGTCGCGCGGTCCGAGGGGGCTGGTCGCCCGGCCCCCGTGTCCCTGAGGGCGCGCGTCCTCTCAGCTCTGTGCCGACGCGCTCCTGATCACCGCGAACCGCGCCCCGTACGGGTCCGTCAGTCTGGCGACGCGGCCGACGCCCTCGATGTCCGTGGGCGGCAGCCGGACCTGCCCGCCGTGTTCCTGGGCCGTCGCCACCGTCGCGTCGGTGTCGGCGACCTTGAAGTACGGCAGCCAGTACGGCGTGGTCTCGATGCCCGTCGGGTCCTCGTCCACGTCGACCAGGCCGCCGAACATCCCTTCGTCCCCCGTACCCGCCGGATTCACGCACGTGTACGAGCCGCCGGGGAACGGCACCGCCGAGGTCTCCAGACCCAGCGCGGTGGCGTAGAACGCGGCGACCTTGGGCACGTCCGTCGTGTAGAGCTCCACCCAGTACAGGGAACCGAGGTCGCCGGCCACCTCAAGACCCTTGATCCGGCCGGGCTGCCAGAGGCCGAAGACGGCGCCGGTGGTGTCGGTGAGGATGGCCATCCGGCCCGCGTCCATGACGTCCATGGGTGGCGCCGGTGTGCCGCCGCCGGCCTGCTCGGCGGCCTTGACGGTGGCGTCGGCGTCCGGGGTCTGGAAGGACACCGTCCAGGACGGCGGACCCTGGTCCTCGGTCATCTGCATGCCGCCCCCGGCGGTCCGCCCGTCCAGCTGGAAGAAGCCGTACCCGCCGGCCTCGGGGCCGGCCGACCGGAAGTCCCAGCCGAAGAGCGCCCGGTAGAAGGTGGTGGCGCCCTCGATGTCGGGGGTGCCGAGATCGATCCAGTTCGGAGCACCGGTCACGAAACGAGTGGTGAGCATCATTGCCCTCCTTCGTGGGCCCCGCCCGCTGCGAGGGACCCGTTGCCTGCTCTGCCGAGTCTCGCACCGCCCACTGACAATCGCCGCCGTGGCGCTGCCGAGGGCCGGGGCGCCGACCACGGTGACCGTGGGTGAGGGAGCAGCCGCGCCCGGTTCCAGGGCGCTCCGCGCGCCGCCGTGCGCTCGTGCCTGCGGCGGGAGCATCATCGGGCGAACCGGCGAGAGACCTCGGGCCGTTCGCCAGGTGTCTCCGGTGTCTCCGGTGTCTCCGGTGGCCGCCGTTGATCGGACGTTGAGCGAACGTTTTTCACCGTCCGGCACGCTCTCGTGCATGTACTACGAGACGATCAGCCCGATGGACAGCGCCTGGCAGGCGCAGGCCCTGTGCGCGCAGACCGGGGCCGACTTCTTCTTCCCCGAGCCGGGCAGCTCGGTCCGTGAGGCGAAGCGCATCTGCGGGATGTGTGAGATGCGCCCCGCCTGCCTGGAGTACGCGCTCAGCAACGACGAACGGTTCGGCGTCTGGGGCGGCCTCTCCGAGAAGGAGCGGCTCCAGCTCCGACGCACCTCGCACACCACCCACTGACGCCAGGGGCGTCGGGCCGACAGCACCGCGCCGCCACCCCGGGGCCGGCGTACGGGACGCGGTGCGGGCCGAGGTGACGGCGTACGGGTGATACGGGTGAGTGGTGTTCCGGGGGCGGGGCGGGTCAGCCGGCGGCGCGGGCCGCCATGCGGGCCTTGCGGGCCGCGAGCTTCACGTCGAACTTGGAGGCCTCCGAGTCCAGGCCGCCCATGAACATGCCCAGTTCCTCCTGGGCCTTCAGGCCCTCGGGACCGAGATCGCCCATGTCCATGACCTTCAGATGGCGCAGCACGGGCTGGAGCACGTCGTCGTGGTGGATGCGCATGTTGTAGACCTCGCCGATCGCCATCTGCGCGGCGGCCCGCTCGAAGCCGGGCATGCCGTGGCCGGGCATCCGGAAGTTGACGATCACGTCCCGTACGGCCTGCATGGTCAGGTCGGGTGCGAGTTCGAAGGCGGCCTTCAACAGGTTCCGGTAGAACACCATGTGCAGGTTCTCGTCGGTCGCGATGCGGGCCAGCATGCGGTCGCAGACCGGGTCGCCGGACTGGTGGCCGGTGTTGCGGTGCGAGACGCGGGTGGCCAGCTCCTGGAAGGCGACGTACGCCACCGAGTGCAGCATGGAGTGCCGGTTGTCCGACTCGAAGCCCTCGGCCATGTGCTGCATACGGAACGCTTCGAGCTTGTCGGGGTCGACCGCGCGGGAGGCGAGCAGGTAGTCGCGCATCACGATGCCGTGGCGGCCCTCCTCGGCCGTCCAGCGGTGCACCCAGGTGCCCCAGGCGCCGTCGCGGCCGAACAGGCTGGCGATCTCGTGGTGGTAGCTGGGGAGGTTGTCCTCGGTGAGGAGGTTGACGACCAGGGCGATCCGGCCGAGCTCGGTGACCTTGGACTGCTCCTTGTCCCAGGCCTCACCGTCCTCGAAGATGCCGGGGAAGTTGCGGGCGTCGCTCCACGGCACGTACTCGTGCGGCATCCAGTCCTTGGCGACCTTCAGATGACGGTTGAGTTCCGTCTCGACCACTTCTTCCAGGGCGTACAGCAGCCGAGCGTCGGTCCATTCGCTGGACGGGCTGCCGAGGTGCGGAGAAGTGATCGTCATGAATGCTCCAGAATGACGTGCGAGCGGGTGCGCGGACCGCGGGGGACTGGACCTACGGCATCGTAGGCTACGTTCCCGTAGGTTACGCCACCGTAGGTTAAGGGCATGGTAAATATCCCTGATCAACGGGTTCATGCCAGAGTGAGGGGGGTCTCCGGACCTGTCTCCGGACCCGCAGGTCAAGGGCTGAACGAGTGCCACCGTCACCTTTCAGGCGTACAGCTCCCTGAGCCGCACCGAGAGACATGTCACACAGCCTTCGAGCTTCTCGAACTCGCTGATGTCGACGAGCACCGGTTCGAGCCCGAGGTCGGTGAGCAGCTCGGCCGTCTTCGGCGCGCTCGCCGCCATCAGCACCTTCCCGCCGTCCAGCAGGACGACGTGGGCTCCGGACTCCTCGGGCACCGGCAGGAAGCGCGGGAAGAGGGACGGGATGTCCACCAGGGGCGCGTATCCGATGACGGTCCCGTCCGGCAGCGCGGTGACCGCCGACTTCAGGTGCAGCACCTTGCTCACCGGCACGGCGACGACCCGGGCGCCGAGCGGTTCGAACACGGCCCGGAGCTGCTGCACGCCGGCGGCGTTGGTCCGCCCGCCCCGGCCGACGTAGAGGGTGTCGCCGACCTTGAGGACGTCACCGCCCTCCAGGGTGCCCGGCTCCCAGACCCAGTTCACCGAACAGCCGAGGCGGGCCACCGCCTCCTCGACACCGCCGGTCTCACCGCGCCGGGACTCGGCTCCGGGCCGCGCTATCAGGGCGACGTTCCGGTAGACGACCACCGCGTCCTCGACGAACACCGAGTCCGGGCAGTCGTCCTCCGGATCCACCTCGACGGTCTCCCAGCCGTGCGTGCGCAGCGCCTCCGCGTACGCCTCCCACTGCCGGCCGGCGAGGTCGGCGTCGATCGCCTCGCGCTCGATGTGCGTGACGAGGCCCTCGGCCAGGCGAGGGCTGGGGCGACGTATCAGGGCCTTCTTGCTGGGCACGAGGCGAACTCCGTATCGGAAGGGGGCGTCCGCGCACATCATGCAGGGCGGGCCTGTGCGGACAAAAGCCCCGGGGGTCGGACCGGTGGCCGCACCCCCGCGTGGATCACCCCACCTCCTCCGGATCGATCTCCCTCAGCTCCCCGTCCAGCAGCAGCCACCGGGTGATCCCGATCGACTCCAGGAACGGCAGGTCGTGGCTGGCCACGATCAGCGCGCCCTCGTACGAGTCCAGAGCCGTCGTGAGCTGTCGCGCGCTCGCCATGTCGAGGTTGTTCGTCGGCTCGTCCAGCATCAGGAGCTGGGGCGCGGGCTCCGCCAGCATCAGAGCGGCCAGGGCGGCGCGGAAACGCTCGCCGCCCGACAGGGTCGCCGCCCGCTGGTCGGCACGGGCACCCCGGAACAGGAAGCGGGCCAGCCGGGCGCGGACCCGGTTGTTGGTGGCGCCCGGGGCGAACCGGGCCACGTTCTCCGCGACGGTCAGCTCGTCGTCGAGCACATCGAGCCGCTGCGGCAGGAAGCGCAGCGGTACGTGAGCCCGTGCCTCCCCGGTGACCGGCGCCAGCTCCCCGGCGATCGTCCGCAACAGGGTCGTCTTGCCCGCCCCGTTGCGCCCGATCACCGCGATCCGCTCGGGCCCGCGCAGGTCGAAGGAACCGGCGCTCGCTCCGTACGTCAACTCCAGGTCCAGGAGCGTGAGTACGGTGCGCCCGGGCGGTACGGCCGTGTACGGCAGGTCGACGCGGATCTCGTCGTCGTCCCGTACGGCGTCCACGGCCTCGTCGAGCCGCTCCTTGGCGTCGGCGAGCCGTTCCTCGTGCATGATGCGGTGCTTGCCCGCCGACTCCTGGGCGGACCGCTTGCGCGCCCCCATGACGATCTTCGGCTCACGCTTCTGCTCGAACATCTTCTGCCCGTACTTCTTGCGGCGGGCCAACTTGACCTGGGCGTCGACCAGTTCGCGCTTCTGTTTCTTCAGGTCGGCCTCGGCCACGCGCACCATGCGCTCGGCGGCCTCCTGTTCGGTGGCGAGCGCCTCCTCGTACGCAGAGAAGTTGCCGCCGTACCAGGTGACCTCTCCGGAGCGCAGATCGGCGATCTGGTCGACCAGGTCCAGGAGTTCGCGGTCATGGCTGACCACGATCATCACGCCGGGCCAGGAGGAGACGGCCGTGTACAGGCGTCGACGCGCGTACAGGTCCAGGTTGTTGGTCGGTTCGTCGAGCAGGAGCACGTCCGGTCGGTCGAGGAGCAGCGCGGCCAGCCGCAGGAGGACCGCCTCGCCGCCCGAGACCTCGCCGACCGTGCGGTCCAGGTCGATGTGGCCGAGCCCGAGTTCGCCGAGTGTGACCAGGGCGCGTTCCTCCACGTCCCAGTCGTCGCCGATCGTCTCGAAGTGCTCCTCGGCCGCGTCGCCCGTCTCGATGGCGTGCAGCGCGGCCCGTTGGGCGGAGATGCCGAGGACCTCCTCGACGCGCAGCGCGGTGTCGAGGGTGACGGACTGCGGGAGGTGGCCGACGTCGCCCGCGACGCGGACGGTGCCGTCGGCGGGCCGGAGCTGTCCGGCGATCAGCTTCAACAGGGTTGACTTTCCTGATCCGTTGACACCGACGAGCCCGGTGCGGCCGGGGCCCACGGCGACGTCGAGACCGTCGAAGACGGCGGTGCCGTCGGGCCAGGCGAAGGACAGGGAGGTGACGGCGACGGAAGTGGTGGCTGACATGTGGCCTCGCGGTTGCTTGATTCGGTGGGGGCAAACGCGTGTCGAGACACCGACGGCAGACGGGGGAATCCTGGAGGCACGAGAAAGGCCCTGTTCCGGAGGGAGGAACGGACGGCTCGAACACCGAGGTCGCACGCTGCGCGGACACACCACTGGAGGGTGTGCGGCGCGGTGTCTCAAGACCTCAGTAGAGCAACGTCCTTCTCCATTCGACGGCAACAGGACCGCTGCAAGCGTAGGAAGAGGCGTTTCGGGCTGTCAAAGCATTTAGAGCGGGGCCACCGCGGTGGGGGCGGGAACACCTCTCACAGGGCGTCGCGCATCAGCTCCGCGAGGTCGCGGTCCAGGTCGGTCTGGAGATGCTCCAGGCCGACGGGCACCAGCGTGGTGGTGGCCGCCAGGAAGCGCCGCAGTTCGCCCGAGCGGACATGTACGACCGCGGTGCCCTCGGGGGCGTGGAACTCCAGGACCGTGCGGTCGTAGCCGTAGGGCCGCACCCTCACGTCACCGTGGCCCTGCGGCTCCCGCAGTCCGTCGGCGAGGAGTTCGCGGGCGAAGGTCCAGCAGACCTCCACGCCCTCCAGCGTGGCCGGCGCGGGGAAGGTCATCCGGACCGCGAACGGGTCGCTCCGGTCGTAGGTGAGTGTCGCCGGAATGCTCGTCACCCGCGGTGCGGCGGCGACGAGACGGGCATCTACGAGCTGCTCGATGACGGTGAACAACGACTTGCTCCCTTGTGACGGTTGGCCGGACTCCTGGATGGAACGGTCCGCACACTGAGAGAGACGCTGGAATGAGCCAATCAGTGCACCTGAATTTCTAGTGACCTCTGTCACCGAGTTCATTCCCTGCTACGTTCGCCCGCCATGAGGATCTTGGGGATGCAGCGACAGAACAGGCGTACGAGTCGGATGCGGCGGGCGATGGTGGCCGGGGCCTACGGGGCCGCACTCGCCGCCGTCGCCGCCGGACTGGCGGCCCCGGCGCAGGCCTCGCAGGCCCACGAGGGGTCGGGCGCCGGACACCGGGCGCCGCACTGGGCGCCGAAGGACAGCGGCACCACCGACGTCCGCTTCCGCGGACTGTCCGCAGTGAGCCGGGGCACCGCCTGGCTCGCCGGCACTCAGGGCACCGTCCTGCGCACCACCGACGGCGGCGCGAGCTGGCGAAACGTCTCTCCGCCGGGCGCGGCCGAACTCCAGTTCCGGGACATCGAGGCGTTCGACGCGCGGCGCGCCGTGGTCCTGGCCATCGGAGAGGGCGAGGACTCCCGCGTCTACCGCACCGACGACGGCGGCAGGACCTGGACCGAGTCCTTCCGCAACACCGACGCCAGGGCCTTCTACGACTGCCTCACCTTCTTCGACAGCCGCCACGGCCTGGCGATGAGCGACCCGGTGGACGGCAGGTTCCGCATCCTCTCCACCGGCGACGGCGGACGCTCCTGGACCGTGCTGCCCAGCGCCGGCATGCCGGCCGCCCTGGAGGGCGAGGCGGGCTTCGCGGCGAGCGGGCAGTGCCTGGTGAGTTCGGGTCCGCGTGACGTGTGGCTGGCCACCGGCGGGGGTGCACGCGCGCGCGTGCTGCACTCCGCCGACCGCGGGCTCACCTGGACGGCCTCCGACACGCCGATACCTGCGGGCGACCCGGCCCGCGGTGTCTTCGCGCTCGCCTTCCGCGACCGGACGCACGGACTCGCGGTCGGCGGCGACTACCGCGCCGACCAGACCTCCCCGCGCGCGGGAGCGGTCACCGTGGACGGAGGCCGCACCTGGACGACGGCCGCCACCTCCCCGCCCGCCTACCGCTCCGGCGTCGCCTGGCTCCCGTACAGCCGCACAGCGGCGCTCGCGGTCGGCCCCACGGGCACCGACCTCACCACGGACGCGGGGCGCACCTGGAAGACCGTCGACACGGGTTCGTACGACACCGTGGACTGCGCTCCCGACCTCGGCTGCTGGGCCGCCGGTGAGAAGGGGCGGGTGGCACGGCTCGAATTGTGAGGCGCGGGTACCCGTTCACCCGCACGGAACGAGAGGACACCACGAGCGAGGGGAAGTGAACGGCCATGCCACGCGGCGCGAGCCCCAAGCGGGAACGTCAGTACGAGCACATCAAGGACAGCGCGCTGGACCGGGGTGAGAGCGAGAAGCGTGCCGAGGAGATCGCCGCGCGGACCGTCAACAAGGAACGCGCCCGCTCCGGCGAGTCCAAGACGGCCAGTCGTACGTCCACCCAGGACATGTCGTCCGGCAAGCGCGGCGGGCAGCGCTCGCACAAGGGCGCCCAGGGGCCGACGTACGACCAGCTCTACCAGGAGGCCAGGAAGCGGAACGTCCAGGGCCGCTCGGACATGAACAAGGCGCAGTTGGAAAAGGCCCTCGGCGACAACTGAGGGACAGCGGGCCTGTGGTGGGGGGCCGGTCGGTGGGCCCGTACGCTCGTCGTCACCATGGCGATGACGACGACCGTACCCATTCCGGCGGGCTGGCCCACCACCGAGGAGCGGGCCCGCGCGGTCCAGGACGAGCTGCGGCCGAGGGTCGTCCTCGACGAGCCGGGCCCGCCGCCCGGAACCGGGCATGTCACAGGCGTCGACGTCGCCTACGACGATGAGCGCGACCTCGTCGTGGCCGCCGCGGTCGTCCTCGACGCGGCGACCCTGGACGTCGTCGCCGAGGCGACGGCCGCCGGACGCGTTCCGTTCCCGTACGTGCCCGGCCTCCTCGCGTTCCGTGAGATCCCGGCCGTCCTGGCCGCCCTGGAGGCGCTGCCCGTCCCGCCCGGCCTCGTCGTCTGCGACGGCTACGGCCTGGCCCACCCCCGCCGCTTCGGCCTCGCCGCCCACTTGGGCGTCCTCACCGGGCTTCCCACGATCGGCGTCGCGAAGAACCCCTTCACCTTCACGTACGAGGAGCCGGGAACCCGGCGCGGATCGGCGTCACCGCTCCTGGCGGGCACGGAGGAGGTGGGCCGCGCCCTGCGCACCCGGGACGCGGTCAAACCGGTGTTCGTCTCGGTCGGTCACCGCACCTCCCTCGACACGGCATGCGCCCATACCCTCGCGCTCACCCCGGACTACCGACTCCCGGAGACGACCCGCCGGGCGGACGCCCTGTGCAGACGCGCATTGAAGGAAGCGACTGCCTGGAAGCAGGACTCGCCCGATGGGATCAGATGATCATCTGAGTATGCGATCTGAGTACTTGCGCGGATGTCGGCGGGCCCGAGCTGTCGGCAGGCTGTGCCCATGACCACGCACCGGGCCCCGAAGCCCCTCACCAGCCCCGCCCAGCCCGTCGAGCGCGCCGTCACGGCCGCGCTGGTCGTCGCCGTACTGGCGGGACTCGCCTGGATCGCCGGCATGATCTACACGGTCACGGGCTGGGCCCAGTAAGCCGCGGGAGCGCGCCGGAGGCCCGGAGTCACCTGGCGGCCGCGACCCGGAACGTGATCCCCGCCTTGCGCAGACGTTCGATCAGCGCGTCGCCCATCGCCACGGCGGTGGTGACCTGCCCGGCCGTCGCCGGGAGGTCGTCGAAGGCCAGGGAGAGTGCCGACTCGGCGAACATCTTCGCCGTCTCGTCGTAGCCGGGGTCGCCGCCCGCGACCTCCGTGAACACCCGCTGTCCGCCGCCCTCGCCCACGAACCGCACCGAGAACCAGCTCTTCGCCCGCCGCTCTTCGCTCGGCCCGTCACCGGGCTGCAGCCGCCCGGACAGCCAGCGCCGCGCGGGCGGCACCTGGGCCGCCGCGAACACCGCACCGGCGGCGGCGACCCCGCCCACCACGAAGGGCAGCCGTCGTACCGCCGCGTAATGGCGGTACCGGAAATCGGGGCCGTAGCGCTCCAGCGCGCGTGCCGAACGCACCACGACCTGCGGGTCGATGGTGGGCAGCGGCAGCGCCCAGGCGTCGACCTCCCCGGCGAACCGGGGCGGGCCCGCCGGGGCGGTCGCCCGGCGGCCCAGCAGCCGCGGCTCATGGCGCCGGCGGTCGCGTGCGGCGGCCAGCATCCGCGGTCCCCGGGAGAACTGGTTGAGTGCCGAGGCGAAGGTGCCGCCCGAGAACATCGCGTCGGTGCGCACGAACCCGTCCACGGTCAACGGCACCCCCTCGGGCAGCTGGGCCACGGTGAAATACGCGCCCAGGTCGTGCGGGACCGAGTCGAAACCGCAGGCGTGCACCAGCCGCGCGCCGGTCTCCCGCGCGCGGGTGTCGTGCCGCACGTACATCAGGTCGACGAACTCGGGCTCACCGCTGAGGTCGAGGTAGTCGGTGCCGGAGTCCGCGCAGGCGGCGACGAGTTCCTCGCCGTACGTCAGATAGGGGCCCACCGTCGTGGCCAGCACGCGCGCGTGGCCCGCGAGGGCGCGCAGCGAGTCCGGATCGGACACATCCGCCCGCAGCACCCCGATCTCGGCCGCCGCGCCCATGCCCGAGAGGCGCTCGCGCAGCCGCTCCAGCTTGTCCGCGCTGCGGCCGGCGACCGCCCAGCGCAGGCCCTCGGGCGCGTGCGCGGCGAGGTATTCGGCGGTGAGTGTGCCGACGAAGCCCGTGGCTCCGAACAGCACGATGTCGTACGGACGTTCCACCCTGCTCGACCTGCTCATGACACCCCTCATCGCGCGTCCCGCGCCGTTGTCGGTGGTCGAGGCTAGCGTGAGGCGAGTGGAGTCTCGCGGCCGGGCGGTGTCCGGAACGAGCTACTTGGCCAAGCGCTTGCTTAATATGTGCCCGGCAAAGCCTTGTGCGGAGTGGAACGCGTTCCTAGGCCTGTCTGACAATTCCCGTCGTCGCCCGGAGGGCGGCCTCGCGGCGTCAGGTGCGTGCTCTCGGTGTGCCGGGCGTAGACCCTCGTACTGGATGTACTTGGGTCTGCGCCCGGTGCGGCGAGAGTGCGTGCATGGCGTCGCGGGGCAGACGGGAATTGTCAGACAGGCCTAGCATCGCGAGTGTCGCATCGGTTGGGTCACGGGAGCGGGGGCGCGATGTCAGTGGCGGGGACGGCGGGAAGCGGTCCGCTCAGCGGAGTGCGCGTGGTCGAGCTGGCCGGCATCGGGCCCGGACCGTTCGCCGCGATGCTCCTCGCCGACCTGGGCGCCGACGTGGTCCGGGTGGACCGGCCGGGCGGCACCGGACTCGCCGTCGACCCCGAGTACGACGTGACCAACCGCAACAAACGGTCGGTGATCGTCGACCTCAAGGCGGCCGACGGCCCCTCCCGCGTCCTCGACCTGGCCGCCCGCGCCGACATCCTGGTCGAGGGCTACCGCCCCGGCGTCGCCGAGCGCCTCGGTATCGGCCCCGAGAGCTGTCACGCCCGCAACCCGCGGCTCGTCTACGGCCGGATGACGGGCTGGGGCCAGGAGGGACCGCTCGCCCGCCGTGCCGGACACGACATCGCCTACCTCGCCCCGACCGGCGTCCTCGGCATGATCGGCAGCCCCCAACAGCCGCCGCCCGTCCCGGCCAACCTCCTCGGTGACTTCGCGGGCGGCTCCCTCTACCTCGTCGTGGGCGTGCTCGCCGCCCTCCACCACGCGCGCGCTACGGGCACCGGCCAGGTCGTGGACGCCGCGATCGTCGACGGTGCCGCCCACCTCGCCACGATGATCCACGGCATGCTCGCGGCGGGCGGCTGGCAGGACCGGCGCGGCGCCAACCTCCTCGACGGGGGCTGCCCGTACTACGGGACGTACGAGACCGCCGACGGCCGCCACATGGCGGTCGGCGCGCTGGAACCGCAGTTCTACGAGGAGTTCCTCGATCTGCTCGGCCTCCCGGAGTACGCCGCCGCCCGCAAGGACGTCTCCCGCTGGAACGACCTGCGCGAGGCCGTCACCGCTCGCTTCGCCTCCCGTACGAGGGACGAGTGGACGTCCGTCTTCGAGGGTTCCGACGCCTGTGTGGCGCCCGTCCTCACGCTGCGCGAGGCCCCGCACCACCCGCACCTGGCCGCCCGCGGCACCTTCACCGACCACGGCGGCATAACCCAGCCCGCCCCCGCGCCGCGTTTCTCCGTGAGCCACACGTCGATCCACAGCGGCCCTGCCCTGCCGGGCGCCGACACGGCGGCCGTCGCGCGCGACTGGGACGTGCCCCGACTCCTGCAGGACGGCGGCTGACCTCGGTCGAGCCGCCCGCTCGCCCACCCTCCCCGAAAGGCCCACCAGTGAGCACCGAAGCGTACGTGTACGACGCGATCCGCACCCCGCGCGGACGCGGCAAGGCGAACGGATCCCTGCACGGCACCAAGCCCGTCGACCTCGTCGTCGGCCTCATCCACGAGATCGGGAACCGCTTCCCGGACCTCGACCCGGCCGCGATCGACGACATCGTGCTCGGCGTCGTCGGACCCGTCGGCGACCAGGGGTCCGACATCGCGCGGGTCGCCGCGGTCGTCGCCGGGCTGCCCGACACCGTGGCCGGCGTCCAGGAGAACCGCTTCTGTGCGTCGGGCCTGGAGGCCGTCAACATGGCCGCCGCCAAGGTCCGTTCGGGCTGGGAGGACCTCGTCCTCGCGGGCGGCGTCGAATCGATGTCACGGGTGCCGATGGGCTCGGACGGCGGCGCCTGGTTCAACGACCCGATGACCAACCTCGCCGTCAACTTCGTGCCGCAGGGCATCGGCGCCGACCTCATCGCCACCATCGAGGGCTTCTCACGGCGTGACGTCGACGAGTACGCGGCCCTTTCCCAGGAACGGGCCGCGACGGCGTGGAAGGCCGGCCGCTTCGAGCGGTCCCTCGTCCCGGTGAAGGACCGCAACGGCCTCGTCGTCCTCGACCACGACGAACACCTGCGCCCCGGCACCACCGCCGACTCGCTGGCCCGGCTCAAGCCGTCGTTCGCGGACATCGGCGACCTGGGCGGCTTCGACGCGGTGGCACTCCAGAAGTACCACTGGGTCGAGAAGATCGACCACGTCCACCACGCGGGCAACTCCTCCGGCATCGTCGACGGCGCCTCGCTGGTCGCCATCGGCTCCAAGGAGGTCGGCGAGCGCTACGGGCTGCGTCCGCGCGCTCGGATCGTCTCCGCCGCGGTGTCCGGCTCCGAGCCCACCATCATGCTCACCGGCCCGGCCCCCGCCACCCGCAAGGCACTCGCGAAGGCCGGGCTGACCATCGACGAGATCGACCTCGTCGAGATCAACGAGGCGTTCGCAGCCGTCGTCCTGCGCTTCGCACGCGACATGGGCCTGTCCCTCGACAAGATCAACGTCAATGGCGGCGCCATCGCGCTGGGCCACCCGCTGGGTGCCACCGGCGCGATGATCCTCGGCACACTCGTGGACGAACTGGAGCGCCAGGACAAGCGGTACGGCCTCGCCACGCTGTGCGTGGGCGGCGGGATGGGCATCGCGACGATCGTCGAGCGGCTCTGACCTCCCGGCGGAATCAGCCGAGTCGGCCGAACCGGGCGAGTCGTTCACAGCCCCGGCGTCGACGGCACCAAGAGACTTCTGAGCTTCTACGGAGATCCCCGTCATGACACAGAGCACCACCATCCGCTGGGAACAGGACCGCACCGGTCTCGTCACCCTCGTCCTCGACGACCCGAACCAGTCCGCGAACACCATGAACCAGGCGTTCCGCGACTCCCTCGCGGTGGTCACCGACCGCCTGGAGGCGGAGAAGGACACCATCCGCGGCATCATCCTCACCTCCGCCAAGAAGACGTTCTTCGCGGGCGGCGACCTGCGCGACCTGATCCGGGTCACCCCCGAAACGGCCCAGGACCTGTTCGAGGGCGGCCTCGCCATCAAGCGCGACCTGCGCCGCATCGAGACCCTGGGCAAGCCGGTGGTCGCGGCGATGAACGGCGCGGCCCTGGGCGGCGGTTACGAGCTCGCGCTGGCCTGCCACCACCGGGTCGCGCTCGACGCGCCGGGTACGAAGATCGGCTGCCCCGAGGTCACCCTCGGCCTGCTCCCCGGAGGCGGCGGAGTCGTCCGTACGGTACGCATGCTGGGCATCGCCGACGCGCTGCTGAAGGTGCTCCTCCAGGGCACCCAGTACAGTCCCCAGCGCGCGTTGAAGAACGGCCTGATCGACGAAGTGGCCACCACCCAGGACGAGTTGATGGCCAAGGCCGTCGCCTTCATCGACGCCAACCCCGAGTCACGACAGCCCTGGGACAAGCCCGGCCACCGCATCCCGGGCGGCACCCCGGCCAGCCCCAGGTTCGCGGCGAACCTGCCCGCCTTCCCCGCCAACCTGCGCAAGCAGACGAACGGCGCGCCCTACCCCGCTCCGCGCGCGATCCTCGCGGCGGCCGTCGAGGGCGCCCAGGTCGACTTCGAGACCGCGCAGGTCATCGAGGCCCGCTACTTCGTGGAACTGGCCGCCGGGCAGACGTCCAAGAACATGATCCAGGCGTTCTTCTTCGACCTCCAGGCCGTCAACTCGGGTGCCAACCGCCCCAAGGGAGTCGAGCCGCGCCAGGTCCGCCGGGTGGCGGTCCTCGGCGCGGGGATGATGGGCGCGGGTATCGCCTACTCGTGCGCCCGCGCGGGCATCGACGTCGTCCTCAAGGACGTGTCGGCCGAAGCGGCGGCCCGAGGGAAGAACTACTCCGAGAAGCTGTGCGCGAAGGCTGTCTCCAGGGGACGTACGACCCAGGAGAAGGCGGACGAGCTGCTCGCCCGCATCACACCGACCGCGGATCCGCAGGACGTGGCCGGCTGCGACGCGGTCATCGAGGCGGTCTTCGAGGACCCGGCCCTGAAGCACAAGGTGTTCCAGGAGATCCAGCACCTCGTCGAACCTGACGCCCTGCTGTGCTCCAACACCTCGACGCTGCCCATCTCCGCCCTCGCCGAAGGCGTCGAACGCCAGGCCGACTTCGTCGGACTGCACTTCTTCTCGCCGGTCGACAAGATGCCGCTCGTCGAGATCATCAAGGGCGAGCGGACCGGGGACGAGGCACTGGCGCGGGCCTTCGACCTGGTCCGACAGATCAGGAAGACCCCGATCGTCGTCAACGACTCGCGTGGCTTCTTCACCTCACGGGTGATCGGGCACTTCATCAACGAGGGCGTGGCGATGGTCGGCGAGGGCATCGAGCCCGCGTCGATCGAACAGGCGGCGGCGCAGGCCGGTTACCCCGCGAAGGTGCTGTCCCTGATGGACGAGCTGACGCTGACGCTGCCGCGCAGGATCCGGGCGGAGTCCAGGCGGGCGGTCGAAGAGGCCGGCGGTACGTGGACGACGCACCCCGCGGAGGCGGTGATCGACCGCATGGTGGACGAGTTCGGCCGCACCGGGCGGAGCGGCGGCGGAGGGTTCTACGAGTACGGGGAGGACGGCAGGCGCACCGGGCTGTGGCCGGGCCTGCGGGAGCACTTCTCGCGTGCGGGTGCGGAGGGCACGCGGATCCCCTTCGAGGACATGCAGGAACGCATGCTGTTCTCGGAGGCGCTGGACACGGTGAGGCTGCTGGAGGAAGGCGTGCTGACGTCGGTCGCCGACGCCAACATCGGCTCGATCTTCGGGATCGGCTTCCCGGGGTGGACGGGGGGTGTCCTGCAGTACGTCAACGGCTACGAGGGCGGCCTGCCGGGCTTCGTGGCACGGGCGCGTGAGCTGGCCGACCGGTACGGGGAGCGGTTCGCCCCGCCGGCGCTGCTGGTGGAGAAGGCGGCGAAGGGGGAGGGGTTCGGGGACGGGTAGGGTTCCCGGCCCCGGTGTCTGGGGGCTGCCGCCCCCAGGCCCCCGCATCGGCCCTGAACGGGCCTCGTCCTCAAACGCCGGACGGGCTGAAATGGTGGACCTGGGCCGGATACATGCGGCGAACGGGTGGGTGCGTGGGAAACACGGCCCGGGCTGCGGCGACGCCCACTCTCACCCGGCGTGCACGGAATTGGTCGCCGCGATCTCCCTCCAGGACTTCGGCGCTACCGGAACCGACGATGCCCGCGCCGCCGGCGCACCCGGCTTCGACGGCTGGAACAGCCAGGTGTCGAACAGCGCGCCCAGCGACTCCCCGGACACCTGTTCGGCGTAGGCCCGGAAGTCGGCGACGGACGCGTTGCCGTACGCGAACCGTGTGGGCCACCCCTTCAGGACCGCGAAGAAGTCGGCGTCGCCGATCTCGTCGCGCAACGCCTGAAGGGCCAGCGCGCCCCGGTCGTAGACGGCCAGGTCGAACTGGTTCTCGGGTCCGGGGTCGCCGGGCTTCACGGTCCAGAACGGGTCGTCGGCCGGGTGGAGGGCGTACACGTAGTCGGCGAGTTCCTGTGCAGTGCCCTCGTCCTCGTGCTCGGACCACAGCCACTGGGCGTACCGCGCGAACCCCTCGTTGACCCAGATGTCCTTCCAGCCGGCGACGGACACGTCGTCGCCGTACCACTGATGGGCCAGCTCGTGGACGACGACGGAGACGTTCGTGCCGTTCGCGAACTGGCGGGGGCTGTAGAAGGGGCGCGTCTGCGTCTCCAGCGCGTACCCGGTGTTCGTGTTCGGCACGTACCCGCCGAGCGCGTTGAAGGGGTAGGGGCCGAAGTACCCCGCCAGCCAGTCGGCGACCTCCCCGGTCCGCTCGACACTCGCCCGCGCGGCCCCGTAGTTGTCGCCCAGGTCCTTGCTGTAGGCGTTGACCACCGGGATGCCGCTCTCGGTCGTACCGGTCGTGACGTCGAACCGCCCGACCGCGAGCGTGGCGAGATACGTGGCCTGCGGCTTGTTGGAACGCCAGTTGTAGCGCGTCCAGCCGAGGCGTGAACTCGTCGACTGGAGCGTGCCGTTGGAGATCGCCTGCGAGCCGTCCGGGACGAGCACCGAGACGTCGTACGTGGCCTTGTCGAGCGGGTGGTCGTTGCTCGGGAACCACCACCAGGCCGACTCGGGCTCATTGGCACCGACGCCGCCGTCCGGTGTGCGGTGCCAGCTGGTGAAGCCGTACGCCTGCTTCGACGAGGGCACACCGCGGTACCGCACCACGACGGTGACCGCCGTGCCCTTGGCCAGGGGAGTGCGCGGGGTGATCTCCAGTTCGTGCTCGCCGGAGGTGGCGAAGGCCGCCTTGGCGCCGTTGACCCGGACCTCGTCGACGTCCAGCAGAAAGTCCAGATCGAAGCGGGAGAGATCCTGGGTGGTGGTTGCGAGGAGGGTCGCCGTGCCCTCCAACTCATCCGTCGCGGGCTGGTACTTGAGCCGCAGGTCGTAGTGCGAGACGTCGTAGCCGCCGTTGCCGTACGCCGGGTAGTAGGGGTCGCCGATGCCCGGCGCCCCAGGGGCGTGGCTCGCGGCCGATGCCGGAATCGCCAGCAGCAGGGAGGCCGTGAGCGCGCCGGGTGCGATGAGTCTGCGGTGCACGAGAGCTCCAAGTCGTAGAGACAGTCGTAGTCGTGGGGGGAAGGCGAAGCTGTCCGGAGCCTATTCATTCGCTGTGCCACCACGCGTGTCCATGGTCACCGGTGTCACACGATCGCCATTCGGCCGCCACGTACCACTCTCCGCACAGGCGATTTACAGCCACCCCATGGCCCCTTCACACCCTCCCGCCCCTCAGCTGCCCTCTTCTGTGCGGGAGTTGACCGAGGTAGCGTCCGGCGCATGCCGATACGCACGCGCCTCACGGCCTGGAGAACCCTCGCCACGGCGGCCACCGTCGCCCTCACGGCCGCCCTGCTCACCCCGGCCGTCGCCCACAGCGCCCCACAGGAGCCACGGGAGAGCAGACCCGTCTACTCCTACGACAACGCGATCCGCGAGGCCGTCTGGGTGGACACGGGACTCGACGGCGACAGCGACGGGAAGAGCGACCGCGTGGCCGTCGACATCGTCCGGCCCCGCGAGCCCGCCGCGCAGGGCCGCAAAGTACCCGTGATCATGGACGCCAGCCCCTACTACTCCTGCTGCGGACGCGGCAACGAGAGCCAGCGCAAGACGTACGACGCGGGCGGCAACGTTGTCCAGATGCCGCTGTTCTACGACAACTACTTCGTGCCCCGCGGCTACGCCTTCGTCGGTGTCGACCTGGCCGGAACCAACCGTTCCGACGGCTGCGTGGATGTCGGCGGACGCTCCGACGTCCAGTCCGCGAAGGCCGTCGTCGACTGGCTGAACGGCCGCGCCAAGGGCTTCACGAGCCGCACCGGCACCGACCGTGCCAAGGCGACCTGGACCAACGGCCGGACCGGCATGATCGGCAAGAGCTACGACGGCACGATCGCCAACGGTGTCGCCGCCACCGGGGTCAAGGGCCTGAAGACGATCGTCCCGATCAGCGCCATCTCCTCCTGGTACGACTACTACTTCGCGAAGGGCGCCCCTCTCTACGACTCCGGCCCCGAATGGCTGTCCGACTACGTCGAGAGCCCCGCCGCCCGCGCCAAGTGCGCCGCCGTACAGCGGAAGATCGTCGACGGAGCCCCTCGCACCGGCGACTGGACCTCCTTCTGGACCGAGCGCGACTACGCGAAGGACGCCCGGAAGGTCAGGGCCAGCGTCTTCGTCGTCCACGGGCAGCAGGACCTCAACGTCCGCCCGAAGCACTTCGGCCAGTGGTGGGACGCGCTCGCGAAGCACGGCGTCGAGCGCAAGATCTGGCTTTCCCAGACCGGCCATGTCGACCCCTTCGACTTCCGCCGCGCCACCTGGGTCGACGCCCTGCACCGCTGGTTCGACCACGAACTCCTCGGCTACGACAACGGCATCGACGACGAGCCCGTGGCCGACATCGAACGCCACCCCGACCAGTGGGTCACCTCGGCCACCTGGCCGCCCCGCTCCACGCGCACCGTGAGCCTGCGCCCCGGCACCGGCGCACAGCCCGGCGTCGGCACCCTGGGCCTTCGTAAGCAGTCCGGCACCGCGACGTTCGCCGACGACCCGTACCTGAGCGAGACCGAGTGGGCCGCGCAGATCGACAGCCCGACGTCCGGGAAGGCCGGCTTCGTCACCAGGCCGCTGACCAAGGACCTGCGCGTGTCCGGCTCCTCCACGGTGACCGTGAGGGCGACCTCGACCGCCGAGACGGCGCATCTGACCGCCGTCCTCGTCGACCTCGGCCCCGACACCATCCGGGACTACGCCGACGGCGCGGAGGGCATCACCACGCTCACCGACCGCACCTGCTGGGGCCCGAGCACCACCGGCGACAGCTCCTGCTTCCGCTCGACGCAGGCGAAGACGACACCTGTCGACTACACGATCTTCAGCCGGGGCTGGGCCGACCTGGGCAATCACGCCTCGGCCACCCACAGCGCCCCGCTCGTCCCGGGCAGGCCCTACACGATCACCCTCGACCTGCACGCGACCGACCACGTGATCCCGGCGGGCCACCGCCTCGCCCTGATCGTCGCGGGCACGGACCAGGGCCTCATCGACCCGCCGCTCGACCACCCCACCCTGACCCTCGACCTGTCCCGTACGACAGCCGGAGTCCCCCTCGTCGGCGGCGCGGGCGCGTTCGCGCGGGCCACGGCGGGCGCCGTCGCGGCCACCCCGCTCCCTTCCCTCCGCAACGGCGTCAAAGCCCCACGGACCGCCCACCGCATCCCGGGAGCCGAATGAAAGCGCCCTGACCGCAGGGCAGACCTGAGCCGACAGTGAGGTCGGGGCGGCGCGCAGCGCCCCCCGACCGGGGCGCGGGGAACTGCGCGACCAGCCCCCATCGGGCGCGCACCGAACCACGCACGCCCATCACCCCCTCACTCCTGGACAAGCCTCGCAACCTCCGACGCGCACCCCCACGCCACCGTGACCCCTGCCCCACCGTGCCCGTAGTTGTGCACCAACACCCGCCCGTCAGCCAGAGGTTCACGCTCCAGACGCACCGCGTCACGGGTCGGCCGCAGCCCGACGCGGTGGCCGATGACCCGTGCTCCGGCGATCTCCGGCCGGACCTCCGCACACCGCCGCACGATCTCCTCCGCCACCGCCGGATCGGGCACGAGCGACCACTCGTCCTCCTCGGCCGTGCCGCCCAGGATCAGGCCACCCGGCTGCGGAAAGAAGTACGTGGTCTTCGCGTCGGCGTGCCCCGCCGCCGTGAACCACGTGGTGATCCCGGGGTTCTCCACGACGACCAACTGCCCCCGCACGGGACGCACCGCCGGATCGGGTACGAGATCGCGCGCACCGAGCCCGGTGCAGTTCACGACGACGTCCACCCCGTCGGCCGCCGCGACCTCGGCGAGATCCGTGACGGACCGTTCCTCCACCACGCCGCCCGCCGCGAGGAACCGCTCCCGCAGCCACCCCAGATGGACCGGCATGTCGATCAACGGCAGCCGCGCCCGAAGTCCTTCATCCGTCTCCCGCAACTCCGGTACCCGGGCCGCCCACGGCCCCAGCTCGTCCAACCGCAGCCCGGTCTGTACACCCTCGACCATGCGTACGCCCGTCGCACCGGGCCGCTTCGCCAACTCCTCGTACACGGACAGCGACGCGAGCGCCCATTCCCCGGCCGACGCCTCCGGCTCGATCCGGTACGGCCACCACAGCGCGCCCGCAACCGCCGAGGTCGTCAGCTCGGCGGACTCCCGCGTCCAGACCCGGACCCGCCTGCCGCGCTCGGCCAGCACCACCGCCGTCGTGAGGCCGATGACCCCGCCGCCGACCACGATCACTTCACCACTCAGTCGCGTCTCCACGCGGGGACCGTAGCGGAATATGTCATGCCGTGCTCAGATCGGTCCCAGTCTGGGGATACTCACAGCATGTCTGCCGAGTACGCGACCTTCGGCCTGGCACCGGCGATACGTGCCGGTGGAGTCCTGGCCAACGGTGACTACCAGGTCCACCGGGACTTCCTCGACTTCATCGTCGACGGGCGCCCCCTCCTCCACCACCTCTCCGACCTCGACGCGGTCTCCCCGCTCGCCTCCGACGTCCCGCCCGCGATCTTCACCGCGCAGGTCCGCGGCCTGCTCCTGGAGTCCGACGCACCCCTGGCGGGCGGCCGGTACGTCATCTACGGCTGTCCCGAGTGCGCCGACCTGGCGTGCGGCGCCGTGACGGCGGCCATCGAGAGGGACGGCGACGACTACGTGTGGCGCGACTTCGCCTGGCAGACGGACACCCACGCCGACCTGGAGCTCAACGGCTACCACGGCATCGGGCCCTTCCGCTTCCCGGGCGCCGGATACCGGGACACGCTCCGTGCTCTCCTCGACACCGCGGAGGCAGCCGAGGCGGTGGGCTCCGTCGACTCAGGACCGGCCCGCCGGCGGGTCCTGCTGATCGGTGCCAGGGTCGCCGTCCTCGCCAAGCTCGCCGCCGCGCTGCGCACCATCGGTATCGGCGCGGACATCACCCGGGACGCCACGGACGTCCCCGCCGACGAACTGCGCGGCTACGGCGCCGTCGCCTTCGGCCGCGCGATCGACGAGGAGGAACGCGCCGCCGTACGCCGTTCCTTCGAACGCGCAGGCGTCGAAGTGGCGTACGTCGACGGTCTCGCCCCGATCGTCCCGCTCCTCGTCGCCCAGATCGAACACGCCCTGGACCGCAGCCCGCCGGTGCGGCGCCGTCTCACCCGCCTGGTCGCCGCCGACGGCGAGGCGGGCATAGAGGTCACCTCCACCTGCCGCGTCCACCTCACCGCGTACCGGCTGGACCGTCTGTACCGCACCCACACACTGGAGGTCTTCGACGGCATCCTCGAACCCGGCCGGCACCGCATCCCGCTGGAGGCGAGGGCGGTGAAGGGGGAGTCGTTCATCGTGGCGCGCACGTCGGGAACCGTGCTGGTGGAGCCGATGGCCCGGTGAAATCCCGGACGCGGGGCACCGCGGGCGGCAGCTAGGATCGGCGTTCTGATGACTGCCACCCTCGTCGCCAAGAACCTCGCCGCCGGCCACGGCGACCGCTCGCTCTTCGCCGGGCTCGACCTCGTCGTCGCGCCCGGAGACGTGATCGGGCTCGTCGGTGCCAACGGAGCGGGCAAGTCCACCCTCCTCAGGATGCTGGCCGGGTTGCTGCCGCCCGAGCAGGGCGAACTGCGCCTCTCCCCGCCGACCGCGAGCGTCGGCCATCTGCCACAGGAGCCGGAGCGCCGGGACGGCGAGACCGTCCGCGACTTCCTCGCCCGCCGCACGGGCGTGGCCGAGGCCCAGCGGGTGATGGACGAGGCGACCCAGGCGCTGGTGGACGGAGCGCCGGGTGCGGACGACGCGTACTCGGTGAGCCTGGAACGCTGGCTCGACCTCGGCGGCGCCGACCTGGACGAGCGGGCTGAGGAGGTCGCCGGTTCACTGGCCCTGACCGTGGACCTGGACCAGCCCATGACGTCCCTGTCGGGCGGCCAGGCGGCGAGGGCGGGCCTCGCCTCCCTCCTCCTCTCCCGCTACGACGTCTTCCTCCTCGACGAGCCGACGAACGACCTGGACCTCGACGGCCTCGAACGTCTGGAGCGCTTCGTCAAGGGCCTGCGCGCCGGCACGCTCGTCGTCAGCCACGACCGCGAGTTCCTCACCCGCACGGTCACCAAGGTCCTCGAGCTCGACCTCGTCCAGCAGCAGATCAAGCTGTACGGCGGTGGCTACGAGGCCTACCTGGAGGAGCGTGACGTCGCCCGCAGGCACGCCCGCGACGACTTCGAGGAGTACGCCGACAAACGCTCCGCGCTCCAGGACCGGGCTCAGATGCAGCGCGGCTGGATGGACAAGGGCGTCAAGAACGCCCGGCGCAAGGCGAACAACGACAACGACAAGATCGGCCGCAAGTTCCGCAGCGAGGCCAGTGAGAAGCAGGCGGCGAAGGCCCGCCAGACGCAGCGCATGATCGAACGCCTCGATGTGGTCGAGGAGCCCCGCAAGGAGTGGGAACTCCGGATGGAGATCGCGGCGGCGCCGCGATCCGGCTCGGTGGTCGCGACCCTCCGGGACGCGGAGGTGCGCCGCGCGGGCTTCACGCTCGGCCCGGTGACCGTACAGATCGACTGGGCGGACCGCATCGCGGTCACGGGCGCGAACGGCGCCGGGAAGTCGACGTTCCTGGCCGCGCTGCTGGGCCGGGTCCCGCTGGACGCGGGCCACGCCACGCTCGGCTCGGGGGTGGTGGTCGGCGAGGTGGACCAGGCCCGCAGGCTCTTCCTCGGCTCCGAGTCGCTGCTGGACGCGTTCTGCGAGGCGGTCCCCGACACGGAACCGGCGGACGTGCGCACGCTGCTGGCCAAGTTCGGCCTGAAGGCGGAGCACGTCCTGCGCCCGGCGGCGACGCTGTCCCCGGGCGAACGCACCCGGTCAGCCCTGGCGCTGCTCCAGGGCCGGGGTGTGAACCTCCTGGTCCTGGACGAACCGACCAACCACCTCGACCTCCCGGCCATCGAACAACTGGAACAGGCCCTCGATTCGTACGAGGGCACGCTGCTCCTGGTGACCCACGACCGCAGGATGCTGAACGCGGTACAGGTGACCCGCCGCTTCGAGGTGGCGGCGGGCAAGGTGACGGAACTCGCGTAGGGAGCCTGGCCGCGGGCCCGGTGGGGGCTGGTCGCGCAGTTCCCCGCGCTCCTGGAGGGCGCTGCGCGCCCGTCCAACCCGCCCAGCCCCCACCGGCCCCCGGCGCCAGTACTCACCGCCGCTTGGGATCGACCAACCCAGCCTTCCGCAACGCGTCAGCCATCGCACTGTTCCCCGGCGCGGGCGTCTGCTGCGGCCGGGCCCCTCCACCAGCTTGCCCCTGCCGCTGCTGCCGAGGCTGAGGCGGCCGCCCTCCGCGCGAAGGCCGCCCCTGCTGCGCCTCCCCGGAGGGCACCGCCTCGTCGTCCAGGCGCAGTGTCAGTGAGATCCGCTTCCGGGGAATGTCGACGTCGAGCACCTTCACCTTGACGATGTCACCGGACTTCACCACGTCGTGCGGGTCCTTGACGAACGTCTTCGACATCGCGGACACATGCACCAGCCCGTCCTGGTGGACGCCGACATCCACGAACGCCCCGAACGCCGCCACGTTCGTGACCACACCCTCCAGCACCA
Organism: Streptomyces sp. AK08-02; assembly: GCF_033795085.1. Taxonomy (NCBI): domain Bacteria; kingdom Bacillati; phylum Actinomycetota; class Actinomycetes; order Kitasatosporales; family Streptomycetaceae; genus Streptomyces; species Streptomyces sp. AK08-02. Next base: position 202,276 of record NZ_JARAZV010000008.1, read on the forward strand.
TCCCGGAGACCAGGTCGCCGATCTTCTCGACGCCCTCCTTGAACGTGGCCGTCGCGAACGCGGGCCGCGGGTCGCGCCCGGGCTTCTCCAGCTCGCGCAGAATGTCCGTCACCGTCGGCAGACCGAACTTCTCGTCGACGAAGTCGTCGGGCCGCAGCGACCGCAGCACCGCCGTGTTCCCGACCAGCGACGCCACCTGGTTCCCCGCGGACTTCACCATCCGCCGCACCACCGGATACGCCTCCGGGTGCACACTGGACGCGTCCAGCGGATCGTCCCCGCCCCGGATCCGCAGGAATCCCGCACACTGCTCGTACGCCTTCGGCCCGAGCCGCGCGACACTCTTCAGCTGGGACCGCGAGGTGAACGGCCCGTTCGCGTCACGGTGCGCCACGATGTTCTCCGCGAGCCCGGAGGAGATGCCGGAGACCCGCGAGAGCAGCGGCGTGGAAGCGGTGTTGACGTCGACACCGACACCGTTCACACAGTCCTCGACCACCGCGTCCAGCGACCGTGACAGCTTCACCTCGGACAGGTCGTGCTGGTACTGGCCGACCCCGATCGACTTCGGGTCGATCTTCACCAGCTCGGCCAGCGGGTCCTGCAGCCGCCGGGCGATCGACACCGCCCCGCGCAGCGACACATCCATGCCGGGCAGCTCCTGCGAGGCGAACGCCGACGCCGAGTACACCGACGCGCCCGCCTCGGACACCATCACTTTGGTGAGTTTCAACTCCGGGTGCTTGGCGATGAGTTCACCCGCGAGTTTGTCCGTCTCGCGGGACGCCGTACCGTTGCCGATGGCGATCAGGTCGACCGAGTGCTCCTTGGCGAGCCGGGCCAGTTTGGCCAGTGCCTCGTCCCACTTGTTCGCCGGTACGTGCGGATAGATCACGTCCGTGGCGACGGCCTTGCCCGTCGCGTCCACCACGGCCACCTTGACGCCCGTGCGGAAACCGGGGTCCAGGCCCAGCGTCGCGCGGGTGCCGGCCGGGGCGGCGAGCAGCAGGTCGCGAAGGTTCGCCGCGAACACGTTGACCGCCTCGTCCTCGGCGACCGTACGCAGCCGAAGGCGCACATCGATGCCGAGGTGTACGAGGATCCGCGTCCGCCAGGCCCAACGCACCGTGTCCTTGAGCCACTTGTCGCCGGGACGGCCGCGCTCGGCGATCCCGAAACGGTGGGCGATGATCCCCTCGTAGGAGGAAGGGCCCTCCGTCGGCTCCTCCGGCTCCAGGACGAGGTCGAGGACGTCCTCCTTCTCGCCGCGCAGCATCGCGAGGATGCGGTGCGAGGGCAGGGCGGTGAAGGGCTCGGCGAAGTCGAAGTAGTCGGCGAACTTGGCGCCCGCCTCCTCCTTGCCCTCCTTCACCTTGGCGGCCAGCCGCCCGCGCACCCACATGCGTTCACGCACCTCGCCGATCAGGTCGGCGTCCTCGGAGAACCGCTCGGTGAGGATCGAGCGCGCGCCGTCCAGCGCGGCCTGCGGATCGGCGACGCCCTTGTCGGCGTCGACGAAGGCCGCCGCCGCGGCGAGCGGGTCGACGGACGGGTCTCCGAGCAGCCCCTCGGCCAGCGGTTCCAGTCCGGCCTCGCGTGCGATCTGTGCCTTCGTCCGCCGCTTCGGCTTGAACGGCAGGTAGATGTCCTCCAGGCGCGCCTTCGTCTCGGCCCCGCGGATCTGCGCCTCGACCTCGGGCGTCAGCTTGTCCTGCTCGCGCACCGATTCGAGGATCGCGGCCCGCCGCTCCTCCAACTCCCGCAGATAGCGCAGCCGCTCCTCCAACGTGCGCAGCTGCGCATCGTCGAGCATCTCTGTCGCTTCCTTGCGGTAGCGGGCGATGAAGGGCACGGTCGAACCCCCGTCGAGCAACTCGACGGCGGCCCTCACCTGCCGCTCCCGTACGCCGAGTTCCTCGGCGATCCTGCCTTCGATGGACCCTACTTCGATGGACCCGGGTGTCGTCACGATCCCGTACCGCCTTCTCCACTGAGGTTGCGCGGCAATTGTGGCAGGTGGCACCGACAACCGGGGCCCAGGGCGCCATCCGGCACGCAGGAGACCGCGGCGGACCACGAGACGCCGGTCATGGGGTCGCCGCGCACCGCTGATGGCAGGAAAGGTGGGAAAATCGTCATTGCGGCCATCGAGGCGCCCGCCCAGAATCGGGGCATGGCGCAGCGAACCGTCCTTGTCGTCCTCTTCGACGGCGTCCAGAGCCTTGACGTCACCGGCCCCGTCGAGGTGCTGGCACAGGCCTCCACCCGGCACCCCGGCAGCTACCGGATCCGTACGGCGTCGTTGACCGGTGAGCCGGTACGCACCTCCAGCGGTCTCACCCTCGTACCGGACGGCGTGCTCGCCGACGTACCCGCACCGCACACCCTCCTGGTCCCGGGCGGCCCGGGCGCCCGCGCCGCCGATCCGCGCCTGGTGGACTGGCTGCGGGCGCACGGGCCGCGCCCCGAACGGCTGGTGTCCGTCTGCACGGGAGCGATCCTGCTCGCCACCGCCGGTCTCCTGGACGGCCTTCGCGCGACCACCCACTGGGCGTACTGCGACCGGCTCGCCCGCGACCACCCGGCCGTCGAGGTCGACCCGGAGCCCATCTACGTACGCGACGGCCGGGTGGTGACGTCCGCCGGAATCACCGCGGGGATCGACCTCACCCTCGCACTGGTGGAGGAGGACCTCGGCCGTGACACCGCGCTCGCCGTGGCCCGCCATCTGGTCGTCTTCCTGCGCCGACCGGGAAACCAGGCACAGTTCAGCGCCCAGCTCTCCGCGCAGACCGCCCGGCGTGAGCCACTGCGCGAGGTCCAGCACTGGATCACCGAACACCCGGACGACGATCTGAGCGTCGAGTCCCTCGCCGCCCGCGCCCGTCTCTCACCCCGCCACTTCGCCCGCGCCTTCCGCACGGAGACCGGCACGACCCCGGGCCGGTACGTCGACCGGGTCCGCCTCGAACACGCCCGCCGCCTCCTGGAGGACACCTCAGACGGCATCGAGGGAATCTCGCGCGCCAGCGGCTACGGCACCCCGGAGGCCATGCGCCGCGCCTTCGTCAGAAGCCTCGGCACGGCCCCGGCGGAGTACCGCCGCCGTTTCGACCCCGCACCCACTCACCGAACCGAACCCACCACCCGCTGAAAGGCAGTCCATGCAGATCGCCCTGCTGCTCTTCGACCGCTTCACCGCCCTGGACGCCGTCGGCCCGTACGAGATCCTCAGTCGGCTCCCGGGCGCGGAGACCGTCTTCGTCGCCGAGGAGACCGGCCCCGTCCGCAACGACAGCGGCACCCTCGCGCTCACCGCCGACCGCACCCTGGCCGACGTGCCGCACCCCGACATCGTGGTCGTCCCCGGTGGGCCGGGCCAGTCCGCGCAGATGGAGAACGAGGCCCTGCTCGGCTGGCTGCGCACGGCCGACGCCACCACCGCCTGGACGACCTCCGTGTGCACCGGCTCACTGCTCCTGGCCGGCGCCGGGCTGCTCACCGGCCGCCGCGCGACCTCGCACTGGCTGGCCCTGGGCGAGCTCCCGAAGTACGGCGCCGAACCCACGGGCGAGCGGGTCGTGACGGACGGCAAGTACGTCACCTCCGCCGGGGTCTCCTCCGGCATCGACATGGCGCTCACCCTGACCGGCCGGATCGCGGGCGACGAGCAGGCGCAGGCTGTACAGCTGTGGACGGAGTACGACCCGCGGCCGCCCTACGACTCCGGCGCCCCGCACAAGGCACCCGCACACGTGGTCGAACTGCTCCGGTCCCGCAGTCGGTTCACCGTGGCGTGGGAGTAGGCGACTTCGGCCCCGTCCAGGAGAAGTCCGGGGGGCGGCGCTCCAGGAACGCGGCGACCCCCTCCGCGGCCTCGCCGCTCTCCCGCGCCTGCTCGGCCCAGTACGCGTCCCGGTCGGTGCGTCCGTCCGTGAACTCCTTCGCCGAAGCCTGGGTGAGCCACGAGCGCGAGGTGAGGACGCGGGCGAACTCCGTGACCCGCTTGTCGAGTTCACCCGTGGGCAGCACCTCGTCGACGAACCCGGTGCGCAACGCGCGCTCCGAGTTGATCAACTCGCCCGAGAACAGCAGGTACTTGGCGGTCGCCGGACCCACCAGGGCCACCAACCGCCGGGTGGACGACGCCGGGTAGACGAGCCCCAGCTTCGCCGGCGTCACCCCGAACAGCGCGCCCTCCTCCGCGAACCGCAGATCGCAGGCCGCCGCGAGCTGCGCGCCGCCGCCCACACAGTGCCCTCGGATCGCCGCGAGGACCGGCTTCGGGAAGGCCGCGAGGGCGTCCTCCGCCCGTACGGCCAGCCGCTGCGCCTCCTCCGGCGAACCCTGGAGTGTCGAGATGTCGGCGCCCGCGCAGAACGTCCCGTCCGCTCCCGTGAGCACCAGGACGCGGACGTCCGGGTCGGCGGCCAGACCGGCGAGCAGCGGCGGCAGCGCGCTCCACATGCCGGCCGTCATGGCGTTGCGCTTGGCCGGGTGTCGGATGACGACGGTGGCGATCCCATCGGCGGCACTGTGGGTCAGCTGCGGCTCCATGGGCCGGATGGTATCCGCCGGATCAGGGCGCCCCGACGGTGTCGGGAGTAAACCCGTACAACCCGAATAGTTCACGAAGCCGACAGGGGGTGAGCAGGTCCGGTCGCATGTGGGCTCATGGCGTACTGGATCGGGCGGAAGCGTTCGATACGTGCTGACTTCTGTTCAGTTCTCCGGTGGCGACCCTTCGTTACCAACACTCGTCCCGTGGTGACAATCGAGCGCGAGGGCGGCGACCGAACGATGGATGACCATGGGCGCGAGTCCGGCTCACGCCCAGCGGACGACGGTGGGCCGACGGAGGCGGAGCGGAGACCCCCGGACCCGCTTCCCTACGAAGGGGTCTGGAGGTTCACCGCACCAGCCGTCGACGCCTCCGTCCCGCAGGCGCGGCACGCCGTCCGGGACCTGCTGTACCGGCAGGGAGTGCCGGCCGCACCGGACGTGGTGCAGGGGCTGCTGCTGATCGTCTCCGAACTGGCGACGAACGCCGTCCGGCACGCGGCGCTCCTCTCCCCGACCCTCGCCGTCGAGGTCGCCGTCGGCGCCGAGTGGGTCCGGGTGTCGGTGGAGGACAACCACCCCTACCGCCCCAGCGCCCTGGAGGCCGACCACGGCCGGACCGGCGGTCGCGGACTGCTTCTGGTCCGTGAGATCACCAGGGAGGCGGGCGGGGTCTGCGACATCGAGCACACGGCGAGCGGCGGCAAGGTCGTCTGGGCGGCCCTGCCGCTCACCCCCGTACAGGTGCGGCCTTAGGCCCTGTCCGGCCGATCATGTCGCAGACGCGGGGTGTGGCACGCACGTCTGCCGCGTTGTCGTCGGTTGCCGACGCTCCGCGTCGACGCCCTCCTCCGCCTTGCAGCCGCACGCACCACACCCCGCTCACCGAGATCAGACTGGAGCTGCTGCCTTCCTGCGACTTGATCGGCCGGACAGGGCCTAGCCGCGGCCCTCACCAGCCGGCCGACGGACCCGTCAGCTCCCGGACCGCCGGGCGCGCCGCGTCCAGCACGGTCATGAACCAGGCCGAGAACGGGTCCTTCTCATGCCGCTCCGCCAGCTCGGCCGGAGTGACGTAGGCCGTGTCCCCGACCTCCTCCGGGTCCGGCGCGAGGGCCGACTGCGCCATCCCGACGAAGAGATGGTTGTACTCCTGCTCCACCAGGCCCGACTCCGGGTCGGGGTGGTTGTAGCGGACCGTGCCCGCCTCGGCGAGCAGCGACGGAGAGACGCCCAGCTCCTCGTACGTCCGCCGGGCCGCCGCCGCGAAGGGCGCCTCACCCGGGTAGGGGTGGCCGCAGCAGGTGTTGGACCAGACGCCGGGGGAGTGGTACTTGCCCAGCGCGCGCTGCTGGAGGAGCAGTCGACCCTGCTCGTCGAAGAGGAAGACGGAGAACGCCCGGTGCAGTCGGCCTGGTGGCTGGTGGGCGGAGAGCTTCTCGGCGGTGCCGATCGTCGTGCCGTTCTCGTCGACCAGTTCGAGCAAGATCGCTTCTGCTGTGCCGTTCGACGAACTGTTGTGCGTCGCGGTGGCAGGTGTGATCGGCATACCCATCCTTCGCCTCGGTCTTCGAGCCCCAAGTCTGCCGTACTGATCCGGCACTCCCGGCACTTCGCGGCGCCCCCCCCCCGCATGTCCGGCGCGAAAGTGGCCCGACGGTGACGTGATAGTCCATCGTGCCCTGTCGCCCGGTCCGGGAACCGCCCGCGAGGGGGCTTGAAGAAGGAGACGCGGGCGCGCGCCGGACGGCTGCGTTCCGTCGACGGCGCACGCCCAACGGGCTCAGAGGCAGAGTTTCGACTCGTGCTCGGCGTGCCCGCCCGGCTCCAGCTGGAAGGTGCAGTGCTCCACGTCGAAGTGGTCGCCCAGACAGCCCTGGAGCTCGTGCAGCATCTTCTCGTGCCCGATCCCGCTCAGTACCTCCGAACTGACGACCACGTGCGCCGACAGCACCGGCATCCCCGAGGTGATCGTCCAGGCGTGCAGATCGTGTACGTCCTCCACCCCCGGAAGCGCCAGTATGTGGGCCCGTACGTCCGCCATGTCGACGTCCCTGGGAGCCGCCTCCAGGAGCACGTTCAGGGTCTCGCGCAGCAGTTTCCAGGTGCGCGGGACGATCATCACACCGATGACGACCGAGGCGATGGGGTCGGCCCGCTGCCAGCCCGTCGCCATGATGACCGCCGCCGAGATCAGCACCGCCACCGAGCCCAGCGCGTCCGCGGCGACCTCCAGGAAGGCGCCCCGCACGTTCAGGCTCTCCTTCTGGCCACGCATCAGCATCGCCAGCGAGATCATGTTCGCCACCAGGCCGATCAGACCGAAGACGACGGTCACCCCGCCCTCGGTCTCCGCGGGTGTGACGAACCGCTGGATCGCCTCGTACAGGACGTATCCACCGACGCCGAGCAGCAGCAGACAGTTGGCGAGCGCGGCGAGGATCTCGGCACGGGCGTACCCGAAGGTGCGGTTGCCGCTCGGCGGACGGTTCGCGAAGTGGATCGCGAGGAGCGCCATGCCGAGGCCCAGCGCGTCCGTCGCCATGTGGGCCGCGTCCGCGATGAGCGCGAGCGAGTCGGCGACGAGCCCGCCGACGATCTCGACGACCATGACGGTGAGCGTGATGGCCAGCGCGAAGCGCAGCCGCCCGCGGTACGCCGCTGCCGCCGTACCCGTGCTCGGCGCGCCGTGCGCGTGTCCGTGATCGTGCCCAGCCCCCATGGAAGCCGCCTCCTGGTGTTCGTGCCGAGCCCCGTCCCGGGATCAGTGAACTACGGGTGGGGGGTATGTGGCAACGCGGCACTGAACACCGTTGTCATGTGCCCTGACCTGCGGAAACGAAAAGCAGGTCAAGAGGCGCGGACAAGGTGGTCGCTCACCGGGTGACGCCCGTCGCCCCGACGGGCGGACCGGGGCCCGTGCGGGGCCCCGGCCGGGGCGACGGTTTGTGCGAGGCGGGTGGGGTCGCCCATGATGACCGGGTCGCGGTGGCCGCCGGGCCGACGGAATCGGACCTCGAACAGCCGGTGAGCACAGGCGTGGCCCCATCCGATAGCCTCTGCCGACATGCTGCCCGGCCACCGTGGGTCAGGGTTCCCCCACCATCATGTACAGGACCGGCGTGCACGCGTCGGTGTCCAGGGAGTGAGTTCGGTTGCCGACCGCCATCCTCACGGGTCAGCCGGTTCCCGGATCGTCGATCGAGGACGATCTGCGGTCCCTGGGCTTCGACGTGCGGAGCGCGACCGACGTCGCCGACACCGAGACCCTCCTCGCCGAGTCATCCTGTGACGAACGGGTGGCCCTGGTGGACGCCCGCTTCGTCGGCCACCTCCACGCGCTGCGCCTCGGCCTCACCGACCCGCGCTTCCCGCTCGCCGCCGTACCGGGCGCCCTGACGGCACAGCCCGGCGCCGGCCGCGCCGCACTGACCCGGGAACTGGCCCGGGAGATCTCCGCGAGCGGCGACGCCCCGACGAACCCCGGCACGGCCGGCTCCGCCGTCGCCGCGGACGGCCTCGCCGACCGCATCGCCCTCGCTCTGGACGCGGACGGCCCCGGAGTCCACCGCCCCGGTCTGGGCAGCCTGACCGCCACCGTCCCCGTCGGCGCCGAGGCCCGCGACGAGGCACAGCGGGCCGTCGCCGCCGTCGACGACGAGGACGTACGCCTGAAGTCGGCCGTGAAGTCCCGGGACGGCTTCTTCACCACCTTCTGCGTCAGCCCGTACTCCCGCTATCTGGCACGCTGGTGCGCCCGCCGGAACCTCACCCCGAACCAGGTCACCACCGCATCGCTGCTCACCGCGCTGATCGCGGCCGGCTGCGCGGCCACCGGCACCCGCGGCGGCTATGTCACGGCGGGCGTGCTCCTCCTGTTCTCCTTCGTCCTGGACTGCGTGGACGGCCAGCTCGCCCGCTACTCCCTCCAGTACTCGACGCTCGGTGCCTGGCTGGACGCCACCTTCGACCGCGCCAAGGAGTACGCCTTCTACGCGGGCCTCGCACTCGGGGCGGCACGCGGCGGCGACGACGTATGGGCGCCGGCCCTGGGCGCGATGGTCCTGCAGACCTGTCGCCATGTCGTCGACTTCGCCTTCAACGAGGCCACCGCGGGAGACACGGCCGCGACAGCGAACACCAGCCCGACGGCCGCCCTCTCCGACCGCCTCGACGGCGTCGGCTGGACGGTCTGGGCGCGACGGATGATCGTCCTGCCGATCGGCGAGCGCTGGGCCCTGATCGCCGTCCTCACGGCCCTGACCACCCCCCGGACCACGTTCACCGTGCTGCTCGTCGGCTCCGGGTTCGCGGCGACCTACACGACGGTGGGCCGCGTACTGCGCTCACTCACCCGAAAGGCCCAGCGGACCGAACGGGCGACGCGAGCACTGGCGGCCCTGGCCGACAGCGGGCCGCTCGCCGAGCTGCTGGCCCGTACCGCACGCGGCACCCCGGCGTCCGCCCCGGCCGTGCTGGCCCTGGCCGGAGCGGGCCTCGTGCTGTGCTCGGCCACCCTGTGGGGCGCCGGATGGCAGACCGTGGCCTTCTGCCTCGGTTACGTCGTCGCGTCGGGCGTCGCCGTCCTGGGGCCTCTCAAGGGCGCCCTCGACTGGCTCGTCCCCCCGCTCTTCCGGGCCGCCGAATACGGCACAGTCCTCCTTCTCGCGGGCAAAGCGGAGGTAAACGGAGCACTTCCCGCAGCTTTCGGCCTCGTGGCCGCCGTCGCCTACCATCACTACGACACGGTGTACCGCATCCGTGGCGACGCCGGAGCGCCCCCGCACTGGCTGGTACGGGCGAGCGGAGGGCACGAGGGCCGGACACTGGTGGTCGTCGTACTGGCCGCGCTGCTCACCGCCTCGCAGTTCGTGGTCGCGCTCACGGTCCTGGCCGTGGCCGTGGCCCTGCTGGTGCTCGTCGAGAGCATCCGCTACTGGGTGACCGCCCACCAGGACGGCGCCCCCGCCGTACACGACGAAGGAGTACCCGCATGATCGGCCTCGTGCTGGCGGCCGGCGCCGGACGGCGTCTGCGCCCCTACACCGACAGCCTGCCCAAGGCTCTCGTGCCGGTCGGCCCCACGGGCGACGAGGACGGCCCCACCGTCCTCGACCTCACCCTCGCCAACTTCGCCGAGATCGGCCTCACCGAGGCCGCGATCATCGTCGGCTACCGCAAGGAAGCCGTGTACGAGCGGCAGACGGCCCTGGAGAAGAAGTACGGGGTGAAGCTCACACTCATCGACAACGACCGCGCCGAGGAGTGGAACAACGCCTACTCCCTCTGGTGCGGCCGGGACGCCCTCGCCGACGGGGTCATCCTCGCCAACGGCGACACCGTGCACCCCGTCTCCGTCGAGCGGACGCTGCTCGCCGCGCGCGGCGACGGGAAGCGCATCATCCTGGCCCTCGACACGGTGAAGGATCTCGCCGACGAGGAGATGAAGGTGATCGTGGACCCGGAGAGCGGCGTGCGGAAGATCACCAAGCTGATGGACCCGGCCGAGGCCACCGGCGAGTACATCGGTGTCACCCTCATCGAGGGCGCCGCCGCGGCCGACCTGGCCGACGCCCTGAAGACCGTGTGGGAGACCGACCCCCAGCAGTTCTACGAGCACGGCTACCAGGAACTGGTCGACCGTGGTTTCCGCATCGACGTGGCACCCATCGGCGAGGTCCCGTGGGTCGAGATAGACAACCACGACGATCTCGCCCGAGGACGGGAGATCGCGTGCCGGTACTGACGAGGCTGATCCCCTCGCCGGTCGTCGTCGACATCCGCCGAGGGGCCCTGGACCACCTGGCGGACGTACTGTTCGACCAGCGGATCTCGCACTCCGGGAAGATCGCCGTCGCGATCAGCTCCGGTTCCGGCGCGAGGCTGCGCGAGCGGCTGGCCCCGGCGCTGCCCGGCGCGAGCTGGTACGAGGTCGCCGGCGGCACCATCGACGACGCGGTCAAACTCGGCGACGCCATCAAGTCCGGCCACTACGACGCCGTGGTCGGCCTCGGCGGCGGCCGGATCATCGACTGCGCCAAGTTCGCCGCCGCCCGCGTCGGGCTGCCCCTCGTCGCGGTCGCCACCAACCTCGCGCACGACGGCCTCTGCTCCCCGGTCGCCACCCTCGACAACGACGCGGGACGCGGCTCGTACGGCGTACCCAACCCGATCGCCGTCGTCATCGACCTCGATGTGATCCGCGAGGCCCCGGCACGGTTCGTGCGCTCCGGCATCGGCGACGCCATGTCGAACATCTCCGCCGTCGCCGACTGGGAACTGGCCTGCCAGGTCAACGGCGAGAAGATCGACGGGCTCGCCGCCGCGATGGCCCGCCAGGCCGGGGAAGCGGTCCTGCGCCATCCCGGCGGGGTCGGCGACAACGCGTTCCTCCAGGTGCTGGCCGAGGCCCTCGTCCTCACCGGTATCGCCATGTCGGTGTCGGGCGACTCCCGCCCGTCCTCCGGCGCCTGTCACGAGATCAACCACGCCTTCGACCTGCTGTACCCCAGACGCGCCGCCAGCCACGGCGAACAGTGCGGCCTCGGCGCCGCCTTCGCCATGTATCTGCGGGGCGCGCACGAGGAGGCCGCGTACATGGCCGAGGTGCTGCGCCGGCACGGGCTGCCGGTGCTGCCGGAGGAGATCGGCTTCACCACGGACGAGTTCGTACGGGTCGTCGAGTACGCCCCGCAGACCAGACCCGGTCGCTACACGATCCTGGAACACCTCGACCTCACGAACGACCAGATCAAGGACACGTACGCGGACTATGTCAAGGCCATCGGTAGCTGAACTACGCCCCGTCGTCCACCCCGAAGGGGTGAAGGACCGGCGCAGCGGCGAGCACTGGGCGGGACGCCTCTACATGCGCGAGGTGTCCCTGCGGGTCGACCGTTACGTGGTCGACACCAGGATCACGCCCAACCAGCTCACGTACCTGATGGTCGTCGCGGGCGCCCTGGCGGGCGTGGCGCTCCTGGTGCCCGGCCTCACCGGGGCGCTCCTGGCAGCCCTGCTGATGCAGCTGTACCTGCTCCTCGACTGCGTCGACGGGGAGATCGCCCGCTGGCGGAACCAGACCTCGATCACCGGCGTGTACCTCGACCGCATCGGCCACTACCTGTCCGAGGCGGCCCTGCTGATCGGCTTCGGGCTGCGCGGCGCCGACCTGTGGGACGGCTCCGGGAGCCCCGAGTGGCTGTGGGCGTTCCTGGGCACCCTGGCGGCCCTCGGCGCGATCCTGATCAAGGCGGAGACCGACCTGGTGGACGTGGCACGGTCCCGCAGCGGCCTGTCCGCCGCCAAGGACGAGCTGGCGGTGCCGCGCTCCGAGGGGCTCGCCCTGGCCCGCAAGGCCGCCGCCGCGCTCAGGTTCCACCGGCTGATCGGTGGCATCGAGGCGAGCCTGTTCATCCTCTTCGTGGCGGTCCTCGACCTCATCGGCGGCGACCTGTTCTGGACCCGGCTCGGTATCGCCGTACTGGCCGGGATCGCCATCCTGCAGACCCTGCTGCACCTCGTGTCCATCCTCGCGTCGAGCAGGTTGCGGTGAGTACCGGGATGAGAGTCGGCGCGGTGATCATCACCATGGGCAACCGCCCCGACGAACTGCGCGCCCTCGTCGACTCGATCGCCAAACAGGAGGGCGACCCGGTCCAGATCGTCGTGGTCGGCAACGGCTCGCCCGTCCCGAACCTCCCCGAGGGCGTACGGAGCATCGAGCTGCCCGAGAACCTCGGCATCCCCGGCGGACGCAACGTCGGCATCGAGGCGTTCGGACCGGCCGGCCGCGACGTCGACATCCTGATGTTCCTGGACGACGACGGCCTCCTCGGCCACCAGGACACCGCCGAACTGTGCCGCCTCGCCTTCACCGCCGACCCCCGCCTGGGCATCATCAGCTTCCGCATCGCCGACCCCGACACCGGCCTCACCCAGCGCCGCCACGTGCCCCGCCCGGGAACCACGGACCCGATGCGCAGCTCCCGCGTCACCAGCTTCCTCGGCGGCGCCAACGCCGTCCGTACGAAGGTCTTCGCCCAAGTGGGCATCCTCCCCGAGGAGTTCTTCTACGCCCACGAGGAGACCGACCTCGCCTGGCGGGCCCTCGACGCGGGCTGGATGATCGACTACCGGGCCGACATGCTGCTCTACCACCCGGCGACCGCGCCCTCGCGGCACGCGGTCTACCACCGCATGGTCGCCCGCAACCGCGTCTGGCTGGCCCGCCGTAACCTCCCCGCCCCCCTGGTGCCGGTCTACCTGGGGGACTGGCTGCTCCTCACACTTCTCCGCCGACCCTCCCGCCCGGCGCTCAGAGCCTGGTGGGGCGGGTTCAAGGAGGGGCTGACCACCCCGTGCGGACCCCGCCGGCCCATCCGGTGGCGTACGGTGTGGCGGCTGACCCGACTGGGCCGCCCCCCAGTGATCTGACAAGCTCTCCATGAGAGCCCCGCGGGCCGGCCGGATCCATGGACCCGGCCCGCGCTCTGCCCCGTTCAGCTGCGCATATTGAAGACGAAAGTTTCCATTTGTGAGTGAGACAACGCATGACGGCGGTGTCGCGGTGAGCGACCGACCGTCACCCGACGACGGCCTCTCCGCGGCCGAACTCGCCGCGAAGTACGGGCTCGCCGTGAGCGGCGCCCGCCCCCGACTCGTCGAGTACGTCCGCCAGCTCTGGGGACGGCGTCACTTCATCCTGGCCTTCTCGCAGGCGAAACTGACCGCCCAGTACAGCCAGGCGAAACTCGGCCAGCTGTGGCAGGTGGCCACACCGCTGCTGAACGCGGCCGTGTACTTCTTCATCTTCGGCGTGATCCTCAAAGCCGACCGAGGCATGCCCCGCGAGGTGTACATCCCCTTCCTCGTCACGGGCGTCTTCGTGTTCACCTTCACGCAGAGCTCGGTGATGGCGGGCGTCCGCGCGATCTCCGGGAACCTCGGTCTGGTGCGCGCCCTGCACTTCCCGCGCGCCGCCCTGCCGGTCTCCTTCGCGCTGCAGCAGCTCCAGCAGCTGCTCTTCTCGATGCTCGTCCTGTTCGTGGTGTCGATCGGCTTCGGCAGCTACCCCAAGGCGTCCTGGCTGCTGATCGTCCCGGCGCTGGCACTCCAGTTCCTGTTCAACACCGGCCTCGCGCTGATCATGGCCCGGTGGGGCTCGGCGACTCCCGACCTCGCCCAGCTGATGCCGTTCGTGATGCGGACGTGGATGTACGCGTCCGGCGTGATGTTCTCCATCCCGGTCATGCTCGCCGACAAACCCAAGTGGGTCGCCGACGCCCTCCAGTGGAACCCGGCCGCCATCTACATGGACCTGATGCGCTTCGCGCTCATCGACGGCTACGGCCCGGAGAACCTCCCGCCGCACGTCTGGGCGGTCGCCGGCGCCTGGGCCGCGCTCTTCGCCGCCGGCGGATTCGTGTACTTCTGGCAGTCGGAGGAGAGGTACGGCCGTGGCTGACCCGATTCCCGGGGACAAGATCCCCACTGTCATCGCGGACGAGCTCCACATCGTCTACCGCGTCAACGGCGCCAAGACGGGCAAGGGCAGCGCCACCTCGGCCCTCAGCCGCATCATCAAGCGAGGCGACTCGCCGGGCGTGCGCAAGGTGCACGCCGTACGGGGCGTCTCGTTCGTCTCCTACCGGGGTGAGGCCGTCGGTCTGATCGGCTCCAACGGCTCCGGCAAGTCGACCCTGCTGCGCGCCATCGCCGGTCTGCTCCCCGCCGAGAGCGGCCATGTGTACACGGACGGGCAGCCCTCCCTCCTCGGCGTCAACGCCGCCCTGATGAACGACCTCACGGGCGAACGGAACGTCATATTGGGCGGCCTCGCGATGGGTATGTCCCGCGAGGAGATCAAGGAGCGCTACCAGCAGATCGTCGACTTCTCCGGCATCAACGAGAAGGGCGACTTCATCACCCTGCCGATGCGCACCTACTCCTCCGGTATGGCGGCGCGGCTGCGGTTCTCCATCGCCGCCGCCAAGGACCATGACGTACTGATGATCGACGAGGCCCTGGCCACCGGCGACCGGTCCTTCCAGAAACGCTCAGAGGACCGGATCCGCGAGCTGCGCAAGCACGCCGGCACGGTGTTCCTCGTCAGTCACAACAACAAGTCCATCCGTGACACCTGCGACCGAGTCCTGTGGCTGGAACGCGGCGAACTGCGTATGGACGGGCCCACGGACGAGGTCCTCAAGGAGTACGAGAAGTTCACCGGCAAGTAGCCGGGCGGTACACCGGCGTGTCGCCGGGCGAGTCGGGGCCCCGCCGGAACTGTTCCGGCGGGGCCCCGCGTCTGCAAAGGAAACGTCAACTCCGGGGCGTCCTAGGAATCTTGACGCCAATCGGTGCGTTCTTGTGATGCGCGGGACACCCCGACGGACCATGGCGCGTTGTACAACGTAAGCTGTACCAGTGCTGAATCGCGGCAAGTGGGGCGATAACACGCGACACCCGACATCGACCGCCGCGTGGACGGCTGGGCGGCGTGTCCGAAATAGTGCCCATTGGGTCCGCAGTGTAGAACGGGAGATGTGACGGCGATGGCTACGGAAACTCCCCAGCTCCCCACAGCGTGCGCCGTCCCCGCCCCGGGCAGCGAACGGTGACGGCAACCGGCCCCACGCGGACCGACGATCCGGCGCGCGGCACACTCGACAAGGCCGCGCACGAGAACTTCCCCGTGGCACCGTTCTTCCTGCCCCGGGCCTGGCGCACCGACCTCATGGCCGTCTACGGCTTCGCCCGCCTGGTCGACGACATCGGTGACGGCGACCTGGCTCCGGGCGGCGCCGACGCCCGCCTGCTGGGCGTCGCCCCCGCGGAGGCCGATGACCGGCTCGTCCTCCTCGACGCGTTCGAGGCCGACCTGCGCAGGGTCTTCGACGGGACCCCGCGCCACCCCCTGCTGCGCCGGCTGCGGCCGACCGTCCGATCCCGTTCGCTCACCCCCGAGCCGTTCCTCGGCCTGATCGCCGCCAACCGCCAGGACCAGCTGGTCAAGCGGTACGAGACGTACGAGGACCTCCTCTCGTACTGCGAGCTGTCCGCCAATCCCGTCGGCCGCCTCGTCCTCGCCGTCACCGGCACCGCGACGCCCGAGCGGATCCGTCACTCCGACGCCGTGTGCACCGCCCTCCAGATCGTCGAGCATCTCCAGGACGTCGCCGAGGACCTCGGCCGCGACCGGATCTATCTGCCCGCCCAGGACATGAAGCGCTTCCATGTCCAGGAGACGGACCTCGCAGCCCCCACCGCGGGAGCATCGGTGCGCGCGCTGATCGCATACGAAGCGGAACGCGCGCGCCGCCTGCTGAATGAAGGCACCCCCCTCGTGGGTAGCGTCCACGGCAGGCTGAAGTTGCTGCTCGCGGGTTTCGTGGCGGGGGGAAAGGCGGCGATCCAGGCGATCGCCGCCGCCGAATACGACGTACTTCCCGGCCCGCCCAAGCCCGGCAGGATCCAGCTGCTGCGCGAGGTGGGCACAACCCTGCGAGGAGAGGGGTGATCCGGAGCGTGGAGTCGGAACCACACGTGTCCGCACCGGTACTCGCCGCCTACAGCTACTGCGAGTCCATCACCGGGCAGCAGGCCCGCAACTTCGCGTACGGCATCAGACTGTTGCCGACGTCGAAGCGGCGCGCGATGTCGGCCCTGTACGCGTTCTCGCGCCGCGTCGACGACATCGGTGACGGCCCGCTGGCCCCCGAGGTCAAGGCCGCCCGGCTGGAGGACACCAGAGCACTGCTCGCCCGGGTGCGCGAGGGCGGGGTCGACGAGGACGACACAGACCCGGTCGCGGTCGCCCTCAGCCACGCGGGGACACAGTTCCCGATCCCGCTGGGCGGCCTCGACGAACTCATCGACGGCGTCGTGATGGACGTCCACGGCGAGACGTACGAGACCTGGGACGACCTGAAGGTCTACTGCCGCTGTGTGGCCGGGGCCATCGGGCGGCTGTCCCTGGGTGTGTTCGGCACGGAACGGGGCGCGCGCGGTTCGGAACGCGCCTTCGAGTACGCCGACACGCTGGGGCTCGCCCTCCAGCTCACCAACATCCTGCGGGACATCCGCGAGGACGCCGACAGCGGGCGCACCTATCTGCCCGCCGACGACCTCGCCAAGTTCGGCTGCTCGGCCGGGTTCAACGGTCCGAACCCGCCGGAGGGCTCCGACTTCGCGGGCCTCGTCCACTTCGAGGTACGGCGCGCCCGCACCCTGTTCGCCGAGGGCTACCGCCTGCTGCCCATGCTCGACCGGCGCAGCGGCGCCTGCGTCGCCGCCATGGCCGGTATCTACCGACGGCTCCTCGACCGCATCGAGCGCGAGCCGGAGGCCGTGCTGCGCGGCCGGGTCTCCCTGCCCGGACGCGAGAAGGCGTACGTCGCGGTGCGCGGCCTGTCCGGCCTGGACGCCCGGCACGTCTCCCGGCGGACCGTCAGGAGGCGGGCCTGATGGACGCTTCGGTGCAAGGCGACGCGCCCGCGACGAAACGGCGCGCAACCCTCCGGTCAAGGACGGCGTCCCTGACTTCAACGGCCTGCCGCGCGGCGTTCGTCCGGCGCGACGGGTGCGCAGGGGGGAGCACGCGATGAGCGAGGGTACGCAGCCCGGAGAACGTCCGGGACACCGCGGTGAGAAGAGCGCCGTGGTGGTCGGCGGCGGGCTGGCCGGCATCACCGCGGCGCTCTCGCTCGCCGACGCCGGTGTCCGAGTCACGCTGCTCGAAGGCCGGCCTCGCCTCGGCGGCCTCGCCTTCTCCTTCCAGCGCGACGGACTGACCGTCGACAACGGCCAGCACGTGTACCTGCGTTGCTGCACCGCCTACCGCTGGTTCCTCGACCGCATCGACGGCGCGGAGCTCGCTCCGGTGCAGGCCCGTCTCGACGTACCCGTCGTCGACGTGGCGAAGCCGGCCGGACGGCGCCTGGGCAGACTCCGGCGCGACGCGCTGCCCGTGCCCCTGCATCTCGGGCGCAGCCTGGCCACCTATCCGCATCTCTCGCTCGCCGAGCGCGCCTCAGTGGGACGCGCCGCGCTCGCGCTCAAGGCGCTGGACCTCGCCGACCCCGCGCTGGACGCGCAGAACTTCGGCAGCTGGCTGGCCGCGCACGGTCAGTCCGAGCGTGCCGTCGAGGCACTGTGGGACCTGGTGGGGGTCGCCACCCTCAACGCGGTGGCCGGGGACTCGTCCCTGGGGCTCGCCGCGATGGTGTTCAAGACCGGTCTGCTGTCCGACCCGGGCGCGGCCGACATCGGCTGGGCGCGTGTCCCGCTGGGCGAACTGCACGACACTCTGGCCCGCAAGGCGCTCGACTCCGCGGGCGTGCGTACCGAAGTCCGTACACGCGTCACCTCCGTCCGACACAACGAGAACGGCCGCTGGACCGTATCGGTTCCCGGCGAGACCCTCGACGTGGACGCCGTCGTGCTCGCCGTGGCCCAGCGCGAGGCCCACGATCTGCTGCCTGAGGGCGCGCTGGACGCCCCCGAACGGCTGCTGGAGATCGGCACCGCGCCCATCCTCAACGTGCATGTGGTGTACGACCGGAAAGTGCTGAACACGCCGTTCGTCGCGGCGCTCGGCAGCCCGGTGCAGTGGGTCTTCGACCGGACCGAGGCGTCCGGGCTCGGTGGCGAGGGCCAGTATCTGGCGCTGTCGCAGTCGGCCGTGCACGACGAGATCGACGAGCCCGTGGCGGCACTGCGCGAGCGGTATCTGCCGGAGCTGGAGCGGCTGTTGCCCCGCGCGCGAGGCGCCGGAGTACGGGACTTCTTCGTCACCCGGGAGCGGACAGCGACGTTCGCCCCCACCCCAGGCGTCGGTCGGCTGCGGCCCGGCGCCCGCACCAACGCCCCCGGCCTCTACCTGGCCGGCTCGTGGACCGCCACCGGGTGGCCCGCGACCATGGAGAGTGCGGTCCGCAGCGGAGTCGGTGCGGCAGGTGCCGCGCTGAGTGCCCTGGGCCGGCCCCGCCACCATCTCTTCGACGTCGAGGAGGCGGCCTGATGCTCGACCATCGGCACACGGCAGGTCCCCGCACGACCAGCACCGCAACAAGAGGAGAGACTGTGCCCACTGTGCCCCCGGCCCCGAAAGCCGCCGACGCCGTGGATGTGACCGTGCTTCTGGAGCGCGGCCGGACCCTGGCCACCCCGGTACTGCGGGCGGCGATCAACCGTCTCGCGGCACCCATGGACACCGTCTCCGCCTACCACTTCGGCTGGATCGACGCCCAGGGCAGGCCCGCCGACGGCGACGGCGGCAAGGCAGTACGTCCCGCGCTCGCCGTGCTGTCCGCCGAGGTCACCGGCGCCGGACCCGAGGTCGGCATCCCCGGCGCGGTCGCCGTCGAACTCGTGCACAACTTCTCGCTGCTGCACGACGACCTGATGGACGGCGACGAACAGCGCCGCCACCGCGACACCGTCTGGAAGGTGCACGGTCCCGCCCAGGCCATCCTGGTCGGCGACGCCCTGTTCGCGCTCGCCAACGAGATCCTCCTGGAACTCGGCACCGCCGAGGCCGGCCGCGCCACCCGCCGGCTGACCACCGCGACCCGCGCTCTCATCGACGGCCAGGCGCAGGACATCTCCTACGAACACCGCGACCGCGTGAGCGTCGAGGAGTGCCTGGAGATGGAGGGCAACAAGACCGGTGCCCTGCTCGCCTGCGCCAGCTCCATCGGCGCGGTCCTCGGCGGCGCGGACGAGCGCACCGCGGACACCCTGGAGAAGTACGGCTACCACCTCGGCCTTGCCTTCCAGGCCGTCGACGACCTTCTCGGCATCTGGGGCGACCCGGAGGCCACCGGCAAGCAGACGTGGAGCGATCTGCGTCAGCGCAAGAAGTCCCTGCCCGTCGTCGCCGCCCTCGCGGCGAGCGGCCCGGCCGCCGAGCGGCTCGGTGAACTCCTCGCCGCCGACGCGAAGAGCAGCGACTTCGAGACCTTCTCCGAGGAGGAGTTCGCCGCCCGCGCCGCCCTGATCGAGCAGGCGGGCGGCCGGGAGTGGACCGCCGAGGAGGCGCGCCGACAGCACACCATCGCCGTCGACGCACTGAGCACCATCGACATGCCCGACCGGGTGCGCGCGCAGTTCACGGCGCTCGCCGACTTCGTCGTCGTACGAAAGAGATGATCACTATCGGTCGAATAAGCCTCGCGTAGTCGCCGGCCGGCGTCGCGTTCAGTGGCGCACCGGCCGACGGCGGACCCAATCAGCAGAGACATGCCACTGCACGAAGGGGAAGCCATGACAGCGACGACCGACGGAAGCACCGGGGCACTCCCGCCTCGCGCTGCCTCGGCCAGCGACACCGACACCGACACCGACACCCCAGTGGCGGCAGGGGTTCAGGATGCCGCCGAGCGTGCCATGAGGCGCGCCACGGATTCCCTGCTCGCGCGGCAGGACGCCCAGGGCTGGTGGAAGGGCGACCTGGAGACCAACGTCTCGATGGACGCCGAGGACCTGCTGCTCCGTCAGTTCCTGGGCATCCGCGACGAACAGACCACCCAGGCGGCCGCGTTGTTCATCCGCGGCGAGCAGCGCGAAGACGGCACCTGGGCCACCTTCCACGGCGGACCCGCCGACCTCTCCGCCACCGTCGAGGCGTACGTCGCCCTGCGGCTGGCCGGGGACGCACCCGAGGCGCCGCACATGGCGAGAGCGTCCGCCTGGATCCGCGACCGGGGTGGCATCGCCGCCGCCCGGGTCTTCACCCGGATCTGGCTGGCCCTGTTCGGCTGGTGGAAGTGGGACGACCTCCCCGAACTCCCGCCGGAACTCATCTACTTCCCGAAGTGGATGCCGCTCAACATCTACGACTTCGGTTGCTGGGCCCGGCAGACCATCGTGCCGCTCACCATCGTCAGCGCGAAGCGCCCGGTCCGCCCGGCGCCCTTCCCGCTGGACGAACTGCACACCGACCCCGACCTGCCGAACCCGGGCAGGTCCCTTGCCCCGCTGGCCAGTTGGGACGGCGCGTTCCAGCGGCTCGACAAGGTTCTGCACGGCTACCGCAAGGTCGCGGTGCGCCGACTGCGCAAGGCGGCCATGAACGCCGCGGCCCGCTGGATCATCGAGCGCCAGGAGAACGACGGCTGCTGGGGAGGCATCCAGCCGCCCGCCGTCTACTCGGTGATCGCCCTGCACCTGCTCGGCTACGACCTCGAACACCCGGTCATGCGGGCGGGGTTGGAGTCCCTGGACCGCTTCACGGTATGGCGTGAGGACGGCGCCCGGATGATCGAGGCCTGCCAGTCGCCGGTGTGGGACACCTGCCTCGCCGTCATCGCCCTCGCCGACGCGGGCCTGCCCGCCGACCACCCCCAACTGGTCAAGGCGGCCGACTGGATGCTGGGCGAGCAGGTGGTGCGGCCCGGAGACTGGTCCGTGCGCAGGCCCGAACTGCCGCCGGGCGGCTGGGCGTTCGAGTTCCACAACGACAACTACCCCGACATCGACGACACCGCCGAGGTCGTCCTGGCCCTGCGCCGGGTCCGGCACCACGATCCGGAGCGGGTCGAGAAGGCCATCGGACGCGGGGTGCGCTGGAACCTCGGTATGCAGTCGAAGAACGGCGCCTGGGGCGCCTTCGACGTCGACAACACCAGCACGCTCCCCAACAAGCTGCCGTTCTGCGACTTCGGTGAGGTCATCGACCCGCCGTCCGCCGACGTCACCGCGCATGTCGTGGAGATGCTCGCCGTCGAGGGCATGTCCCACGACCCGCGCACCCGGCGCGGCATCGAGTGGCTGCTCGCCGAACAGGAGCCGGGCGGCGCGTGGTTCGGGCGCTGGGGCGTCAACTACGTCTACGGCACCGGCTCGGTGGTGCCCGCGCTGACCGCCGCAGGTCTGTCGGCCGCGCACCCGGCGATCCGGCGCGCGGTGGGCTGGCTGGAGAAGGTCCAGAACGACGACGGCGGCTGGGGCGAGGACCTGCGCTCCTACCAGGACAGTGCGGGCTGGAGCGGCCGGGGCGCCTCGACCCCGTCCCAGACGGCCTGGGCCCTGCTAGCCCTGCTGGCAGCGGGGGAGCACGACTCGAAGGCCGTCGAGCGAGGTGTCGAGTGGCTGGCCGCGACCCAGCTGCCGGACGGCTCCTGGGACGAGCCGTACTTCACCGGCACCGGCTTCCCCTGGGACTTCTCCATCAACTACCACCTCTACCGCCTGGTCTTCCCGCTCACCGCACTCGGCCGATACGTCCACGGAGAACCCTTCGCCGACGCCAGGTTCGCCGACACCAAGGGGGGCTGATGGACAGTCAGTCCGAGCCGACCCCGCTGCTGATCGCCTGCGCGCTCGGCATCGAACGGTTCGCCCTGCGCCGGGGCGGGCGCGGCGACGCGGCCGTCACCGTGCTGCGTACGGGAATGGGTCCCGAGGCGGCCTCCGCGGCCGTCACCCGCGCCCTCGCCGACCCGGCGCTGCGCGACGCCGTCGTGCTGGCCACCGGATTCTGCGCGGGACTCGCCCCCGGTATGCACCCCGGTGACCTGGTGGTCGCCGAGGAGACCCGGGGTCCGGGCGGCGCCACGCCCTGTGTCGGCACCGAACTGCTCGTCAAGGAACTGGTGCGCGCCGTACCCGGGCGGACGGTGCACACCGGCCCGCTCACCGGCTCCGATCACGTCGTGCGCGGTCACGAACGGTCACAGCTGCTCGCGACCGGCGCGATCGCGGTCGACATGGAGTCGGCGGCCACGCTCCACAGCGCCGTACGCATGGGCGTGCGCCCCGTTGCGGCCGTACGGGTGGTCGTGGACGCTCCAGAACATGAACTCGTCCGGATCGGCACACTTCGCGGTGGAATATCGGCCTTCCGCGTCCTTCGTTCGGTCCTTCCCGCTTTTGTCGAATGGCACCGTTCCTTGCTGCTCCCCAGGAGGTGAGTCAGATGGCCATGCCGCTCCGCCAGACCATCAAGATCGCTACGTATCTGGCTGAACAGAAAGTCCGCAAGCGGGACAAGTTCCCGCTGATCGTCGAACTCGAGCCGCTCTACGCCTGCAACCTCAAGTGCGAGGGCTGCGGCAAGATCCAGCACCCGGCCGGAGTGCTCAAGCAGCGCATGCCGGTCGCCCAGGCCGTCGGGGCGGTGCTCGAATCAGGGGCCCCGATGGTGTCCATCGCGGGTGGCGAGCCCCTGATGCACCCTCATATCGACGAGATCGTGCGGCAGTTGGTGGCGAAGAAGAAGTACGTCTTCCTCTGCACCAACGCCATGCTGCTGCGCAAGAAGATGGACAAGTTCACGCCCTCGCCGTACTTCGCGTTCGCCGTGCACATCGACGGCCTGCGTGAGCGGCACGACGAGTCCGTGGCGAAGGAGGGTGTGTTCGACGAGGCCGTGGCCGCCATCAAGGAGGCCAAGAGGCGCGGTTTCCGGGTCACCACCAACTCGACCTTCTTCAACACCGACACCCCCCAGACCATCATCGAGGTGCTCAACTTCCTCAACGACGACCTCCAGGTCGACGAGATGATGATCTCGCCCGCCTACGCCTACGAGAAGGCGCCCGACCAGGAGCACTTCCTCGGTGTCGAGCAGACCCGCGAGCTGTTCAAGAAAGCTTTCGGCGGGGGCAACCGGCGGCGCTGGAGGCTCAACCACTCCCCGCTCTTCCTGGACTTCCTGGAGGGCAAGGTCGACTTCCCGTGCACGGCGTGGGCGATCCCGAACTACTCGCTGTTCGGCTGGCAGAAACCCTGCTATCTGATGAGCGACGGGTACGTGACGACGTACAAGGACCTCATCGAGAAGACCGACTGGGACTCCTACGGCCGCGGCAAGGACGACCGGTGTGCCAACTGCATGGCGCACTGCGGCTACGAGCCGACGGCCGTCATGGCCACCATGGGGTCCCTCAAGGAGTCCCTGCGCGCCATGCGCGAGACCGTCGCCGGAAACAGGGAGTGACGCCATGACCGCCGTCTCCTTGGGCGTTCCCGAGGTACCGGTCCGTCCGATCGCCGAGCGCCGGGTCTCCCGGCGCATCGAGGTCGGTCCGGTGGCGGTCGGGGGCGGAGCCCCGGTGTCGGTGCAGTCGATGACGACGACGCGTACGTCGGACATCGGCGCCACCCTTCAGCAGATCGCCGAACTCACCGCGTCCGGCTGCCAGATCGTCCGCGTCGCCTGCCCCACGCAGGACGACGCGGACGCGTTGGCGACCATCGCGCGCAAGTCGCAGATCCCGGTGATCGCCGACATCCACTTCCAGCCGAAGTACGTGTTCGCCGCGATCGAGGCCGGCTGCGCGGCCGTTCGCGTCAATCCCGGCAACATCAAGCAGTTCGACGACAAGGTGAGGGAGATCGCGCGGGCGGCCAGGGATCACGGCACGCCGATCCGGATCGGGGTCAACGCCGGTTCGCTGGACCGGAGGCTGCTCCAGAAGTACGGGAAGGCGACGCCCGAGGCGCTCGTGGAGTCGGCGTTGTGGGAGGCGTCGCTCTTCGAGGAGCACGACTTCCGGGACATCAAGATCTCCGTCAAGCACAACGACCCGGTGATCATGGTCAACGCCTACCGGCTGCTCGCCGAACGGTGCGACTACCCGCTGCACCTGGGCGTCACCGAGGCCGGCCCCGCCTTCCAGGGGACCATCAAGTCCGCTGTCGCCTTCGGGGCGTTGCTCAGCGAGGGCATCGGGGACACCATCCGGGTCTCGCTGTCCGCGCCGCCCGCCGAGGAGGTCAAGGTCGGCATCCAGATCCTGGAGTCGCTGAACCTGCGGCAACGGCGGCTGGAGATCGTGTCCTGTCCGTCCTGCGGGCGGGCCCAGGTCGACGTCTACAAGCTCGCCGACCAGGTCACGGCCGGGTTGGAGGGCATGGAGGTGCCGTTGCGCGTCGCGGTCATGGGCTGCGTCGTCAACGGTCCGGGTGAGGCGAGGGAGGCCGACCTCGGGGTCGCCTCCGGCAACGGCAAGGGGCAGATCTTCGTGAAGGGCGAGGTCATCAAGACCGTGCCCGAGTCGAAGATCGTGGAGACCCTGATCGAAGAGGCGATGAAGATCGCCGAACAGATGGAGCAGGACGGCGTCGCGTCGGGGGAACCGGCGGTCACCGTGAGCTGAACAGTACGGGTCGACGAGTACGGAAGAAGAGGGGGCCCGAGCGTGACGATTCTGGAGAACATCCGGGGACCACGCGACCTGAAGGCGCTGTCCGAGGCGGAACTCGGTGAACTGTCCGACGAGATACGGGAGTTCCTGGTGCACGCGGTGGCCAGGACGGGCGGCCATCTCGGGCCCAACCTGGGAGTGGTCGAACTCACCGTCGCGCTCCATCGGGTCTTCGAGTCACCGGTCGACCGCATCCTGTGGGACACCGGGCATCAGAGCTACGTCCACAAACTCCTGACAGGGCGTCAGGACTTCTCGAAGCTGCGCGGCAAGGGCGGACTGTCCGGCTATCCCTCGCGTGCGGAGTCCGAGCACGACGTCATCGAGAACAGCCACGCGTCCACCGCGCTGGGCTGGGCCGACGGGCTCGCCAAGGCCCGCCAGGTGCAGGGCGAGAAGGGACATGTCGTCGCGGTCATCGGTGACGGAGCGCTCACCGGCGGCATGGCCTGGGAGGCGCTCAACAACATCGCGGCGGCCAAGGACCGACCCCTGATCATCGTCGTCAACGACAACGAACGCTCCTACTCGCCCACCATCGGCGGCCTCGCCAACCATCTCGCGACCCTGCGCACGACGGACAGCTACGAGCAGGTGCTGGCCTGGGGCAAGGACGTACTGCTGCGTACACCGGTCATCGGCAACACCCTCTACGAGTCGCTGCACGGCGCGAAGAAGGGGTTCAAGGACGCGTTCAACCCGCAGGGCATGTTCGAGGACCTGGGGCTGAAGTACGTCGGCCCGATCGACGGCCACGACATCGGGGCTGTGGAGTCCGCGCTGCGGCGCGCGAAGCGGTTCCACGGGCCCGTGCTCGTGCACTGTCTGACGGAGAAGGGGCGCGGTTACGAGCCCGCGCGCGAGCACGAGGAGGACCATTTCCACACCGTGGGAGTGATGGACCCGCTCACCTGCGAGCCGCTCGCGCCCGCCAACGGCCCCTCCTGGACCTCGGTGTTCGGCGACGAGATGGTGAAGATCGGGGAGGAACGGGACGACGTCGTCGCGATCACGGCGGCCATGCTGCATCCCGTGGGCCTGGGCAGGTTCGCCGAGCGGTTCCCGGACCGGGTGTGGGACGTCGGGATCGCCGAGCAGCACGCGGCCGTCTCGGCCGCGGGACTGGCGACGGGCGGTCTGCATCCGGTCGTCGCCGTGTACGCCACTTTCCTCAACCGGGCCTTCGACCAGTTGCTGATGGACGTCGCACTGCATCGGTGCGGGGTGACGTTCGTGCTCGACCGTGCCGGCGTCACGGGAGTCGACGGGGCGTCGCACAACGGTATGTGGGATCTGTCCATCCTCCAGGTCGTGCCCGGCCTGAGAATCGCCGCACCGCGCGACGCCGACCAGCTCCGCGCCCAGCTGCGGGAGGCGGTGGCAGTCGACGACGCCCCCACGTTGATCCGTTTCCCCAAGGAGTCGGTGGGCCCGGCGATGGAGGCTGTCGGCCATGTGGGCGGCATGCATGTGCTGCACCGGTCCGAGAAGGCCGCCGACGTGCTGCTGGTGGCCGTCGGGGTGATGGCCCCGGTGTGCTTGCAGACCGCCGGCCTTCTGGCGGCGCGCGGCATCAACTGCACGGTCGTGGACCCGCGTTGGGTCAAGCCCGTCGACCCCGCACTGCCGGGCCTGGCCGCCGAGCACCGCATGGTGGCCGTCGTCGAGGACAACAGCCGTGCGTCGGGGGTCGGGGCAGCCGTGGCGCTGGCACTCGGTGACGCCGAAGTCGACGTGCCCGTACGGCGGTTCGGCATACCGGAGCAGTTCCTCGCACACGGCAAGCGCGGCGAGCTGCTCGCCGACATCGGTCTCACACCTGTCGAGATCGCCGGACGCATCGGCGCCGGGCTGGCCGCCAAGGAAGAGCTGCCCCAGGGGAAGTCCAACGGGACATCCAAGGAGAAACAGGAATGACAACCGCTGAACCCGGTTCCCCGGCGGGGGAGTTCGACCTCGGCGCGCTGCTCGCCGAGCGCGGCGCCGAACGCTACGAGCTGCACACCAGGCATCTCAACCACCAGCTTCCGCGCATGCTGCACACCATCGGCTTCGACAAGGTCTACGAGCGGGCCGAGGGCGCGTACTTCTGGGACGCGGACGGCAACGACTACCTCGACATGCTCGCCGGGTTCGGGGTGATGGGCCTCGGCCGCCACCACCCCGTCGTCCGCAAGGCGTTGCACGACGTCCTCGACGCGCAGCTCGCCGACCTCACCCGCTTCGACTGCCAGCCGCTGCCCGGGCTGCTCGCGGAGCGGCTCCTCACCCACAGTCCGCACCTGGACCGGGTGTTCTTCGGCAACAGCGGCACCGAGGCGGTGGAGACCGCGCTCAAGTTCGCCCGGTACGCCACCGGGAAGCCGCGCGTCCTGTACTGCGCGCACGCCTTCCACGGCCTGACCACCGGCTCCCTCTCCGTCAACGGCGAGGACGGCTTCCGGGACGGCTTCACCCCGCTGCTGCCCGACACGGCCGTCCCTCTCGGCGATCTCGACGCCCTGGCAAGGGAGTTGAAGAAGGGCGACGTCGCCGCCCTGATCGTCGAGCCGATCCAGGGCAAGGGCGTGCACGAGGCACCCCCGGGATACCTGCGCGCCGCCCAGGAGTTGCTGCACAGGCACAAGGCACTGCTCATCGCGGACGAGGTGCAGACCGGTCTCGGGCGGACCGGCGACTTCTACGCCTACCAGCACGAGGACGGGGTCGAGCCCGACCTGGTGTGCGTGGCGAAGGCGCTGTCCGGCGGATATGTGCCCGTGGGCGCCACGATCGGCAAGGAGTGGATCTTCAAGAAGGTCTACTCCTCGATCGACCGCGTCCTCGTGCACTCGGCCAGCTTCGGGGGCAACGCCCAGGCCATGGCGGCGGGCCTCGCCGTGCTGTCGGTCATGGAGAACGAGCAGATCGTCGCCAATGCCCGAGCCACGGGGGACCAGCTGAGGACCCGACTGGCGGCACTTGTCGACAAGTACGAGCTGCTGGCCGACGTACGCGGCCGGGGCCTGATGATCGGCATCGAGTTCGGGAAACCCAGGTCGCTGAAGCTGCGCGGCCGTTGGACCATGCTGCAGGCCGCGCGCAAGGGGCTCTTCGCGCAGATGGTCGTCGTACCGCTGCTGCAACGGCACCGGATCCTCACCCAGGTCTCCGGCGATCACCTGGAGGTGATCAAGCTGATTCCGCCGCTGGTCGTCGGCGAGCGCGAGGTGGACCGGTTCGTGGACGCCTTCACCGCTGTCATGGACGACGCGCACAGCGGGAGCGGGCTGATGTGGGACTTCGGGAAGACGCTGGTCAAGCAGGCGGTGGCCAACCGGTAGACCCGTTTTTTGCCTCTGGGGCAAGAAATTTGCCTCAGAGGCAAGGGTGCGGCTGAATGGAAGGCATGAGCCTTCCCGCCGAACCCCTGCGGACGCCCGGGGCCGGCACCGAGTCGGTCGAGGATCTACCCATTCTCGCACCGCGACTGCGTGTGCTGCGCCGCCGGGCCTCCCTCACCCTGGAGGCCGCGGCCAGTGCCGCCGGGCTGTCGCCGGCCCATCTCTCCCGACTGGAGACCGGGCAGCGTCAGCCGTCCCTGCCGATGCTGCTGGGGCTCGCCCGGATCTACGGCACGACGGTCTCCGAACTCCTCGGTGAGACCGTCGCCGACCGGGACGCCATCGTGCGTGCCGCGGACATGGAACCGACAGCCGCGGGCGGCTGGTCCTACTGGCAGGCCGGTGCGTCCGGCCGCGGAATGCAGGCCCTGCGCGTCCACGTGCCGCACGGGGCGCAGGGCGACATCGTGCGCGTCCACCCCGGCGAGGAGTGGCTGTACGTCCTCACGGGGCGGCTGCGGCTGAGCCTCGGGGACACCACGCACATCCTCGCGTCCGGCGACAGCGCGCACTTCGACTCGCTGACCCCGCACCGCCTCGCCGCCGACGGCCGGGACGGCACCGACCTGCTCTTCGTCCACACCCTGCTGCAGAGTCCCACCGCCGGCCTCTGCATCGGCCCTACCACTGGAGTGACGCCATGACGGACATGGAGGAGAAGTTCCCCCGGGCCCTGTGGGTCCGGCTGATCATCTACATCGCGGTCGGACACCTCTTCGCCGGCTTCATCTATCTGCTGTTCGAGGTGGGCGCGAAGCAGTAGAGGGCGACGGGGGGGGGAAGAAGAGGCGAAGGGGGAGAGGGCGGTCAGTCGAGGAACCGCTCCCGCAGCCGCTCCCGCATCTCGGGGGTGACGCCCAGCCCCTGTTCCAGGTAGCCGTCGACGCCGCCCCAGGTCTCCTCGACCATCTCCATGGCCGCCGTCAGATACTCGGGGCGGGTGCCGAAGAGCGGGTTGAGGAGTTCCAGGACCTCGGGGCTGTGAGCCTTGGCCTCGGAGCCGTTTCGACGCACCTGGTAGCGGCGGTGCTGTGCGTTCGACTCCATGTAGTCGGCCACGATGGCATCGCGCTCCACGCCGACGGCGAGCAGGGTCACCGCGACGGACAGGCCCGCGCGGTCCTTGCCGGCCGCACAGTGCATCAGGGCCGGGACGCTGTCCTCGGCCAGCGCGTGGAGCATCCGGGAGTGCTCGGCCGTGCGGTCCCTGACGATCTCGCGGTAGGAGTTGATCATCCGCTGCTCGCCCTTGCCGTCGGCCAGCAGGCTCCGCAGTTCGTCCAGATCGCCGTCCCTGACCATCTTCCAGAACTCCGCGCCGTGCGCCGGGTCGGACAGCGGGATGTTCACGTTGCGCACGCCCGGCAGCTCGACGTCCGGCCCCTCCAGCCTGATGTCCGCCGCGTTGCGGAAGTCGAAGATCGTGTGCAGCCCGAGAGAACCGAGAAACACCGCGTCCTCGTCGGTCGCGTGCGCGAGATGACCACTGCGGAACAGCCGACCGTGCGCCACGCGCCGACCGTCCACCGTCGGAAGCCCGCCCACGTCACGGAAGTTGCGTACGCCACCCAGCTCGGGCTCGGTCGACGGGACCTGCTGCGTCACGAGGGCTCCCCTCCCACACCGCCCCGCGGACGCTGCTCGTCGACGGGCGCGCTTCGACGATACGACATGGGTGAGCAGGCCAATGAGTTTTCCACAGGCGTTGCCGTCGGCCGCCGTGGCACTGATGATGTTGATGCTTGAGCGTGCCTGTTCGGATCTGTGGGGACATGATGCTGGAAATTGCCGGAACCGGTCGTACCTGGCTCCTCTCGGGGCCCACGAGCAGTTACGCCGTCCACCTCACCGAGGACGACGAGCTGCTCCATCTGCACTGGGGCCCGAGGATCGCCCTCGCGGACGCCGAGGCGCTCGCCGTCCGTCCGCTGCCTGACTACTGGCCCTTCGAGGCCCCGCTCGACGGTCACGAGGAGTACCCGGTCGAGGGCGGCCCCCGCTTCGTGCGGCCCGCGCTGTCCGTGCGGAGCGACGAGCGCCGGGGCACCGAGTGGCGCTTCGAGGCGTACGAGACCGAGGGCGGTGACGAGGGCGACGAACTGCGGCTCCGGTTCCGTGACGCGGGGCTGTCGATCACGCTCCACTACCGGATGCGCCACGACGTGGTGGAGCGCTGGGTGACCCTCGCCCATGACGCGCCCGAGGGAGCCGGCCCGCTGGAGCTGCTCCGCGCGGACTCCGCCACCTGGACGCTTCCCGAGCGCGACGGCTGGCGCCTCTCCCAGCTCCATGGACGGTGGGCCGCCGAATCCCGTCTAGTGCGGACGGACCTCACCTACGGTGAGAAGGTCATCGGCAGCAGGCGCGGCCACACCGGGCACCAGCACCTGCCCTGGGTGGCGCTCGACACCGAAGCGACCGAGGAGCACGGCGAGGTGTACGCGTGCGCGCTCGGCTGGTCCGGCTCCTGGCGGATCGCCGTCGCCCAACTGCCCGACGCGCGCGTGCAGATCACCGGCGGCGCCGGATACGACGACTCGGGGCTGCTGCGGCTGGCGGCGGGCGAGTCCTTCACCACGCCCGTCTTCGCGGGGCTGTGGACCGACTCCGGGCACGGCGGGGCGAGCCGGGCGTGGCACACGTACCAGCGCGCCTTCGTCGTCCCCGACGCGGACCGGGACCGGCCCGTGCTCTACAACTCCTGGGAGGCCACGGAGTTCGACATCTCCGAGGAGCAGCAGGGGACGCTGGCCCGGCGGGCCGCCGCGATCGGTGTCGAGCTGTTCGTCGTGGACGACGGCTGGTTCGGGGCCCGCACCAGCGACCGGGCCGGTCTCGGTGACTGGACGCCGAACCCGGACCGCTTCCCGGCGGGTGTCAGACCGCTCGCCGAGTACGTGCACGCGCTCGGTATGCGGTTCGGCATCTGGGTCGAGCCGGAGATGGTCAACCCCGACAGTGACCTGTACCGCGCGCACCCCGACTGGGTGCAGTTCCAGCCGGGACGGAAGCGGACGGAGTTCCGCAACCAGCTCGTCCTGAACCTCGCCCGTGAGGATGTCCGCGAGTACCTCTGGCAGCAGCTCGACGGGCTGCTCTCCAGCGCCCCGATCGACTACGTGAAGTGGGACTTCAACCGCTGCTTCACCGACGCCGGCTGGCCGGGCGAGGACTACCCCCAGCGTCTGTGGGTCGACCACGTGCACGGGCTGTACGCCCTGCTGGACCGGCTGCGGGCGGCCCACCCCGGGGTGGCCTTCGAGTCCTGCTCCGGCGGCGGTGGCCGGATCGACCTGGGTGTCCTCGCCCGTACGGACCAGGTGTGGACCTCCGACAATACGGACCCGCTGGACCGCCTCGCCATCCAGGAGGGTTTCAGCCAGATCCATCCGGCGCGGGTCATGGCCGCCTGGGTCACGGACAGTCCGAACACCCAGCTCAACGGCCGGATCAGCTCCCTGCGGTTCCGGTTCGTCAGTGCGATGGCCGGGGTGCTCGGCGTCGGTGGCGACCTCGCCCGGTGGACGGAGGAGGAGCTGACCGAGGCCGGGGAGTGGGTGGGGCTCTACAAGGAGATCCGGCCCGTCGTACAGCGCGGCGACCTCTACCGGCTGCGGCGGCCGACCGGTGGACTGAGCGCGGTGCAGTACGTGCTCGGGGACGAGACCGTCGTCCTCGCATGGCTCCAGGCGCAGCACCACGGTGAGCCGCTTCCGGCGCTGCGGCTGCGCGGGCTCGACCCGTCGGCGACGTACGAATGCCGCGAAACGGGCGAAATTCACAGAGGGGCGGTGCTGCTGCATCGCGGCTTGCGAACCGGGCTGAAGGGTGACCTTGATGCGGCAGTTTTCCGACTGCGTCGCATCTGATGCTTCTGTCCGTTATAGCGCCTTAATTCCAACTCGCCGGGAAATGGGGGTTGCTGTGAATCCGGTGCGTGAGCAGCGTCATATTCGTGACGGTGTGTCGCCGTCATGTTCACGTAATTTCGGCGTGATTAAAGGAAGTTCGAGGGGCTGACAGATCCGGAATTCACGGACAGTGACCGGAAATTCCGGGGAGGATCACAGGAAACCCGTACACAGGGAACCTGAGGCTTGTTTCCGTGCGTCTTGGTCGCTTACGTTCGCCACCAATCCGGACGGACGCCCAATCCTGCCGCCGCCCGGAGCCCGCATCGAACACCCGAGTACGGCAGGAGCGGGGGACCCACAGGTAGAACGCCTGTTCCGGTCTCTGGAACAGGCTTGGGGTTAAGTCACGTTCAGGCGTGGCCGGACATCTCCAGTCCGCACCCGACAGCTCACCTCGCAGGCGACGGAGAGGAATTCGTCATGCCCGCGAAGGGTAAGCACCGCCGTCCGAAGTCCCAGCGATTCACTCGCTCGATAGCCGTCGCCGGAACCGGCGGAGCGGCTCTCGCCCTGCCGTTGCTGGGAGCCACCGGCGCCCACGCGGCCACGGCGGAGTCCACGACTCAGGCTGTTCAGTCGCTTTCGGAAACGGCCAAGTCCGTAACGGCCGATTCCGTTTCCGTGCAGACGGCAAAGACCGAAAAGTCCGCCGCGGCGAAGAAGGCGAGCGTCAGGACCTACGCGGTCCGGGCCGGCGACTATCTCTCGAAGATCGCCCAGGAGGAGAGCGTCAGCGGTGGCTGGCAGAAGCTCTACTCGGACAACCGGACCGCCATCGGTGCCGACCCGAGCCTGATCCACCCCGGTCTGAAGCTGACGATCGGCAAGAAGGCCGCGTCGACCTCCTCGTCCTCCGCGGCTCCCTCGTCCTCCTCGACGTCCACGCGGAAGACGGATTCCAAGCCTGCCGCCGAGAGCGCGACGGCCGAGACCTCCACGACCACCGAGGCCGCCGACACCAGCAGCTCCAGCGGCTTCACCCTCCCCGTGACCGGCGCCACCATCGGCACCGGTTACCGCGTGGCGGGCAGCATGTGGTCCAGCGGATACCACACGGGCGTCGACTTCGTCGTCCCGACCGGCACCTCCCTCAAGGCGGTCGGCGCCGGCACCGTCGTCTCCGCGGGCTGGGGCGGTGCGTACGGCAACCAGGTCGTCATCCAGCTCGCCGACGGCTACTACGCCCAGTACGCCCACCTCTCCCAGCTCTCCGTCTCGGCCGGCCAGAGCGTGAGCGAGGGTCAGCAGATCGGTCTCTCCGGTGCCACGGGCAACGTGACCGGACCTCACCTCCACTTCGAGATCCGCACCACTCCGGACTACGGATCCGACATCGACCCGGTCGGCTACCTCCGCTCGAAGGGTGTTGCCGTCGGCTGACGCACACCTCCCGCACGGACGTCAGTCGAGGCTGTTCACCGAGCACATCGACCGAAGGCCGGACCCCGATCCCGGGGTCCGGCCTTCGGCGTGTTCATGTCCGCGCGTGCGGGTGTGATAGTGAACTCCCCATCCGCGCAAGCGCTTTCCCCTCACAAGGAGCCGCCTCGTGACGACCACTCGCAGAGCCTTCGGAACCCTGGCCGCGGGCGCGGCACTCACCGCGCTCGCCCCGGCCGCGCGCGCCGATGCCGCCACGTGCGGACGCCTCCTCGCCCGCGACGACTTCCGGCACGGCCTCGGCCAGTGGGCCGTCGAACTCCAGGACGGCGGCAGCGTCACGGCGGTCCGAGGTGTCCTGGAGGTCGACGTACCCAGCGGCGCGACCATCTGGTTCAGGCGCGGGCTGCGCGGTCCGTACGTCATCGAGTACACGGCGACGCCGGTCTCGGCGGGCGGGGCGCACGACCGGGTCTCCGACCTGAACAACTTCTGGAACGCCGTCGACGTACGCTCCCCGGACGACCTGTTCGCCACCGCGCGCAGCGGCGCCCTCGCGGAGTACGACTACCTCAAGACGTACTACGTCGGCTACGGCGCCAACACCAACACCACGACCCGGCTGCGCCGTTACGTCGGCGAGGCCGGAGTGCGCCCCTTGGTCTACGACTACACGGAGCCGCTGCTCGTCGCGAACCAACGGCATCGGGTTCGGATCGTCTCGGCCGGATCCACGGTTCGCTGGTGGAACAACGGGCGGCTCGTCTTCGACTACAGCGACCAGGACCCGTACACCAGTGGGCACTTTGCCTTCCGTACGACCTGGAGCCACTTCAGGATCACCGACTTCAGTGTCCGTGAGCTGCGGGTCCCCGTTATTCCGGGTTGACCAACACTTGGCAAGTGGCTTATCTCACCGCGCGTCAACCCCTTCCTACGGTCGCGTAGCTCACATCGGAAGGTGAATCATGGGCCGATGTGGCAGACGATTCGAAAAATGACAGCAGAGCGGTGATCGGGTCGTACGTGGCGGTGGGGGACAGCTTCACCGAGGGCGTCGGCGACCCCGGCCCCGACGGGGCGTTCGTCGGCTGGGCGGACCGCTTCGCGGTTCTGCTCGCAGACCGGCGCCCCGAGGGCGACTTCGACTACACGAACCTCGCGGTACGCGGGAGGCTGCTCGACCAGATCGTGGCCGAGCAGCTTCCCCTCGCCAGGGAGCAGGCGCCGGACCTGGTCTCCTTCTGCGCGGGCGGCAACGACATCATCCGGCCCGGCAGCGACCCGGACGAGGTCGCCGAGCGGTTCGAGCGGGCGGTGATCGGCCTCACCTCGGAGGTCGGCACGGTCATGGTGACGACCGGGTTCGACACCCGCAACGTCCCCGTCCTGAAGCACATGCGCGGCAAGATCGCCACGTACAACGGACACCTGCGGGCCATCGCCGACCGGTACAACTGTCCGGTGCTCGACCTGTGGTCCCTGAAGACCATCCAGGACCGCAGGGCCTGGGACGGCGACCGGCTCCATCTGTCGGCGGAGGGCCACACGCGCGTGGCGCTGCGCGCGGGGCAGATCCTCGGCCTCGAAATCCCGGCCGACCCGGACCAGCCGTGGCCGCCGCTGCCTCCCCGGGGCACCTTGGAGATCCGCCGTGACGACGTCCACTGGGCCCGCGAGTACCTGGTCCCGTGGATCGGGCGGCGGCTGAGGGGCGAGTCGTCCGGGGACACCGTGACGGCCAAGGGGCACCTGTCACCCGACGACATCAAGAGCCGCATCGACTGGGTCGCCTGAGGCGAGTCGTTCGCGTGAGTCGATTGCGGGGCTTCGGCACTTCTCGGCGCCGGGCGGGCACCCGCAGCCCGTCCGGCGCTCGAGGACGAGGCCGTCCAGGCCGAAGCGGGGGTCCGGGGGCGCAGCCCCGGGTCGACGACCAGGTCACTCACCTGGGGCCGGTCAACGCCGCCCGCTCAAGCCCCAGTTCCCCGGCCAGCGCGGCGTCCACCCACTGCTCGGCCCGTGTCCGTGACACCCCGTCGTACGCCGTCAGCTGGACGGCCAGCCCGTCCAGCAGCGCCGTGAGCCGCAGTGCCGTGCCGGCGGGGTCGGGGCACTCGAACTCGCCCGCGGCCACCCCCTCCGCGATGACCTCGGTGATCGCGGCCTTCCAGCGCCGGTCCAGGTCGCCGGCGACCTCCCGCAGCGCCGGGTCGCGCAGGGACACCGCCCAGCCCTCGATCCACAGCCGCCAGCCCTTGGCCTGACCGGTCGGCGCGTACCAGCGCACGGCCGACCGCAGCCGGCGCAGCGCCGGGGAACGGCGGCCGAGGAGTTTGCCCAGGTGCGTGAGATCGGCCTCCGCCGCGTACCGGAACGCGGCGGCGACCAGCTTCTCCTTCGTCGAGAAGTGGTACAGCACCAGCGCGTTGCTCACCCCGAGGACGGCGGCCACATCGGCGATCCTGACCGCCGCCACACCCCGCGCCTCGATCTGCTCGATGGCGGCCCGGAGCAACTCCTCGCGCCGCTCGGCCACGCTCAACCGCACTCTTGCCACGCGGAAACACTAATCCGTCACCGGACACGATGTCGGGCCAGCCCCCGCAATGTCCGTGAATCCCCGCCAATACGGCCGGTTGTCGGCGAAGGCACCCGGAGCCGGGCACCGTCACCGGTACCACCCGAACCTCTCCGCGATCACCGGCAGCCGGTCCTCGACGATCGCGTGCGCAGCCGCCCGCGGAGTCGTCCCGTCGGCCTCCGAGCGCGCGAGCACCTGGTCGATCAGGGCGCGCATCGAGCGCCGGGTGTGCGCGAAGGCCTCCTCGGGATCCGGGCCGATGTCCCCGAACAGCGTCCACCACCACCAGGCGTTCGTCCCGGAGTTGACGACCACGTCCGGCAGTACGACGATGCCGCGCGCGGCGAGCAGGTCCTCGGCCTCCGGCAGCACGGGCATGTTGGCGGCCTCGACGATCCAACGCGCGGTGATCTCCTCCTGGTTCCCGGTGTCGACGGCGTACGAGACGGCCGCCGGCACCAGCACCTCCGCCTCCATGGACAGCCAGGCCTCGCCCGGCAGTTCGCGGTCGCCGGGGCGCAGCACCGACCGGTCCACGGTGCCGTACGCGTCCCGGGCGGCGAGCAACGCTTCGACGTCGAGGCCCGCCGGGTTGCCGATCGTGCCCTTGACGTCGGCGACGGCCACCACCGAAAGCCCCGCGCGCGTGAGGAAGCGTGCCGTGGCCCCGCCCATCGTGCCGAGCCCCTGTACGGCGACCCGTGTCCCGGCGTACGGCACCTGGGCCCGGTCGAGCGCCGCGAGCACCGACTCGGCGACCCCGCAGCCGCCGACCAGCTCGTCCAGCCCGATGCCGTCCACCTCGACCGTGAACGCCTGCGCGAGCCGCTCCCGGGCCACGGTCTCGTCGTCCAGCAGCGGATAGACCGCCTGGATCGACGACACGAGCCCCGCCTCGGTCGCGGCCCGGTCGACGAGGTCCTGGGTGAGGCCCAGGTCCTCGCCCGTGGTCCAGACACTCTCGACGTACGGCCGCATCGCGCGCAGATACCGCACCAGCAGGTCGTACGCCGCCGGGTCCCGGGGGTCGCAGTCGATGCCGCCCTTGGCACCGCCGAGGGGGACGTAACGGCCCTCGGGGTCGTAGTGCAGGGCCTCCTTCATGGTCATGCCGCGGGCCAGCCCGGCGACCTCGTCGAGGGTGCAGCCCTCGCGCATCCGCAGCCCGCCGCTCGACACGCCCCGCACCAGTCTGTCCACGACGAGGAAGCCCTGGCGTCCGGTGAGGTGATCCGTCCAGGTGAGGGAGAGCAGCGGAGCGCTCCGAGGGGTTGCCATGAGGGCAATATACTGACTCGGCGTTCAGTTGCGGGCTGGTCACGGTGTCCCGTCGGCCGCCCATGGCGCCGGACGGGACGTACTTCGGTCCGCCCGCTCCGGCTACCACACGTGTCTCTCCGGTCGCGTCGCGTCGCGTCGTTGGTCGGCGTCGACCCGCCGTTCGGGAGGTCGGTCGTGGTTCGCGTGGACCCGGCCGACACACGCCCGACGCCGGAGTGTCGTGCGGAGCGACCATAATGGAATGCCTGACCGACTTTTCCTGGAGGTACCGTGACCGGATTCCCCTCTCCGAGCTCCAGGCTGCGAGCACTGCGGCCCGAGGCATTCGGTGCGGACGCGAGTGGGGAGCGCCTCGCCCGGATCCACAGATCGCCGCACTTCGCGGACGGTGTCTTCCAGAACCCGCCAGGCACCCCCCGGCCCGACGGCGCCATGCTCGAGTTCGCCAAGTCCTCCCTGCGCAAGGAGGACCGGGTCCGTCGTGCCCCGGCCGGCACGGTGCCGGTGCACGCCACGACGCTCGCCGACCTCGCCAAGCCTCCGGTGAGCGGTCTCCGGCTGACCTGGATGGGCCATTCCAGCGTGCTCACGGAGATCGACGGACACCGCGTGCTCCTCGACCCCGTCTGGGGCGAGCGCTGTTCGCCGTTCGCCTTCGCCGGTCCCAAGCGGCTGCACCCGGTGCCCGTGCCGCTGGCCGAGCTCGGCCCGGTCGACGTCGTCGTCATCTCGCACGACCACTACGACCACCTGGACATGCCCACGATCAAGGCGCTGGCCGGCACGGACACCCTGTTCGCGGTGCCGCTCGGTGTCGGTGCCCATCTGGAGCGCTGGGGAGTCCCTGCCGACCGGCTGCGCGAGCTGGACTGGCAGGAGTCGACGAAGGTCGGCGGCCTCACCCTGACCGCCACCCCGGCCCGCCACTTCTGCGGCCGTGGCCTGCGCAACACGCAACACACCCTGTGGGCCTCCTGGGTCGTCGCCGGTGAGGAACACCGCGTCTACCACAGCGGCGACACCGGGTACTTCGAGGGTTTCCGGGACATCGGCGCCGACCACGGCCCCTTCGACGCGACGATGATCCAGATCGGGGCCTACAGCGAGTTCTGGCCCAAGAACCACACGGATTCTATGCCGTTGCCGGGGGCGTGGCCGGACATTCACATGAGTCCTGTCGACGGGGTTCGGTCGCATCTTGATTTGCAGCAGGGTGATGTGGGTGGGGTGTTGCTGCCGATCCATTGGGGGACTTTCAATCTGTCGGGTCATCCGTGGGCTGAGCCTGGTGAGTGGACGAAGGCTGCTGCTGAGGGGGTGGGGCAGGCGGTTGCTCTTCCTGTTCCGGGTCAGCCGTTCGAGCCGGCGGGGGTGCTTCCTGTCGAGGCGTGGTGGCGGGGTGTGGGGTACGTGCCCGACCGCGAGTGGCCCGTGCCTGAGATCGCTGTGAAGGCGGTTCGTGAGGATCTTGATCTGGTGGGTGAGGTCTGAGCGTGGACGAGTTGCGGTGTGTGGCGGATGCTCTTGTCGCCTTGTCGGAGGCTGAGCGGAATCAAGTGCTTCGAGCCATCGACGGGCCCTGGCAGTCCGGGCAGGGAGGTCACAAGAGGCGCCTTCCACCAGGTTCTGTGAGGCGCGGGCAGCGGCTTCCCCTGGTTACGCGTCGTCGTCATGGCCCCCACTTCATCCTGCTCGACCGCCTGGTGGCATCGGTGGGCGTACTCAGATCGATCTGAGTCGCCACGCGGCGTGCCGCCACGGTCACCGCCGCCACCGACGGGCTCCGGATCACGACGGTGGCCCGTGAGCGGAGCCGGCCGCACCGCGGCGCTACCGTGACTGCCTGATGCGGGTGACAGCCGGGGACGACCCGACGGCTGGACCGTCGCGTGCCTGCTGAGCCGAGGCTCCGACCACGGCCACTTCGGCACGGTGGACATGCCCTCCGTCGCCGAGGCCGAGGGCGCCGTGCGGGTTCCCTTCGAACCGCAGAGCGGGAGTGGCTGGGTGACGTCGGCGAGCGCCTCGACCGGAACGGGCGTTTCGCTTCGTGCCATCGTCTTGCCTGTGCCGCCTCGTATCTGCGTCCCACAGAGAGGCGTGAATGAGATCAGCCAGACGAACCTCCCGGTCGCCACACTCGCTGAGCCGGAATCTGGCATGATCCGGCGAGGGTTCACGCACTGTGAGCCATGGCCGAGCACCGGACCACCACGGGGGGACACGTGATGCGCGATGCCTCTGTGGCGTGCCCGGCGCGGAACTGAGCCCTGGTGTTCGCCGGCCCGAGACGGGTCGCCGCCTGTGTGGGGCTGGTGTTCGCCCTGCTGTTTGCCGGGTGCGGGTACGGACGCGGGCCCGTGCCGGTCGCGCTCACGGTCTGGATGTACCCGGTGATCTCCGACCCCCGGGCCGACGCGGCATACTGGAGCGGAATCGAGGAGGACTTCGCGCAGGCCACGCCCGGTGTCCAGGTCAGTGTCGAGCTGCTGCCGTGGGCCGGGCGGGATCAGAGGCTCGCGGAGGCCCTCGCGGGTGACCACGGGCCGGACGCCGTACTGCTGATGCCGGACCAGATTCCCCGGTTCGTCGCCACGGGTGGGCTTGTCCCGGTGGACGCCGCGCTGAAGGGCAGGCTGGACAGGTTCCTGCCCAGTGCCCTGGACGCGGTGTCGCAGGACGGCCGGATCTACGGGGCGCCGATCTACCAGACCGTCACGACGACCATCTACAACAAGCGGCTGCTCACCGAGGCCGGTGTCAGCACACCCCCCGCCACCTGGGACGAGATCAAGGCGGCGGCGCCCAAGCTGCGCAGGCACGGCATCGCCCTGCTCGACTACTCCGCCTCCGACGACGCCTCCCTGAACCTCAACTTCTATCCGCTGCTGTGGCAGGCCGGAGGGCGGGTCTTCGCAACGGACGGCAGACGGGTCGTCTTCAACAGTCCCGAGGGAGTCGAGGCGCTCACCTTCCTGGCCGATCTGTACCGGCAGGGCGCGATACCCGCCTCGTCGATGAGGAACACCAATCTTCTCGCCGGGCAGGCGCTCGGCCGGCAGCGGGCCGCGATGGGGTACTGGGTAGTCCCGGCCGACGCCGATCTCGCCGCACGGACCTGGGGCAAGGACAACGTCCTGGTGGGCGGGCCGCTCAAGGGGCCCGTTCGGGAGGCCTCATTCGGTGCCCCTGGGGCGCTCGCCGTCAGCGCCCGGTCGCGGCATCGCGCTGAGGCGGAGAAATTCCTCGCCTTCATGACCCGGTCGGCGCAACTCCGATCACTGGGGCGGGCCAGTGGCTTTCTCTCGCCCCGCACCGACGTCGTCGTACCGAGCGACTCACCGTACGCGAAGCAGTACCAGGCAGCCCTGCCCAGCGTATCCGCCGGGGAGCCGCATCCGGCGTCGCGGCAGGTGATGGCGTTGCTCGCGCCCGAGATCCGGGCCGCGCTGACCGGCCGGAAGAGCCCGGCGGCAGCGCTCGACGCGGCGGCAGCGGCGGCCGACGAACTACTGAGGTCCTCGTGAGCCGGGATCGGTGTCAGGGGTGTTCGCCGGCCTTCTCCACGAGTGCGGTCGAGACACGGGTGGCCGTGGCCAGAACCGTGCCCTTCGCCACGAACGGGCCTCCCGAGGACTTGCCGCCGACGTGGTAGTCGAGCCCGGCGACGTACCGGACACCCCGATAGGCGAAGGTTTTCGGATCGAGCAGGACCTGCATGCTGTTGCGCTGGTCGGAGTAGTCGCGGAAGTCGCCGTCGACGCCGATCGCGAGCACGGCCCGTCCCACGCCGTCGGTCACCCGGACCGGCACGGTGACTCCCGCCAGGCTCATGATGACGTCGTGCAGTGTGCGCGCCTTGGCCGGCGGGAGGTCGGGTGCGGTGGCCAGCACCCCGACCACGTCGGCGAAGTCGCGCTGGACCTGGGTCAGTCGCAGGGTGCCGGCGAAACGGGTGGGGACGGAGTGGCCGCGGATCAGCCGCAGGGCGGCGGCCGCATCGGCGGGCAGGCGGGCTACCAGATCGTCGGAATCCTCGGGAGGGAGCAGCTCCCAGCCGGTCTGGTAGTTCCCCTGCCACACGTCCACGTCGTCCGGATCGCTCGTGCTCTCGTCCGGGGTGGCCAGGGCCGAGCCGTTGTAGCGGATCCACTTGTGCTTGTACTTCGGCGCCGCCGGCCGTGCACTGCACGACGGTGAGGCGGGGCCGAGGTTGAACGAACCGACCTCGCTGTAGCCGTCGGTGCCGGCGCCGGTGCCGCACTGCCACGTGTCCCAGCGCACCTCCTGGTACACCCAGCGCTGGGCATGGGATTCGGGTCTGGTGGATGCCGCTTCCTCCTGCCGCATGGTCAGCGTGGACAGCAGGGCGGTCGCCACGACCGAGGCGACCGCACCGACCGCTGCGAGCTGCCAGCCGCCGCGTCGTCGGCGCCGCGTCTCCGTGATCCCCGCCTGGAATCGGCGGTGGCCGGCAGTGAGCCGTGCGTGGTCGAGTCTGGGAGCCTCGTCCCGGAACCGTTGCACCGCGGTCATTTCATCCACTGCCGACCAGCTCCGGCAAATCGTGTACGAGCCGGGGGTCCATGCCGCCGAGGGCGAGACGCACCTTTCTGCGGGCCCTGTTGAGACGGGAGCGCACCGTGCCCACGGGGATGGACAGGGCCTCGGCGACCTCCTGGTAGTTCAGGTCCGCCCAGGCGACCAGGAGTAGGACGTCCCGGTCGCCCGGCGACAGGTCGGCCAGTGCTCCGGCCAGGGGCGCCTGTGCGGCCTGGGCCGTGACACGGCTGTCGCTGCGGTCGGTCCACGCGTCGGCGACAGCGTCGTGGCCGGTGCGGGCCAGGGCCCTCAGGGCCCGCACCTCGGTACGGCGCTGCTTCCCGATGACGTTGGCGGCGATGCCGTACAGCCAGGGCTGGGCGTTCGGGCGCGTGAGGTCGTAGCGGGACCGGGTGCGAAACGCGCTCAGGAAGGTGTCGGCGGTGATGTCCTCGGCCGCGTCCTCGCCCAGTCGGCGCGCCGCGTAGCGGTGGATGGCACCGGCGTGGCGGAGGTAGAGCTCGCCGAACAGCTCGGGCTGGGCCAGGGAGTCGGCGATGACACGGGCATCGTCGTCAGGTCTGCCAGGCGGGCCGTTCACGCGGTCTCCGTGTTGGTCTGTGCGGCTGTGGTCCGTGAGCTGTGCGGTTACACCTGTTGTTACCCGGAGCTGCCGAAAGGGTTCACGCGGGTCTCCTGTGAACCCTTTCGACTGTTCCGGGTAAAGGGAGGTGTTGATCGGCGGGCCCCGCGGGCCCCGTGCAAGGGAGACACGTTGAGGAACGCAGTGAGAGCCGTCGTCATGAGAACGGCCGGCACGCTGGCCGCGGTGGTCGGTCTGATGATGGCCATGGTGGTGACGGCGGGGCCGGCGCACGCCGTGACCGCCCTGCCGGGAGGCAAGGCCAACTGGGTCGTGTCGGTCGGCTCCATGGACCTGGCGTCGAAGAACAACTACCGGAACTGGGTGCGGCTCGGGTACTACGCCTTCCAGACCGACGGCACGGTGACGACGAACTACTGGGCCTGGAACCAGCGGGACCAGCCGACGCGGGTGAACGCGATGACCGCGGACTGTGGAGGCGATGTCCCCACCTGCGCGGCCCGGACGGTCGACGGGTTCGCCGGCGACACGACGGGCGGGTTCCAGGGCACCTTCGCCTACACGACCGACAGGCGGCTGGCCGTGACCTGGACGAAGAACGCCGCCGGTACGGCACTGAGCCAACCGCTCACCGAGTACTGGAACGTGACGACGGGACTGGCCGGCGGGGGAGCGGCACGCATCACCAGCCCGACGTTCTACGGCGCCTACGGCAACGACGTGACGATCCCGGCGTCCGGCGTGTTCTCGACGTACACGGCGAACTTCGGAGTGGGCTACGGCAGCAACGCATCGTTGGACCGCACGAGCCGGGCCACAATGAGCCAGCTCGTCGGCGACACGCGCTACAACGCCCAGCCGTACCGGGGCGCCTTCGTCGTGGCCAAGGCGTCGTCGTCCGACCCGGACACCCGGACGGGCATCGTGGGTCGGGAGGGATCCGGCGGGACCTGGACCTTCGGCGCGGCCGCCAATCCGTGGAAGCTCTGCGGCAGCAGCCCGTGCATGGGATGGCTCCAGCCCAACACGTCGTGCGCCGGAACGGACAAGGACCGGGTTCGCTACATCGGGGAGATCGGTGGCGGCCGGCGCAACACGGAGGAGTACTGGTGCCAGTCCCTGGCCCAGGGACAGGCCTGTTACGCCTACAACTCGCACCCGCGCCCGATGCTCCAGGTCATCGACGACTCCGGCGAGTTCCAGGGCTGGGTCGGCGTCGAAGCCTTCACTCACGTGGCCACGAGAACCGGGCTGCCGGACAGCGACTGGGTCGGCGGCTACTGGGGGATTTTCGACATGGTGTCGGCCGAGCTACAGCCCGAACTGCCGAGCTGAACAGTTCCGCTCCGAGTTCGCCATCCCGGCCGGAAATTCGGCATGCCGGAATTCCGGCGCCCATTCCTGCCCTTTTTCGGTCGGGAAATGAACTCGGATAAATCCTGAATTCGATATTGAGGCTCACTGACCGAGAGACCCGTCGGCGACGGCGCGACAGGAGCTCGGAATGCGGTCCAGACATGGACCCAGGATCGTCCGGCCCGTCCGGACACGCATCCGGGTAGTTCAGCCCATGTTCCCCAGCCGGGTGTCTGGACAGCAGTGTGGCCACCGGCAGTGAGGCGAGGCTCAGGGCTCTGCCCGAACCTGCCGGATCCACCCCACTGCATCCGCGCAACACGGGATGATGCGCCCAACAGCACTCTCGGGGCTCGAAGCGGGAGGAGTGGGCGAGGTATTGGGTGTTGCCCCTCCTCCCAGACACCCCCGACGACTTCGTCGACCGGCTCGAGCGGACCGTCCAGGCCAGGCTCGGACTGCCCCGGCGAAACCGCCGCTGGCGCCGGCAGTAAACCGCCGGATGTTGTTGCCCAGCTCCAAGACGGAGCCGGGCAACAAACCGGTGATGTCAGACCCTCCTGTCATCATCCGGGCATGCTCATTAGCCCACAACTGGCCCGGGACGCCCTGGCGGATCTGACCAAGGCCTGCGACCTGCCTCTCGATCCCGGTGAACTGATCCCAAAAAAAGGCGAGTTCCTCGACCACGGCTATGTCCTCCTTGGCGACGTCGCCGTACGCGGCTACAAAGACAAGGGCCGCTGGAAGTACGACGACCGGGACATCCGCCGCGCCGCACAAACCCTCGCCGCCGTGACGATCGACACCACCGACGTGGTCGAGGCCCAAGTGCCCAGTCGCCGCTACTTCAACGACCGGGAAACCTTCCACGACTGGCGGCACGCCGACTGGCGCAGGACGCTGAACTACTGGATCTACGCGGCCGCGCGGCGCTCCCGACGAAGCGAAGCCAACACCCCCACCGTCTTCGCCTACGACCCCGCCGACGACTTCGACCTGTTCGACCCCGAGACCATCGGCTTCGAGGCGAACACAGCCGATGCCTTCGAAGGCGACGTCTGGAGCA
This sequence comes from Streptomyces sp. AK08-02, assembly GCF_033795085.1. Taxonomy (NCBI): domain Bacteria; kingdom Bacillati; phylum Actinomycetota; class Actinomycetes; order Kitasatosporales; family Streptomycetaceae; genus Streptomyces; species Streptomyces sp. AK08-02. Next base: position 247,102 of record NZ_JARAZV010000008.1, read on the forward strand.
GCAGGTACGAGATCGGCCCCCACGGCCTTCCCGGCGAACTCACCCTTGAGGAACTCGTCTTGCACTACGGCGGGCGCACGATCGCCGGCACCCGCCCGCTCGCGCTGCTGACCTGGTCCGGAACGCACTGGGTGCTCCCGCGCGCGTACGCGGCCATGCTGGATCGCTCACAGGAACAAGACGGGGCACTCGCCGAGCGGGCTCGGATCTGTACCGGCTGCCGGGCTCAGGGAAGCCCCTGGGCCTGGCGCACCGTCACCCCCAGCGGCTACGTCACCTTGTGCCCGGTCTGTTCCGGCGAGGCATTCGAGCCGTACAGGGGCCAACTGGACGGCGTCGCCTACCGCTCGCTGCGTCGCGCGCACCGCGCCGCTGAGTATTTGTGCTGTCTGTGCCGCGAGAGCCGGGCGGCCCTCTGGGACCACTGTCATGAACACGGCCATGTCAGGGGGCCGGTTTGCCCTAGCTGTAACACCTTCGAGGGCAAGGGCGTGGCCTTCCTCCGTCGCAACCGCAGTGCCCAGCACCTGTTGAGATGCCGCGGCTGCCGAGAACGGCACACTCTTCCGAGTCGCTTCCACCTCGACGTCGTCCTCGACCACCTGGAAGAAGTCGAACGCCACGGTCGTCGTTGCCGGCACCGGCCACACGCCTACCGCACCGAGTACGTACACGGGGTGCACTGCATCACCCTGCACTGCGATGCCCACGCCTCGAGGGCAACGTGGACGAGGGAGGTTACCGCGGGCGAGGCTGCCAGCATCGTCCGCGCCTACGTGGACGCCGCTCTGGCTGGCCCGGCGGTCACCGATCCTTCTTGACCTCAGCCGGGTCGGGCACCACTTGTGAAGGCGTCATGGCCGCGTCGACTCCTTCCATTCAGCACAGCTGACGAGTTGTGGATCAGGCGCCCAGGTCGCAGTGGGTACGGGGCGCGGGATGCTGTGGGCGCTGAGGTGATAGCGGGCTGGCTCGCCGGCGGTCCGTACCTGTCTGGAGTGGCCGAAGTCCCAGAGCGGGGTGCCGACTGCTCCTGAGCCGCGGGTGCTGCCCGCCCGTGTCTCGGAGCTGGGACGCGCCGGCCGTGTGGAGGGCCTACTTGCCCGATCTCGCTGCGGTGGACTGCTTCCTCGCAGAGCGGGAGCGCGTGACGTCCCGTCGAGCCCTCGGGAGGTCGGTGCGAGGGCGACAGGAATTTCGGGGTGTGGAACAGGCTTCGACTGCCACGGCGAAGACGCTGACTGCGATCGGTGAGGCGGACAGCCCGTGAGTGAAAGCGGACTCGACACCGTGGGCCAAGGCGGCGTCGACCTTGCGGCGGGAGCGGATCCAGGTGACATCGACGTGATGCTCGGTGGGGCGTAGAGGCCCCAGGGCTGCTCGCCGCGTACATGAGCCCAAGGCAACGGAACGGTCAACGGAAAGTGGCAAGCCTGTGGGTTGGCCCGTGGCTTGGTAAAGGGAGCGCACAGGTCTTCACAAGGGATCTTGTGGCTTTCTTCACGCTGCGCTTACAACTTGTTTCCGCAGCCTGCGTGATCACGGGGATGACCTGACGCACCGGCTGGTCCTGTTCCGTAGCGGTGCGTTGGTAGGGGTCGGTGGGGTGGGTGCGTCCGCTGTCGCGGTGGCGTGTGTGGCTGGCTGTGGTGCCGTTGGTGGTGTCGTTCTGGGCTCAGGAGGGTGGGGCGGCTTACGCGGCGACGCATCCGTCCGTTTCGCTGGGCGCGGGGCTGAGCCAGGCGTGGAAGTGGTTGTCGGGTTCGGACGGTGCGGGGCCGCGGTCGAGGACCGGCTCGGCGCATGACGTGCGGGCGGCGAAGGCCGGCAAGGGACGGCCCTCGGGGAAGGCGCCGGGCAAGGGCAAGGGGCAGTTGGCTGCTTGGAAGGCGCCAAGCGCCCATCCCGAGCAGGAACGTTCCGCCAGGGCGTCCGTGGGCTTCAACACGAAGACGAGCAGGCGCGTGGCCGCGAAGTCCGGTGCGCAGTTCGACTACTTCCAGAACGCCGACGGGTCCTTCACCCGGAGGATGTCGCAGTCCAGGATCAACTACCGCGATTCCTCAGGGACTTGGAAGTCCATCGACTCCAGCGTCACGAAGAGTGCCGACGGCCGTTGGCACGAGAAGGCGAATTCCCTCGGTGTGTCCTTCGCGGAGTCCACGGCGACGGACGGTTCCGTACGGCAGTCCGCACTGCGGGGGAGTGGCGCGGGCTCGGTTGTGCCCGCCGCCCTGACCTGGACGACCGCCTCCGCCCTTCAGGTGGACGACGTTGACGACCCGACAGCCACTCCCAGCCCCACGGTCAGCTCCGGGACCTCCGCTCAGAGTGACTTGGCGACTCTGACCATCTCCGATTCCGAGTCGGTGTCCTGGTCGCTGGCCGGGGCGAACGCCGTGACCGGCACAGCCGCCGACTCCGGTGTCGAGTACGACGGTGTCCTGCGCGACACGAACCTCGTTCTCGAGCCGACGGCGAACGGTGTGAAGGAGTCCCTGGTGCTGGCCTCGGCGAACGCGCCGACCAGCTGGGTCTTCCCGATGTCCCTCAAGGGCCTCACGCTGACCACGGCGTCCGACGGAACTGTGGAACTGGTCGACGGTGGCGGGACGGTCATGGCTTCCCTTCCGCAGCCCTTCGCCCGCGACTCCTACGTCGACCCGGCAACCGGTGAGTCCCACGACAACTGGGCCATGACGTACAGCGTCACCGAGGTCGACGGCACCCCTGCGGTGAAGATGTCGCTGGACCCCTCCTGGCTCGCCGACCCGTCGATCCAGTTCCCGGTGACGGTGGACCCGACGATGACGGTGTCGACCGCCGGCCAGACCCTCACGACCTACGCGTACTACCCGAACACCGCCGACTACTCGTCCGACACGATCATGCGCGTCGGCACTCCGGACGGCGGCGCCCACATCGGCCAGGCGTTCATGAAGTTCCTCGGGCTGCCGGACACCGACGGCTACCACATCACCGACGCCGACCTGCACCTGTTCGACGTATGGGCGTACACCTGCAACGCCTCCACGTCCTACAGCGTGTACCCGATCACGGAGCAGTGGTGGGTGACCGGCCAGAAGTCCTGGTCGGACCGGCCCGCGACGGCCGCGGCCATAGGCACCTGGGCGGGCACGGTGTCCGACACGGTGTGCGGCAACACCTCGGTGTCCACCGGCACCGGTCAGTGGCAGACCACCGACCTGGACACGGACTACTTCCAGAAGATCGCCCTGGGCCAGACCAGCAACTACGGCCTGTCTGTGTTCACTTCGCCGACCGTCTCCTCCCAGTGGAAGAAGTTCGACTCCTCCCAGGCCGACTCACACGCCCCGTACGTCACGGTGACCTACGCCAAGAACTCCGCCCCGGACATCGAACACACCTATCCCAAGGCCAACTTCACCTCGCCCTCCCTGCGCCCGCAGCTGCAGGTCAAGGCCGTCGACCCGGACTCCTGGCCCACCACGCCGCTGAAGTACGACTTCGCGGTGTACTCCTCGGCGGGCAAGCAGATCGACTCCTCCGGCTGGCAGACGTCCACCAAGTGGACAGTTCCTTCAGGCGACTTGGACTGGTCCACGTCGTACTACTGGACGGTCGCGGCCTACGACGGCTGGTCGACGACCACGAGCAGCAGCCAGCCCCTGTCAACGCTGGTCGCGCAGCCGCTGATCGCCTCGCGGCTGGCGCAGAACGACGGTCACGGTTACGACGAGGAGGCCGGCAACTACACCACCTCCACCACTGACGCCTCCGTCTCGACCGTCGGTCCCTCCCTGGACGTGACACGCTCCTACAACTCCCTGGACACCAGCACCGCGGGTGCCTTCGGCGCGGGCTGGTCGGCCCTGGCCGACATGCGGGCGGTGATGGACGACGACGGCTCGAAGAACGTGGTCGTCATCGACCACGGAGGACAGCAGCAGCGCTGGGGCTATTCGGCCTCCGGCTACACCCCGCCGACCGGCACCTACGGCACCTTCAAGGCGCTCACGTCCGGCTATTCGCTGACCGAGACCTCGGGCACGACGTACACGTTCGGCACCGCGGGCGGTACCAACATCTGGCTGCTGTCGCAGATCAAGACACATGCCGGGCTGACCGAGACGCTCACCTACGACACCTCGCACCGGCTCTCCACCATCAAGAACGACGTCTCCAAACGCACCCTGAACTTCACCTGGAGCAAGCCCTCAGGCGCCACCCACTACCACGTCCACACGGTCACCACCGACGCTGCCACCAGCACCGACACCACCACGGCAGCCCTGTGGACATACGGATTCACCGGCGACGAACTGACCTCGGTCTGCCCGCCCTCGGCCGGTAGCGCATCGACCGCTTCGACTTCGTGCTACGCCTACACCTACATCGCGGGCTCCAACTACCCCTCGGCCGCGCTGGACGCCGGCCCCCGCGGCTACTGGCGCCTTGACGACGCATCCGGCAGCACCACCGCCGCCTCCTCAGTTCTGGCCAACGAGCAGACAGACGCGGGCAGTTACAAGAACGCCACTTTGGGCAGCACCACCGGCCCGCTCACCGGCTCGACGGCAACGGCACTGACCCTCGCGGGCACCGGCTACGCGAAAGTACCCGCCGGGCTGCTGCACGCCAGCACCACCCGCGCACTGTCCCTGTGGTTCAAGACGTCCAAGAAGGGCGTCCTGATCGGCGACCAGTCCAAGGCGGTCACCGGCACCAGTGCCTCCGGCAGTTGGACGCCGGTCCTCTACGTGGGCTCGGACGGCAAGCTGCACGGCCACTGGTGGAGTGTGAGCGGTTCGGGCAGCGCCGACTTCGGCTCCACCGGCACGGTCACCGACAGCACGTGGCACCACGCCGTCCTCAGCTCCGACGGCAGCACGCAGACCCTCTACCTGGACGGCACCAAGCAGGACACCTTCTCCGGCACCCCGGACGACCAGGACAACGCCTACACCTACATCGGCGCAGGATACGCCGACTCCTGGATCGACTCGCCCGGCGACGTCAGCTACTTCACCGGCTCCATCTCCGACGTCTCCTTCTACAGCCACCCGATCACAGCCTCCCAGGTCGACGACCTGTACGCCGACGGCACCACCAGCGCGGCCCTGCTCACCAAGGCGTCGAGCCCCGCCGGGCGCACCACCGCAGCCGTCGCCTACGACACCGACGCCGACCGTCTGACACAGGTCACCGACGAGAAGGGCGGCACCTGGAAGCTCGGTACGCCCGCCGTGGCCGGTTCCAGCGCGGTCTACCGGGGCACGGTACTCGGCGCAGACCCGGCCGGTTACTGGCAGTTGGGCGACGACAACGACGACGGGTCGGCCACGTACGCGGCCGACGAGGTCAACGGCGGTGACGGCACGTACAACAACGTCACCCTCGGCGTCAGCGGGCCCTTCAGCGCCAAGGACAGCACCGCGAACACCGCCGCCACCTTCGACGGCTCCAGCTCCTACGTCTCCGTACCGGCCGACCTGCTGCACACCGACACCAAGCGCAGCATCGGCATCTGGTTCAAGACCTCGACCTCCGGCGTCCTGGTCGGCGACCAGTCCACCGCGATCGACGGGGCCACGGACGCCTCCGGCAGTTGGACCCCTGTCCTCTACGTCGGCTCGGACGGCAAGCTGCACGGCCACTGGTGGAGTGTGAGCGGTTCGGGCAGCGCCGACTTCGGCTCCACCGGCACGGTCACCGACAACGCCTGGCACTACGCGGTCCTCAGCTGCGACGTCGACAGCCAGGCACTGTTCCTCGACGGCACCAAGCAGGACACGTTCGCCGGCACACCGGCCGACCAGTCCAACACCCTCACCTACATCGGCGCGGGCTTCGCCAAGAGCTGGACCGCCTCACCCGGCAACGTCAGCTACTTCAAGGGCTCCATCGCCGACGTCGCCTTCTACGACCACAACCTGACCTCCGCCCAGGTCGCCCTGCAGTGGAACGCCTACAAGCAGTCCACCGGCGCCATCGCCACCGAGTCTGTCGATGTCACCGATCCCGGCGGCAACACCCTGACCAGCACCTACGATCTCTCCAACGGTGGGCGGATCCTCACCGAGACCGACGGCACGGGCGCCACCACGTCATACGGCTACGACACGGCGGGTTTCCTTTACACCACCACCGACGGCAACGGGGACGTGACCACCACCGGCCACAACTCGCGAGGCGACGTGGTGTCCCGGACGACCTGTCAGGACCAGTCGGCCTCGAAGTGCTCGACGTCGTACTTCACGTACTACCTCAACGCTGACTCGGACACCGATCCACGCAACGACCAGCTCCTGACCTCTTCGGACGGCCGCTCGGCGAACTCGTCGGATATGACGTACCGCACCGTCAACACCTATGACACCAACGGCAACCAGCTCACCACGACGACCCCCGCGGTCACCGGCCACAGCGCGGGCTTGACGACAACGAAGGCGTACACCAGCTCCAACACCCCCGCTTGGGCCTCCGGCATCTTCGCCCCAGCCGGTCTGCTGGCCTCCACGACGACACCGGGCGGCGCGGTGACGTCGTACGTCTACCACCCGAACGGTGACCTCGCCCAGGAGACCTCACCACTCGGCCTGGTCACCCGCTACACCTACGACCAGCTCGGCCGCGTCCTGACGAAGACCGAGATCTCCGACACCTACCCGGCCGGTCTGGTCACCCACTACACCTACGACCCACTGGGCCGCGTCCTCACCGAACTCGCCCCCGGCACGACGTACGCCGTCAACCAGGCCATAGTCCACACAGCCCTGACGACCAAGACCTACGACGCGGACGGCAACACCCTCACCAACACCGTCTCCGACACCACCGGCGACGACACAGCCCGCGCCACGAGCACCGTCTACAACGACTTCGGCGAACCGAAGACCATCACCGACCCCGAACAGCACACCACCACCTTCACCTACGACGCCTACGGCAACAAGCAGGGCGAGACCGACGCCGACGGCCAGATCTACGCCTTCACCAGCGACGCCAACGGCCACCCGCTGACCACCACCCTCACCAACTACACCGGCTCTTCGGCGACTTCACAGACGGCCGCCGCCAAGCTGATGGAGAAGCGGACCTACGACCCGGGCGGCCTCCTCCACACCATCACCAACGGCATCGGCGTCACCACGACGTACGCGTACTACGACAACGGGCTGACGAAGCAGAACACCCGCACCGGCTCCTCGGGCACGGCCTACATCGACGAGCAGGACTCCTACGACGACGCGGGCAACCTCACCGGGAAGACCACCGCGAACGGCTCCCTCACCACGACGTACACGGTCGACGCCGCCGACCGCACAACCGCCACCACTACCGACCCCGGCACGCTGGCGCAGACCACCGCGTACACCTTCGACGCCGACTCCCACGTACTGACTTCCACCGGGACCGACGCGGCCGGCGATCCAGCACAGAAGTGGACTTACACCTACGACGCCGCGGGCAACGCGTTGTCCGCAGCCCAGTACGTCTCCAGCTCCCTCACCCTCACCACCAAGGCCACCTACGACGACCGCGGCCTGAAGGTCACGGCGACCGACGCCCAGAACAAGGTCTACTCGTACGCCAACGACGAAGCCGGCCGGCCGACCACCACGACCAGCCCGGCCATCACGACCACCGACCCCGCCACCGGCCTGACCGAAGCCTCGTACCCGACCACGATCAACGGCTACGACACGTTCGGCGACCGCGTCGCGGCCGAGGACGCCGACGGCCACATCACGGCCACCGCATACGACCGCGACGGCCGCAGGACGGGCACCACGCTCCCCTCCTACAACGGCACCTCGGCCACCACCGCCTGGACCTACAACGCGACAGGCGACGTCCTGACCGAGACCGACGCCAAGGGCGAAACCGACTACACCTACGACCAGTTGGGCGACCTGGTCCAGCAGACCAACCCGGCGATCAGCATCTCCGGCACCGCCACCCGCGGCACCCTCACCTATACATACGACCTGGCCGGCAACCGCCTGACCGAGACCTCGCCCTACGGCGCTGTCACCCACCACACCTACGACGACCTGGGACGTGGCAGCAGCACCTGGGCGTACGTCTACACCTCCACGAGCGCACAGACGAAGCAGGAGACCGACACCGTGTACAACAGCGCGGGTCTGATCTCCAGGACCGCGTCCGTCACCGGAGTCACCGCCAACCACACCTACGACGCCCTCGGCCGCACCCTCACCACGTCCGACACGACCGGCGACACCACCGGCTACAGCTACGACCTGCGCGGCGACATCATCAAGACCCTCCTGCCGGACCAGAGCGTCCAGACCGCGACCTACGACGCGGCCGGCCGCAGGACCGCGACCGCGAACACGACATCGGCCGGCACCGTGCTGTCGTCCACGTCCGCGACGTACACCGACAACGGCCACCTCAAGACGGTCACCGACGCCCGTCAGCACACGACGAGTTACGAGTACGACGACCTCGGTGACCTGACGAAGCAGACGGAACCGGTCACCGACAACGCCTCCATCGTCACCACGTACGGCTACGACGCGGCCGGTCACCAGACCGCCTACACCGACGGCAACGGCGACACCACCTACTACACGTACAACTCACTCGGCCTGCCCGCCAGCAAGAAGGTCCCCGCGGTCACCGGCTACACGAGCGATGCCGACCGGACCACGACCTACACCTACGACGAGCGCGGCCGACTCGTGACCCAGACCGACCCCGGGGGCGTCAGGCTCACCAACGCCTACGACGCCATCGACAACCTGACCGCGCAAAACGGTACCGGCGCCGACGCGACCACGGCCGACCGTCACTTCACCTACTCGCTCAACGGTGACCTGGTGGCCTCAGCCGTCGGGGACACGTGGGAGTACTACGACACCAACGCGCTCGGCGACGTCCTCACCACCTCCGGACAGGCCGGTAGCTCGTCCTTCACCTACAACGCCGACGAAAACCCGCTCACCCGCACCGACGCGTCCGGCACCAGCAGCTACGGCTACGACACCGACGGCCGGCTGAGCACCGACACCGACGCGTCCACGGGCACGACCCTGAACTACCAGTACAACTCACTGTCCCAGCCCAAGGCGGTGACGTACGGCACCTCGGGCGACGTCCGAAGCTACGGCTATGACTCCCTGCACCGCCTCACCTCCGACACCCTCACCACCGCCGCCGGTACCAAGGTCGCCTCGGTCGGCTACAACTGGGACACGAACGACAACCTCACCTCCAAGACCACCACCGGAGTCCAGGGAGCCTCCACGAACTCGTACGCCTACGACTACGCGAACCGCCTCACGTCCTGGACCTCGGGCTCCACGACCACCGGCTACACCTACGACGCCGACGGCAACCGCCTGACCGCGGGCTCCACGACGTACGCCTACAACGCCCGCGACCAGCTGACCTCCGACGGCACGCACACCTACAGCTACACGGCCCGCGGCACGATGTCCGCCAAGGACTCCACGGCGTACACCTTCGACGCCTACGGCCAACAGCTGACCGCCGGTGCGACGGCATACACGTACGACGCGCTGGGCCGCGCGATCACCGCCGGCCCGACCGCTCTCACCTACTCCGGCACCGACAACACGGTCGCCTCCGACGGCGCGAGCACCTACAGCCGCGACCCGGGGGGTGCCCTCACCGGCGAGTCCTCGGCGACCGGCGCCACCCTGACCTGGACCGACCTGCACACCGACGTCATCGGACAGTTCACGGCGACCGGCACCACGCTCACCGGCTCCGCGAGCTACGACCCGTGGGGCACCACCACCGCCTCCACACTGACCGGCAGCGCCGGCTACCAGAGCGAGTACACCGACCCGACGACCGGCAACGTCAACATGCACGCCCGCTGGTACAGCCCGAGCACGGGCGGTTTCGACTCGGCGGACACGGTGGACAATCCGGCGGTCGGAGACAGCACAAACGCGAACGACTACGCCTACGCGAACGACACACCGCTCACCGGGACGGACCCGAGCGGGCACTGTCTCGAGGACCTGTGCATCGGAGAGGCATACGGGGCCTACCTCCTGGGCTCGGCGTTGATCGCCACCTGCGTCGAATACTGCTCAGCACTTTCCAGGAGCATCTCCGACGCCTTCTCCTCCTCCAGCTCCTCGTCGTACAGCCACGCTTACTCCTACTCGGCCGCCACCAGCCACACCGTCGCCCGCGGCCGCACCTGCGCCGAAACCCATTCCTACTCGTTCTGCGAGTCCCTCCAGAGCAGCGGCTCGTCAAGCACGGGCCGGAGCGGCGGAAACAACGGAAACAGCGGAAACAGCGGAAACAGCGGCGGTTCCGGCAGCGGCACGTGCTACTCCTGTGGCGGAGGGAGCGGCATCAGCGCCGCGGACGCCGCAGCCGCGGCGGCCAGGGCAGCGGCGGCGGCAGCAGCCGCAGAAGCCGCCCGCCGCGCTGCTATCCGTGCCCACGCCATCAAGATCACCGCATCGATCGGCAAGGGCACTCTCACTGTCCACTCGATCTCGGCGGCGGCCGAACCCCCGACCGTGCAGATCAATATCAGCAACTCGGTACGCAACGCGGCCTCGGCCATCGCGGCGGGACTCACCACGGCGGCTGTCTGCGTGGCCACCGGTGGCTGCACCGGAGACGACGATGACGACGGGCGCAGGAGTTCGTGCGATGCGATGCCCCTGATCGACGGGGGGCGGATCTACGGCGGTCTCGAGGAGTACACGGACCATCAGGGAAACAAGGGATGCAGGGCGACCGGTGCCATCGCATTCCTCACCAAGAGCGATCGCAGGTCGCGGACCGGAGCCGGCGGTTTGCCGAAGTGCCCCGAATGTGAACCGTCCGTCGAACCGGAGGGAATGGCAGACATCAGAGCGGGAGGCGGAAGGCCGCAGGCCGGCCACCTGATAGGTTATTGGGGAAAGGGTACCGGCGCGGATGTCCGCAATTTGGTGGCCTTGAATGCCAGGGCGAATGCTCGGATGGCGAGCAAGGTGGAAGCCTTCGGCTGGAAGGCTCTGAACGGGAACAACAGCCTGTTCATGTCGGTCGTTCCCATGTACGGAGACACCCACTCGGCTGTTCCGACGACCATCCAGGTGGGAATGGCCGTGTATGGCCCTCGGGGCAGGATCACGGACAGCTATTCCTGCACTGTGATCAACTCCAGGACCGGGATCGGCTCGACATGCTAGAAGGGGTCAAGTGATGGTAACGCTTGCAGAGATCCGAACCTTGTTGGGGGAACCCGGATTCAACTGGACCGATCCGGCACCATGGAGCGAAATGGAGCGGGAGTTCGGAATGGAATTCCCGGCGGACTTCCGTGAGATCGTGGATGCTTACGGTTCGGTCCAGATCAACAATCAACTGTATCTGGAGCACCCCGCCGGTCACCTTATGCACAATCTGAGGGAATCCATCAGGGGTGATCTCGAGCTTTTCCGCGAGGAAGACATGGTGGAGTACCTGCCGAGTCCGGCAGGGGCGAACCCCGGTGAGCTGATGCCGGTGGCGTCGGCCACGACGGGTGAATGGGTTTTCCTCCGTGTTCCCGACGGCCCCTCGTCGCCTTGGCGAGTCCTGGTCCAGGAGCTTGACAGCCCGGCCTGGGTGCTCCATGAGATGACATTCGGTGAGTGGTTGCTGGCTTACCTCAGAGGTGAGGACATGACGGTATGTTCTCGCAACTTCGCGCCCGATCGTCCGTTCTTCGAACCACTGAGCTGAACCGTGATATCGGCACTCCACGTCGCCGGTTGGATCTACACAAGGACACCATGCACTGGGCTGTGGAAGAACTGAGCCGCATCCTGCAATCGCCCGCCGACGGCGGTGACACGGTCGACTGGGATGCGCTGCGCGCGGAGACAGGATGGGAGCTCCCGGCTGACTATCGCGACTTCGTAGCGGTGTATGGGCTGGGTGGGGTCAGTGACTCGATCGGCATCCTTACGCCTCCCTTCGACGGCTATCCATACGGAGATCACTTGCTCCACGGTGCTCAGTGGCCACCGGCGGAGGGGACGTTGACCTGGGCGTCGAACGAAGTCGGCGACGACTTCCTGTGGCGGTGTACCGGTGAGCCCGATGAGTGGCGAGTAGTCCTTCGGCCCAGAGATCGCCGTCGGGACCACGAGTACGACATGGGAATGGCAGAGTTTCTGCTGCGCCTGGTGCGGCGAGATATCCGTCCGCCGCTCGGTGCCGAACTGGAGTTGCCGGCCACGTTCGAATCATGGCGTGATGAAGATCGGCGTCTGCTCGACGAGGACGGCTATCTTGAAGGCTTCTGAGCGCGCCCAGCACCTTCCTCCCAGCCAATGGTTGCTGGCACTCGTTGCGGGTGCCGTGGCAGTGCTGGTTGCGACCGGCGTCGTCACGCTGCTCCTGCGTCCGGATTCAGGTAGCGGAGCGACGCCACCCGCGCCGGTCTCACATGTCGACACCGCTGCCCGGGCATGTCTCCTGACTTCCACGGACGCGGATACGACGGGTGCCTGGGCGGCGATGCAGGGGATGGCCAGGACGAGCACCTCGCAGGTCGTGGTCCAGCGGTACCGCCTGCCTGCCGGGGCGGACCCCGTCGCCTACGTCAACACCCTCGTTCGGTTGCGCTGCTCCACGGTCGTCACCACCGGCGCTGCGGCACGCTCCGCCGTAGCCTCCCGCCTCGCAACGGGGCTGGTTCCGCACGTCCGCTTCGTGGTTGTCGCCGATGGGCCGGTGCCCGGTGCAACGCAGCTGAGCCCGGATGCTGTGAGCACGTCGTCCCTGGCCCGGGCGGTGAGGCGCTGAGCGGCGCGAACCGATTCACCAGATCAGGGGAGCCCGGCTCGGGACATGTCCGACTCCGCTGAGTCGGCGTCAGCCCGCAGCAGCTTGCGGGAGGCGAGACCGGGGAAGGCAGGTTCCCACACGGTGCGCACAGTGCGACCGACTCGGTTCTGCAACACCAGCCACATCTGGCGACGCAGGTCGAGGTAGCGGGGCAGGTCGTCGCAGAGGCCCTCGTGACGGACGGTGCGGTACAGGCCCATGCGGGCTCCCCGTTATTTCCACCACGGCGATCGCCTCTCGGATTCTGAGGGCTCGCCGGTGGTAGGGCATCGTGAGCGACCAGGTGCCAGCTCGTGCGTGGCCGAAGTTGTCACGCCTGATAGGGCGTCATATTGCCCGACATCCACATGACCCCCGAGGAGGGCATGCGCGCCCACCTCGATCTCCAGGGCGGGGCGGCCGGCGGTGTGATGCTGCCGATCCACTGGGGCACCTTCAACCTGGCGGCGCACGCGTGGGCCGAGCCCGGTGAGTGGACCAAGGCTGCTGCTGACGGGGTGGGACAGGCGATTGCTCTTCCTGTTCCCGGTCAGTCGTTCGAGCCGGCCGGAGTGCTTCCTGTCGAGCCGTGGTGGCGAGGTGTGGGGTACGTGCCCGACCGCGCGTGGCCCGTTCCGCAGGTTGCTGCGAAGGCGAGCCGCGAGGACCTTGATCTCGTGGGTGAGGCCTGACCTCGGACGAGCTGAGGCGTGTGACGGATGCTCTTGCCGCCGTGCCGGAGGCTGAGCGGAAGCGGGCACTTCGGGCCATCGACGGGGCGCCGCGTCGGCAGAAGCGGGAGCAGTCTTCGGCGTACCGGCCACTGCCCTCCACGGTGGGTATCGGAGTGAGGGCGCGAGTCAAGGTGAACGGTATGTAGCGTCTGTGGCCCCATGAAGCACTCCTGCGCGGTCCTCCGCACCGCTGACTTTCCGAGGGGTGGGGCGGAGGGCTTCCCGGCGAGGTGTGGGCGCAGACCCTGGGACTTGTCCGTACACGGGCGGGTCGGGATCGCCGAGACGGTCACGGTCCGCCGGGGCCGGTTCCGGGCGGGGCGCTTCCTGGCCGTCCACCAGCACCTGCGGGCCGCCGCCCGGGCCGTGGACTGCTGGGGGGGGGGCGAGCCTGAGGCGGCGCCGGCCGTCCTGCGCGACGACGCTCGCCGGGAGCGCGGCGGCTGGTACGGCGAGCCCGTGCTGATCGACGCGCTGCTCGACGGCGGCGACCTGGACGCCGCCCGGCGTGAACTGCTGACCGCGCCGACGACCGGCAGTGGCAGCAGCTCGGCGACCTCTCCTGCGATGCATGCCCCGCCGACGCGCTCGCGGTGCAGGAGCCGACCGGCGACCGCGTTTACGAGCGGCTGGCGCGGCTGCTCCTGGGTGTCCGCGACTGCCATCGGGCGCTGGGCACCAGACGGTTCTCGTCGAGGGGCCGGTGAGGAGGCTCCATCATGTCGCTTTCGCTGTGGAGGAGGGCTCGCTTCCGGAGTGGCGGCGCCATCTGGAGGGGCTGGGGGTGAGGCTGGTCGACGGGCCGGCCGAAGTCGCCGAAGGACTGTGGTTGCGCGATCACGAGGGCAACCTGATCAACCTGCGTGACGAGCGGCTCGCGCCGTGGCGCGACTTCGGCACGACCGACGCCCACGACGTCAACTTCGGCGACCGGATCCGGCGTGTCGACCAGGCTCGATGGCTCAACGCCGACGAGGCGCCCAAGCCCCGTCGGCTGGGACACATGCTGATCTTCAGCTCGGACCTGGACGCGTCCGAGGCCTTCTACGCCCGCACGCTCGGACTGCGTCTGTCCGACCGCATCCGGGGAATGGCCACCTTCATGAACTCCGGCGGGAACCTGGTGCGCGGGAGCAGATCGACGAGTTCGCCGACCTGGTGGCCCGCCATCACGGCCTCCAGCGCGCGATAGGGGGCAGTGTGGCCGGCGGTCGACTCGGGCGGGGCAGCCGATGTCCCTCCGGCGGCGGATGTCACTCGTACGGCTGATGTGGACGAGGTCCGGATCGACACGCCCGGTGAAATCCAGGGGGGTACTGCCGACGGCAGCGGAGAGCCCGAGGCCGTTTCGGCGGGCTGACGCCCATGGGAGAGAACGCACGACAGACGCACAACTGTACGGACGGTGAGGGTCGGGGAGTAGCTGACTTCCCGGCCCTTGCCCTCTGTTCATGACCGGATCCGACCAGGCCCGATCGATTCGGTGGGGTGGGGGAACGCGCGTCCGGAGAGCTTATCGGTCTGCCGTGCGAAGCCTCATAGCAGAGCGGGGCGCCGCCCGGAGGAGTTTGTCAACTGCCCACCGCACCTGATTCCTTCCCGACTACTGTGAGTGGCCGCCGGGCAACACAGGGCCGTATTTCTCGGCTCCCGACCGGCACCGCGATGGAGCACGCCCGAGTCGCGCAGACGCGCGATCCCCAGGTCCCGACGCACCAGTACGAGGACGAAGATGTCTCACCTCCGAGCACCGGCCCCCCGCGCAGACCGCCGTGAGGGCGGGCGGCACGGTCGGCCGGTCGCCCGTACCGTCCCCTCGCTGCCCGAGACCCACATACGGCCCCAGCTCATGCGGCTCGCCGTACTGCCGCCGCTCGCGGTCGCCCTCAGCGCCTGCGCGGCCGTCCTGTTCATCGTCCGTTCCTCCGAGGTGCGGCCCACCCTCACCCTGTTCGCCGTGATCGCCGGGGCGGTCGGCGTGGCCCTCGGGGGCGTCGTGATCGCCCTGGTCGCCGCCGACCGCGCCGCCGGATCCGTGCACGAACGCCTCGCCGCGCTGCGCCGCGTCAGCGCCCGCAGCGAAACGGACCTGCGTGCCCTCGTCGAGGCGCTGCGCCGCGGCGACGCACCCCCGGCCCGCGCCACGCGCGGCGCACCGGCGCCCGACGCCGACGACTTCGAGCTCCTCGGCTCCGACATCGCCCGCGCCCACGACAGCGCCGTCACCGCCGTCGTCCAGGCCTCGCAGCTCTCCAGCCAGGCGGGCAGCGAACAGAAGGTCGAGGTCTTCGTCAACCTCGCCCGGCGCCTTCAGTCGCTCGTGCACCGCGAGATCTCCATCCTCGACGAGTTGGAACACGAGATCGAGGACCCCGACCTGCTCAAGGGCCTCTTCCACGTCGACCATCTCGCCACCCGCATCCGTCGCCACGCCGAGAACCTCGCCGTCCTCGGCGGCGCCGTCTCGCGCCGTCAGTGGAGCAACCCGGTCTCCATGACCGAGGTGCTCCGCTCGGCCATCGCGGAGGTCGAGCAGTACTCGCGGGTCAAGCTCGTGCCCCCGATCGACGGCACCCTGCGCGGACACGCCGTCGCCGACGTCATCCACCTGCTCGCCGAACTCGTCGAGAACGCCACGGTGTTCTCCGCCCCGCACACCCAGGTGCTGCTGCGTGCCAACCTCGTCACCTCGGGGCTCGCCATCGAGGTCGAGGACCGCGGCCTCGGCATGCCCGTGGACGAGCAGCACAAGATGAACACGCTGCTCACCGACCCCGACCAGGTCAATGTCGCCAGCCTGCTCCAGGACGGCCGCATCGGCCTCTTCGTCGTCTCCCAACTTGCCCGCAGGCACGGCATCCACGTCCGGCTCCAGACCAACATCTACGGCGGAGTGCAGGCCGTACTGGTCGTACCCCAGGGCCTGTTGGGCATGGACACGGGGCCGGGCAGGACCGCGGACGTACCCCAGCCGCGGTCCCAGGCGGCGCCTCAGCCCCACGCCCCCACCCCGGCCCGGACCCAGGACACCGGAAGCATGCGGAGGTTGGCCGAGCCGCCCCGGCAGCGCCCGTCGGCCGCCGGCCACGAGGAACGGCCCCCGGCACCCACCACGCCCGGGCCCGGCACGCGGACCGGCGGTTCGACACGCCGACGCCCGGAGGCACCCAGTCCCACCGAACCGAAGCCGAACGGCCGGGGCCCGGCTCCGCTGCCCGTCCGGGGGGCCCGCGCGGAGCGGCCGAACCCCGCCGAGGCGATGCCCGGCATCCGCCCCGACGACCGGCGGACCGTCGCGGACCACGTGGGCGCGCCACCCACCCCCAGGACCGGCGCGGTGCGCGGCACCATGGGCAAACCCCAACTGCCCCGCCGCCGCGCCCAGGAACACCTCGCGCCCCAACTGCGCGGTGGCCCGGCCGCCCCCCGGCCGGAGAGCGAACACGTCGTCGGCCACGACCCGGGCCTCATGGCCGCCTTCCAGCGCGGCATCGGGCTCGCCGAGGCACGCCAACTGGACTCGGACTACACGGACCCGGCGCTGGCGGCGATGGAGCGGGAGTACGAGGCGCACTACGGGCAGCCGGCGCACACCAGGACGCCCGACAGTCAACCGGCGCCCCCGGAGCCGACGTACGGGGAGCCCGCCCACCCGGCCACCGCCGTACCGGTATCCATGGAGCCGGTGGCCATGGAGCCGATGCCGACGCAGCCGGTGTTCATGGAGCGGATCTCCGCGCGGCCGACCGGACCGGGGATCCCTCCGACGGGTCCGGTCGAGGGCCGCGCCGATGCCGCCGCGTCCCCGCCTGACGCCATGGACGTACCGCCGCCGGACACGTCCCCGATACCCGAGGCGCACCGGCTGCGCGCGCCCGGACACGACCTGGACCTCACTGCCCGGCACGACGGGAGCGCACCGGCCGGATGACCACCCGCCTCAGCACCACCCCTGCCCCCACCCCCAGCGCTCCCGCAGACCTTCGTACCCCAAGGAGTCGATCCACCATGGCGAGCGATGTGCCGACCGGCCATGTATCCGATCTCGACTGGCTGATGAGCGGCCTTGTCCAGCGCGTACCGCACACCACGAGCGCGGTACTCCTGTCCTGCGACGGACTCGTCAAGTCCGTGCACGGACTCGACCCGGACAGTGCCGACCACATGGCCGCCCTGGCCTCCGGTCTCTACTCCCTCGGACGCAGCGCGGGCGTCCGCTTCGGGGACGGCGGCGAGGTGCGCCAGGTCGTCGTCGAACTCGACTCGACCCTGCTGTTCGTCACCACCGCGGGCTCCGGCACCTGTCTCGCCGTGCTGGCGGGCCGTGAGGCCGATGCCGCGGTCCTCGGCTACGAGATGGCGATGCTGGTCAAGAGCGTCCGCCCGTATCTGATGACCGCGCCCCGGCAGTCGGCCGAACCCTCGGCGATGAGGCCTTGAGCGTGACGGCGGCCGGCGACGGGCCCTGGCTCGACGACGCGGCCGGACGGCTCGTGCGTCCCTACACCGTCAGCAACGGCCGGACCAGGCCGAGCACCGCCCTCGACCTCATGTCCCAGGTGATGGCCACCGGAGCGACACCTCTCGGCTATCTCGGCCCCGAACACGCACAGGCTCTCGACCTGTGCCGCAGGCCCGTCTCGGTCGCCGAGATGGCCGCCCAGCTGAAGTTGCCGGCGGCGGTCACCAAGGTGCTGTTGTCCGACCTCGTCGACTGCGGCGCACTCACCACCAAACCGCCCGAGTTCTACCACAACCCCACTGACCGGTCTCTTCTGGAGGCAGTGCTCGATGGACTACGACGACAGCTCTGATCCCTTCCCCACCGCCTTGAAGATCCTGGTGGCCGGAGGGTTCGGAGTCGGCAAGACGACCCTGGTCGGTGCGGTGAGCGAGATCGCGCCGCTCAGTACGGAGGAACTGCTCACCACGGTGAGCGCCTCGACCGACAGTCTCGAAGGTATCGAGAACAAGGTCGAGACCACCGTGGCGATGGACTTCGGCCGCATCACCCTGGACCCGCAACACGTCCTCTATCTGTTCGGAACGCCCGGACAGGAGCGGTTCTGGTTCATGTGGGACGAGCTCTCCGAAGGCGCGCTCGGAGCGGTGATCCTCGCCGACACCCGGCGCCTGGAGGACTGCTTCGCGGCCGTCGACTTCTTCGAGCAGCGCGGCCTCGGCTTCATCGTCGCGATCAACGAGTTCGACGGCTCCTACCGCTACGACCCCGAGGAGGTGCGCGCCGCCATCGACCTCGATCCCGAGATCCCGATCGTGCGCTGCGACGCCCGGATCTCCAGTTCGGGGGTGCAGACCCTGCTCACCCTCGTACGGCACCTGCTCGCCCACGCGCCCGCCCCCGCACCCAGCGCCCACAGTGAGGGAGCCCGCCCATGAGCTACGACCCGCCACGCCCGGCAGGTCGTCTGCTGCTGACTCCCGAGGACAACGAGGCCCCGGCCCGCACCCGGCGACTGCGCGGACTGGGCTTCGGGGAACGGCCCGAACCCGCCCTCGACGCCTTCGCGGACCGCCTCGCGGAGCTGGTCGGCGCGCCGTACGCGATGGTCAACTTCATCGGTGAGGAACGGCAGTTCTTCGCCGGGCTCCATGTTCCCGCCGATGCCGGCCCCGGTCGTGCCGCCGGCGGCGACTCCGACGAGGTGAAGCCGCGGGTGGGCCGACGACTGCCGCGCGACCACGGGTTCTGCCCGCATGTGGTGGTCCGGCGCAAGGCGCTCGTCCTGGAGGACGTACGGGACTATCCGCGGTTCGCGGGCAACCCGGTCGTCGACGAGTTCGGCATCCGCTCCTATCTGGGCGCGCCGCTCATCGACACCGCCGGCATGGCGCTGGGCACGGTGTGCGTCGCCGACTTCGGGCCGCGCCCGTGGGGGAGGGCGGGGCTCGAGACCATCAAGGCGATGGCGGCGGAACTGGTCGGGCAGCTCGCTCCGGGGGAGGCCCCTCTCTGAGGGGCGGCACTCTGAGGGGCCCGTCGGAGAGGGGGCGCCGTCACACGGAGACCGTCTCGCCGTCCGGGAACATGATCAGGGCGCGGCCCTCCTCCGTCACCGCGCACGACACCGCCTCGCGCAGGGCCTGTGGATGCACGGCGTCCCGGGTCAGCGCGACCAGCGTCACGAACAGCCTGCTCGCGCCCGGGGACCGCGCCGCGCGCTGGAGGTACGGTGTCGCCGAGTGCGGGCCGAAGGCGTTCGCGTCGACCGCGCGGGCCACGCCCGTGACCTCGTCCCAGCCGTGCAGCGCGACAACCACGCTGGTCAGTCCGGAAGCGGTACGGGTCAGGGCCCAGCCGTCACCCCGCTCGGCCTCGGGCAGGGCGCTGTCGGCCACCGCGTAGCCGCCCTCGCGGACCGCCGCGTCGGCCGGTGCCTGGACCCGGTGCACACGGATCTCCCAGGAGCCGTGCAGCACACTCGTCGACTCGACCTGGAACTCGCCCTCCACGCCGGGGAGTTCGGCTTCGTACCGGGAGGCGGCGACCCGCCCCGAGCAGTGCAGCGGAAGGATTCTGCGCCGGCGTGACGCCGTGCCGTCGGGGGCGAGAAGCGCCAGATGGCCGTCCACGTTGCGCTCCCAGGCCACCGAGCCCGTCTCCGGTGCGGAGGCCGTCGAGTAGCCGAACTTCGCGTAGTGCGGATCGTCGTCGGCGGGTCCTTCCATCGGGTTGCGATCGCTGCCGTGGTTGACGAGGCGCACGATGCCGTCGTGCCGGGTGCCGTGCAACAGCCAGCCCGGTCCCGGCAACGCCGTGAACTGGTCGGACTCCTCGACGGGCAGCGGGCGTTCCCTGGCGGTCCACACCTGGTCCTCCGGGGGCAGCAGCAGGCCCAGGAAGGCCATGCTCGACCAGTACGGCGACCCGGGCCCCGAGTGCGCCTGGGTCGCGGGCAGAAACGTGCCGTACCAGCCGAGCGGCAGCAGTCCGCGCTCGTCGGGCACCCCGCGCTCCACGAAGTGCGCCACCGCGCCGGAGGCCAGCCGCCGGGTCAGCCCCGGCGCCAGGGGAGTGCACCGGGCCAGCGCGCCCAGCCAGACGGGGGCGGTCGCGGCGAAACGGTACGTCAGGGAGCGGCCCTGGTGTACGGGGGCGCCGTCCGCCCCGAAGAACTGCGGGTAGGAGGCGAGGAACTGGGCGAGGCGGCGACGGTGGACCCGGCCGCGTCCGCCGTCCTCGCCGCCCGTCATCCGGCACCACAGCAGCGGATACAGGTGCAGCGACCAGCCCACGTGATAGTCGAACGTACGGCCGTCGCCGTCGCTGTACCAGCCGCCGCCCACATACCAGTCGTCGATCCGGTCGAGGCCGCCGTCGATGTCCTCCTGGCGGTGCGGCGCCCCGACGGAGGCCAGGAACTGCTCGGCGACCACCTGGCACAGCCGCCCGCTGTCGTCCCGGGTACGGCGGCCCACGAAACCCCACAACCAGTCGACGATTCGTTCCTGCACATCCACGTCGAGCCGGTCCCAGATCCAGGGACGGCTCTCGTGCAGCCCGATGGCGATCGAGGCCGCCTCGGTCATCGGCTGGGAACAGTCGGTGAGTTCGGGCCACGCCTCGCCGCTGTCACGGTCCGTGCCCGTTGTCAGACCCTGCGCGTAGCGTTCCACGAGACGGGAATCCACCTCGCCCGCCGCTCCCGCGATCCGGAAGGAGGCCAGCAGGAACGACCGCGCGAAACCCTCGAGTCCGTCCGACACCACGCCCGCCGAGGAGTTCCGCCCGGGCAGCCGGTACTGCGCGAGTCCCGGCGTCGCATAGGGGACCAGAGCCTCCAGCTGCCGGTCTGCGAGCGCCTCCCAGTGCGCCCGGGTCCAGCCGGTGAACAGCGACAGGACCCGGTCGTTGGGCGGAAGCGCCAAGTGCGGTGCGGGCATGACGGGTTCCTGACTCCTTACGGCCCCGACGGGGCGCGGCTGTCGGTTCAGTTGTCGGCCGAGCTGTCCGTTCGCACGGTTTCTCCGAAGGGATACGGCTGATGGTTCCGGTCCGATCAACAAAGGTGCGCCTGCAGTCGTTCATCCGGCCAACGGGGATATGCCAGACCTCGTCCTTCGTGGCGGTGCCCGACCTGGCGCGGACGCGTGAAGGAAAGCTGCGGCGGCGCTTAAGAAAACCTCGATGGACCCGGGAGCCGCCGTACGGCAGATTTCGTCTCGCGTTCTCGGACGCGCGTTCTCGTCGGTCCTGCCGTCGACGTCACCCCCCTCCCCGCCACGGGCTCCTTCGGCGTGCCCTGCCCCGGGGTCCTACCCACAGGAGCCGTTGCGTTGAAGGCGCTGGTCAAGAAGAAGGCGGAGCCCGGGCTGTGGCTCACGGACGTGCCGGAACCGTCGGTCGGTCCCGGTGACGTACTGATCAAGGTGCTCAGAACCGGGATCTGTGGCACCGACCTGCACATCCGGGCCTGGGACGGCTGGGCGCGGCAGGCGATCCGTACGCCGCTGGTACTCGGGCACGAGTTCGTCGGCGAGGTCGTCGGGACCGGACGCGACGTCCCCGACATCGGCGTCGGCGACCGGGTCAGCGGCGAGGGGCACCTCGTGTGCGGCCGGTGCCGCAACTGCCTCGCCGGGCGCCGCCATCTGTGCCGGGCCACGGTGGGGCTCGGTGTCGGGCGCGACGGGGCCTTCGCCGAGTACGTGGTGCTGCCCGCCGCCAACGTCTGGGTTCACCGGGTACCCGTCGACCTCGACGTGGCGGCGATCTTCGACCCGTTCGGCAACGCCGTGCACACCGCCCTGTCCTTCCCCCTGGTCGGCGAGGACGTCCTGATCACCGGAGCCGGCCCGATCGGCCTGATGGCGGCAGCGGTGGCCCGGCACGCCGGGGCGCGCAACGTGGTCGTCACCGACGTCAGCGAGGAACGGCTCGAACTCGCCCGCAAGATCGGCGCGAGTCTGGCACTGAACGTCTCCGGGGCGACCGTCGCGGACGGTCAGCGCACCCTGGGTCTGCGCGAGGGTTTCGACATCGGCCTGGAGATGTCCGGGCGCCCCGAGGCTCTGCGCGACATGATCGCCAACATGACACACGGCGGACGCATCGCCATGCTGGGCCTGCCGACCCAGGAGTTCCCGGTCGACTGGTCCCGGATCGTCACCTCGATGATCACCATCAAGGGGATCTACGGCCGTGAGATGTTCGAGACCTGGTACGCGATGTCGGTGCTCCTGGAGGGGGGCCTCGACCTCTCCCCGGTCATCACCGGCCGGTACGACCACCGCGACCACGAGGCCGCCTTCGCGGACGCGGCGAGCGGCCGGGGCGGCAAGGTCATCCTCGACTGGACCACGTAACTCCCTCTCCGACCTCTCCCTCACAGCTCAGGAGCCTCTGTCATGTTCGACTCCGTGCGCGACGACCTGCGCGCCACCCTCGACGAGATCCGCGCCGCCGGTCTGCACAAGCCCGAGCGGGTCATCGGAAGCCCGCAGTCCGCGACCGTCTCCGTGACGGCGGGCGGGCGCCCCGGCGAGGTGCTCAACTTCTGCGCCAACAACTACCTCGGCCTCGCCGACCATCCCGAGGTCGTCGCCGCCGCCCACGAGGCCCTCGACCGCTGGGGCTACGGCATGGCCTCCGTGCGCTTCATCTGCGGTACGCAGGAGGTGCACAAGGAACTGGAGGCCCGGCTGTCGGCGTTTCTCGGCCAGGAGGACACGATCCTCTACTCCTCCTGCTTCGACGCCAACGGCGGTGTCTTCGAGACCCTCCTCGACGCCGAGGACGCGGTGATCTCCGACGCCCTCAACCACGCCTCGATCATCGACGGCATCCGTCTGTCCAAGGCC
The DNA here is from genome assembly GCF_033795085.1 of Streptomyces sp. AK08-02. Lineage (NCBI taxonomy): Bacteria > Bacillati > Actinomycetota > Actinomycetes > Kitasatosporales > Streptomycetaceae > Streptomyces > Streptomyces sp. AK08-02. The sequence goes on from NZ_JARAZV010000008.1 coordinate 270,465, forward strand.
CGCCGTTTCCGGTACGCCAATCGCGACATGGCCGACCTGGAACGACAGCTGAAGGAGGCGACGGAGGGCGGGGCGCGCCGGAAGCTGATCGTCACCGACGGCGTGTTCTCCATGGACGGCTATGTGGCCCCGCTGCGCGAGATCTGCGACCTCGCCGAGCGCCACGACGCGATGGTCATGGTCGACGATTCTCACGCCGTCGGCTTCGTCGGCCCAGGTGGCCGGGGCACCCCTGAACTGCACGACGTCATGGACCGTGTGGACATCATCACCGGCACGCTTGGCAAGGCGCTGGGGGGTGCGTCCGGGGGCTATGTGGCCGCGCGTGCCGAGATCGTCGCGCTTCTCCGGCAGCGCTCCCGGCCGTACCTCTTCTCGAACACGCTTGCCCCGGTGATCGCCGCCGCTTCGCTGAAGGTGCTCGACCTGCTGGAGTCGGCGGACGACCTGCGGATCCGGCTCGCCGTGAACACCGCCCTGTTCCGCCGCCGGATGACCGACGAGGGTTTCGACATCCTGGCGGGCGACCACGCCATCGCGCCCGTGATGATCGGTGACGCCACGGAGGCCGGCCGGATGGCGGAGCTGCTTCTGGAGCGGGGCGTGTACGTGATCGGTTTCTCGTACCCGGTCGTGCCGCAGGGGCAGGCCCGGATCCGTGTCCAGCTCTCCGCCGGGCACTCCACCGAGGACGTGAACCGCGCCGTCGACGCCTTCGTCTCCGCCCGGGCGGAGCTGGCGGGCTGACCGGACCGGAGCCGGGAACGTTCAGGGCATACCGCCTCGGACGTGCTGGATAATCGACTGCATGATCGAAGCGCGGCGGCTCCACATCCTGCGTGCGGTGGCCGACCACCGTACGGTGACGGCTGCTGCCGCCGCGCTGTACCTCACCCCCTCCGCCGTCTCCCAGCAACTGGCCGCCCTGGAGCAGGAGACCGGCCACCGGCTCGTGGAGCGAGGCGCCAAGGGTGTACGACTGACCCCGGCCGGCGGGATCCTGCTCGCGCACACCAATCTGGTCCTCGCCCAACTGGAGCGGGCGGAGGCCGAGTTGGCCGCGTACGACTCCGGCGATGCCGGTACGGTCACCGTCGCCGCCTTCGCGACCGGCATCGCCCTGGTCGTCGCCCCCGCCCTGGCCCGGCTGGCCCGGACCGCCCCCGGCATCCGGGTCCGCGTCCAGGACGCCGAGGGTGACGCCAGCCTGCCGATGGTGCTCGACCGGCAGGTCGACGTCGCGGTGGCCGTCGAGTACCGGGGAGCGCCGCCCGCCGACGACCCCCGCCTCACCCACGTCCCGCTCTACGCCGAGCCCTTCGACGCGGTCGTCCCGGTCACCCACCGCCTCGCCGACGCCCGAGAGGTGCCGCTCGCCGAGTTGGCCAAGGACGCGTGGATCGGGCCCTACCCCGGCAATCCCTGCCATGAGGTGGTTGTCCTGGCCTGCGAGAACGCGGGCTTCCGACCCCGGCTCGAACATTCCTCCGACGACTTCCGGGCGGTCGTGGCACTCGCCTCCGCCGACGCGGGCGTGGCCCTCGTGCCGCGTTCGGCGCTGCGCGGAATGGAGCTGACGGGGGTGGTCGTGCGCCCGGTCGACGGGGTGGCCCCCACCCGGAGGGTCTTCGCGGCCGTCCGCAGGGGAGCGGAGGAACACCCGCTGATCCGGCCGGTGCTGGAGGCACTCGGCTCCGCCGCGCAGACGTAGGCGTGCCCTCCGGCAGGGGGAGCGTGCCCTCTCGCCAGGTGAGCGCGAGTGATTGTCAGTGGCATTGGCTACGGTGCCTTGCATGTCGGAAGCCGAAGACGTACGCCGTATCTCCCTCTCCCTGCCGGACACCTCGGAGAAGATCGCCTGGAGCATGCCCACGTTCCGGGTGGCGGGGAAGATGTTCGCCACCCTGCCCGAGAACGAGACCTCCATCGCCGTGCGCTGCCCCAAGGAGGAGCGCGACGAACTGGTCCTGGCCGAACCCGACAAGTTCTGGATCGCCGACCACGAGGCGGGCTTCGCCTGGGTGAGAGTGCGCCTGGCCGCGTTGGAGGACGAGGGCGAACTGCGGGACATCCTCGTCGACTCCTGGCGCCAGGCCGCCCCGCCCCGACTGCTGGACGCCTACCCGGAGTTGGGGGCTGCGGGCGCGGGCTGAACCCGGCGGGCGGGCTCAGGCCGCGAACCCCTGGATCCGCTCCCGGAGCGTCCGTGCGTCGAGCCCGTGCGCGGCGACGTGCTCGTCGACGTCCCCGTACCTGCGGAGCTCGCGGCGGCCGACGCCCAGGCCCAGCACCCGGTGCGGCATATCGGGGAGCGCGTCGTTCACGACGGCTGTCGACGTACCCGCCAGGTACGGCTCGACGAGGACGACGTCGGTGCCCGCCGCCCTTGTGGCCCGGCGCAGCGTGGCCGTGTCGAAGGGCCGTACGGTCGTCGCGTAGAGGACGGTGACGTCGAGCCCTTCCGTGGCGGCCAGCACGGTGTCGAGCATCGGTCCGACGGCGATCACGACACCGGAGCGGCCCTCGCGGACGGTGAGGAACCGTGCGCCGTCGACCGCGAGCCCCTCCGCGTTGGACTGCGCCGACAGCCGGACGTACACCTTGTCGTCCCCTGCGGCGACCGCGTGCCGCAGCAGCGTCTCGGCCTCGTCGGGGTGCCCCGGTACATGGACGGTCCAGCCGTCCAAGGTGTCCAGAAGGGCCACGTCACCGGGTGCCATGTGCGTGAAACCGCCCGCCGGCCAGTCGAAGGAGGCGGCGGCGCTGACCAGTACGGCGCCGACGTCCTGGTGGCCGAGGTCGAGCTTGACCTGCTCGAAGGGGCGCTCGACGAGGAAACTCGCGAAGGTGTGCACGACCGGGCGCATACCGGTGAGCGCCAGGCCGGCGCCCGCGCCGACGAGAAGCTGCTCACGGATGCCCACGTTGATCACGCGGTCGGGATGGCGGGCCCGCGCCCGGGTGAACGCGTCCGCACCGATCTCGGCGAGGACGACGGCGACGCGTGGGTCCTCGTCGAGGAGCCTGGTCAGGACGGGGGCGAAGCGGTCACGCATGGTGTCCATGGGTGAGTGGATCCCTTCAGATCGGTGAAAGCGGTCGGACAGGCCGGAACGGTCGGCGAGATCGGGTGTGCCGGCTCAACCGGACTTCGGTTCGACCCGCGCCACGACCGCGTGCGGGCGGCCGGGGTGCGGCGTGGTGAAGGCGGTGTACAAGGCCTTGTGGTCACGCCCGTCGACGGTGGTCGTGGACCAGCCCGCTGCCTGGAAGCGGGCGGCGATGCCACCGGGCCTGGCGTGGCTGGCGGAGGAGTTGTCGATGACGACGGCGTGCAGGCGTTCGAGGCCGACGGGACCGGCGAACGCGATCGCCTCGTGGTTGCTGCCCTCGTCCAGTTCGGCGTCGCCGACGAGGACCCAGACCGCGGGCCCGTCGAGCCGCTGGGCGCGCAAGCCGAGCGCCGTACCGACGGCGATCGGCAGCCCGTGCCCGAGCGAGCCGCTGCCGATCTCGGCTCCTGGTACGAGGACCCGGTCCGGGTGGTGGCCCAGCGGCGAGTCGTACGAGCCGAAGCCCGGCAGCCAGTCCACGGGCAGGAAACCCTTGGCGGCGAGTACCGCGTAGTACGCCATGGGCCCGTGTCCCTTGGACAGCAGGAACCGGTCACGTTCGGGGTCCGTCGTCCGGTCCGGGGCGACGCGCAGGACCCGGTCGTAGAGGACCCAGAGCACGTCCAGGGTGGAGGTCGCCGCGGGCCCGTGCTTCTCGTCGCCGGTCATCAGCCCCATGAGTCCGGGCAGCTCGGTGTATCCGTGCGTGTCGTACCGGTCGTGTGCGTCGTGTGCGTCGTGTGCGTCGTGTGCGTCGCGCGTCCCGGACGGGTCGGCGTGCGTGGCTGTGGCTGTCATGGGGACGATCCTGCGACCTCAACCAAACTTGAGGTCAAGTGTCGGATGTGCGGAAAAAGGCGTGCGCGACCATCGACCCGAGTGCGGTATTGTTTCCATGCGTGTTCGGCCAGGGGAAAGCCCAGGTCAGACAGTATCGGGACGTGGCGCAGCTTGGTAGCGCACTTGACTGGGGGTCAAGGGGTCGCAGGTTCAAATCCTGTCGTCCCGACTTGTGAAGTCGGAGGCCGGAGGCCGTTTTCTCAGCGATGAGGAGACGGCCTCCGGTGTTTGCGCACCCGGGCGTCAGCCGCCGCCGTCGAGGTCGGCGCGCCGGCGGAGCACCCGCAGCTCATGTCCGGCGAACTCCATCTCGTACAGCTTGCCCCGCGCGTTGTCGAAGGGGCGGTGGAGCACCATCATCAGTCGGCCGTCGAAGGTGTGGAAGAGCATCCCGTGCCCGCTGTCCTCGCGGACCAGCGGCCGGTGCTGCTGCCACGGGCCCGTGACGGCGCCGGACGCCGAGGTGGCGTAGGTCTGCACATAGCCACCGCTGATGGTCCCGTCCCGGCCGACGGTGTTCTTCTCGTACGTCGACCACAGCATGAGCAGTGATCCGTCAGGGGCGCGGTGCAACTGCGGGCCGTCGGTGACGTACGGCGGGAGCTGGTTCGGCAGGCCGCCGGGGATCTCCTCGGCGAGCCAGGACGCGTCCGAGCCCTTGAACAGGAAGACGGGATCCCCGATCGTCCGGGACAGGTCCGGGGCGAGCCGGACGGCTTCCATGGTTCCGTCGATGGTCTGCAGCCACTCGTGCGCGTAGACCATCCAGGGCTGTCCGGAGGGGTCGACGTGGAGCGTGCCGTCGAGCGTCATGAGGTTCTCGGGCGGGGTGGGACGTGCGGGGTCCACGACGCTGAAAGGGCCCAGCAGCGAGGACGAAACGGCCGTGATCGTGCCGCGCATGTAGGCCGGGATCTGGAACGGGGTGCCCCACCGGTTCGGCGGAGGTACCGGAAGTGGTCTGCCCTCGTCGTGCAACGTGGTGAACAGGTAGTACCGGCCGTCCCATTCGTGCACCTCGGGCGCCCAGCCGCCGTCGGTCGCCCAGATCTCCTTCTGCTCGGCGGCCAGGAACACCACCACGGGGCGCGTCCAGTCCCGCAGGTCGTGGCTGCGGTAGACCATCGTGCCGGTGCCGTCCACGCCCGATACGGACGGGTTGTTGGACGTGTAGAGGTAGTAGGTGCGGGTCTTGTCGTCGGCGACGACGAACGGATCGTGCAGCGGCATGTCGGGAAGCCGCAGCGGGGTGTTCTCGGTGTCGGTGTCAGCCACGGTCGAAGGATAAACACACCGCTCCGACCTTGGGTCGCACCCGTGTTCGGGCATGCCGTGGCCGAGAAAACGCGTGGACCGCGGGGAAGCCGACGCGGGACAATGCGACATCTGGCCTGCCCCTACTCACACTTCGGCGCCGCCGCGACCTTCGCGGGGGCGACGTCGTCGCGCCCGCCTGCCCGGACGACCCCGGCGAAGGCGAGTGGCCGGTCACCCTACGACACCACAGGGTTGGAATGGGATCGCCTGAATCGCCCCAGGATCCACCGGGCAAGGGGCCTGTGCTCCTCGCACTTCGCTATTACGGACGGGAGTTGGCCCGTCTCCGCCTGCTGACGGTGCCCGCGATGCTGCTGCCGGCACTGGGCAACATCGGCCTCAACTACATCGCGCCGCTGATCGTCGCGAAGCTCGTCGGCCGCATCGCCGACGACAACGGCGTCGCCGTCGGCTCGGCGCTGCCCTACGTCCTCGCCTTCGCGGGCGTCATGCTGCTCTCGGAGGTGCTCTGGCGGATCGGTCTGCACTGCCTGAACCGCGTCGACGCTCGCGGCATCGAGCATCTGTACGTGATCGGAATGGACGAGCTGTTCGCCAAGGACGCCGCCTTCTTCCACGACAACTTCGCAGGGTCGCTGACCAAGCGGGTCCTGAGCTTCGCCTCCCGGTTCGAGGAGTTCGTCGACACCCTCACGTTCCAGGTCGTGGGCAGCCTCGTGCCACTCGTGTTCGGGTCGGTGGTGCTGTGGCGCTACGAACCACTGCTGGTGGTCGGCCTGGTGGCGATGATCGCACTGACGGCGCTGTGTGTGGTGCCCCTCATCCGGCGTCGCCAGGCGCTCGTCGACAAGCGCGAGGAGGCGATCGCCCGGGTGTCGGGCCATGTCGCCGACAGCCTGATGAACATGGACACGGTCAGGGCGTTCGCCGCCGAGGAACGGGAGGCCGCCGAGCACCGGTCCCGGGTCGCGGCGTCACGGCGGCTCATGCTGAGGTCGTGGGACTACGGCAACCTGCGCATCGACACCCTGGTCGCACCGCTGTCCGTGCTCACCAACGCCCTGGGCCTGCTGCTCGCGGTCACCCTCGCCGGGAACGGGCACGGCGTGGAGACGGTCGTGGTCGCCTTCACGTACTACTCGAACGCCACCCGGATCATGTTCGAGTTCAACCAGATCTACCGCCGGCTGGAAAGCTCGATGACGGAGGCCGCGCAGTTCACCGAACTGCTGCTGACCTCGCCGACCGTGCTCGACCCCCCGGCGCCGGAGGCCCTGCGGTCCAGGGCTGCCGACGTCCGCTTCGAGAACGTCACCTTCGCCCACGCCGGTGCCGAGCCGCTCTTCGAGGGACTCGACCTGGCGGTGGCCGGCGGAGCGAAGGTCGGCCTCGTCGGTCGCTCCGGCGGAGGCAAGACCACCCTCAGCCGCCTGCTGCTGCGGATGACCGACATCGACGCCGGGCGGATCATGATCGGCGGCCAGGACATCAGCCGGCTGCGCCAGCGGGACCTGCGCGGTCTGATCGCCTACGTGCCGCAGGACCCGGCGATGTTCCACCGCACACTCCGCGACAACATCCTGTTCGCCCGCCCGGACGCCACCGACGCCGAGGTCCGCCGGGCGGCCGAGGCGGCGCACGTCACGGAGTTCGCCGACGCGCTGCCGGACGGCTTCGACACCATGGTGGGCGAACGCGGAGTCAAGCTGTCCGGTGGACAGCGCCAGCGGGTCGCCCTCGCCCGGGCGATCCTGCGCGACGCGCCGATCCTGCTGCTCGACGAGGCCACCAGCGCCCTGGACTCGGAGAGCGAGATCCTCGTCCAGGAGGCGCTGTGGCGGCTCATGGAGGGGCGGACGGCGCTCGTGGTGGCACACCGGCTGAGCACGGTCGCAGGCATGGACCGGCTCGTCGTCCTCGACCGCGGAAGGATCGTCGAGCAGGGCACGCACCAGGAGCTGCTCGCGTCGGAGGGCGCCTACGCCAAGCTGTGGCAGCACCAGTCGGGGGGCTTCCTGGACGACACGCCTGCCTCGGCAGACCTCCGCTGAACGTGCCCCTGGTGGGTGTGAGTGGCCCGGCTCACATGGCGCGAGCCGGGCCTGGCCGACACCATGGGGCGCGTCACCGGCAGGCTGAAGGGATCCAGGATGTTCCGCAAGGTGCTGGTCGCCAACCGTGGTGAGATCGCGATTCGCGCGTTCCGCGCCAGCTTTGAGCTGGGCGCGAGGACCGTGGCCGTCTTCCCGCACGAGGATCGCAATTCACTGCACCGGTTGAAGGCCGACGAGGCCTACGAGATCGGCCGTCCCGGACATCCTGTCCGGGCGTACCTCTCCGTGGAGGAGATCGTCCGCGCGGCGCGAAAGGCGGGCGCGGACGCGGTGTACCCCGGTTACGGGTTCCTGTCCGAGAACCCCGATCTGGCGCGCGCCTGCGAGGAGGGCGGCATCACCTTCGTCGGGCCCAGCGCCGACACACTGGAGCTGACCGGCAACAAGGCGAGTGCGGTGGCCGCCGCCCGCGCGGCAGGCGTTCCGGTGCTGGCCTCCTCGGCGCCCTCGGCCGACGTGGACGAACTCGTCCGCGCCGCCGACGACATCGGCTTCCCGGTGTTCGTCAAGGCCGTCGCCGGCGGTGGCGGGCGCGGCATGCGGCGGGTCGAGGAACCCGCCCAACTGCGCGAGTCCATCGAGGCCGCGGCCCGCGAGGCGGCCTCCGCGTTCGGTGACTCCACGGTCTTCCTGGAGAAGGCGGTCGTCGAGCCACGCCACATCGAGGTGCAGATTCTCGCCGACGGCCAGGGCAACGTCATCCACCTGTTCGAACGTGACTGCTCGGTGCAGCGACGCCATCAGAAAGTGGTCGAGATGGCGCCCGCGCCGAACCTCGACCCGGAGCTGCGGGACCGGATCTGCGCCGACGCCGTGCGCTTCGCCGAGCAGATCGGCTACCGCAACGCGGGCACCGTGGAGTTCCTCCTCGACCGCGAGGGCAACCACGTCTTCATCGAGATGAACCCGCGCATCCAGGTCGAGCACACGGTCACCGAGGAGGTCACCGACGTCGACCTCGTCCAGGCACAGCTGCGCATCGCCTCCGGCGAGACGCTGGCGGACCTCGGGCTCTCCCAGGAGACCGTCACCCTGCACGGCGCCGCACTGCAGTGCCGGATCACGACCGAGGACCCCGCCAACGGCTTCCGCCCGGACACCGGCAGGATCAGCGCGTACCGCTCGCCCGGCGGCTCCGGCATCCGGCTGGACGGCGGCACCACCCACGCCGGTACGGAGATCAGCGCGCACTTCGACTCGATGCTGGTCAAGCTCACCTGCCGGGGCCGTGACTTCGGGACCGCGATCAGCCGGGCCCGGCGCGCCGTGGCCGAGTTCCGTATCCGTGGCGTGGCCACCAACATCCCGTTCCTGCAGGCCGTGCTCGACGACGCGGACTTCCGCGCGGGCCGGGTCACGACCTCGTTCATCGAGCGACGGCCGCACCTGCTCACGGCACGTCACTCCGCCGACCGCGGCACGAAACTGCTCACCTACCTCGCCGACGTCACCGTGAACAAGCCGCACGGCGAACGCCCCGAACTGATCGACCCGGTCAGCAAGGTCCCGCAGCTGCCGAACTCCGAGCCGCCCGCGGGTTCCCGGCAGCGGCTCGTCGAACTGGGCCCGGAGGGCTTCGCCCGGTGGCTTCGAGAGTCGCCGACCATCGGCGTCACCGACACCACGTTCCGCGACGCCCACCAGTCACTGCTCGCCACCCGGGTCCGTACCAAGGACATGCTCGCCATCGCCCCGGTGGTGGCGCGGACCCTGCCCGAACTACTGTCCCTGGAGTGCTGGGGCGGCGCCACCTACGACGTCGCGCTGCGCTTCCTCGCCGAGGACCCCTGGGAGCGCCTGGCCGCCCTGCGCGAGGCCGTGCCGAACATCTGCCTGCAGATGCTGCTGCGCGGCCGCAACACCGTGGGCTACACGCCGTACCCGACCGAGGTGACCGACGCCTTCGTGCAGGAGGCCGCGGCCACCGGCATCGACATCTTCCGGATCTTCGACGCGCTCAACGACGTAGGCCAGATGCGGCCCGCGATCGATGCCGTACGCGAGACGGGAACGGCGATCGCCGAAGTCGCCCTGTGCTACACGTCCGACCTGTCCGACCCCTCCGAGCGGCTCTACACCCTCGACTACTACCTCCGCCTCGCCGAGCAGATCGTCGAGGCGGGCGCCCATGTCCTGGCCGTCAAGGACATGGCGGGCCTGTTGCGCGCCCCGGCCGCCGCTACCCTCGTGTCGGCGCTGCGCCGCGAGTTCGACCTGCCGGTGCACCTGCACACCCACGACACCGCGGGCGGCCAGCTCGCCACCTACCTCGCCGCGATCCAGGCCGGCGCGGACGCGGTGGACGGCGCGGTGGCGTCGATGGCGGGCACCACCTCGCAGCCGTCGCTGTCGGGCATCGTCGCCGCGACCGACTACTCCGAGCGGCCCACCGGGCTGAGCCTGACGGCCGTGGGCGACCTGGAGCCGTACTGGGAGAGCGTCCGGAAGATCTACGCACCGTTCGAGGCGGGCCTCGCCTCGCCGACCGGGCGGGTCTACCACCACGAGATCCCCGGAGGGCAGCTGTCCAACCTGCGCACCCAGGCGGTCGCGCTGGGCCTCGGCGACCGCTTCGAGGCGATCGAGGCGATGTACGCCGCCGCGGACCGGATCCTCGGCCGGCTGGTGAAGGTCACCCCGTCGTCGAAGGTGGTCGGTGACCTCGCCCTCCATCTTGTCGGCGCCGACGTCTCGCCGGCGGACTTCGAGGCGACGCCGAACAGGTTCGACATCCCCGACTCCGTCATCGGGTTCCTGCGCGGTGAGCTGGGCAACCCGCCCGGCGGCTGGCCGGAGCCCTTCCGCACCAAGGCGCTTGAGGGCCGGGCCGCACCCAAGCCCATGGCGGAACTGACCTCGGACGACCGAACAGGGCTGGCGAAAGACCGTCGGGGGACGCTCAACCGGCTGCTGTTCCCCGGCCCGACACGCGAGTTCGAGACCCACCGTCAGACGTACGGCGACACCAGCGTGCTGGCCAGCAAGGACTTCTTCTACGGGCTGCGTCCCGGGACGGAGTACTCGGTCGACCTCGAACCGGGTGTGAGGCTCCTCATCGAACTGGAGGCCGTGGGCGAGGCCGACGAACGTGGCATGCGCACGGTGATGTCCACGCTGAACGGCCAACTGCGGCCGATCCAGGTTCGCGACACCGCCGTGTCCTCCGACATCCCGGCCACGGAGAAGGCCGACCGGACCAATCCCGGACATGTCGCCGCCCCGTTCGCCGGAGTGGTGACGCTCGCCGTCACCGAGGGGGACGAGGTGGCGGTCGGTGCCACGGTGGCGACCATCGAGGCGATGAAGATGGAAGCCGCGGTCACCGCCTCGAAGGCCGGAAAGGTGACCAGGCTGGCCATCAACAGGATCCAGCAGGTGGAGGGCGGTGACCTGCTCGTCGAGATCGCCTGAATGGAGTGTCTGACAACGGTTCGCGACGGGGGCGGCCCGGGGGTGACAACCCCCGGGCCGCCCCCGTCGCGGTGGTCCGCCTGTTCAGGAGCCTGTTCAGGACAGGCGGCCGACATGGGCCAGGGCCTGCTTGAGGAGCATTCCCTGACCGCCCGGCATCTCGTTCTGCACCACGGGGGAGGACGCCTCCTCCGGACTGAACCAGACCAGGTCGAGGGCGTCCTGGCGCGGGCGGCAGTCGCCGGCCACCGGGACGATGTAGGCGAGGGACACCGCGTGCTGGCGCGGGTCGTGGAACGGGGTGACCCCCAGCGTCGGGAAATACTCCGCGACGGTGAAGGGCTGCGGGGAGGCCGGGATCCTGGGCAGGGCCACCGGGCCGAGGTCCTTCTCCAGATTGCGCATGAGGGCGTCGCGCACGCGCTCGTGGTGGAGAACGCGGCCGGACACCAGAGCGCGGCTGACGTTGCCGTCCGATCCGATGCGCAGGAGCAGACCGATGCTGGTGACTTCGCCGTTGTCGTCGACCCGTACCGGCACGGCCTCCACGTACAGGATCGGCATCCGGGCGCGAGACTGCTCGAGTTCGTCGGGTGCCAACCAGCCGGGCGTGGTTTCGATCATCTCAGACATTGGCTGATCGTACTTTCAAGTCGTCCTGTTTCTGCAGAGCCTCTCCACGTCGAACGCGCCACATCCGGCTGCCCCGACGCTGTCAGACCTCCGGGCGCGCGTGCCCGTTCTGCCATGCCCAGGCCGCGATCTCCACCCGGTTCCGCGCGGCCAGTTTCAGCTGCACGCTCGACAGATGCGTCTTGACCGTGGAGAGGGAGACGAACAGCGAGGCGGCGATCTCGGCGTTGGTGTGCCCGAGTGCGACCAGCCGGACCACGTCGAGTTCCCGGTCGGTGAGCGGTTCCGCGAGCGTCGCGGCCGAGACCTGGGGCGGAGCTGCCGGGAGGGACGTGGTGGCCTGCGGGGCGGTGATGTGCTGGAGCAGACGGACCGTGATGGACGGCGACACCAGGGCGTCACCGGCCGCCGCGGCCCGTACCGCCTCCGCGAGCAGGGTGGGCCCCGAGTCCTTGAGCAGGAATCCACAGGCGCCGCCACGAAGTGCCCCGTACACGTACTCGTCTAGGTCGAAGGTGGTGACGACGACGACTCGCATCGGGTCGGTGACCCCGGGGCCGGCCAGCAGCCGGGTCGCCTCCAGGCCGTCGAGTTTGGGCATCCGGATGTCCAGCAGACACACGTCAGGACGCTCACGGCGGGCCAGCGCCACGGCCTCCTCACCGTTGGAGGCCTCGGCGACCACGGTGATGTCCGGCTGGGCGTCGAGGAAGAAGCGGAAGCCGGTACGGACCATGTCCTGGTCGTCCGCGATGAGTACGCGGATCGGGGCGCTGGGCGGAGCGGCAGTCATGGCTCGATCATGCCTCACGGGTGGGAGGGGCGGAGTGGGTGCAGTCGAGGGTTCATCCATCGTCTCTGGTTCTCAGTCCGCCGCCTGCGCGGCGTTCTCCGTGACCGCCCGTAGCAGGGGCCTGCTCGCTCCGATCGCCGCGAACATGGCCAGCGCGCCCACCGTTGTGCACACCGCGAGGGTCACCGCCCCCGAGGTGCTGATCGTGCTGTCGAACATCTTGTTGACCTGGAAGGCGGCGTAGATTCCGGCGGCGGTGGTGCCACCGGCGAGGACGACCAGGGGGAGGACCGTCTCACGGAACCTGGCCCGGTCGAGGAGCTTCAGCGGAGTGCCGGCCAGCCGCAGCAGGGCGTAGACCCGCCGTCGGTCGAGTACGTTCGCGGCGGCGGTCAGTCCGGCGGAGGCGGTCGCGACGAGGAAGCTGACCGCGAGGGCGGCGGTGCCGAGTTCGCCCAGCCGGCCGGTGAAGGCGTCGTTCTCGGCGTTGGCGTAGTTCTGGGTGTACGGCAGCTGGCCCGGCACCAGATTCGAGAGTGCTGTGACGGCCGTGTCGAGCTGTTCCGTGCCGCCGGAGACGTGGACCAGCACTCCGGTGGAACTGCCCAGCAGGTCCTCGTCGCCCTTGCTCGTGGTGACGGTCGCCTTCACTCCGGCCGCGTCGAGCAGTGAACGGGCCTCGACGGCGGCGGTGCGGGCGATGGCGGTGCTCGTGGTGGGTACGGCGACCTGGGAGGGGAAGCGGTAGTCGTCGATGCCCACGTTGCCCACGGTGAAGAACCCGGCCACGAACCCGGCCAGGACCAGTCCGCTGACGGTGCGCCATGAGCCGCGCGGGTCGTCGCTGAGGCGGCGTGCCGCCAACAGGGTCGCCGGACGGCGGGCGAAGTGGGCCGTGATCCGGCCGAGGCGGTCCACGACCCAGGGGCCGAGCAGCCAGAAGGCGCCGTAGAACATGAGAAGCATCGCGAGCTGCTCGCGGGGACCCGCACCGCCCGAGGAGGCTGTCACATAGATGTAGAGCAGGGTCGCTGCGAAGACGACCAGGCGGATGAGGCGGGTGCGGCGCGGGTTCGCCTGCTGTGCCACGCCCAGCGGAGAGACCGCCACCTGACGCAGCGTCATCATGGCGCTCACCGCGATCAGGCCGGCCACGAACACCGTGACCGCCAGCAACCAGGGCAGGCCCACCCACAACTGGCCCGTGTACCAGCTGCCTATGCCGAACGGGATCTCCGCGAGCGCGGGCAGCAGCAGACAGTAGGCCAGCGCGCCTGTCAGCGCCCCGGCCGCGCCGACGACCGCCGACTCCAGCCCGGTCATCGCGAGGATCTGTCGCGGTGTCGCCCCGGCCAGTCGCAGCGCGGCGAGCCGCTGCTCACGCCGGGCCGCGCCGAGCCGTCCGGCGGCAGCCGCGAGCACGACCACGGGGACGGCGACGATCGCCACACCGACCGACACCGCGGGCTTGTCCGCCGAGGCGAACACGCTGACATCGGTGCCGTCGAAGCCGGAGATCACCGAGCGGGCGGTCAACCCGCCGAACTGGGCGAACATGCCGAGCGGCTCGGCCGCGGAGGAGACCGTGGGATCGGACGCGGCCTTCCCCACGACGGCCACCAGCTCCTGGGGCGCCGCGAGACCGGCGTCGCCGATGGTGCCGTACGAGGACACCCTCGGAAAGCGGTCGGCGAGTTGCTTCGGCGGTGTCCTGTTCAGCAGGTCGGCCAGGGCGGGCGAGACGTACACCTGTCCGGGCTTGGGGAACTCTGTCAGCCCCGGGGGCGCAGGAGTGGCCTTCCGGCCCGGCAGCTGGGCCAGCGAGACCACGGTGACCGGGCGGTCGCCGAGATAGGTCGTGCCGAGGGTCTGGACGGCGGTGCCGTGCCGGTCGGGGGCAGGAGTGCGCCAGGCGGTGTCGTGAGCGCGGGTGCCGCTGCCGAAGTAGGCGGCCGTGAGCACCAGGAGGATCAGTGCGCCGACCGCCGCGGCGCCGGCCGCCAGCAACTGGCTGTGCAGGCCGCGGCGGCCGGACCGGCGTGCGAGAAACCACGTCAACTGGGGGACGGGCGAGGACATGAGGGCTCCGTGATGCTCGGGAAGGGCGCGGCGGCCGGTGATCGGGACAGAAGGAGGCGGCGAGGACGAACCAGCGCCAGGCGAAGGGGCGTTGAAGTGGCGAGGAATGTGGCTCAGGGTGTGACGGCGCCGGTGTACCGCGGACCGTGACTCAAGGTGTGACGGTGTACTGGTGATGGCCGGTGATGCGGCCGTCACGGACCTGGAGGATGCGGTCGCAGTGGGCGGCCACGTCCGGATCGTGTGTGACCATCACCAGGGAGGCACCCTGCTCACGGGTGACGGAGGTCAGCAGCCGGATGACCTCCTCGCTGGTGACCTGGTCCAGCGCGCCCGTCGGCTCGTCGGCGAAGACGACGTCCGGCTGGACGACCAGGGCGCGGGCTATCGCGACGCGCTGGGCCTGGCCACCGGACAGCTGACCGGGGCGGCGCTTCTCCAGACCGTCGAGGCCGAGCGGGGCGAACCAGCGACGGGCGAGGGAGACGGCCCGGCCACGGGGCATGCCGTCCAGCATCAGCGGCAGGGCGATGTTCTCCTCGGCGGGCAGTTCGGGCAGCAACTGGCCGAACTGGAAGACGAATCCGAACTGCTTGCGACGCAGTTCGCTCAGCCGGTTCTCACCCAGGTTGTCGATACGCCCACTGTGCAGCAGGACCTCGCCGCCGTCCGGCCGGACCACTCCGGCCAGCGTGTGCAGGAGGGTCGATTTCCCGGACCCGGACGGACCCATGATCGCCAGCGACTCCCGGGCGCCGACCTTCACGTCCACGCCGTGCAGAGCGGTGGTGGAGCCGTACTTCTTGGTGAGGCCGAGACCGGCCAGGACAGTGCTCATCGTCTCTTTGTGCTCCTTGGTCTCTCCGTCGATGCTCAGCGCTCGAACTTCCAGGTCACGGAGGTACTCGTCGCCTTGACGACCGTCACCGGTATGTCGATGTCCTTGCCCTTGCCGGTGCGGCCGGTGCACGTGATGCTCGCGCCGGCCACGGCCTTCAGACCGGTCGGACAGGACACCTGGGAGACCTTCGTGCCCACCCAGGGCAGTGGGTGGAACTTGCTCTGGGCGCGCCCCGCGACGATGTCTGCGGACAGGGCCCTGCGGCCGTCCACCGTCACCGCCGTGGACTGGTCCAGAGCGGTTGTCGACTCGGTGCCGGCGAGCAGATGTGTACCTACGCCGGCCAGGGCGACCGCGGCGGTCGCACCGCCGATCACGCTGATGAGGGCCTTGCGCTGCATCTCGTACTCCTGAAGGTCGGACCGGGCGGTGAATTGGCTCCACTCTGTCCCGCGGGCACGGGCGCGCGCCTCAGCCGTCCGGCCACCCTTGCGGACCGGCTCCTCGGCCATTCGGCCGATCCCGCCGTGCCCGTCCGCGCATACGGTGATCCGCATGACATCGGATTCGCCCCGCAACTGCGCTCGGGCCTTCGCCGTCGCTCTCCTGGTCATGGCCGGAGCTGTCGACGTCCTCGACGCGACGGACAGTGGCTACGTGGTCTGGCCCCACGTGCTGGTCCTGGCGCTCGGGTACGCGGCTCTGCTGTGGCCGAGCAGCCGGCGGCCGCAGTGGTCCACCCCGCAACTGCGCACCGGTGTACCGGCTGTCGTCTCACTGCTGTTCACGGCGGGTTCGCTGCTGCTGGACCAGCAGGCCCCGTTCGGTCCGGGTGAGACGCTCGTGCTGCTGATTCTGCTGTTCATGGCGGTACGGCAATGCCCGCAGCCCTGGGCCGTCGTCTGCGCGACGCTGAACGCCGCAGCGCTGCTCGGTACGCCCGCGCGCTTCTACCGGGACGACCGGACCAGCCTGCTCGGATTCATGCTGGTGGAGCTTGTCCTGATCGGTTTTGTCGCCGGTCTCGCGGGATATCTGCGCGCGCTGGACCACAGGCGGGCCGCGGCGGTCGTCGCCACCCGACGGGCGGAACGGGTGGCGATCGCCGCCGACCTGCACGACTTCGTCGCCCACCATGTGACCGGGATCCTCGTCCAGACCCAGATGGCCCGCATGATGGCGACCACCCGGCCGGAGAGCCTGGACACCGTCCTGGCGGGCATCGAACGCGCGGCCACGGAGGCGCTGGCGTCGATGCGCCGTACCGTCGGAGTGCTGCGCGACACCGGCCCCGACGCCGCGGACCGGCGGCCCGTAGGAGACCTGGACGGCATCGCGGAACTGGCGGAAGGCTTCGCGAGCCCGGTCCAGCACATCACCCTCGATCGCGACCCCGCCGTGCCGGACAACCTGCCGCACGAGGTGCAGGCAGCCGCGTTCCGGGTGGTGCAGGAAGCGCTGACGAACGTACGACGGCACGCGGGCGACGCCACCGAGATCACCGTCCGGCTCCGCCACGACGGCCGCAGACTGGAAGTCGGGGTGACCGACGACGGACGGGGCGGCACCCAGCTCCCGGCCGCCGCTCACGGAGGTGGCTTCGGCCTGGTCGGCCTCACGGAACGCGTCACGGCACTGGGCGGGGACCTGCGCGCCGGACCGCCGGCCGGGCGGACGCAGGGGTGGGAGGTGCGGGCACTCTTCCCCACGGGGAAGACATGACACGGCAAGGGTCTCCGGTGGGCGCCGGTGCACGATGTCACCGCCACGGGACCCTGTCGGCGGAGGTGCCCGACCCGATCCGCATCGTGCGGGTATGCACGTCGGCGGCGTCGCCGGAACACACGACCACCCCTTCGAGGAGACCTGCCCTCGAAGGGGTGTTGGTCGTTCCGCGGCCGGGGCGAGGAACGGTCCCACCGGGTGTGATGGCGGTGGCGACCGTCAACGTCGACGCGACCGGCCTTGTCGCGCTCCCGTTACCGCGGGACGGATTGTGGGGTGATGAGGGTGAGGCGACCGAGAGGGGGAGGACCCGGTCAGTCGCCGCGGGTCGCGTTCTCCGCCTCGAACATCCAGCGCTGCTTCTCGAGTTCGGCCGTGATACCGATCAGCAGATCCTGGGTCACCGGGTCCGCCTCCTCCGTCGCGCCGATGCGTTCGCGCAGGCGCTCGATGGCCGTCGCCAGCGCCTCGACAAGCAACTGGACGACATCCGTGTCCTGGATCCAGCCGTCCTTCGGACCCTGGAACACGGAAGCCGAGGCGACGGTTTCCGGGCGGCCGTCCGGCGGCACGCCGAGCGCCGCCGAGCGCTCCGCCACCGTGTCGGAGAACGCACGAGCCGCCGACACCACCTCGTCGAGGTGCAGATGGATCGAACGGAACCTCGGCCCCACGATGTTCCAGTGGGCCTGCTTCCCGATCAGCGACAGAGCCAGCAGATCCACCAGGGTCGCCTGCAGAGCGTCGCCGGTGATCTTGCGTTCCGGTTCCGGCAGGCTGCTCTTCACTACAGTCATGGGGTAACTCCTCCTCGTGGCTCGGCCCGGGTTCTGGCTACCGGACCCGTTCTCTCGTACGGAGCAGCGCGGCCCGTTCGTCCTCGCAGGTGCCGCCCCAGACACCCGAGGTCTGACCGCTGCGCAGGGCCCAGTCCAGGCACTGCGGGCTCACCGGGCAGTGGGCACACACGCGTTTCGCGGCAGCGGTGTCGCGCACCGCCGGCCCCTTCCTGCCTATCGGGAAGAACAGCTCCGGGTCCTCTCCCACACAGGCCGCTCGCCGCAACCACTCCATGGAACGCGGGTGCCCAGGTCGGAGGGACGGAAACGTGACGGAACCGGCCATCGCAGGCGGCGGAGAGCGATCGGCGGCGGGAAGAGAAGGCGATCAGGCGGAGAGAAACGATCAGGTGGGAGGCAGCTGATCAGGTGGAGAAGGGAGGGATCAGCGGGGTCGGCGAGCGAGTACCCGGTCCACGAAGGCGGTCAGCTCGGCGAAGGCCTCGGCCCGGTCCGTCTCCAGGAAGATGTCGTGCCGGGCGCCCGGAAAGATCCGTTCGGTCCAGTCGGTGCCGCGCAGTTCCTCGATGCCGACGCGGCTCCCGGCGAGCGGGACGAGCCGGTCGTCGTCACCGTGCAGCCACAACAGCGGCAGCGGCCCGATGTCACCGCCCTTGGCCACGCTCTCCAGCGTCCGTACGAATGCCTCCAGCGTCGGCCGCCTCATCGGGCCGTGCCAGACCAGCGGGTCGGCGGCGTAGGCCGCGCCGACCGCGGGATCGCGGGACAGTGCGGCCGGGTTGATGGGCCGGTCGGGGATCTCGTCGAGTGCGAGCAGCCGCTCCGGAAGGTCCCAATTGCCGAGTACAGGCGCCGACAGGACGAGCGCGGCGAGTTCGGCGCCGTACCGCTGTGCGAAGCGGGCCGCGATCAGGCCGCCGGTGGAGTGCCCGACGAGGACGACGGGCACGTCCGGATGGACGGACCGGGCGAGTTCGGCGACGGCGTGCAGATCGGTGACGACATCCTCGAAGTCCGCGATCACCGCTCGCTCGCCCGCCGACCGGCCGTGTCCTTGGTGATCGGGGCCGAGAACGGTCGCGCCGTGGGCCACGAGGACGTCGGCGAGGTCCTCGTAGCGGCCGGTGTGTTCCCCGTACCCGTGCGAGAGGAGGGCGAGATACCGGGGTGGATCGATCGGACGCTCGGAATCACCGGGAGCGGGTCGGGGCCACTCGCGTACGGCGATCGCGCCTCCGCTGCCGGGGAGGACGTACTCGCGGGACTCGGCCATGGCTTCTCCGGGTGCGTCGTTGAAGGCGTGGGTGCATGGGGCGGTGTGCGTGGATCTTCCCAGGACTGGGGAGGCCGGTCCACGGTGACGCGTCGGGATGGGGCAGGTGTCACCTGGCGAGACGGTCCTGACGACGGCAGTTGGGTGCGCATAGCATCGGTGTCCGCATGAACACGATGACGCTCTGGCACATAACGCACTGGGAATTCGCCGCCCTCGCCGCCGCGGCGGTCCTGGTCGGCTTCTCCAAGACCGCCGTCAGCGGGGCCAACACGGTCAGTCTGGCGATCTTCGCGGCCGTTCTGCCCGCCCGCGAGTCCACGGGTGTGCTGCTGCCGATCCTGATCGCCGGGGACGTACTGGCCGTACTGACCTACCGCAGACACGCCCACTGGCCGACCCTGTGGCGGCTGTTCCCGGCGGTCGCGGTGGGCGTGGTCGTCGGCACGGTCTTCCTGGTGTGGGCGGACGACGAGGTCGTGCGGACCTCGATCGGGGCGATCCTGCTGCTGATGGCCGGAGTGACGGTGTGGCGCCGACGGCGCGCGGAAGCGGAGGCGAAGCGGGAGGAGGAACAGGGCGAGGACGAGCCCGAGACGGTGAGTACTCCCGCCGGACGCCTCAAGGCCCGCTCCTACGGTGTCCTCGGCGGCTTCACGACGATGGTCGCCAACGCGGGCGGCCCGGTCATGTCGATGTACCTCCTGTCAGCCGGATTCCGGAAACTCGGCTTCTTGGGGACATCGGCGTTCTTCTTCCTGATCGTGAACGTCTCGAAGGTCCCTTTCAGCGCCGGCCTCGGTCTGATCGACGGCCACTCGCTCCTGCTCGACGCGGCGCTCGTGCTGTTCGTCGTCCCCGGCGCGTTTCTCGGCAAATGGGCTGTGAGCCGGATCAACCAGCGGCTGTTCGAGCAGTTGGTGATCGCGGCCACGGTGGTGGGGGGAGCCCAGTTGCTGCTGCGCTGATCAGCGACTCTCCGGGGCCGTCGGCTACGGGGCGGACGTACCCCCGCCGGAGCCCGCCAGCGCCGCCGGCCGGCTCGGCAGACTGCTGCTGAGGTCCTCCACCAGGAGGCGTTTGGCGATCGTGTCCACCGCCGCGCGCAGGTCGTCGCCCGAGGGGCGGCCGAGGTCCTGCTCCACTCTTTCGGCCAGCCAGGAGCCCCAGGCGCCGCCGATCACCGCGGCCTCGCGGGCGCCCGCCTCGGTGTGGGAGAAGAAGGAGCCGGTGCGAGTCAGGTAGCCCTCCTCGACCATGCGGTCGAAGACCGGCAGGAGTACCTCGGGCGGCATGTGACGACGGGCGGCGATGAGCCCGAGACCGGCATGGCCGACCATGCGGGTGAACAGCTCGACCTGCATCACCGCCCAGGCGCCCGCGATGTCGAGCCGGGTGTCCGAGCCGGCGACGATCCGGCGCGCGGCGTCCAGGTCCGTACTGCCGATGATCTTTCCGACGGAGGCCTCCAGCAGGCGGCGCGAGTCCGCGGCGACCGGTGTCGCGAAGCCGTCGCCCATGTCCGTCGAAGCCATCCGCGCACTGTCGCGCAGCTGGACCTGCTTGAGGAACAGGGCGACGACGAAACCGATGAGCGCGACCGGCACGGTCCACAGGAAGACGGTCTGGATGGTGTCCGCGTAGGCGTTGATGATCGGCTCGGCCGCCTGGGCGGGGAGGTGGTGCAGGCCCGCCGGACTGGTCGCCGCGCCGGCGATGACGGCCTGGTCGGCCGCGCCCGTGCGGGTGGCTTCCGCGATGCCCTCGGTGAGGTTCGGGGCCAGCGAGTTGGCGTAGAGCGTGCCGAAGACCGCGGTACCGAACGAACTGCCGAGCGTACGGAAGAAGGTGACGCCTGAGGTCGCCGTACCGAGGTCGGTGTACTCGACCGTGTTCTGTACGGCGATCGTCAGCACCTGCATGCCCAGGCCGATACCGGTGCCGAGGACGAACATGTAGAGCGAGGCCAGCCAGGTGCTCGTCGACGCGTCCATGAGGGAGAGGAGATACAGGCCCAGGCCCATAACGGCCGAGCCGACGACCGGGAAGTAGCGGTACTTGCCGGTCTTGCTGACCACGTTGCCGCTGAAGACGGACGCGATGAGCAGGCCCAGCACCATGGGAAGGGTCCGCACGCCCGAGACCGTGGCCGAGTCGCCGTCGACGTACTGGAGGTAGGTCGGCAGATAGGTCATCGCGCCGAGCATCGCGAAGCCGACGACGAAGCTGAGGATCGAGCACACCGTGAAGACGGGGTTGCCGAACAGCCGCATGGGGAGCATCGGTTCGGCCGCGCGGGACTCCGCCCAGCAGAACAGGGCCAGCGAGACCGCGCCGCCGACGAACAGCGCGATGATGACGCCGGAACCCCACGCGTACTGGTTGCCGCCCCAACTCGTCGCCAGGATCAGCGCGCCGGCGCCGATGGCGACGAACGCGATGCCCAGATAGTCGATGACCGGGCGCACCACCGACTTCACCACCGGAATGGTGCGGGCCGCCGCGACCACGACCAGGATCGCGATCGGAACGTTGACGTAGAACGCCCAGCGCCAGGTCAGGTGGTCGGTGAACAGGCCGCCTAGCAACGGCCCGATGACCGTCGCCACACCGAACACGGCACCGATCGCGCCCTGGTACTTGCCGCGCTCCCGCAACGGGATGACGTCGGCGATCAGCGCCATCGCCGTGACCATCAGTCCGCCCGCGCCGATGCCCTGCATGGCCCGCCAGACGATCAGCAGCGTCATGTTCGTGGCGAGTCCGCACAGGAACGAACCGGTGATGAAGACGATCGCCGAGACCTGGAAGACCACCTTGCGGCCGAACAGGTCGCCGAACTTGCCGACCAGCACCGTGGCCACGGTCTCCGCCAGCAGATACGACGTCACCACCCACGACATGTGCTCGGCACCGCCCAGGTCCGACACGATCGTCGGCAGAGCGGTGCCGACGATCGTCTGGTCCAGGGCCGCCAGCAGCATGCCGAGCATGATCGTGACGAAGACGACGTTGCGGCGCCGGGAGTCCAGCACGGGCGGTTGCGCGGCGGCGGGCGGTGCGGTGTCCTCGACGGCTGTCACGTGGTCACGATCACACCCGTGAACCACCGCTGCAAGAGGGACGGCCCGCCCGGGTGTCCAGGTCGCACGCCGCCGAGCCTGCCGCACCCCACTGACGACCTGACAACGCGGCCGTCGGACCGGGTCAGCCGTCGGCGGTACGGCTCGACAACCGTGGCGCCCGGGCTCCCGCATCGACGGGCAGGGCCTCCTGCTCGACCTCCGCGGCCAGCTCCCGTGCCCAGGCGACGACACCGGCGAGGTCCATCCCGTACGGCTGCGGGCGCGCACCTGCGGCAGCCCACTCCTCGACCGCGCCGGCCCCGCGCCGCAACAGCCGGACGCCGCCCGTGACGTTCCCGCGGGCGGCATGTGTGAGACCCACGGCCAGCTGCGCGAGCCCCCGCCACAGGCCGCGCTCCTCTTCCGGCCCCGACTTCCAGGCGTCCTCGAAAACCTCGTGCGCGTGGAACGGTTTCCCGGCGTCCAGCAACGCCTGCGCCTCGGCGACGCTGTCCTCAGGGCGGCGTACGACGCCCTCGGGCTGCCGGGCGACCCCGCGCTCGCCGTACGGCAGCGGACGTCCGAGGCCGTCCCGTGGCCTTGCGTTGCGTGCCCGCCCCTCCTCGTCCCGGTCCCGCCCGTCCACTGCTGCCCCATCCTCCGACGCACTGCTCATCCCCCGATTGTCGCGCGCTTCCCGCCGCCTTCGGGGCAGCCGCTCACGTGGGGTAAGGTTCTGTTCGCGTGATCACGCGGGGCAACCGCGGGTCGTCGCACCGGGACGTGGCGCAGCTTGGTAGCGCACTTGACTGGGGGTCAAGGGGTCGCAGGTTCAAATCCTGTCGTCCCGACTGGAGACAGTCGCAGATCAGGGCCGGTTTCGGAGACATCCGGAACCGGCCCTTCGCCATTCCCGGGGACCGTCGGGTGCCGGCGTCTTTGAGTCGTCCGAATACCGCACGGCACGGCGCGAACGGCATCCAGCCATGCATGAGCCCGTGGAAGAGCCCTCCGCCGCGATCCCGACGGTTTCCACGATCGGCAACGCCGAAGGCGCGTACACCGGGCGGGCGGTGAGGCCCAACTCGGTGTACGCGCCCTCGGGTTCAGTTGTCCGGCGCGATCAGTGCCGCCGGCCTATCGGCGGAGGGTGATGCCCTTGGTCGCGGTCCTCGTGCGGTTGTCGTACACGACGACGCCCGAGGACTTCTTCCAGATCTGGATGCGGAACGTGTCCGGCTTGTCCGTCGCCGTGATGCGGAAGGCGTAGCCGTCCTTGCCGTTGACCTTGCCCGAACCCTGGTAGACAGCCGTGGAACCGGTGATCACCAGCCAGTCCGAGGACGTGCCGCGCAGTTGCACGGCTGCCTTGGACTTCCCGGGTGCCTTGAGGTCGAAGGAGGCTGTGCCCGTCGGAACCGTGCCGCCCTTCCCGTAGGAGGCGCCGAAGGAGAAGGCCGCCTTGGCGGTCAGCTTCGGGTCGGCCGGGTAGGCGCCCGGCCGGGAGGCGATCACACCGTTGCCCGTCACCGAGCCGGCCTTGGCGTCGTACACGATCAGCTCGGGCAGCTGGCTGGTGGCCGAGGCTCCGTCGTCGTCCGTCACGGTGACCGTCGGGCGGATGATGCCCGCCTTCAGGTAGGCGTGGCTCGCCTCACAGGTGCCGCCCGTGACCTTGCCGGCCGTCGGGGTGGTGCCGTCCTTCCAGTCGATCCTGCAGGTGTGGGTGTCGGCGCTGCCCGGGTCGGTGAACTTCGCCGAGACACGGGCCGGGGTCTGCCTGCCCGCCGGGACCGGGGTCTTCGGACCCTGGACCGAGGTGATCGACGGGGGCGCGTTCGAGACCGTCACCGTCAGGGTGTCCGTGCTGCGACCGCCCGTCAGGGTGACCTCGTACGTGCCGTTGTCCCGGCAGGTGATGGTGGTCGGGATCGTGGTCCGGCTGGAGAACGTGCACGGGGTCGCCGCGCTCACGCTCCAACTCGGCTTTCCTGCCCCGGAGATGCTGCCCGTGAGCGGGATCGCGGCGCCTTCCTGGCCCGTTGTGTCCGCACCCGCGTGGACGATCGTCACCGGGTCGATGCTCGACAGGGTCGGGACGACCTTCTTGATCAGACCGTCGGCGTCGAACTCCAGCTTGTCGATGGTCGTTTCGCGGTGCATGCCGTCACCGCCGGGGATGGCGAAGCGGTGGTAGGCGATGTACCAGTCGTCGGTGTTCGGGACGTGGACCACCGAGTGGTGGCCGGGGCCCTTGATGCCCAGCGAGAGGTCCTTCTGCAGGATCACTCCTCGCTTGGTCCAGGGGCCCGTCGGCGAGGAACCGGTCGCGTAGGCCACCTGGTAGTTCTCGTCACGGGTGTCGTTCTCCGACCACATGAAGTAGTAGGTGGAGCCCCGCTTGATGACGAACGAGCCCTCGTTGTAGCCGCTCGGGGTGATGTCGGTGACCTTCGAGGCGTCGAAGGAGACCATGTCGTTGTTGAGCGGGACCACATAGGCGCGGCCGTTGCCCCAGTACAGGTACGACTGGCCGTCGTCGTCGGTGAAGACCGCCGGGTCGATCATCTGGCCCGGGTGGTCTCCTGCCTTCAGCAGCGGCTTGCCCAGGGCGTCCTTGAACGGGCCGGTCGGGGAGTCCGAGACCGCCACGCCGATGTTCGCGTCGGCGCAGAAGTAGAAGTAGTACTTGCCGTTCCTCTCCTCCATGGTCGGCGCCCAGGCGCGGCTGTCGGCCCAGCTGACGTCGGGACCGAGGTCCAGGATGACGCCGTGGTCCTTCCAGTGGACCAGGTCGGTGGAGGAGTACGCCTTGAACTGCGTACCGCTCCAGCCCTCGAAGCCGTCGGTGGTCGGGTAGATGTAGAAGGTGTCGCCGAACCTGACGATGTTCGGGTCGGCGTTCAGACCCGGCAGCACCGGGCTCCTCATCTCCAGCGCCGACACGGTCCAGGTGCGCTTCTTGCCGTCAGAGCCGGTGACCTCGTACGTGAGCGGCTTGCTGAAGTCGCGCAGGGTGCCGGAGGCGGGGCTGATGCTCGCTCCGTGGGCCAGGGTGAACTGCGGCGCCAGGGCCTTGACGTCACTGCCCGGGTTGAGTGGCAGGACGACCTTGCTGTCCTTGTCGTTGATGATCGCGTCGACCTTGAGCGCCGGGTGGGCCACGGCGGCGATCCCGGTGGTGTTGCCGCCCAGCTCCAGAACCTCGGAGGGCGTCAGGGCCCGGTTGTAGATCCGGAAGTCGTCGACCTCGCCGCCGAAGTACGGGTCCGGGGAGTACAGGGACTTGCCGATGTAGCCGGAGTAGTCCTTCGAGGCGTCGTACAGCTCGGACGGCTTGATGGTGACACCGTTCACGCGGGCCGTCTCGGCCCCGTTCACGTAGAGGATCGCCGTCTCGGTCGCGCCGTCCAGGGTGACGGTGACGTGCTGCCACTCGCCGGCGGTCAGCGGGGAGCCGCCGATCATCTGCTTCTCACCGGACCAGGTGGCCTTGGTGATCGCGGAGAACAGCTTGCCTGCGCCGTTGGAGGGCGAGGCGAACAGGTACTTGTTGTTGTCCGGGCCGAGGCCGAAGAGCCACTGGAAGTTGTCGCCGCCCTTCCACTTGACGTACGTGGAGACGGTGACGCTGGTGGTTCCCTTGAGGACTCCGTTGGGGATCTTCACGTACGGCGAGCTGGAGCTGCTGTTGCCGCCGGACATCTTGAACGAGCCGCCGTGCACGCCGGTACCGAAGTCGGGCGTACGGACGTAGGTGCCGTGGTAGCCGTGGCCGCTGGAGTCACGGGCGATGTTGCCGCCGGTCTCGTCGAAGTCGTAGTGCAGAAGCAGGTCGGCCGGGACGTCCGGGCCCTCGGTGGAGACCGTGACCTCGGCGCTGACCGCGATGGCCGAGTCGCCCGCGAGGTCGCCCGTCACCGTGAAGGTGCCGGCCTGCGCGTACTGAGACGGGTCCACGTTCGCCCAGGTGACCGCGACGGGCCGCTTCACGCCGTCGGCGGACTGGGCGATGACGGTGGCGGGGAGGACGGGGGCCTCACCGATGCGCGTCTTGACCTTGACGTTCTCGGCGCTCGTGATGATCTGGTCCGGCTGGTAGGTGCTCAGCAGCCGGTCGTACTCCGCCTGCGTGACCGGAAGTACCGTGCCGTGGCGGGGCTTCGAGGGGAGGTCGTAGCCCGTGGAGGGGGTCCACACGCCCGACGCGAGGTCCGTCGACTCGAACGGGATGTAGCCGCGCCCGCCGAACTCGTCGGCGAACAGGTACCACTTCTCCTCGGAGTTGGACTTGAAGACCAGCGGACCCTCGGCCGCGCTCATCGCGCCCTTGCCGATGCCCTCGGCGACGAAGTCGTAGGACGGGTTGAGGATCGAGTCGCTCTTCTCCTCGAAGATGAACTTGCTGTTGGGGGTCGAGGAGGAGTTGTTCCGCTCGTCCTTGGAGAAGCGGTAGTAGGTGTCCTTGTCCTTGATCATCGTGGAGTCGATGACCGAGTAACCGCGGTCGATCCACACCTTGGGCGCGCTGAAGGTGCGGAAGTCACGGGTGGTCGCGTACATCATGCGGTTGTACGTGTCGCCGGAGTGGTCGGCGTTGTCGTACAGCTTCGAGGCCCAGAAGACGACGTACGAGCCGAGCTTGGCGTCGTAGAACGCCTCGGGCGCCCAGGTGTTGCCGGCCGAGTCGGGGGAGATCTTCACCAGGCGCTGGTCGGTCCAGTGGACCAGGTCGGTGGACTCCCACACCATGATGGACTTGCTGCCGGTGCGCTGGGAGGCGTCCCAGTCACCGTTGCCGTAGATCCGCAGGTCGGTGGCGATCTGGTAGAACTTGTCGCCTTCGGGGGAGCGGATGATGAACGGGTCGCGCAGGCCCTTCTCGCCGAGCGTGGAGGTCAGGACGGGCTTCCCGTCGTTCAACTCCCGCCACTTCAGCGGGTCGTTGCCCTTGCTGAGGGCCGCGTAGAGCTGTTCGCCGTCCGAGGTGCCCTCGCCGGTGAAGTAGCTGAACATGTAGCCCTTGAGGGCTGCCTTCGCGGGCAGTTCGGGGACCTTGGCCGTCAGGGTGCGGGTCGCGGTGGCGGTGCCCTTGGTGATCGTCGCCGTCAGGTCGACCGTGGTGCCGCCGGCGCCGTGCGCGGGCCGGTGGACCACACCGTCGGTGCCGATGACGTCCGGGTTCGCCGAGGACCAGGCAACCGCCGTGCCGTAGGCGCCCGTTGACGGCAGCGTGATGTTCCCGCGGATGTCGTCGAGGTTCGGGACGGTCAACGCGTCGGCGGCCTGCTGGGTGGCCGTGGTGTCGTCGAAGGTGGCCGGGACCGTGACGTCGAAGGTCCTGGTGTCGCTCGCCGGGCCCTTCTTCAGGGTCGCGGTGAGCGTGGCGTGGCCGTCCGGTTGGCCGGCGGCCGGGCGGGTGACAGCGCCGGAGGACGAGACCACCGAGGCGTTGTCGGTCGCCCAGGTGATGACGGAGCCGCCTGCCGTACCCGCGCTCGGCAGCGTCAGGTCGGCGGTCACCGCGCTCGTGTCGCCCAGTGTCAGGGCCGCCTTGTCGGCGGCGACGCCCTGCGCGGCGATGGGGAGGGAGAGTTCCTCGACCTCCGTGCTCGCCAGCGCCCGGTTGTAGACCCGGAAGTCGCGGATGTTGCCCTTGAACAGGTTGTCGCCGGGGTAGACCGACTTGCCTATGTAGTTGGCGGTGGTCGTGCCCGAGCCGATGGAGCCGGGGGTGAGGGTGATCGCCGTGTTGCGGCCGACCTCCACGCCGTCCTCGTAGAGCACGCCCGTGTTGCCGGTCTGCGTGTACGTGATCTGCTTCCAGACCGCGCGCTGCAGGTTCGTGCCCGCGGTCCGCGTGGTCTGCTCCGTCGACCAGTTGCCGCTGGCGATGGAGGTCCGGTACGAGTTGCCCGTGGTGAACAGGTAGCCGTTGCCGGCGGTGCCGCTGGTGTTGCCGAAGCCGTAGATGAAGTACGGGCTGGACTGGGTGGCGTCGACCTTCACGTCCATCGAGACGGAGATCGAGTTCATCCCGCTCATGATGTTGTCCGGCACCTTGATGTAGGTGTCGGAACCGTTGAAGGCGAGCCCGTCACCGGAGTTGGACCAGCCGGCGGTCCCGTTCACCGTGCCCGTACGGCCGTTGCCCGAGGCGTCGGCCACCGTGGTGCCGGAAGCGGCGTCGAGCTTGTACCAGAGGGCCAGACCGTCGGTGATGTCCGACGCGGCGGCGTGCGCGGGTACGGACAGGGCCAACGGCCCTGTGAGGCCCAGCAGAAGCGATGCGGCGGTCAAGCCGGCGAGCCTCTCCGACCAGGGTCTGCTACGGCCGCGTGATCTCGCGAGTTGCATCGTTTCGGCTTCCTCTGCTCGGACACGGGGGGTGAGGTAACGGGAGACAGCAGATTTCGTCTGTGTGTCCGCGCGTTGCGAGAGTGTCAATCGGTGCGACCAGAGGCGTCAAGAGTTTTCGAACAACGTTCGGCAGGTCGGACAACTTGTTTTCTGCGCGAGACATGCCAAACGGAACGGAACCTGTCACAACCGTTGACGTGCGCACCCCACGTACCTAAGTTCTGGTCGAAGTTACGCACGTTGTCCGGAATTTCGAACGTTGTGACCATGAGAAGGGGCCCATTCGTGTTCCGTACCCGTCACTGGCTGACCCTCCTGGCGGCGCTGCTGGCGCTGCTCGTACCTGTCGTCGGCCTTCAGCCCGCCGCCGCGGCCGAGGGGCGTCCGTACACGAACCCCGTCAAGTCCCAGAAGGGCGCCGACCCCTGGCTCGAGTACTACAACGGCAACTACTACCTGGTCACCACGTCCTTCACCGGCGTCCTGACCATGCGCAAGTCGCCGACGCTGGCCGGGCTCGCGACGGCTCCCAGCGTGCAGGTCTGGAGTGACACCACCTCGACCCGCAACAACAACTTCTGGGCGCCCGAGCTGCACTTCTTCGACGGTCACTGGTATCTGTACTACTCCGGCGCGCCGAGCGGGGCCGCCTGCTGCGACCAGCAGCGGACGTACGTCGTGGAGAGCGCCGGCACCGATCCGATGGGCCCGTACACCTTCAGGAACCAGCTCACCGGGTCCAACCTCGACCCGGGCGGCTGGCTCATCGACGCCACCGTGCTGACGTACAACAACAAGCTCTACCTGATAGGCAGCGGCGCCATCGGCGGCAGCAAGCAGAGCCTGGTCATCGCGCCGATGAGCAACCCCTACACGGTGCAGGGCTCCACCTTCAGCCTCATCTCGCAGCCGACGCTGGCGTGGGAGACCTCCGGGGCGCCCGTCAACGAGGGCCCCGAACCGCTCTACCATGACGGCCGTACGTTCCTCACCTTCTCCGCGAGCTACTGCCAGACCGCCGACTACAAGCTCGGTCAGCTCGAACTCACCGGCACGGACCCGCTGTTGGCATCCTCCTGGACGAAGAAGCAGACGCCTGTCTTCCAGCGCAACGACGCCGCCGGAGTCTACGGGCCGGGCCACAACGGCTTCTTCACCTCGCCCGACGGCACCGAGAACTGGATCGTCTACCACGCCAACAACTCGGCCTCGGGCGGCTGCGGCAACGGCCGCACCACCCGTGCCCAGAAGTTCACCTGGAACTCGGACGGCACACCGAACTTCGGCACCCCGGTCGCACTCGGCACCACACTGCCGGGCCCGTCCGGCGAGACCGCCGCGACCCCGACCGCGTACACGCTGGTCAACCGCAACAGCGGCAAGTGCCTTGACGTGGAGGGCGGGAACACCGCGGACGGCACCAACATCCTCCAGTGGACCTGCAACGGCGGAAACAACCAGAAGTGGCGCATCGAGGACCAGGCCAACGACACCAGCCGACTGGTCAACGTGGCCACCGGCAAGGTGATGGACACCGCGGAGTGCGCCACGGCCGACGGCGCCGATCTGCGCCAGTGGTCCTGGCTGAACAACAACTGCCAGAAGTTCAGGCTCGTGTACACGGCCACCGGCGACTACGTCCGGATCGTCAACGAGTCCACCGGCAAGGTCGCCGACGTCGCCGACTGCTCCACCGCGAACGGCGCCGACGTACGACAGTGGTCGTGGCTGGGCAACAACTGCCAGCAGTGGCAGATCAAACCCACCACGTGAGCCGCCGGTAACGCCCGATGGTGGTGGCCCGGCCGGAACTCCGGCCGGGCCACCACCATGTGACGAGTCGTCAGCTCGTCGGCTCGGTCACCTTCGTGGCCGTCTTGCCGTCGACGGCCGCCGACAACTGCGGGACGAGCCGCTCCAGCATGTACGGAAGGCTCAGCACCGACACGAACGACACGGAGTTGCCGTAGTCGCTGGTCTCCTTGACGAAGACCTCGCGGTCGTCCTTGGCCACCTTCAGGTCCGCGTACAGGGCGTTCTTGCGCAGCGCCGCCTTGTCCTTGGTGGTGTCGGAGACGATCCACACGATCGCGTCCGTGTCGAGGAGATCGGTGCGCTCCTTGCTGATGTTGGCCCCGAACTCGTCACCGATGACCTTGTCCAGGTCGGCGGGCAGCTTGAAACCGAGATCCGTGAGGATGCGCGAGCGCGGGTCCTGGCTGCCGTAGACGAAGATGCCCTCGTACGGGGTCGCCATCACGGCGGTGGCACCGGCGAAATCGGGGTGTTCGGCCGCGTCCTTCTTGAAGTCGGACTCGACCCCGGCGACCAGCTCCTTCGCCTTTGCCTCCTGGCCGAGCGCCTTGCCGATGATCTCGGTCTGGTTCTGCCACGGCACGCCGTAGTCGTTGTACTCCTTCGGCTGGGCCACCACCGGGGCGAACTTCGACAGGGTGTCGTACTGCGCCTTCGTCAGACCGCCGTAGACCGCCAGGATCAGGTCCGGCCGCAGCGCGGCGATCTTCTCGGTCTGCGGGCCCGTGCCGGTGTCCTTCAGGACGGTCGGCGCCGCCGCGCCGCCCAGCTTGTCCGCCGCCCACGGGCCGATCGCGCCCTTGTAGCCGCCCAGCCACTCGGTCGTACCGACGGGCACCTTGCCCAGTGCGAGCACGGCGTCCTGGTCGGTCAGGCCGACCGTGACGATCCGCTTGGGCTCGGACTTGATCGTGGTGCTGCCGTATTTGTGCGAAAGGGTCACCGGGAAGGCGGAGTTGGCGGACGTGTCGGCGGCGGGGCCCGCCGTGCCGGAGTCGTCGTCCGAGCCGCAGGCGGTGGCGGTGCCGAAGAGGAGCAGTACGGAGGTGAGCGCCGCGGCGAGCCGAGTGCCTCTGGGAGAGCCGAGCATCAGTGGTCCTTCACGGTGGTGGTCGTATCGGTGCTGGGACGCGTGGGGGGCTTCTCGGCCGGCGGACGGGTGCCGGACCAGGCCTGCCAGAGCAGGGCGTAGGTTCCGGCAGCCGCGCACAGCTCGTCATGGGTGCCGCTCTCCACGATCCGGCCGCCGTCCATGACGACGATCCGGTCCGCGTCGGCGGCCTGGGTGAGACGGTGGGCGACCAGGAGCGCGGTGCGGCCCTCGATCGCCCGGTCGGCCGCCCTCTCCAGCAGGCGGGCGCCGGAACTGCCGGCCTCGGCCGTCGCCTCGTCCAGCACGGCGACCGGCGGATCCGCCAGTACCAGCCGGGCCAGGGCGAGTTGCTGCACCTGGGCGGCGGTTATCCGGTGCCCGCCCTCGCCGACGACGGTGGCCAGGCCCTCGGGCAGAGCCGACACCCAGTCCAGCGCGTCCACCTCGGTCAGGGCCGCACGCAGGGCCTCGTCCGTCGCGTCGGCGCGGGCGAGCCGCAGGTCGTCCGCGAGCGGGCCCGCGAAGACATGCGTCTCCTGGGTGACGAGGGCGACCCGCAGCCCGTCGGGGGACGTCGAGGCGCCGGTGAGCCGGACCGTGCCGGAGGTCGGCTCGTGCACACCCGCGATGAGTTTGGCGAGCGTCGTCTTGCCCGCGCCGCTCGCCCCCACCAGGGCGACCCGCTCCCCGGCGGCCAGCGTGAGATGCACGTCCCGAAGGACGGGACGCCCGGACACGTACTCGTGGTGGACGCCGGTGACGGTGACCGTGCCCGCCTCGCGGTGCTGTGCGGTGCGGGCCGGGGGAGCGGACTCGGGAGCCGGTATGTCCGTGACGCCGACCAGCCGGGCCAGTGCCGCTGTCGCCGACTGGGCGTCGTCGAGCAGCGCGAGGGCCTGGTTGACGGGACCGAAGAGGCTGTGGAAGTAGAGCGCGGCGGCCGTGGCGGTCCCGATGGACACCGAGTCGGCGCGCACCAGCAGGAACCCGGTGACCAGGACCGCCGCGAGGCCGGTGTACTCGGCGATGTGCAGCCGGTTGTAGAAGTCGAGCACCAGCCGCACGCCTCGCATCGTCAGCGCGACCGCCGCGGCGGAGCGTCGGGTGACGGCCCCGGTGTGCGACTCCTCCAGCCCGAACGCCCGTACGGTACCGGCGCCCGCGATGGTGTCCAGCAACTGCTGCTGCTGGGCGCCCGTGGCGACGCGCTGCTCGGCGTACAGGGGGACGGCGTTGCGTACGTACCAGCGTGCGGTTCCCGCCTGGATGGGCACCGCGAGCAGTGCGGCCAGCAGGAAGCGCCAGTCCAGGACGGCCATGGCGGCGAAGGTCAGGACGATGGCGAGCAGGGAGCGGGCAAGCTCCGGCAGGGCCCCCCGCACCGCCTCGCCGACCACCGAGACGTCCCTGGTGACACGGGCGTTGAGGTCGCCGGAGCCGGCCTTCTCCACCTGCTCCAGGGGCAGCCGCAGCGCCCGCTCGACGAACCGCTCGCGCAACTGGGCCAGCACGGTCTCCCCGAGCCGGGACACCAGGGACAGTCCGAGCGCGGTGGCGACGCCCTGGGCGGCGGCCACCAGGATCAGGAGGACGGCGGGGAGGGTGAGATCGTCGGGCGGGCGGTGCTCGGCGACCAGGTCCACCATGCGGCCGAGCAGCGGCTGGACGAGCAGCCCGACCGCGGTCGCCGCGACCAGCACGGCGAAGGCGCCGATGGCGAGTCGGCGGTGCGGGCGGACCAGTTCACGGACGGCGGCACGGGTGCGGGCCGTGGTCGCGGTAGGAAGCAACTCGCGTGTTCCGTCGGTGAGTTCGTTGTCGCTCATGCCAGCACCGCCGCTCTGTAGGTCTCATGGCGGTGGACCAGGTCCGCGTGCGGGGCGGTGTCGGTGACTCGCCCGTCCTCCAGCAGTACGACGCGGTCGGTGACCGACAGCAGGGCGGGACTGGTGGTCACCAGGACCGTCGTACGGCCCTTGCGGAGCTCCCGGACGCCGGTGGCGATGCCCGCCTCGGTGACCGCGTCGACGGCGGTGGTCGGATCGTGGACCACCAGGACGGGCCGCTCGGCCGCCAACGCCCGTGCCAGTGCGACGCGTTGACGCTGGCCTCCGGAGAGTGAGCGGCCCCGTTCGCTGACCGCCGTGTCCTCGCCGTCCGGGAGGGTCTGCGCGACCTGGGCCACACCGGCCGCGGTCATCGCCTGCTCGGGGTCGGCGGCTTCGGGGGCCGCGGCCGTGACGTTGCCCCGGACGGTGCCCTCGAAGAGGTCGGCGTCGTGCTCGGCCACCAGCAGGGCGGTGCGCAGTTCGGCGGGATCCAGGTCCCGCAGGGGTACGCCGTCCAGTTCGACGCTGCCCGTCTCCGGGTCGCACTGCCGGGCCAGGCAGCGCAGCAGGTCCGTCGCGTGCGCGGGGTCGGTCGCGACCACGCCGAGCAGCTCACCCGGTGCGATGTCGAGGTCGAGGCCCCGGAGGCCGCCGTGGCTGACACCGGTGAGGCGGACCGCGCCGCGCACCGGCCGGTCCAGGGTGGCCGCGCCCGGGGTGACGGCGTGCGGGGCGGCCAGTACCTCGGCGATCCGGGTCGCGGAGGCCCGGCCCTGGGCGAGCTCGGCGTTGACCCAGGCGAGCACCTCCAGCGGGCCCAGGAGGAAGAGGGCGAGCCCGACCGATGACACCAACTGGCCGAGACTGATGTCCCCTTGGGCGGCGAGCCGGCCGCCGACCAGAGCGACGGCGGCGATCAGGGCGCCGGTGAGGCCGAGCACCATGCCGCTCTGGAAGGCCTGTGCGCGGGCTGCCTTCAGGGTGGCCTGGAGGGAGTCGCGGCTGGTGGCGCGGTAGCGGGCCAGCGCGGTGGACTCGCCGCCGATGCCCTTGAGGACACGCAGGCCGGCCACCAGGTCGGCGGCGACGGCCGAGGCGTGCGCGGCCCGTTCCTGTTCGGCCTCGCTGCGTGCCTCCAGCGGCTTGCTCAGCAGATGGCCCAGCCACAGCAGCACGGGCGTGCCGAGCAGTACGACGAGGCCGAGGGTGACGGACATGCGCAGCAGGACGACCGCGCCCACGAGGATGCCCGCGAGGGCCGAGATCCCGGCCATGGCCGCCATGTTGACGGCGCCCACGCGTTTGGCGTCCTCGGTGGCGATGTTGGCGAGGGCGCCGGGCAGCCGGCCGTCCTCGGCGCCGCCGCCGGGGGCCAGGATCCGGCGGACGAGGGTGATGCGGAGGGTGTGTTCGGCCTGCGCGGCGGCCCGGTCGGCGGACCAGGCGCCGAACCGCCAGCTGAGCGCGAGGCCGACGTAGATGAAGGCGAGGGCGGCGAGCCACCTCAGCAGGGCGCCGGTGTCGGAGCCCGTGACGGCGCGGTCGATGACCAGACCGATCACGACCGGCACCAGCACTTCGCCCAGTTGGTGGCCGGAGCCGAGGAGCGCGCCGAGGGCGACGTCACGCCGCTGCCCACGGACCGACCGGCGCAGGACGTCCCGCCCCGACGGCTGTGAAGGACTACTCACCCGTACCCCTCCGGGATCGGACGACAGTGAGGGCCGGAATGGCCCGAGTTGGGGGCTGAGGCCTGCCTGAGCGCGGGTGCCGCGTGCACTCGGGCAGGCTAAAACGTAGGTGAGGCTACCCTAAGTTCACAATGCTTGCCCAGCGCCGGTGACCATGTCGCTCCCGCGACGGGTGAGCAGGGAGTCGAGGATCTCTCCCGAGCGCACGGCGGTCGTCGACAGCAGGGTCGAGGTGAGACCGTGCGTGTGCTCGGTCGCCCCCTGGAGGTAGATGCCGGCGGTGACCTCGGGTGCGGCCTCGACCCGGTGGTCACGGCCGACCCGTACGGCGTCGTTGTCGTCCCGCAGGCAGAGCTTGGCGGCTCTGCCGAGCAGGGTGTCGAGGTCCCGGGGGCGGTAGCCGGTGGCGTGCACGAGCACGTCGCAGGAGAGCACCTCCCGTTCTCCGGTGGGGAGATACTCGACGGTGACCTCCAGCCGGTCGTCCAGCTGCTCGACGTCCCGGATACGGGAGATGTTGCGCATCCGCAGCCGCTCGGTGCCCTGGACCTTCTCGCGGTACATGGTGGCGTACAGCGTCTCGATCAGGTCCATGTCGACCACCGAGTAGTTGGTGCTGCGGTGGTAGTCGTGCAGGGACTGTTTCACCTCCGGCCGCGACCGGAAGTAGACGTCCACCGCCTCCGGGTCGAAGATCCGGTTGGCGAAGGGGCTGTCGTCGGCGGGCGTGTAGCCGTACTTGGCGAACACCGCGCAGACCTCGGTGCCGGGGAAGGAGCGGTGCAGATAGTCGACCGCCTCGGCACCGCTCTGGCCCGCGCCGAGCACGAGAATGCGGCCCACGGAGGCGCCCGAGCCGGTCAACTCGCGCGTGCGGGGCACCAGTTCGCTGTTGTGCCAGATGCGGTCCGACAGGGCGGTGCCGGGCGGGACGTGCGGTTCGAGACCGACGGCCACCGAGATGTTGCGGGCCCGGCGGACCACCGTACGCTCCGGATCGCCCGGCACGCGGGCGGCGACGTCGAACCAGCGGACCTCGCCGTCCTCGGTCAGGACGGGCTCCACGGAGACCACTTCGGCGTCGTACGTCACCTGGTCCGCGACCAGGGCCGCCGCCCACTCGAAGTACTCGTGGAACTCGATCCGCAGCGGGAAGAGCGTCTTCGCGTTGAGGAAGTCCACCAGCCGGCCGCGGTCCCGCAGGAAGCACAGGAAGCTGAAGTCGCTGGTCGGGTTGCGCATGGTGACCAGGTCCTTGAGAAAGGACACCTGCATGGTCGCGTCGTCGATGAGCATGCCCCGGTGCCAGCCGAACCGTGGCTGGCGCTCCAGGAACTCGGCGTGGATCCGCTCCTCGGGCGCGGCTTGTGCGTTGTGTTCCGCGATGGCTATCGCCAGCGCCAGATTTGACGGGCCGAATCCGATTCCGAGCACGTCATGGATGGCGTCCGGCTCGTCGTGCAGTGCGTTCACCGCAACTTCCCTTCCCCTAGGCGCCACTGATATTAAATAAGGTTAGCCTTACCTTGCAATGGTGTGTCCTACGGAAGGATCGAATATGCGGGTCGTCATGTTCGGCTATCAGACCTGGGGGCACCGCACGCTCCAGGCCCTGCTGGACTCCGAGCACGAGGTGGTCCTGGCGGTCACCCACCCCAAGAGCGACCACGTGTACGAGAAGATCTGGGACGACTCGGTGGCCGACCTCGCCGAGAAGCACGGCATTCCGGTCCTGCTGCGGAACCGCCCGGACGATCCCGAACTCCTGTCAAAACTGCGGGAGTTGG
The DNA here is from genome assembly GCF_033795085.1 of Streptomyces sp. AK08-02. Classification (NCBI taxonomy): domain Bacteria; kingdom Bacillati; phylum Actinomycetota; class Actinomycetes; order Kitasatosporales; family Streptomycetaceae; genus Streptomyces; species Streptomyces sp. AK08-02. Next base: position 307,005 of record NZ_JARAZV010000008.1, read on the forward strand.
CGCCGGATCTGATTGTCGCCAACAACTGGCGCACGGTCCTGCCCCCCGAGGTCTTCGACCTTCCGGAGCACGGCACGCTCAACATCCACGACTCGCTGCTTCCGGCGTACGCCGGCTTCTCCCCGCTGATCTGGGCGCTGATCAACGGCGAACGGGAGGTCGGTGTCACCGCTCACCGGATGAACGCCGAGCTGGACGCCGGTGACGTGCTGCTTCAGCGGGCGGTGCCGGTGGGTGCGCGCGACACGGTGACCGACCTCTTCCATCGCACTGTGGACTTGATCACACCGGTCGTCCACGAGTCCCTGGGGCTCATCGCCTCCGGCCGCGCGGAGTGGATCCCCCAGGACCGCAGCCGGGCGAGCTTCTTCCACAAGCGGTCCCTGGAGGACAGCCGCATCGACTGGACCTGGCCGGCGGAGTCCCTGGAACGCCTGATCCGCGCTCAGTCGGACCCGTATCCCAACGCGTTCACCCATCACAAGGGGCAGCGGATACGCATCGTCGACGCCGAGGTGTCCGAGGGCTGCTACGGCGGCACCCCCGGCCGGATCTTCATCCGCGAGGGCGACGGGATCGTCGTGGTCGCGGGCACGGAGGCCCGGAACGGGCGGCTGCGGGGCCTGCTGGTGAAGCGGGTGCGGACGGAGGGCGGGTCGGAGATCGCGGCGACGGAGTACTTCCGGACGATGGGCGGGTACCTGACGGCGCGGCCCTGACCCGGGGGAGGGTGGTGGGGCGAGCGAGCGGGCGGGCGGATTCCCGTTCGACGCGGGTGCGTGATCACGTCAGGATGGCGCCATGCCGGATCTGCGAACCCAACGACTCGTCCTGCGCTCCTGGAGCGACTCCGATCTCGCTCCATGGGCGGCCATGAACGCCGACCCCGAGGTCCGCGAGCACCTCGGGGGCATCCTCACCCGTGAGCAGAGCGAGGCCTCCGCCGCCCGCTTCCAGTCCGACCTCGACGAACGGGGCTGGGGCTGGTGGGCGGTGGAGGTCACGGGCACGGGGGAGTTCGTCGGCTTCGCCGGGCTGGACCCGGTGGAGGACGACATGGCGTTCGACGGCGTCGAGGCGGGATGGCGGCTGGCCCGGCGCGCGTGGGGGCATGGATACGCGACCGAGGCCGCCCGCGCGGTGATCGCTCACGCCTTCGACGACAAGGGTCTCGGCCTCGAAGAGGTACTGGCGATCACGACGGTCACCAACCTCCGTTCGCAGGCGGTGATGCGCCGCCTCGGCATGACCCACGACCCGGACAGGGACTTCGACGACCCGACCGTCCCGGAGGGGCCGCTGCGTCGGAACGTGGTCTACGGGGTCCGGGCCGGCGCCTGGCTCTGACCGGACGTTTCGCCCCCGCCGCCCCTACCCGTCCCATCCCTGGGGGCTGCGCCCCCAGACCCCCACTGTCGGCCCTGAAGGGGCCTCGTCCTCAGACGCCGGACGGGCTGAGAAACAGCCCCGTGGGCGAAAACCGGGTCACGAGGCCGACTTGGCGCGTACGTCCTGGTGGTGGCGGCCCATGGGGATCACCATGGGGGTGTCGCTGACCGGGTCGAGGGTGACGCGGCACGTCAGGTCGAAGACGTCCGCCACCGTTTCCGCCGTGATCACCTCCGCCGGCGGACCCTCCGCCACGATCCTCCCGGACTTCATGGCGACGACGTGATCGGCGTACCTGCAGGCCTGGTTGAGGTCGTGCAGGACCATCACGACGGTGCGGTTCTCGCGGCGGTTGAGGTCCGTGATCAGGTCCAGTACGTCGATCTGGTGGGCCAGGTCGAGATACGTGGTCGGTTCGTCGAGGAGGAGTACGGGGGTGCCCTGGGCGACCGCCATCGCGATCCACGCCCGCTGCCGCTGGCCGCCTGACAACTCGTCCACCGGGCGGTCCGCGAGGTCGGTCATGTTGGTCGCGGCGAGCGCCTCGCGTACGGCCTGTTCGTCGGCCTTCGACCACTGGCGCCACCACGTCTGGTGCGGTGAACGGCCCCGGTTGACGAGGTCGATCACCGTCAACCCCTCGGGTGCGACCGGGCTTTGGGGCAGGATACCCAGACGCTGGGCCAACTCCCTTGTGGGGATGGACTGGAGGGCCCGGCCGTCCAGGTGGACGGCACCCTCGCGGGGGGCGAGCAGTCGGGCCAGGGCACGCAACAGCGTCGACTTCCCACAGGCGTTGGCGCCGACGATGGCCGTGATCCGGCCCGGCGGCACGGCCAGGTCGAGGCCGTCCACGACCACCCGGTTGTCGTACGACAGGCGCAGTCCCGTCGCCCTGAGATCCGGGTCCGCGGCCGGTTCCGCGGTGGTGGGCAGGGGATCGACCGGCATGGCGTCCTCGGTGGTCGTGGTGGCCTTGGGGTCCGTAGACATGGGGTCAGCCTCCTGAACCCGCGCGGTTGGCGCGGACGAGCAGCCAGAGCAGGACGGGCGCGCCGAGCACGCCGGTGACGATTCCGACCGGCAGTTCCGTGCCGGAGACGGCCGTACGGGCGATCAGGTCGCTGCCCAGGACCATCAGCGCCCCGGTCAGTCCAGAGGCGAGCGTGGGCGGCCAGGCGGTGCGTGCGAGGCGCTGGGCGATCTGCGGGGCGGCCAGCGCCACGAAGGCGACGGGTCCGGCGGCCGCGGTCGCGAAGGCGATCAGCCCGACGCCGACGAGCAGGACGGCGAGGCGTACCGGCTGTACGCGGGTGCCGAGGCCGGTCGCCACGTCGTCGCCCAGCTGGAGCGTGCGCAGCAGGCGGCCGAGCAGCAGTGCCGTCGGCAGCAGGACGGCCAGGGCGATCGCGAGCGGCCCGACATCCGACCATGTACGGCCGTTGAGGTTGCCGACCAGCCAGCCCAGCGCGGCCTGCGCCTGGAACCGGCCGCCCCTCGCGACCAGGTAGTCCGTGGCGCTCGTACAGATCCAGGCGACGCCGATGCCGACCAGGATGATCCGGTAGCCGGTGGTGCCACGCCGCCAGGCCAGCGCGTACACGACGAGGGCCGTGGTCAGCGCGCCGAGCAGACCGAGCGCCTGGGTGCCGAGACCGCCGTCCCAGCCCAGGACGATGCCCGCGACGACGAACGTTCCCGCGCCCTGGGTGAGGCCGATCATGTCGGGGCTGGCCAGCGGATTGCGGGTCATGGTCTGGAACAGGCCGCCGGACATGCCGAACGCGATGCCGGCCAGCAGCCCCACCAGCGAGCGTGGCAGCCGCAGTTCCTGGACGACGAGCACGGTGCCGGGGTCGCCGGAGCCGGCCAGGGCGCGTACGACGTCGGTGAACGCGATCGGGTAGTCGCCGATCGTCAGGCTCCAGCAGAAGAGGAGGAACGTGCCCACGGCGAGCAGAGCGGTCACCGTGACCAGGCGGGGCCGGAGGATCCCGGAGACCGGGGGGAAGGCCGGCCGGTAGGTCCGTTGGACGCGGAGGGAAGGGGCGGCGGGCGTCGGAGTGGCGGCGTCGACGGCGGACCTGGGGTTCGTCATCCTCACACCTCCGCCAGTTTCCGGCGCCGCACCAGGGCGATGAAGAACGGCCCGCCGATGAAGGCGACGATCACACCGGCCTGGACCTCGACGGGCCGGGCCACCATGCGCCCGATGATGTCCGCGGCGAGCAGCAGACTCGGCGCGAGCACGGCGGACAGCGGCAGCAGCCAGCGCTGGTCGGGGCCGATCCCCGCCATCTGGGCGAGCACGCGGGCGACATGGGGCACCACGAGCCCGATGAAGACGACCGGACCGATGACCGCGACGGCGGCCCCGGTGAGGAGGGTGACCGCGGTGACGCCCTGGAGCCGTACCAGGCCCAGCCGCCGGCCGAGGGAGGCGGCCACGTCGTCTCCGAGAGCCATGCTGTTGAGGGCGGGCGCACTGGCGAAGGCCAGCAGCGCGCCCACGGCGAGGAAGGGCAGGATCCGCAGGACGGTCTCGCCGTCCTGGTCGGCCATCGAACCGGCCGACCAGAAGCGGTAGCGGTTGAGCGCGTCGGGGTCGGTCAGCACGATCGCGCTGGTGAACGAGGAGAGCAGGGAGGTCACGGCGATGCCCGCCAGCGCCAGTTTGACCGGTGTGAGCCCGGAACGCCCGAGTCCGCCCAGCAGATACACGAGGACGCTGGCCGCCATCGCACCCGCGAACGCGAACCACACGTACCCGTAGAACGTAACGACTCCGAACACTCCGACGGCCAGCACGATCGCGAACGAGGCACCGGCACTCACCCCGAGGATCCCGGGGTCCGCCAGCGGGTTGCGTGTCAGCGCCTGCATGAGCGCGCCCGACAGACCGAGCGCCGCCCCGGCGGTCAGCCCGAGCGCCGTGCGAGGTACCCGTGCCGACCAGATGACGTTGTCCACGAACCGGCTGGGCGCGTCACCGAACAGTGCCCGCACCACCTGATCGGGCGGAATGCTGGCCGCGCCGAGAGCGAGTGACAGAAGACACAGCCCGAGCAGGACGGCGCCGAGAACTGCCACGAGAAGAACGGGGCGAACCCTTCTCCCCGGCGTCACCGTGCGGTCTCCACCGGATAACTCCCTTAGGTTAGGCAGGCCTTAATAGTAGTGGCGAGTGATGGGTCCGCCGAGAGTGGGGTCTTTTGGTTAGGTAATGCTTACCTTAGTATGGCCTGCGGTCCTCCGGCTCAGCCGGTCCGTACACCCTGGAGGCACGGTCGCCTGTGTCCGGTTTCGAAGTACGTGTGCCCGGTGTCGACGACGACGCGGAAGGCGCGCCAGCGGCCTTCTGGCGGCGGCGCCTCGCACCGCTCCCGCAGGAGACCGCTGTCCCGGTCGACTTCCCGTACCCGCTGCGCCCCACCGGTGAACGGCACACCCTCCGCCGCCCGCTGGCGGCGGAGGCGGACGAATCGACCCTCCTGGCCGCGTACGCCGCACTCCTGCACCGCTACAGCGGCGGCCACGACATCACCTTCGGGTACGACGGCCTGCCGCTCCGGATCGCTGTCGACGGCGGCGGGTCCTTCACGGACCTCGTACGCCAGGTGGCCCGGTCGTGCGAGGACCTGCGGGCCCACCGGGTCGAACGCGCCACCCTGGTCGGCTGGTTGAGCCCGGAACCCACCCGTGGTGGCGGCCTGCTGTTCAACACCGCGTTCGGCGACGTGCCGGGTGACGACGACCTGCTGGACCTCGTCCTCGGAGTCCGCGCCGGCGACCTGTACGTGACCTGCCGCGCGGACCTCTTCGAGGCAGCGACCGCCGAGCGCGTCGCCGGCCACTACACGACCCTGCTCACCGCCGCCCTCGCCCACCCGCACACCCCCGTGGGCGAGTTGGAGCTGCTCGGCGCCGAGGAACGCCACCGCGTCCTGCTCGAATGGAACGACACCGGCCACGACATCCCGCTGCGCACCTGGCCGGAGATGTTCGCCGACCAGGTACGGCTGCGCCCCGACGACATCGCGCTGGTCTTCGAGGACACCGCGCTCACCTACGCCGAACTGGACGACCGCGCGGGCCGGTTGGCAGCCGCCCTGATCGCCAGGGGCGCCGGACCCGAGCGGGTGGTCGCCCTCGCCGTGCCCCGGTCGGCGGAGCTGATCGTCGCCGAGGTCGCCGTGCTGAAGTCGGGCGCCGCCTATCTGCCCGTCGACACCGACTACCCGGCCGACCGCATCTCCTACATGCTCGCCGACGCCGGCCCCGTCTGCCTGGTCACCACCGAGGAGGTCGCCGACGACATCCCGGCGAACGACGGCACGGCAGTCGTCGTCCTCGACTCGCCCGACATCGTGCGGGAGTTGCGGGAAGTCCGGTCGGCGGGCGCCGACGCGGGCACGCTGACCGTCGCCAACGCCGCCTACGTCATCTACACCTCCGGCTCCACCGGCCGCCCCAAGGGTGTCGTCCTCACCCACGCCGGTGTCGCCAAGCTGGTCGCCACCCAGACCGAGCGGTTCGGGATCGGACCGCACAGCCGGGTGCTCCAGTTCGCCTCGCCCAGCTTCGACGTGGCGTTCTGGGACCTGTGCCTGGGCCTGCTGTCCGGCGGCCGGCTCGTCGTCGTACCGTCCGAGCGCAGGGTGCCCGGCCCCGCCCTGGCCGACTACGCCCACGCGCACGGCATCACCTTCATGATCCTGCCGCCCGCGCTGCTCGCCGCGATGCCCGAGAACGTCGAACTCCCGCCCGCCACCCTGCTCGCGGGCACCGAACGCGTCTCGCCCGAGCTGGTCGGACGGTACGCGCGCGGCAGGATGATGTTCAACGCGTACGGCCCCACCGAGGCCACCACCAACTCCACCCTCGGCCTGTGCGACCCCGACATCCCGGCCGGCTCCGTCGTCCCGATCGGCATCGCGGACCCCGGCACACGGGCGTACGTCCTCGACGCGCGCCTGAAGCCCGTCCCGGCCGGTGTTCCGGGTGAGCTGTACCTCGGCGGCGCCGGGCTCGCCCGCGGCTACCTCGGGCGGCCCGACCTGACCGCCGAGCGCTTCGTCGCCGACCCGTTCGGCGCCCCGGGCGAACGCCTCTACCGCACCGGCGACCTGGTCCGTTGGCAGGCGGACGGCCGTCTGGTGTTCCTGGGCCGCGCCGACTCCCAGGTGAAGATCCGCGGCTTCCGTATCGAACCGGGCGAGATCGAGTCCGTCCTGCGCGGCCACCCGGCCGTCGACCAGGCCGCGGTCGTCATCCGCGAGGACCGGCCCGGCGACCGGCGCCTCGCCGCCTACATCGTCCCCGCCCTGGACGGTGAGACCGCCCCGGACGCCACCGAACAGGTCCGGGAGTGGAAGGACCTCCACGAACTCCTCTACGCGGCAGCCGGATCGGAGGGCAGCGAGGAGCAACTGGCCGGTCTCCGTGAGAACTTCGCGGGCTGGAACAGCATGTACGACGGGCTGCCCATCCCCGTCGAGGAGATGCGCGAGTGGCGTGCGGCGACCGTCGCCCGCATCAGGGAACTCGCGCCCCGCCGCGTGCTGGAGATCGGCGTCGGCAGCGGCCTGATCGTCTCCCGCGTCGCGCCCGACTGCACGGAGTACTGGGGCACCGACCTCTCCGAGGAGGCGGTACGCGCCCTGCGCACACAGGTCGACGCGGTACCGGAACTCACCGACCGGGTACGGCTGTCCGCCCAACCCGCCCACGACACCACGGGGTTGCCGCAAGGCCACTTCGACACCGTCGTCATCAACTCGGTCGCCCAGTACTTCCCGAGCGCCGACTATCTGACCGAGGTCGTCCGGGCGGTCGACACGCTCCTCGCCCCCGGCGGCCGGCTGTTCATCGGCGACGTGCGCAACGCCCGGCTGCTGCGCTGTCTGCGCGCGGCCGTCGAAAGCCGCCGCACCCGTGACACGCGGGACAAGCAGGCACTGCGGGCCGCCGTGGAGCGGTCGGTCGCCTGGGAGGGCGAACTCCTGCTGGACCCCGACTACTTCGCGGCCCTCGACGGCTTCGACGCCGAGATCCACGTCAAGCGCGGCGGCCACCACAACGAACTGACCCGCTACCGCTACGACGTCGTGCTCAGCAGGCAGAAGCAGGCCACCGCCCAGGAGCCTGCCGCCGCCGGCGCGGAGATCGTCTGGAGCGGTCCGGACGCACTCGAAGCCCGTCTGACCGAGGGCCCCGCACTGCTCCGGGTCACCGGCGTACCCAACGCCCGCCTCACGGAGGACCTGGCCGCGCTGTCCGCGCTGGACGACAGCAGCCGCACCGCGGACGCCCCGGACCCCGAGGTGTTCCACGCCCTCGGCGCACGCCACGGCCTGCGGACCGCCATCACGTGGAACGGCAACGCCGACGACGGCAGCCTCGACGTCGTGTTCGCCGCCGGTGACACACCCCTCACCGGCCTGTACCGTCCTTCCGGGACTGCCCCGCACGCCAACCGCCCGGCACCCTTCCGGGACGTCAACGCCCTGATGCGGGCGCTGCGTTCGTACGCGGCCGAGCAACTCCCCGAGTACATGGTGCCCGCGGCCGTCGTCCCCCTCGACCGCCTTCCGGTCACCCCGAGCGGCAAGCTCGACGCGGCCGCGCTGCCGGCCCCCGACTACGCCGCCCTCAGCGCCGGACGCACACCCCGTGACGCCCGCGAGGAACTGCTGTGCGCGGCCTACGCCGACGTCCTCGGCCTGCGCTCGGCCACCATCGACGACGACTTCTTCGCCCTCGGCGGCGACAGCATCACCGCCATCCAGCTCCTCGTCCGCGCCCGCCGCGCGGGCCTGCGCCTCACCTCCCGGGACGTCTTCAAACACCGCACGGTCGCCGCACTCGCGGCCGCGGCCGGCGAAGTGGTCAGGGACGTGGTGAGGGAGGACGCGGAGCCGGACGCCCCGCTGATCACCCTCACGCAGGCCGAACTGGCAGAGATACAGGGCGAGTTCCCCGTCACCGTCGAGGAGGTGCTGCCACTGAGCCCCCTCCAGGAGGGCTTCTGGTTCCACTCGCTCGTCGACGGCGCGGACCTCGACGCCTACGTCGTGCAGCAGGCCCTCGACCTGACCGGTCCGGTCGACGGCGAAGCCCTGCGCCGCGCCGCCCAGCGCGTCCTGGACCGGCATGCCCCGCTGCGCGCCGGCTTCCGCCGCCACCCCGACGGCCAGCCCGTGCAGATCGTCGCCGCGGACCTCGAACTGCCCTGGCGAGAGGTCGACCTGACCGTCCACCCCGGGCTTGCCCGCGCACCGCTGGCCGACGCGGTCGCCGCCGCCGAACGCGTCCGCCGCTTCGACCTCGCCAACCCGCCCCTCATGCGCTGCGCGCTCGTCCGACTCGACGACCACCGCAGCCGGCTGCTTCTGACGTTCCATCACATCGTCGCCGACGGCTGGTCGTTGCCCGTCCTGCACCGCGAACTGATGGCCTCCTACGGGGACACCCCGGCCCCGCTGCCGCAGCCCGCGCCCTACAGCGCCTATCTGCGCCGTCTGGCCACCGCCGACCGCGAGGCCGCGCGCACCGCCTGGCGCACGGCTCTCGCGGGGGTCGAGGAGCCCACCCGGCTCGTCGACTCGCCCGCGGACGGCACACGCGTCGAGCCCGCACAGATCCGCCTCGAACTGTCCGAGCAGGTGACCGCCCGGCTCGCAGCCCGGGCACGCGAGCACGGAGTGACCCTGGGCACGGTCGTCCAGGGCGCCTGGGGCCTGCTCGTCGGGCGGCTCACGGCACGTCAGGACGTGGTGTTCGGGACGACGGTCTCAGGGCGGGACGCCGAGGTCGAGGGCATCGAGTCCATGGTCGGCCTGTTCATCAACACGCTCCCGACGCGCTTTCGCTGGGAACCCTCCGACACCCTCGGCGACCTCCTCGGCCGCCTCCAGGACGAACAGGCCCAACTGCTGGACCACCAGCACCTCGGTCTCGCCGAACTCCAGCGCGTCGCCGGCCTCGCGGGCGCGGGTGAACTCTTCGACACCCTCGTCGTCTTCGAGAACTACCCGGCCGCGACCGGCCTCGCCGACCCGACGGGCACGCTCCGGCTGACGGGCCACGAGTTCCACGACGCCGTCCACTATCCGCTCGCCCTGATCGTCAAGCCCGGCCGACGGCTCGACCTGCGGCTCAAGCACCACGCCCAGCGGCTCGACTCCGACGCCGTACGCCGGATCGCGGACCGGCTCTCCCGCATCCTGCACGCCCTCGCCGCGGACCCCGGGCAGCGCGTCGCGGACGTGGAGCTCCTCTCGGCCGACGAACTCCTCGACGCCCACCCGACCGGCGAACCCCGTGACATCCCCGGCACGACCCTCGCGGCGGCCTTCGAGGCACAGGTCGCGCGCAGCCCGCGGGCGACCGCGGTCGTGTACGGGGGCGAGACACTCACCTATCGCGAACTCGACGACAGAGCCGCGGAGTTGGCGCGCCGACTGACCGCACGGGGCGCCGGCCCCGGCACGGTCGTCGCCGTCGCCGTGCCGCGCTCGGCCGAACTGATGGTCGCCCTGCTCGGCATCCTGAAGTCGGGCGCCGCCTATCTCCCGGTCGACGTGGACTATCCCGCCGACCGGGTGGCCCACATGCTCGCCGACTCGGGTACCGCGACGGTGGTGACCACCTCGGCGACCGCCCCGCGACTCCCCGCCGGGCACGCCCTCCTGCTGCTCGACACCCCGGGCGAGGAGACCGGTCCCGAACCTCGCCCCACCCACCCCGACGACCCGGCCTACCTGATCTACACCTCCGGCTCCACCGGCCGCCCCAAGGGTGTCGTCGTCACCCACCGGGCCATCCTCAACCGGCTGGCGTGGATGCAGGGCGAGTACGGACTGACCGCCGGTGACCGGGTGCTGCAGAAGACCCCGGCCAGCTTCGACGTCAGCGTCTGGGAGTTCTTCTGGGCGCTGTGCGAGGGCGCCGCCGTGGTCCTCGCCCGCCCGGACGGACACCGCGACCCCGCCTACCTCGCCGGGCTGATCCGCGAACAGGGCGTCACCACCCTGCACTTCGTGCCGTCGATGCTGGAGGCGTTCCTCCAGTCCGACGAGATCACCGCCGACCCGGCCTGGGCGGCGACCCTGCGCAACGTGTTCAGCAGCGGCGAGGCGCTGCCCGGCGCCGCCGCCGCCCGCTGGCGCGAGCTGACCGGCGTACCGTTGCACAACCTGTACGGCCCCACCGAGGCCGCCGTCGACGTGACGTTCCACCCCTACGACGGCGCACCCGGCACCACCGTGCCCATCGGGCGTCCGGTGTGGAACACGGGCCTGCGCGTCCTCGACTCCTGCCTGCGCCCCACGCCCGAAGGCGTGCCCGGCGAGCTGTACCTGACCGGGGTCCAGCTGGCACGCGGCTACCACGCCCGGCCCGGGCTGACCGCCGAACGGTTCGTCGCCGACCTGTACGGGGAGCCCGGTGCGCGCATGTACCGCACCGGTGACCTCGTGCGCCGCCGCGCGGACGGTGTGATCGAGTACCTCGGCCGCACCGACCGGCAGGTGAAGATCCGGGGCAACCGGATCGAACTCGGCGAGATCGAGGCCGCGTTGAGCCGTCAGACGGCTGTCGCCCAGGCCGCCGTCACCGTGAACGGTGGCCAACTTGTCGCCTACGTAGTGCCGGCCCGTGACACCGAGGTCCCGCCGCCCGCCGAACTCCAGGCCGCGCTGGCCCAGGATCTGCCCGCCGCCGTCATACCGGCCGCCTACGTCGTTCTCGCCGCCCTCCCGCTGACCCCCAGCGGCAAGCTCGACCGGGCCGCGCTGCCCGCCCCACAGGCGGTACGAGCTCAGACGCGCGCGCCCCGCAACGAGCGGGAACAAGCCCTCACCGGGATCTTCGCCGCCGTACTGAAGCTCGAAGACGTCGGTGTCGACGACGACTTCTTCATGCTCGGCGGCGACAGCATCACCTCCATCGGCGTCTCCAGCCGCGCCCGCCGGGCAGGCCTGGACCTGGGCCCGCGTGACGTGTTCGAGCACCGCACCCCGGCCGCCCTCGCCGCAGCGGCGGCGCCCGTGGCCGAAGTGGCCGCCCCGCGCTCCTCGTTCGCCCTCACGGCCGAGGAGACCGAGCGCGTCCACCGGCTCAGCCCCGCCCCCGTCGAGGACATCTGGCCGCTCGCCCCGCTCCAGGAAGGCCTGTTCTTCCACTCCACGTACGACGACAGTGCCCTGGACGTCTACACCGTCCACGAGTCCTTCGACCTCGCCGAACCCCTCGACACCGGTCGACTCCGCGCCGCCGTACGGGTGTTGCTGGCCCGCAACCCCAGCCTGCGCGCCGGGTTCACCAGTGAGGGCCTGCGTCAGCCGGTGCAGTTCATCGTGCGCGACCCCCACATCCCCCTCGAAGAGGTCGACCTGTCCGGGCTGCCGGAAGCCGAACAGGACGTACGGATGAGGGAGTTGACCGAGGCCGAGCGCTCCCGCCGCTTCGACCTCACCAGGCCGCTGCTGTTCCGCATGCTCCTCGTCCGCCTCGGCGCGGACCGGGGCGACCGGCTGATCGTGGGGCGCCATCTGCTCCTCTGGGACGGCTGGTCCGCCTGGATCTTCCTCGACCAGCTCTTCGCCCTGTACGAGAACGGCGGCGACGCGAGCACCCTGCCCGCGCCCGGCAACTACCGTGACTACCTGACCTGGTTGGAGGTCCAGGACACGGCCGTCGCCACCGACGCCTGGCGCCGGGCCCTCGCCGGACTCGACGAACCCACCCTGCTCGCCGCCGCCGACCAGGGGCTGGAACCGGATATCCCGGAAAGCCTCGACGTCCTCGTCCCCGACGAGGTGGGCGAACGGCTGCGCACCGTCGGACGCGTCCACGGACTGACCCTCAACACCGTGCTCAACGCCGCCTGGGGGCTCACCCTGGCCGGCGCCACCGGCCGTACCGACGTCGTCTTCGGCACGACCGTCGCCGGCCGGCCGAGCGAGGTGCCGGACATCGAGCACGTCATCGGCATGTTCCTCAACACCGTCCCCGCCCGCATCGCCTACGACCCGGCCGAGCCGGTGCTCGCGCTGCTGCGGCGCGTCCAGGACGAACGGCTCGCCGTCATGCCGTACGAGTACCTCGGCCTGGGTGTCCTGCAGGCCGAGACCGGCCACCGGCGTCTCTTCGACACGCTGTTCGTGCTGCGCAACAACGACACCGAGGAGCGGCTCGCCGAGCTCGGCGACCGACACGGCGCCACGGCCGTCGCCAACGTCGACGCGACCCACTACCCGGTCAACCTCGTCGTCACCCCGGGCCGCTCCATCCAGGTCACCCTGACCCACCGGGCGGACGTGATCGCCCGCCCCCGGGCGCGGGACCTGCTCGACCGCTTCACCCTGCTCCTGGACCGGCTCACCCGGGACCTCGACGCCCCGGTGGGCGGTCTCGACCCGCTGCTCCCGGCCGAACACGCCGAGTTGGAGCGTGAGCGGGCCGCCGGGCGGGTTCCCGACCCCACGGAGACCATCGCCGACCTGCTGGCCACCCAGGCCGCCGCCACCCCCGACGCCACGGCCGTCGTCTTCGGCGACCGCACCCTCACCTACGCCGAACTCGACACCCGCATCAACCGGATGGCACGGCTGCTGATCGCGCGGGGCGCCGCCCCCGAGCGGGTCGTGGCCCTCGGGCTGCCCCGTTCCCTCGACATGGTCGTCGCCCTGTTCGCCGTACTGCGCACGGGCGCCGCCTATCTGCCCCTGGAACTGGACTACCCGGACGACCGGCTCGCCGCGATGCTCGACGACGCCCGCCCGACGATGCTGCTGTCCACGGCCGCCGTGTCGGCGCGACTGGTGGGCGAGACGCCCCGCGTCCTGCTCGACGACCCCGAGACAGCCGCCGAACTCGCCTCGCTGCCCGGTGACCCGGTCTCCGTCGCCTTCAGCCTGGAACACCCGGCGTACGTCATCTACACCTCCGGTTCCACCGGCCGGCCCAAGGGCGTCGTCACGCCCTACCGGGGTCTGACCAACATGCAGCTCAACCACCAGAAGGAGATCTTCGAACCGGCGATCGCGTCGGCGGGCGGACGTCGACTGCGTATCGCGCACACCGTCTCCTTCGCCTTCGACATGTCGTGGGAGGAACTGCTGTGGCTGGTCGAAGGACATGAGGTCCACATCTGCGACGAGGAGTTGAGGCGCGACGCCGAGGCACTGGTCGCCTACTGCGAGCGTCATCGCGTCGACGTCGTCAACGTGACCCCGACCTACGCCCATCTCCTCATCGAGGAAGGCCTGTTGGAGGGACACCGTCCGCCGCTGGTGCTGCTCGGCGGCGAGGCCGTGTCGGAGACCGTGTGGAACCGGCTGCGCGACACCGAGGGCACCTACGGCTACAACCTGTACGGGCCCACCGAGTACACCATCAACACCCTGGGCGGCGGCACCCTCGACAGCGCGACCCCGACCGTCGGCCGCCCGATCCGTGGCACCCGCGCCCACATCCTGGACGCCTGGCTGCGACCGGTCCCCGAGGGCGTGCCGGGCGAGCTGTACATCGCGGGCATCGGCCTGGCCCGCGGCTATCTGAACCGGCCCGCCCTCACCGCCGAACGATTCGTCGCCGACCCGTTCGGCGAACCCGGCGAGCGCATGTACCGCACCGGTGACCTGGTCCGCCGCAACCCCGACGGCAACCTCGACTTCCTCGGCCGCACCGACGACCAGGTCAAGATCCGCGGCTACCGCGTCGAGCTGGGCGAGATCGAGACCGCCCTCGCCCAGCACGACCGGGTCGCCCACGCCGCCGTGATCGTCCGCGACGAACGCCTCGTCGGCTACGTCGTCCCCGCCCAACTCGCGGGAGACGACCGGGCCTCCGCCGAACGCGACCAGGTCGGCGAGTGGCAGGAGATCTACTCCGACGAGTACGAGGAGATCAGCACCGCCGTCTTCACCGAGGAGTACGCCGGCTGGGACTCCTCCTACGACGGGCAGCCCATCCCCTTCGACCACATGCGGGAGTGGCGCGAGGCGACGGTGGAGCGGATCCGCTCGCTGAAGCCGCGCAGGATTCTCGAGATCGGCGTCGGCTCGGGCCTGCTGCTGTCCAGGCTCGCCCCGGAGGCCGAGGCCTACTGGGCCACCGACTTCGCCGCCCCCGTCATCCGCAAGATCGGCCAGGAGCTGCTCCAGGACCCGGAGTTGGCCGCCAGGGTCACCCTCCGCGCCCAGCCCGCCGACGACCTCAGCGGGCTGCCCGGCGACGGCTGGTTCGACACCATCGTCATCAACTCCGTCATCCAGTACTTCCCCAGCATCGACTACCTGACCTCGGTGATCCGGGGGGCGATGGAGCTACTCGCCCCCGGCGGCGCGCTGTTCGTCGGTGACGTCCGCAACCTGCGGCTCGCCCGCGCCTTCCAGGCCGAGATCCAGGAGGCGAAGGGCCTCACCGGCGACGCGTCGGTCCGGGCCGTCGAACGCGGTCTGCGCCTGGAGAAGGAACTCCTCGTCGACCCCGACTACTTCACCACCCTCGGCTACGGCGTCGACCTCCGCACCAAGCAGGCCCGCCACCACAACGAACTCACCCGCTACCGCTACGACGCGGTGCTGTACGCCGACGAGCCGGGCCTGCGACTGACGGACGTTCTCACCGTTCCCTTCGACACGATTGGACACGGCCTGGACAGCGGCGATCTCACCGGTCCGCTGACCGCGCTCCCGGTACGCCTCACCGGCATCCCCGACGCCCGTATCGGCACCCCTGGGGGAGTCGACCCGGAGACCCTCCGCGACCTCGCCGCAGGCCTCGGGCACCGCGTCCTGACCACCTGGTCCGGTGAAACCGGCACCTACGACGCCGTGTTCGTCCCCGGCGAGGTACCTCCGCTGACCGCCGGCCTCTATCTTCCCGGCGGCGGAGCGGCCCCGTACGCCAACGCACCGACGGCCGCCCGAGACGCGGGCAGCCTGATCCGGCAGCTCCGCGACGACCTCAAGCAGCGGCTGCCCGACTACATGGTCCCGGCCGCGTTCGTCACCCTCGACCGGCTGCCCATGAACGACAACGGCAAGCTGGACGTACGGGCCCTGCCCGACGCCGAGCCGGCCGTCGCCCTCGGCACCGGCCGGGGGCCGCGCACCCCTAGGGAAGAGGTGCTCTGCAGGCTCTTCGCGGAGGTGCTCGGCCTGCCCGAAGTCGGCGCCGAGGACAGCTTCTTCGACCTCGGCGGCCACTCCCTGCTCGCCACCCGCCTCATCAGCCGCGCCCGCACCGAGCTGGGCGCCGAACTGGCCATCCGGGATCTGTTCGAGGCACCCACGCCCGAGCAATTGGCGTCCCGCGCCGACACCTCTGGCCCGGCCCGCCCGGCCGTCACCGTCACCGCGCGTCCCGAGCGTGTCCCGTTGTCGGCCGCCCAGCTCCGCCTGTGGCTCGTCGAACGGATCACCGGCAGCGGCGTCGCCTACAACTTCCCCCTGGTCTTCCGCCTCCGTGGCGACCTGGACCTCGACGCTCTCAGGGCGGCCGTGCGGGACGTGGCGGGACGCCATGAGGCGCTGAGGACCCTGTTCCCCGAGCAGGACGGGGAGCCGTACCAGCTGATCGTCGCTGCGGCCGAGGCCGACCCCGAGTTCACCGTGACGGACTGCGGGGAGAAGGAGCTGGCCGACCGGATCGAGGCCGCCCAGCGCCGGCCCTTCGACCTCACAAGCGAACTCCCGCTGCGCTGCGAGGTGTTGAGGGTCGGCCCGGCCGATCACGTCGTCGCTGTCGTCCTCCACCACATCACCACCGACGAGTGGTCCGACCGTCCGTTCCTGGCCGACCTCACCGCCGCCTACCGAGCCCGGCGCGCGGGCCGCGCCCCCGAGTGGGCACCGCTGCCGGTCCAGTACGCCGACTACACCCTCTGGCAGGACGCACTGCTCGGTCAGGTCGGAGCGGGCCAACTCGCCCACTGGACGGAGACCTTGAGCGGTCTCCCCGAGGAACTGCCGCTGCCTCTCGACCGGCCCCGCCCGGCCGAGCCCACGGGGCGCGGCGGCAAGGTACGCCTGCAGCTGCCCGCGGACACCGGACAGGCCCTGCGCGACCTGTCCGGCACCACCGGCACCAGCATGTTCATGCTGTTCCAGGCCGCGACGGCCGCCCTCCTGCACCGCCTCGGTGCCGGGGACGACATCCCCCTCGGCGCCCCCATCGCGGGCCGCACGGACGATGCCCTGGACGACCTGGTCGGCTTCTTCGTGAACACGCTCGTGCTGCGGACGGACCTGTCGGGCGGTGAACTGACCTTCCGGCAACTCCTCGCGCGGGTACGGGAATCGTCCCTCGCCGCGTTCGAGCACCAGGACCTGCCCTTCGACCAGGTCGTCGAGGCGCTCAACCCGGTCCGCGTGCCCGGCCGCAACCCGCTCTTCCAGGTCATGCTGGGTTACCACTTCCGGCCCGACGGCGACCCCGACGTGCTCGGTATGCCGACCGAGTGGTTCGACATGGACACCGGTATGGCCAAGTTCGACCTCCACTTCACCTTCGTGGACGAGTCGGACCGACTGACCCTTCTCCTGGAGTACGCGACCGACCTCTGTGACGAGCCGACGGCCACCCGGACGGCCGAGCGGCTGGTGCGGCTGTTGGAACAGGTGGCGGGAGAACCTGACGCCCTCGTACGGGACCTGGAGGTGCTGGGGGAGTCGGAGCGCCGGGTTGTGCTGGGGGACTGGAACGACACCGCTCGTGAGGTGACGTCCCGGAGCCTCCCGGAGTTGTTCCGGGCTCAGGTGGCCCGTACGCCGGACGCGTTGGCGCTGGTGTTCGGCGAACAGCGGCTGACGTACGCGGAGTTGGATGCCCGCGTCGAGCGGACGGCTCGCGTACTGGCCGGCCTGGGCGTGGGCCCGGAACGCACGGTCGCCGTCGCTCTGCCCCGGTCCGTGGAACTGGTGGTCGCGCTGCTGGCGGTGCACCGGGCGGGCGGGGCTTATCTGCCCCTCGACGCCGACTACCCGGCGGAGCGGCTGGAGTTCATGCTGGCGGACGCCCGTCCGGTGGCGGTGATCCGGGATGTGCTTCCCGAGGGGGTGCCGGATGGCGAACTCCCCACGGCCTACGATCCGTTGAGCCCCGCGTACGTCATCTACACCTCCGGTTCGACCGGCACCCCCAAGGGCGTTGTCGTGCCGCACGAGGGCATCGTCAACCGTCTGCTGTGGATGCAGGGGGAGTACGGGCTGACCGGCGACGACCGTGTCCTGCAGAAGACGCCGTCCAGTTTCGACGTGTCGGTGTGGGAGTTCTTCTGGCCGCTGATCACCGGCGCGGCCCTCGTGGTCGCCAGGCCCGAGGGGCACAAGGACCCCGTCTACCTGGCCGAGCTGATCCACGGGCAGAGCGTCACGACCGTGCACTTCGTACCGTCCATGCTCCAGCTGTTCCTGGAGGAACCCACGGCGGCGGGCTGCCTCGGGCTGCGTCGGGTGATGTGCAGCGGAGAGGCGCTGCCCGACGAGCTGGCCCAGCGGTTCCGTGCCGTACTGCCGGCCGAGCTGCACAACCTGTACGGGCCCACGGAGGCGTCGGTCGACGTCACCGCGACCCAGGTCACCGAGTCGGCCGGTCGGGTCTCGATCGGTCGGCCGGTGTGGAACACCCGTGCCTATGTCCTCGACGCCGGGCTGCGACCGGTGCCGCCGGGTGTGGCGGGGGAGCTGTACCTGGCCGGTGTGCAGTTGGCGCGTGGCTATCTCGGTCGCCCGGAACTCACGGCCGAACGGTTCACAGCCGACCCGTTCGGTGAACCCGGTTCACGCATGTACCGCACGGGTGACCTGGCACGCTGGACAACTGAGGGAACGCTCGAATACCTGGGCCGGACCGACGACCAGGTGAAGATCCGGGGTTTCCGTATCGAGCTGGGCGAGATCGAGGCCGTGCTCGCCCGCCACGCCACCGTCGCCCACGTCAGCGTCGTCGCCCGAAACCAGCAACTCGTCGCCTACGTGGTCCCCGCCGCCTCTGCCGCCTCTGCCGCTTCCGCCGGTTCCGTCGCTTCCGGCCGTTCCGCCGGTGTCGACACCGCCGCGTTGCGCCGACACCTGGCCACGGCGCTTCCCGAGCACATGGTCCCCGCGGCCTTCGTCGTCCTCGACGCGCTGCCCCTCACGCCCAACGGCAAGCTCGACCGCAGGGCCCTGCCCGCCCCCGACTTCACGACCACGGCGGCCGGGGCGGGCGAAGGCCTGCCGCGCACCCCGCGCGAGGAGATCCTCTGCGGCCTGTTCGCCGACGTCCTGGGTGTCGCACGCGTCGGCATCCACGACGACTTCTTCACCCTCGGCGGGCACTCCCTCGTCGCGATGCGACTGGCCGCCCGTATCCGGGCCGCGTTCGCCGCGGACGTCTCCCTGCGGACCGTGTTCGAGGCGTCCACGGTCGCCCGGCTCGCCGAGCGCCTCCGGGAAGGCGGTCGGGAGACCGGCACCCGACCGCCCGCCCTCGCCCCGGTGGAGCGCCCGGAGCGGTTGCCGCTCTCCTTCGCCCAGCAGCGACTGTGGGTGCTGTACCGGGTGGAGGGACCCAGCCCCACGTACAACATCCCGCTCGCCTGGCGGCTCACCGGACGGCTCGACGCCGCCGCGCTGCGACTGGCCGTCGACGACCTGGTGGCCCGGCACGAGCCGCTGCGCACCGTCTTCCCGGAGGAGGACGGGCGGGCGTACCAGCTGATCCTGGAGCCGGGAGAGTCCCACGTCGAGCTGGCGACCGAGACCGTCCGCGGTGAGGAGGAACTCGCCGAGCGGCTCGCCGGGGCCGCCGGTCACGGCTTCGAGCTGGACCGGGAAGCTCCGCTGCGCGCGCACCTCTTCCGCACCGCCGAGGACGAGCACGTACTGCTGCTCCTGCTCCACCACATCGCGGGCGACGAGTGGTCCGACGCACCGCTCAACCGCGACCTGGCCGTCGCCTACGAGGCGCGCGCCGCGGGCCGGGCACCTCGGTGGGCGCCGCTGCCGGTGCAGTACGCCGACTACAGCCTGTGGCAGCGGGCGATGCTCGGGGACGAGAAGGACCCGGAGAGCCTCGCCTTCCGCCAACTCGCCCACTGGAAGGAGACCCTGGCCGGGCTCCCGGAGGAACTCGCGCTGCCCGCAGACCGGCCGCGCCCGCTGGAGGACACCTACCGAGGTGGCAGCGCGGACATCGCCCTGGATGCTGAACTGACCGCCGGGCTGCGAGAGTTGGCCCGGTCGAGCAACGTCAGTATGTTCATGATCGTCCAGGCGGCCGTGGCGGCACTGCTGACCCGGTTGGGCGCCGGTACGGACATCCCGCTCGGCAGCCCCATCGCCGGACGTTCCGAGGAGGTCCTTGAGGATCTGGTCGGATTCTTCCTCAACACCCTGGTGCTGCGCACCGACACCTCGGGCGATCCCGCCTTCCGTGAACTGCTCGCCCGGGTACGGGAGACCGACCTGGCCGCCTTCGACCACCAGGACGTGCCGTTCGAGCGGGTGGTGGACGCGCTCAACCCCGTCCGGTCGCTGTCCCGGCACCCGCTCTTCCAGGTCATGGTCGTGTACCTGGCCGCGGGCGTCGACGGGGCCGGGCTCGCCGGTCTGGACTCGCGACGGGAGGAACTCGGCGCGGACACCGCCAAGTTCGACCTCTCCTTCGACTTCGTGGAACGTGCCGGAGGCGACGGCGTCGACGGTGTGCTGGAGTACAGCGCGGACCTCTTCGACCCCGCGACCGCCGCGACGATCGCCGAGCGCCTGGTCCGGCTCCTGCGGGCAGTGGCCGTCGCCCCCGACACCCCGATCGGCCGCATCGACATCCTCGGCACCGCCGAACGCCACCGGATCCTGACCGAGTGGAACGCCCGGCCGCTCCTCTCCGACCCGACCACGGTGCCGGCGCTCTTCGAGCGGCAGGCCGCGCTGTCCCCGGACGCTCCCGCCGTGGCCTCCGACGGCATCGAGCTGTCGTACGCGCGGCTCAACGACGAGGCCAACCGGCTCGCCCGGCTGCTCGTCGCGCGGGGCGCGGGCCCGGAGCGCCTCGTGGCGCTCGCCCTGCCCCGCACCGCGCGGACACTGCTGGCCGTCCTCGCCGTGCAGAAGGCGGGCGCCGCCTATCTGCCGCTCGACCCGGACGCACCGGCCGCCCACCTCCGCGACACGCTCGACGACGCCCGCCCGGTGCTGACCCTCACCACGAGGGACATCGCCCGGCTGCTGCCCGCCGACGGTTCGCCGACGCTGGAGCTGGACGCCCCCGCGACCACCGACCTGCTCGCCGCCCAGGACACGGGCGACCTCCTCGACGGCGACCGCCTCGCGCCCCTCACCCCCCGCCACCCGGCGTACGTCATCTACACCTCCGGTTCCACCGGCCGCCCCAAGGGGGTGGTCATCACCCACGAGACCGTCGGCAACCTCTTCCACAGCCACCGCGAGACGCTGTACGCACCGGCGAAGGCCGCCACCGGCCGCCACCACCTGAGGGCCGGACACGCCTGGGCGTTCTCCTTCGACGCCTCCTGGCAGCCGCAGCTGTGGCTCCTCGACGGGCACTGCGTGCACATCGTGTCCGACGAGACCCGCCGCGACCCGGAGCTGCTCGCGGCAGCCGTCGTCGAACACGGCTTCGACTTCCTGGAGGTCACCCCGTCGTTCTTCGCGCAGATGGCCGAGACGGGCCTCGTCCGTGACGACGGGAGCTGCCCCCTCGCGGTCGTCGGCGTCGGCGGCGAGGCCGTACCGGTGGCGCTGTGGAAGCGGCTCGGGCGCCTGACCGGCACCGAGGCGTTCAACCTGTACGGGCCCACCGAGTCCACCGTCGACGCCCTGGTGGCCCGGGTGCGGGACAGCGACCGGCCGCTCGTCGGACGCCCCGTGGCGGGCACCCGGGCGTACGTCCTCGACGACCGGCTGCAGCCCGTGCCGCCCGGTGTGACGGGCGAGCTCTATCTGGCCGGCGGCGGCCTCGCCCGCGGCTATCTGGACCGCCCCGCGCTGACCGCCGAGCGGTTCGTCGCCGATCCGTTCGGCACACCGGGCTCCCGGCTCTACCGGACCGGCGACCTGGCCCGGTGGACCCCCGACGGACACCTGGACTACCTCGGCCGGGCCGACGACCAGGTCAAGATCCGTGGATTCCGTATCGAACCCGGCGAGATCGAGTCCGTGCTCGCGGCCGAACCCGACGTCGCCCAGGCCGTGGTGACGGTACGTCAGGAGGGCGCGCGCAAGCTCCTGGTGGCGTACGTGGTCCCCGCACCGGGACAACTGCCGCACCCGGGGCGGCTGCGCGCCCAGGTCGGCCGCCAACTGCCCGACCACATGGTCCCGGCGGTCGTCGTCCTCCTCGACCGGCTGCCCGAACTCGCCAACGGCAAGCTCGACCGATCCGCCCTGCCCGCCCCGGACTTCGCCGCCCTCTCCACGGGCCGGGCACCCGGCTCCGAGCTGGAGAAGGCCCTCTGCGGTGTCCTCGCCGACGTGCTCGGGCTGGACGAGATCGGCGTCGACGACGACTTCTTCGCGCTCGGCGGCGACAGCATCATGGCGATGCAACTGGTCAGCAGGGCGCGGGCGGTGGGCGTGCGGATCACTCCGCGACTCGTGCTGCGCCACCGCACCGTGGCCGGTCTCGCCGAGGTCGCGACCACCACCGGTGCCGCCGTCGCCGGTCCCGCGGACGACGGAACCGGCACCGTACCGCTCACGCCGGTCATGCACTGGCTGCGCGAACTCGGCGGCCCGTATCGGAGCTACCACCAGTCGGCCCTCGTCCAGACGCCCGCCGCCCTGGACCGGCCGAAGCTCGCCGCCGTCCTCCTGGCACTCGCCGACCGGCACGCCATGCTGCGCGGCACCCTCGTCCGCACGGACACCGGGCACTGGACCCTGGAGGTGCCGGAGGCCGGAACGGTGGACACCGGGGCGTGGATCGAGCGCGTGGACGTCGCCGGACTCGACGCGGCGGAGCTGCGGGCGGCCGTCGGCGACCGGGCGCACGCCGCCCGCGCGGCACTGGACCCGGACACCGGCGCCATGGTGCGGGCCGTGTGGTTCGACGCGGGCGCCGAGCCCGGGCGGCTCCTCCTGATGGCCCACCACCTCGTCACCGACGGCGTGTCCTGGCGGATCCTGCTGCCCGACCTGGCCGCCGCCTGGGCCGACGTCGAAGCCGGACGTCCGGCGGCACCCGCGCCCGTCGACACCTCCTTCCGCACCTGGTCCCGCAGGCTCGAGGAGCTGGCCCAGGACCCGGCCCGAGAGGCTGAACTGCCGTTCTGGACCGGCGTACTCGAAGGAGCCGCGCCCCTTCCGCTCGACCGGCCGCTCGACCCGGCCCGCGACACGGCCGGCACGGTACGGAACCTGGAACTGCGACTGCCCGCCGAGATCACCGGCCCGCTGCTGTCCGCCGTGCCGTCCGCCTTCACCGCGAACGTCAACGACGTGCTGCTCACCGGCCTCGGCCTCGCCGTCGCCGACTGGCGGCGGCGCCACGGGGACGCCGAGGGCGGGCCGGCCCTGGTCGACCTCGAAAGCCACGGCCGCGACGAGGAACTGGTGGGAGACGCCGATCTCTCCCGTACGGTCGGCTGGTTCACCAGCGTCTTCCCGGTGCTGCTCGATCCCGGTCCCGTCGACCTGGACGCGGCCCTCGCGGGCGGCCCGGAGATCGAGGAGGCGCTCGCCCGGGTGCGCGCCCACCTCGCCTCACTGCCCGCGAACGGCGCCGGCTACGGCATGCTCCGCCACCTCAACCCCCGTACGGCCCCGGTCCTGGCGGGCTTCGCGGCTCCGCCGATCGAGTTCAACTACCTCGGCCGCTTCGGAATCCCCGAGGCGACGGACTGGTCCTACGCCCCGGAGGAGGACGTCTCGGACATCGGCGCCGAGCCGGAGATGCGGGAGGGCCACGCCCTCGGCATCAACGTCGTCACCGAGGACCGCGCCGACGGGCCCGTCCTGGCCGCCCACTGGTCCTGGCCCGCCGCCGTCCTGTCCGAGGAGGCGGTGCGGGACCTCGCGGAGACCTGGTTCCGGGCACTGAGGTCCCTGGTCGCCCGCGCGGAGAACCGCGACCAGCACTGATCAGACTCACCGACCCGACCTACCGACCCCACTCACTCACCCCGACCGAGGAGAACCCCCATGAGCGGCAGCGGAACCAACCCCTTCGAGAACCCCGACGGCGTCTACTCCGTGCTCGTCAACGACGAGGGCCAGCACAGTCTGTGGCCCGACTTCGTCGACGTACCGGCCGGCTGGACCGTCGCTCACGGCCCCGCGCCCCGCCAGGAGTGCCTGGACCACATCGAGACCAACTGGACGGACATGCGGCCGAGGAGCCTCGCCGAGCGCATGGAGCGGAGCGGCTGAGGTCCATGATCGGATCGATCGCGGTGATCGCGACGATCGGAACGATCGGAACGGCTCAGGCCCCGGAACGAGGAACCGACTGCTCATGCTCACCACGCGACTGACCAACGCCCGCGTCCTCACCATGGACCCCGACCACCCCGTCGCCCACGACGTGGGCATCTGGCGGGGCCGGATCGTGGGCCTGGACGAGGCGGTGACCCGGCTGCCCGCGCAGCGGGTGATCGACCTCCAGGGGGCGACCGTGCTGCCCGGTTTCATCGACAGCCATGTCCACCTGGCCTGGACGGGCTTCAAGGCGACCATGCCCACGGTGGCGCCCTGCGTCCGGGTCGAGGACGTGCTCGCGGTCGTCGCGGACGCCGCGGCGCGGGTCCCGCCCGGCGCCTGGGTGGACGTCGCGGGGTACGACCAGCGGGGGCTCGGCCGGCATCTGACCCGCGCCGAGCTGGACCGGGCCGCCGACGGGCGCAAGGTACTGCTCATGCACGACTCCGGACACGGCTGCGCGGTCAGCGGCCCGGTGCTGGAACTGCTGCCCGGCGTGGTCCCGCACGAGGGCGCCTTCCTCGCCGAAGGGGCCATGGGCGCGGCCCGCGCGCTTCGACTGCCGCACTCCCAGGAGGAGTTGGCGGAGGCGATCGGACGGGCCGCCCGGGCCTGTCTCGCCGAGGGTGTCACGGCGTGCGCCGAGGCGGGCATCGGCGGCGCCCTGCTCGGCAACAGCCCGGTCGAGCTCGGCGCCTACCAACTGGCCCGGGAAAAAAGTCTGTTGCCCCTGCGGGTCCAGTTGATGGTGGCCGCCGACCGGCTGCACTCCGTCACCGCCCACGAGGCCGACGGGATCCCGCGCGCCCTCGACCTCGGGCTGCGGACCGGCTTCGGCGACGACTGGCTGTCCGTCGGCGCGCTGAAGGTGTACACCGACGGCGGCATGATGGCCCGCACCGCCGCCCTCAGCAGCCCCTACCAAGGGCTCGACACCGCAGGGCAGTTGCAGGAGGAGCCCGAACTCCTCAGACGGACCGTCGTGGACGGACACCTCGCGGGCTGGCAGCTCGCCGTGCACGCCATCGGCGACCGCGCCGCCGACGTCGCGCTGGACGCGCTGGAGGAGGCGCAGCGCCTGCGGCCCCGACCCGACGCCCGGCACCGGATCGAGCACGCCGGACTGATCCGGCCCGACCAACTCCCCAGGATGGCGCGGCTCGGTGCGGCGGCCGTCGTACAGCCCAACTTCCTGCGGTACTTCGGCGACGACTACGCGTCGATCATGGGGGAGGAGCGGGCGCCCTGGCTGTACCGGGGGCGGGGGTTCCTGGAGCACGGCATCCGGCTGGTGGGGAGTTCCGACCGGCCGGTGGCGGACGGGTCGCCGCTGCGGGCCGTGCAGTTCATGGTCGAACGGGCCTCGCTGTCCGGGCGGTTGATCGGGCCGGACGAGAACATCACCGTCGACGAGGCGCTGCGCGCGTACACCGTCGATGGCGCCCACGCCTGTCACTGGGAGGACAGCGCGGGCAGTGTCACACCCGGCAAGCGGGCCGATCTGGTCGTGCTGGGAGACGACCCCCGGAGCGTCGACAGTTCGCGCATCGGGGACATCGAGGTCGTGGCGACACTCGTCGACGGCCGGGAGACACTGGAGGGAAAGCTGTGAGCGCTCCGACGACGGACACCATCGGCGAATACACCCGGCTGTGGCAGGACTCGCCCCACGCCCCCCGGTGGGTCCTCTGGGACACCGCCGGGGACGTGTTGGTGTTCGACCGGGACGTCAACTGTCCCCTCTACATCGACGACGAGGCGATCCGGGGCGAGGTACTGCGCCGGATGCGTGCGGCGGGCGTACCGGAGGGCAGGGAGTACCCGGGCCGCCCCTGCTCCCGATAACCGTACGGCCGCCGGGAACAGGAACAGGAACAGAACGGGAGTGGAGACGGTGACCGGGACGGCTCAGGGGCGCATCAGCAACTGGAAGTCGAAGGCGTAGCGCGACGCGCGGTAGATGTGCGTGCCGAACTCCACGGCCCGTCCGGTGTCGTCGTACGCCGTGCGCTGCATGGTGAGCAGGGCCGCGCCCTCCGGCTCCTCCAGGCGTTTGGCCTCCGCCTCGGTGGCCGAGCGGGCGCCGACCGTCTGGCGGGCGCTGTGCAGGGTGATGCCCGCGCTCCGCATCATCCGGTACAGGCCCGTCGACTCCAGCCGGGCGGCGTCGAGTTCGAGGAGTCCCGAGGGCAGATAGTTGCAGAGGAACGCCACCGGCTCGCCGTGTGTGCAGCGCAGCCGCTCCAGCACGACGACCTCGCTGCCCTCCTTCACCCCGAGGGCGGCGGCGACCTCGGCGGACGCCGGCTGCCGCTCGTCGCGCAGGACCTGGGTGGTGGGTCCCTGTCCGGCGGTCTCCAGGTCGTCGTAGAGACTGCTCAGTTCGAGCGGGCGCTTGACCTGGCTGTGCACCACCTGCGTACCGACGCCTCGCCTGCGTACCAGCAGGCCCTTGTCCACCAGGGACTGGATCGCCTGGCGGACCGTGGGCCTGGACAGGCCCAGGCGGACCGAGAGGTCGATCTCGTTGCCCAGGAGATTGCCCGGCGCCAGGACGCCGTGCTCGATCGCCGCCTCCAGCTGCTGGGCCAGCTGGTAGTAGAGCGGGACAGGGCTGGAGCGGTCCAGCGTGAAGTCCAGGGTGTCGAGCGGGGAGCCGGACACCGTTCGGGCACGATCACCGGGTGTCGCCACGGGGACACCTCCCTTCAGTTGTTGACTATGCGTCAGGAATGGCTGGGGGAAACGAGGTTGAGGCTGCTGACCACCTGGGTCAGAGGTGTCTGCGGCGGTCGCCGACCTGGCGGTCGTACTCCTCCCGGGCCCGTACGGCGGACTCGCGGGTCGCGGTCTCGGCGACCGGTACGTCCCACCAGGCCTCCGCCGGGGGCGCGGTCGGCGCCGGATCGGTCTCCACGTACACGCAGGTCGGCCGGTCCGAGGCGCGGGCCGTGGCCAGCGCCGTGCGCAGCTCGCCCACGGTCTTGGCGCGCAGGACGTCCATGCCGAGGCTGGCCGCGTTCGCCGCGAGGTCCACCGGCAGCGGGTCGCCGGTGAAGGTGCCGTCGGAGGCCCGGAAGCGGTAGGGGGTGCCGAAGCGCTCGCCGCCGACCGACTCGGAGAGGCCGCCGATGGAGGCGTACCCGTGGTTCTGGATGAGGACCAGGTTGACCGGCAGGCCCTCCTGGACGGCGGTGACGATCTCGGTCGGCATCATCAGATAGGTGCCGTCGCCGACCAGCGACCAGACCGGGGTGTCCGGGGCGGCCTGCTGGACGCCGATGCCGGCCGGGATCTCGTAGCCCATGCAGGAGTAGCCGTACTCCAGGTGGTACTGGCGGGGGCTGCGGGCCCGCCACAGCTTGTGCAGGTCCCCGGGGAGCGAACCGGCGGCGTTGATGATCACGTCGTCGTCGCCGACGACCGAGTCCAGGGCGCCCAGGACCTGTGTCTGGGTGGGCACGGCGTGCTCGTCGGCAGTGCTGAAAGCCGCGTCGACGACCTGTTCCCAGCGATCCTTGCCGGCGCGGTACTCCGCCTCGTAAACCGAGTTCACACGGTGATCGGACAACGCCTCAGTCAACGCCGTCAGGCCCGCGCGGGCGTCGCAGACCAGCGTCCGCGCCGCCAGCTTGTGGGCGTCGAACGCGGCGATGTTGAGGTTGAGGAACCGGACGCCGGGGTTCTGGAACAGGGTGTTGGAGGCGGTCGTGAAGTCCGTGTAGCGCGTGCCGACGCCGATGATCAGATCGGCGGTACGGGCCAGATCGTCACAGACCGCCGTACCGGTGTGGCCGATGCCGCCCAGGTCGGCGGGGTGGTCGTAACGCAGGGAACCCTTGCCGGCCTGGGTGGACGCCACGGGGATGCCGGTGGCGCCCACCAGGGCCTTCAGCGCCTCCTCGGCCTGGCTGTGGTGGATCCCGCCGCCCGCGACGATCAGCGGGCGCTCGGCGGCCCGGATCGCCTGAACCGCCTCGGCCAGCTCGTACGGGTCGGGCGCCGGACGCCGGACATGCCAGACGCGCTCGGCGAAGAACTCCTCCGGCCAGTCGTACGCCTCCGCCTGCACGTCCTGCGGCAGGGAGAGCGTGACGGCGCCGGTCTCCACCGGGTCCGTGAGGACGCGTACGGCGTTCAGCGCGGACGGGATCAGCGCCTCGGGGCGTGTCACCCGGTCGAAGTAACGGGAGACCGGGCGCAGGGTGTCGTTGACCGACAGGTCGGCCTCGACCGGGTGCTCCAGCTGCTGGAGCAGCGGGTCGGCGCTGCGCGTCGCGAAGTAGTCGCCGGGGAGCAGGAGCACCGGGAGGCGGTTGATCGTCGCAAGGGCGGCGCCGGTGACGAGGTTGGTGGCACCCGGGCCGATGGAGGTGGTGACGGCCTGGGTGGAGAGCCGGTTCAGCTGGCGGGCGTAGCCGACGGCCGCGTGGACCATCGACTGCTCGTTGCGGCCCTGGTGGAACGGCATCGCGTCCTCACCGGCCTCCAGCAGCGCCTGACCGACGCCGGCCACGTTGCCGTGACCGAAGATGCCCCACGTGCCGGCGATCAGCCGGTGGCGGACGCCGTCGCGCTCGGTGTACTGGACGGTCAGGAACCGCACCAGCGCCTGGGCGACGGTCAGACGGCGGACAGGGGTGGTGCTCATCAGGACTTCTCCGAGGCCGTGTAGAGGGGGAGGCGGGGGTCGACGGGCTGCTCGGGCCAGGTGGAGCGGACCCAGGCGTGATCGGGGTGGTCGCAGATCAGCCAGGCGCGGTCGGCCTCGGGGCCCGCCATGACGTTGAGGTAGTACATGTGATGGCCGGGCACGGCCATGGAGGGCCCGTGCCAGCCGTCCGGAATGAGGACGACGTCCCCGCCGCGCACCTCGGCCAGCACGTCCGTGTTCCGGCCCTGTCCGGACGGTGACACCCGCTGGTAGCCGAGGCCGGGCGTGCCCTCGTGCTCGGCGAACTCGAAGTAGTAGATCTCTTCGAGGACGGACTCCTCGCCGGGCCGGTGCTCGTCGTGCTTGTGCGGCGGGAAGGACGACCAGTTCCCGCCAGGGGTGATCACCTCGACGGCGATCAGTCTGTCGCACTCGAAGACGCCGGCCGCGCCGAAGTTGTTGACCTGCCGGGAGGAATTCCCGGTGCCGCGCAGCTCCACCGGAACCGAGGAGGCGGGCCCGTAGCGGGCGGGCAGCCGCCGGGTGCAGCGGGCGCCGGTGAGCGCGAAGCGCCCGCCCGCGGCCGACGTGATGGTCGTACTGGCGTCGCGGGGCATGTACACGAAGTCGCTGACGCCGCTGAACACGCTGTCGCGGCCCCGCACCTCGAAGGTGGAGTGGCCGAAATCGTCTGTCGTGTCGACCGTGCAGGCGCCGTTCAGGGACAGCGCGATCCACTCGCTGTCGCCGGTGGAGAAGGTGTGCGAGCCGCCCGGGGGCAGCTCCAGCACCCGGAGGCTGGAGTAGCCCCAGCCCGCCTTCTCGGGGTTGACGTCGACGACGTACGGGCCACCGAGAGCCTTGCCGGCCGGGAGGTGGTAGGCGGTGGTCATGATCTGTCGCTCCTGTTCACAGCGGGTCCCGTGTTGACCCTGTTCACGGCCGTTCTTGAGATGTCTCGGTTCACAGCAGTCCCACCGCCGTGTCCACGGCAGCCTCCACACTGCCCGAAGACGGGTGGAGCAGCGACCGGCCGACGGCCTGCCCCTGCACGGTCGGCAGCCCCAGCCCCAGCCCCAGCCCCAGCGCCTCGCGCCGGCGCTCGTCGGCCGTCCCGGGGGTCGCCGGGGTCCGGCGTTCACCCATCAGGTGGTCGTCCATCGGGTGGTCGTCTCTCATCGGGGCGATCCGCTCGCCAGGAGAGTGTCGACCTCGGACTCGGTCGGCATCGCGGACGAGCAGGCGAGGCGGGAGGCGACGAGGGCGCCGGCCGCGTTGGCGTAGCGGATCGTCCGCTCCAACTCCCAGCCGGACAGCAGCCCGTGGCACAGGGCGCCGCCGAACGCGTCACCCGCGCCCAGGCCGTTGACCACCTCGACGGAGACCGGCGCGACCTCGACGATGGTGCCGTCACGGTGCATCGCCAGTACGCCCTCGGGACCCTGCTTGACGACGGCCAGTTCGACCCCGGCAGCCAGCAACGCCTCGGCGCAGGCCCGCGGTTCGCGTACGCCGGTGGCGATCTCGCACTCGTCGAGGTTGCCCACCGCCACGGTCGCGTGGCGCAGGGCCTCCGCGTAGTACGGGCGGGCGTCCTGGGGGTCTTTCCAGGCCGCGTCGCTCCACAGCGCCGGTCGCCAGTCCAGGTCGAAGACCGTGATGCCCGTCCGGTCGCGGGCCTTGAGGGCGGCGAGGGTGGCCGAGCGGCTGGGTTCCTCGCTCAGGCCGGTGCCGGTGATCCAGAAGACACGGGCGGCCCGGATGCCGAAGAAGTCCAGCTCGTCGGTACGTATCCGTAGGTCGGGGGCGGTCGGCCGACGGTAGAAGTACAGCGGGAAGTCGTCCGGCGGGAAGAGTTCGCAGAACGTGATGGGAGTGGACAGGCCGTCGACCGGCGTCACCCAGCGGTCGTCGACCCCGAACTCCCCGAGCGCCTGGTGCAGATAGTCGCCGAAGGCATCCGCCCCGGTACGGGTGATGACGGCCGAGGAACGGCCCAGACGGGCCGCCGCGACCGCGACGTTGGCTGCCGACCCACCGAGAAATTTTCCGAACGTCTGCACTAGGGTCAGCGGTACTCCGGACTGCAGCGGATAAAGATCCACTCCGATGCGGCCCAGGGTGACCAGGTCGAAGGGCGGGGCTGACTCGGTCATGCGATGCTCCTTCGAGCTGCGGAGGATGCGGGTCCCGAGGGGCTTGTCGTCCCCCCCAGGTGTAGGACTCGGAGGGCAACGCTGTCAAGAGTTTGTTCTTACATTCTGACCTGCTAGTGAAATAATGTCTTAACAAAGTCTTGACAGCGGACAGGTCCAAGGAATTGGATTCGGTCCCAACACGAACTGCCGTGTTCGCGGCACACGGCCCGGAGCTCCGGGACCCGGGCCCGGGATCACCAGGATCCCCACCCTCTCCCCGGTCGCACAGTGAGGTGCAGGAAAGATGGCTCGCTCTTCTCGCTCCCGCAGAATCGCCCCCGTTGTTGCCGCTGCCGCGGCAGCGGCCTTGGTCCTCGCGGGCTGCTCCAGCAGTTCCGGTGGCAAGAAGTCCGAGGACGGTGGCACCGACGCTTCTGCGGGCAAGGCCACCACCCCTCGGATGACCGTCGCCCTGGTCACCCACCAGGCCCCCGGTGACGCCTTCTGGGACATCGTCCGCAAGGGTGCTCAGGCCGCCGCGGACAAGGACAACATCAAGCTCGTCTACTCGGCCGACCCGGACGCGGGCAACCAGGCCAACCTCGTCCAGAACGCGATCGACCAGAAGGTCGACGGAATCGCCGTCACGCTGGCGAAGCCGGACGCGATGAAGGACGTCATCGCCAAGGCGACCGCGGCCGGTATCCCCGTGGTCGGCCTCAACTCGGGCCTGAGCGACTGGAAGAAGCTCGGTCTGCAGCAGTTCTTCGGCCAGGACGAGTCCGTCGCGGGCGAGGCGTTCGGCAAGAAGCTGAACGAACTCGGCTCCAAGAAGGCCGTCTGTGTGATCCAGGAGCAGGGCAACGTCGGCCTCACCCAGCGCTGTGACGGTGTGAAGAAGACGTTCACCGGCACGCTGGAGGTCCTCAACGTCAACGGCACCGACATGCCGTCCGTGAAGTCGACCATCACCGCGAAGCTCAACCAGGACAAGGCCATCGACTACGTGGTGGCGCTCGGCGCCAGCTACGCGCTGACCGCGGTGCAGTCGGTGTCCGACGCCAACAGCAAGGCCAAGGTCGCGACCTTCGACCTCAACAAGGAGATGACCGACGCCATCACGAAGGGCGACGTCCAGTTCGCGGTCGACCAGCAGCCCTACCTCCAGGGCTACTTGGCCGTCGACTCGCAGTGGCTCTTCAAGAACAACGGCAACTACAGCGGTGGCGGTGAGCAGCCCGTGCTGACCGGTCCCGCCTTCGTCGACAAGTCCAACGTCGAGAAGATCGCCGCGTTCGCGGCGAAGGGCACTCGGTGATGTCGATGAGTCAGACCACGGCTCCGGCGGCGAGTTCCTCGCCGCCGGCTCCGCCGGCCATTCAGAAGGACGGCCGCACCAACCAGCGTTCCCTGGGGCGCAGGCTGCTCGGCCGCCCCGAGGTCGGCGCTCTCATCGCCGCCATCCTCGTGTACGTGTTCTTCTTCGCGGTGGCGCCGTCGTTCCGTGAGACCAGCGCCCTCGCAACCGTGCTCTACCAGGCGTCCGTGATGGGCATCATGGCGTTGCCGGTGGCCCTGCTGATGATCGGCGGGGAGTTCGACCTGTCCGCCGGTGTCGCGGTCACCACCTCCGCGCTGACCGCCGCGATCCTCAGCTTCCAGCTGTCCATGAACGTGTGGACCGGTGTCTTCGTCGCCCTGATCGTGTCCCTCGCCGTGGGGGCGTTCAACGGCTGGCTGCTGATCAAGACCGGACTGCCGAGCTTCCTGGTCACCCTGGGCTCGTTCCTGATCCTGCAGGGCGCCAACCTCGCCGTCACGAAGATCTTCACCGGGAACGTGGCGTCCGACTCGATCGCCGACATGGACGGCTTCGACCAGGCCAAGAAGGTCTTCGCCTCCGAGTTCTCCATCGGCGACGTCAGCTTCAAGATCACCATCGTGTACTGGCTGGTGTTCGCCGCGATCGCCACCTGGCTGCTGCTGCGCACCAGGTTCGGCAACTGGATCTTCGCCGTCGGTGGCAGCAACGAGAGCGCCCGCGCGGTCGGTGTCCCGGTCAACTTCACGAAGATCGCCCTGTTCATGGGCGTCGGCGTGGGCGCCTGGTTCGTCGGCATGCACCTGCTGTTCTCGTTCAACACCGTCCAGTCCGGCCAGGGCGTCGGCAACGAGTTCCTCTACATCATCGCCGCGGTCATCGGCGGCTGCCTGCTGACCGGCGGCTACGGCTCGGCGATCGGCCCGGTCATCGGCGCCTTCATCTTCGGCATGGTCTCCCAGGGCATCGTCTACGCCAACTGGAACCCCGACTGGTTCAAGGCGTTCCTCGGCGTGATGCTCCTGGTCGCCGCCCTCGTCAATCTGTGGGTCCGCCGCCAGGCGACCCGGAGGTGAACTGATGACAACCAACGAAACCTCCCCCAACGGCGTCTCGCCCAACGACACGCTCACCGACGAGAGTTCGCCGCGGGACGACTCGCCGAAGGACGGGCGGCCGATCGTCGAACTGCGCGACACCGGCAAGTCGTACGGCAACATCCGTGCCCTGCACGGCGTGAACCTCACCGTCCGCTCCGGCCAGGTCACCTGCGTCCTGGGCGACAACGGCGCCGGCAAGTCGACCCTGATCAAAATCATCTCCGGGCTGCACCAGCACACCGAGGGCGAACTCCTCATCGACGGCAGCCCCGTCCACTTCGCCACACCCCGTGAAGCCCTGGACGCCGGTATCGCCACCGTCTACCAGGACCTGGCGACCGTCCCCCTGATGCCGGTGTGGCGCAACTTCTTCCTCGGCTCCGAGATGACCAAGGGCCCCTGGCCCGTGCGCCGCCTCGACATCGAGAAGATGAAACGGACCGCGGACGCGGAACTGCGCAACATGGGCATCGTCCTGGACGACCTCGACCAGCCCATCGGCACCCTCTCCGGCGGCCAGCGCCAGTCCGTCGCCATCGCCCGCGCCGTCTACTTCGGCGCCCGCGTCCTCATCCTCGACGAGCCCACCGCCGCCCTGGGTGTCAAGCAGTCCGGTGTCGTGCTGAAGTACATCGCCGCAGCCCGCGACAAGGGTCTGGGCGTCATCTTCATCACCCACAACCCGCACCACGCCTACATGGTCGGCGACCACTTCAGCGTCCTGCGCCTGGGCACCATGGAACTCTCCGCCGCCCGCAGCGAGGTCAGTCTCGAAGAACTCACCAACCACATGGCCGGCGGCGCCGAACTCGCAGCACTCAAACACGAGTTGGCGCAGGTTCGGGGTGTGGATGTGGACGAGCTTCCCGAGGCGAAGGACCTCAAGGCTTCCGTCGCCACCTCCTCGCAGGGAAAGTCGGCGTAGCGCGTAGCGTGGGGGAACGAGCGGTAGTTCGGCGGGTGCGGGTCGGTTGTGGCTGGTCGCGCCCGCGCGGCGAAGCCGTAAGTGTCACGGCCCCGAGCCCCTGAGCGAGCTCCGCCGCGCCGCCTGTTGAAGGGGCACCGCATCTCCATGGAAAACCATGACACGCTCGGCGTTCTCGTGATCGGTACCGGCAAGATGGGTGCCGATCACGTTCGTCGTATCGAGGAAGTCACCAGTGGGGCCCGGGTGGTCGCCGTCGTGGACGTCGATCAGGAGCGGGCCCGGTCGATCGCGGCCGGTATTGACGGCTGTACGGCCCACACCGACCCCGTCGCCGCCATGGCATCCACCGATGTCGACGCCGTGCTCGTCGCCTCGCCCGGGGCCGCTCACGAGGCGGCCCTGCTCGCGGCGTTCTCGTACGACCTGCCGGTGCTGTGCGAGAAGCCCCTCACGCCCGACGCGGCATCCGCGCTGCGGGTGCTGGAGGCCGAGGTGAGGCTGGGGCACCGGCGGGTCCAGGTCGGGTTCATGCGGCGGTACGACGCCGAGTACCTGAAGCTCAAGTCACTGCTGGACACAGGGCGGTTGGGGCGACCCCTCATGCTGCACAACCGGCATCGCAACGTGTCCTCCCCGCCCTGGTGGACCAGCGAGATGCACGTCAACGACTCCGTGGTGCACGAGATGGACGTGACCCGGTGGCTCCTGGACCAGGAGATCACCGCGGTCACCGTGCTGTGTCCGAGGCCTTCCCGGAACGCGCCGGACGGACTTCAGGACCCGCAGTTCGTCGTGATGGAGACCGACGGCGGTGCGATCGTCGACGTCGAGATCAACGTCAACTGCGGCTTCGGATACCAGGTGCAGGCCGAGGTCGTCTGCGAGCGCGGAACCGCGCGGATCGGCGACGGGCACGGCATGGTCGTCAACACCGCCGGTCACTGGGGCGGAAGCATCGCCCAGGACTTCATCGAGCGGTTCGAGGACGCCTACGACCGTGAGGTCCAGGCATGGGTCGACGCCACCCGGCGCGGCGAGGTCACCGGGCCCGGTGTCTGGGACGGTTACGCGGTGGCCGCCGTGTGCGAGGCCGGCGTACGCGCGCGGGCCGAGGGCCGGCGCGTAGAGGTGGAGCTCGTGGAACGGCCCGCGCTGTACCGCTGAGGGCAGCGCGGGCCGGCCGTTCTGACGGACCTGCTCAGACCGTGCGTACGTCCTCGATGCGCACCGGGCGGTGCTCCTGGAGCGAGAGCGTGCACGCGTCCGCGATCCAGCCCGCCTCCAGCGCGTCGGCGACCGTGCACGGGGAGGTGCGGTTGCCCGCGACGACCTCCGTGAACTCCGTCAGTTCGGCGCGGTAGGCGGGGATGAAGCGGTCCATGAAGAAGTCGTGCGGGACACCCGCCGGGAAGGTCACGCCCGGCTCCACGGAGCGCAGCGGGAGCTTGTCCTCCAGACCGACGGCGATGCTGTCCTGGAAGCCGTGGATCTCCATGCGGACGTCGTAACCCCGGGCGTTGTGACGGGAGTTGGAGACCACGGCGATCGTGCCGTCGTCCAGGGTGAGGATGGCGCCGGTGGTGTCGGCGTCGCCCGCCTCCTTGATGTAGTCGGCGCCGTTGTTGGAGCCCACCGCGTACACCTCGGTGACCTCGCGGCCCGTCACCCAGCGGATGATGTCGAAGTCGTGCACCGAACAGTCCCGGAAGATGCCACCGGACGAGGCGATGTACGCGGCCGGCGGCGGCGCCGGGTCGAGCGTGGTCGACCGGACCGTGTGCAACTGGCCCAGCTCACCGCTCCGCACGGCGGCCCGGGCGGCGACGAAGCCCGCGTCGAAGCGGCGGTTGTAGCCGATCTGGATCTCGACCCCGCTGTCCTTGACCGCGTTCAGCACCGCGACACCCTCGGCCATCGTGCGGGCCACCGGCTTCTCGCAGAACACCGGGACACCCGCCTCGACGGCGGCGAGGATCAGGGCCGGGTGGGCGTCGGTCGCGGCGGCGATCACGATGCCGTCCACACCGGCGGCCAGCAGGGCCTCGGGGGAGTCCGCGACCTGGGCGCCGAAGCGCTCGGCGGCGGTCTTCGCGGCGTCCGCGAACGGGTCGCTGAAGACGAGGGAGTCGACGGCGTCGAGACCCGAGAGGGTCTCGGCGTGGAAGGCGCCGATGCGGCCGAGGCCGAGGATTCCGATACGCATGGTTGTGCTGCTCCTTGGATGTGGTGCGGGTGCGGTGCGGTGTCCTGCGATGCGAGGAGAAGAGAAGAGAAGAGAAGAGACGAGGGGGAGGGGGAGGGGAGCGGAGAAGACGAGACGGGAGACAGACGAGCAGGGGTCAGTCCAGGCCGCCCAGGACGTTCTGGTCCCAGTCGATCACCGAACCGGTGACCACGCCCGACCGGTCGGACAGCAGGAGGACCACGAAGTCGGCGATCTCGTCGGGCTGGCCGAGCTTGCCCATGGGGAGGCGTTCGGCGGCCTGGTCGAGCCAGTCGTCGCCCGCCCCGTGGAAGGCCCGCTGGGTGGCGTCCTCGCCCTCGGTCGCGGTCCAGCCGATGTTCAGGCCGTTGATCCGGACCCGGTCCCAGCGGTGGGCGTGCGCCGCGTTGCGGGTCAGCCCGATGAGACCGGCCTTGGCGGCGACGTACGGGGCCAGGAACGGCTGCCCGCCGTGCGCCGAGGACGTGATGATGTTGACGACCGTGCCGGGCGCCTTGCGGCCCACCATGTCCGCCACCGCCGCCTGCATGGCGAAGAACGGGCCCTTGAGGTTGATCGCGATGTGCGCGTCGAACAGCTCGGGCGTGGTGTCGAGCAGTGTGCCGCGCGAGGTCAGGCCCGCCGAGTTGACCAGGCAGTCGATCCGGCCGTGCGCGGCGACCACCTCGGCCACGGACGCCTTCGCCTGCTCGGCGTCCGAGAGGTCGGCGCGTACGTACATGGCCTTGCCGCCCGCCGCCGTCAGCTCCGCGACCAGCGCCTCGCCCGGTTCCGGGCGCCGCCCGGTGACCGCGATGACGGCACCCTCACGGACGGCGGCCCGGGCGATGGCCGCCCCGACGCCCTGGCTGCCGCCGTTGACGAGGACGACCTTGTCCTGGAGAAGTCCCATGCTGTTCTCGTTCCTCAGCTCATCTGTCGTTCGGCGCCGGCCCGCAGTGCGTCGCGGAGCGCCTCGGGGGTCCACTCCTCGCGCAGTGCACGCCGCACGAGGTCCGCCTGCGAGGGCGGGGCCAGGCCGTCGACCGGCGGATCCCGGTCGAGGTTGGTGGGAAAGGGGTAGCCCTCGGCCGAGGCCGCGACGACCGCGTGCAGCCATGCGTCGCCCGCTCCCTCGGCCTTGCGGGCGAGCAGCACCGGATAGACCGCGTTCACGATCGCCTCCCGGTCGACGGTCTCCATGGCCCGCCCGAACGCGGAGGACACCTGGAGGAGGTTCGCCATCCGGCGGATGTCCGCGGAGCGGTTGGTACCGGCCGCGTGGAAGAGCGCCGGGTTGAAGAACGCGGCGTCGCCCTTGGACAGGGGCAGCTGCACATGGTGGGCGTCGAAGTACGCCGCGAACTCCGGCAGCCGCCAGGCCAGGTATCCGGGCTCGTACGTGTGCGAGTACGGCAGGTACAGGGTCGGGCCGGACTCGACGGGCATGTCGCAGTGGGCAACCGCGCCCTGCAACGTCAGTACGGGGGAGAGCCGGTGGACGTGCGCCGGGTAGCCGGCAGCCGCCTCGTCGGACAGGAAACCGAGGTGATAGTCGCGGTGCGGGCTTTGCGCGGCGCCACCGGGGTTGACCACGTTGATCTGTGAGGTGACCTGGTAGCCGGGGCCGAGCCAGGCCGTCGAGACGAGGGCGACCATGTCGTTGGCGTAGTAGTCGGCGAACGCGTCCGGCGCGCGCAGGGCCGCCTTCTCCAGGGCGTTCCACACCCGGTCGTTGGCGCCCGGCCTGGCGAAGTGGTCGCCCGCCACCGTCCCCGCGGCGCGCTGGTCGGCGATGAGCGCCTCGAAGGCGGCGGTCGCCCGGTCCACGACCGACAGATCGGCGAAGGCCCGCTGGAGCACCACGACGCCGGGTCCGTCGGTGAGCGCCCGGACCAGCTCCGCGAGGACCTTCCGGTGTCCGTCCGGTGTGGTGACGGCGGCGCGCAGCCGCTCACTGTCGTAGACGAGGACGTTGTCGCGGACGGCGGTCGCGTACGGGTAGTCGGCGGCGTCGGTCGTGCGCTCGACCTCGGCGCGGAAGGCGTCGAGATCGCAGTCCTGTTCGGACAGCCACGCGGGGCGCTGTGCGGCGCTGAGGGACATCGTCGTCCTTCTCTCGACTCTCGGTGTTGCTGTCATTGTTGTCATGACAAACTCGTCAAACAACCAGCAGACGGCCATCAAAAACCCCTCAAGCGGAAGCCGAGGAACCTCCCCATGGGCCACCCCTTTCCGATCCGGGAGATCGCACGTCAGGCCGGCCTCAGCGAGGCCACCGTCGACCGCGTCCTCAACGGCAGGGGCGGTGTGCGCGAGAGCACCCGGACGGAGGTGCGGCAGGCCATCGCCGACCTGGACCGACAGCGCACCCAGGTCCGGCTGGTCGGCCGTACGTTCATGATCGACATCGTGATGCAGGCGCCCGAGCGGTTCACCACCACGGTCCGGGCCGCCCTGGAGGCCGAGCTGCCCGCCCTCCATCCGGCCGTCGTGCGCTCCCGCTTCCACTTCCGCGAGACCGGCCCGGTGGCGGAGCTGGCGGCGGGCCTCGACCGTATCGCCCGGCGCGGCTCGCAGGGCGTCATCCTCAAGGCACCGGACGTGCCCGAGGTCACCGCCGCCGTCGGACGCCTCGTGGCCGCCGGCATCCCGGTCGTCACCCTGGTGACAGACCTGCCCTCCAGTGCCCGCCTCGCCTACGTGGGCATCGACAACCGGGCCGCCGGGGCCACGGCGGCCTACCTGATGGGCCAGTGGCTCGGCGAACTCCCCGGCAACGTACTCACCAGCCTCAGCAGCGGCTTCTTCCGCAACGAGGAGGAGCGTGAGATGGGCTTCCGGGGCGCGATGCGGGCCCGGCACCCCGAGCGCGCCCTTGTCGAGATCACCGAGGGGCAGGGTCTGGACGCCACCCAGTACGACCTGGTCCGGGACGCCCTGGAACGCGACCCCGACATCCGTGCGGTGTACTCGATCGGCGGCGGCAACATCGCGACGCTACGGGCCTTCGCGGACCTGGGACGGGAGTGCGCGGTGTTCGTCGCGCACGACCTGGACCACGACAACACCCGTCTGCTGCGTGAGCACCGCCTGTCCTGCGTCCTCCACCACGACCTCCGCCAGGACATGCACGAGGCCTGCCGCACGATCATGCGCACCCACGGCGCCCTCCCACCGGCCGGCCCCACCCTGCCGTCGGCGATCCAGGTGGTAACCCCGTACAACATGCCCCCACGCTGACCGCTTCCGGGCGCCCCAAAAGGGGCGCGGGGAACTGCGCGACCAGCCACAGCGGACCCGCAGTGACTCCACCACACAAGCCGAGCCGAGCCGGCCATCACCCCCCCCGAGCGACACCCACCCCCCGACTCCACAGACCGACTCATGACCGCACGAACCGGTGCGCCTCGATGACCTTCAGATCGTCGTACCCCATCGCGTTCGCCGCCCCCGGCTGACCCCAGAGGGTGAAACCGCTCAGGCCCGGTACTCGCGCAGCTTCCGGTACAGCGTCGCGCGGGCGATGCCCAGGGCCGTCGCCGTGCGGGCCTTGTTGCCGCCGTTGCGGCGCAGCGCCTCCAGGATGGCGGTGCGCTCGGCGTGCTCCATCGGGCTGAGCGGGCGTACCGCGGGCCCATCCCTCACCGGGTCCGGGAGTTCGGCCCGTCCGACCGGCCCCGACGCCCGACGGCTGTCCGCCAACGTCCTTACCAGGTGCGCGAGTTCGGTGACATTCCCCGGCCACGGATATCGCTCCAGAGCCCGCAGCGCGTCCAGCGTCCAGGTGAGCGGCGGTGTGCCGCCGGCCGGCCTCGGTGTCAGGGCCGGGAGCAACTCGCGGATGTCCTCGGGGCGTTCA
Source organism: Streptomyces sp. AK08-02 (assembly GCF_033795085.1). Taxonomy (NCBI): domain Bacteria; kingdom Bacillati; phylum Actinomycetota; class Actinomycetes; order Kitasatosporales; family Streptomycetaceae; genus Streptomyces; species Streptomyces sp. AK08-02. The sequence goes on from NZ_JARAZV010000008.1 coordinate 347,030, forward strand.
CGCAGCGCGGGCAGGACGACCGAGCGGGCGCCCAGGGTGTCCAGGAACCGCTGAAGGCAGGGGCCCGGGGGAGTGCCGGGTGTGTAGGTGACCAGCAGGCGGACGTCCGGACGCTCGTCGAGAAGCCCGTTCAGCGCGGCGACGTCCGACTGGGCGAGACGCTCCGCATGCCGGAGGAGGAGTGGTCGCTCTCCCGTCAACTCGCCCTGTCCCAGACCGAGTTCCGGCTCCTCGGCGGCGTCGAGGACCAGCGGCTCGGCGTCGCCCAGCAGTTCGCGGGCCAGCGCGGTCTTGCCCGATCCGCGCTCCCCGGTCAGCAGGAGCGGTTCGCTGCCGCCCGCCAACTCCACGGCCCGGCCCGCCGCGTGGAGCCACGGCACCGAACTCCCGGCCAGCCGCCCCGCCGCAGGACGCGGCACCGCCCGTACAACCGCCCGTGTCACCGCACCCTCCGGGTCCGCCTCCAGCACGGCGACGATCCCGACCACCCGGCCGCTGCCCTGCTCCCGCACCGGACGGAACTCGGCGCTGCAGCCCGCTCCCTCGGGCAGGGCGATGTCGTACGACGAGACGGGCGCCGGTGACTGCAACAGCGCCCGCGCGCCCCGCTCCAGCCACTCCAGCACCTGCGGCGACACCAGCCGCGCAGCCGCCTCACTGACCAGCCGGCCGCGCCCGTCCAGCGCCACCACCGCGCGCTCCGGCCCGCCACCGTTCCCGCCTCCGTGCTCCCCCTCCGGCACGCGCGCCGCCCGTGCGTAGGCGTCGACGAGGGCCCGCTCGGCCGAGCGGGAACCGGCCAGCAACTCCGCCTCGACCGCCGCCGCTGCCGCCTCCGCGAGGGCCGCGCCGGGATGCGGGCCCTCGCCGGCGCACAGTTCGGAGGCGACCGTGATCGTGCCGAGGGGGCGGCCGGACTCCGGGGCGAACACCGGCACACTGACCGCCGACACGTCCTGCCACACGTCGAGGAAGTGCTCGGGGCCGTGCACCTCGGCGCGCCGCCGGACGCGCAGGGCGAGCGCCGCGCTGTTGTGCCCGACCTCCCGCTCGGCCAGATCGCGGCGCAACTCGACCCCGGGCGTGCTGCCCTCCGCCCACAGCACCCGCAGCCGTTCGTCGGTGAGCAGCAGCGTCGTCCCGCCGCCGAGAGCCGGGGCGAGCCGTTCGAGGACGGGCCGGGCCGCCACCAGCAGGGCCGACCCGAAGGCCCGGCCGTCGACGGGGCCGGCCTGACGCACGTCGTGCCGCACACCGAGGAAACGGGCGCGCCGCCAGGCGGCGACGGTCTCGTCGGGGACGTCGTCGGGCAGTGGGTGCCCGGTCAGGAACCGCTGGCGCGCCTGGCTGAGCAGGAGGAGGGCGGGAGATTCTTCGGCTGTGGTCATGGCACGACTCACCGTATCGGGCCGGGTTCGCGGGGCGCCCCGGCGGTGCGGTGAGATTCCGGGAAGCGATGGGTGTCTCGTATTGAGACACCCACGCACGGCCGTACCGCTCCACGATCATGGTTGGCCGCCCGGCTGTTCCCGGACGAGGCCTGTCCACCGTTTGGAGTGCTTCTCGTGCATACCGTTGTCGAGACCGACGTACTGATCGTGGGCAGCGGCCCGGCCGGAGCGTCGGCCGCGCTCGCGCTGAGCACCTACGGCGTGCCCAACATCGTCGTCACCCGGTACGCAGGCCTCGCCGACACGCCCCGCGCGCACATCACCAACCAGCGCACGATGGAGGTTCTGCGCGACCTCGGTGTGGAGCAGGACGTGGTCGCCAAGGCGACGCCCCAGCACCTGATGGGCGACACCACCTTCTGCACCAGCCTGGCCGGCGAGGAACTGGGCAGGGTCCGCTCCTGGGGCAACGACCCGCTCGTCCAGGCCGCGCACGAACTGGCCGGTCCCACCCGGATGTGCGACATGCCGCAGCACCTGATGGAGCCGGTTCTCGTCGACGCGGCCGTCGCCCGTGGAACCCGACTCCGGTTCCAGACCGAGTACCTGACGCACACTCAGGACGAATCCGGCGTCACGGCCACCGTCCGTGACCGGTTGCGCGGCGACACGTACGAGATCCGCGCCCGCTATCTGATCGGCGCCGACGGTGGCCGTTCCAAGGTCGCCGAGGACGCCGGACTGCCCATGGGCGGTCAGATGGGTGTCGCGGGCAGCATCAACATCGTCTTCGACGCCGACCTCACCCGGTACACGGCCCACCGCCCCTCCACCCTCTACTGGGTCCTCGCCCCGGGCGCCACCGTCGGCGGCATCGGCGCGGGGCTGGTCCGCAACGTCCGCCCCTGGAACGAGTGGATGATCGTCTGGGGCTACGACGTGACCGCCGGCGCCCCCGACCTCACCACCGAGTACGCCGAGGGAATCGTCCGCAGGCTGGTCGGCGACGACGACATCCCCGTGACCATCAAGTCGTCCTCGGCCTGGACGGTCAACGAGATGTACGCCGAGACCTACGCCAACGGACGCGTCCTCTGCGCCGGCGACGCCGTCCACCGGCACCCGCCGTCCAACGGGCTCGGCTCGAACACCTCCGTCCAGGACGCCTACAACCTGGCCTGGAAGCTGAAGCTGGTCCTCGACGGCGTCGCCGACCCCTCGCTGCTCGACAGCTACACCGCCGAACGGGCCCCCGTGGGCAAGCAGGTCGTCACCCGCGCCAACAAGTCCATCGCCGAGACCGCTCCGATCTTCGCGGCGCTCGACGGGCTCTCCCCGCAGACCCCGGAGGAGCTGTGGGCCAACATCGCCGCCCGCAAGGACGCCACCGAGGCCGCCGCCGGGCAGCGCGCCCGGCTGCGGGCGGCGATCGCCGCCAAGGTGTACGAGTTCAACGCCCACGGAGTCGACCTCAACCAGCGCTACGAGTCCGCCGCGATCGTCCCCGACGGCACCCCCGACCCCGGCTTCGCTCGTGACCCCGAGCTGTACCACCAGCCCACCACCCGCCCCGGCGCCCGGATCCCGCACGCCTGGCTCACCTCCGGCACCCGCACCCTGTCCACCCTCGACACCGTGGGCGGGGGCCGCTTCACCCTCCTCACCGGCATCGGCGGCGACGCCTGGATCCGCGCGGCGAAGGCCCAGCCCCTCGACATCGCCACGGTCGTCGTCGGCCCCGGCCAGGAGTACGAGGACCCCTACGGCGACTGGGCCGGACTCAGCGAGGTGTCCGACGCGGGCGTGCTGCTCGTACGCCCGGACGGGTTCGTCGCGTTCCGACACGCCGAAGCCGCCGAGAACGCCGAACAGTTGCTGACGGACGCGCTGCGACAGATCCTCGGACATGCCTGACGGGACAGGTCGGACAGGACGGACAGGACGGAGCGCGCGGAATGACCACTGAACCCAGCCCACGTGACGGCGGTGAGGGTGCCGGATTCACCACCGCCGTCACCGAGGCGGTCGTCGACAGCATGAGCGGGACCGCCGACCCGCGCCTGCGCGAGCTGCTCACCTCCCTCACCCGCCACCTCCACGCCTTCGTACGGGAGACCGAGCCGACGATGGCCGAGTGGGAGCGGGCCATCAACTTCCTGACGGCGACCGGGCAGACCTGCACCGACACCCGGCAGGAGTTCATCCTCCTGTCGGACGTCCTCGGTGTCTCGATGCTCGTGGAGACCCTCAACGGCCACGGCGACCCGGGCGCCACCGAGTCGACGGTGCTCGGGCCCTTCCACATGACGAAGTCTCCGGTACGCGAACTGGGCGCCGACATCGACCTGGTGGGCAACGGAGAGCCGTGCGTGATCAGCGGGCGGGTGCTCGACAGGGACGGAACTCCGTTGCCCGGGGCGGTACTCGATGTCTGGCAGGCCGACGCCGAGGGCTACTACGACGTCCAGCAGCCCGACGTCCAGCCGCCGGGCAACGGCCGCGGGCTCTTCACCGCGAACGCGGAGGGCCGCTTCTGGTTCCGCACCTGTGTGCCGAGCCCGTACCCCATCCCGACGGACGGCCCCGTCGGCGCACTGCTCCACGCCACCGACCGGCACCCCTACCGGCCGGCCCACATCCACTTCATCGCCACCGCCGACGGCCACGAGCCCGTCACCACCCACATCTTCGTCGCGGGCAGCGAATACCTCGACTCGGACGCCGTGTTCGCGGTGAAGGAGAGCCTGGTCCAGGACTTCACCGAGACCGACGACCCGTCCCTGGCAGGGGAGTTCGGCGTCCCGAACCCCTTCCGCCACGCACGCTTCGACCTCGTACTTGAGCGGGACAAGTCGAAACAGCCGGACAAGTCGCAGCAGTTGGAGAAGAAGGCGTGAGGGGCGAGACGGACTTCGTCTACGAGGCCCTGCCGACGCGGGTCGTGCTGCGGGCCGGGGCCGCCCTGACCGCGACGGCCGGGGAGGCCGAACGGCTCGGTCTGCGACGGCTGTTGGTGGTGTGCGGTGGGCGCGGCAGACAGACCGCGCAGGCGGTCGCCGACTCGCTCGGACCGGCCCTGGCGGGTCTGCACGCCGAGGCGCGGATGCACGTACCCGTGGAAGTCGCCGACCGGGCTGTGGAAGTGGCGCTCGCGGCGGGCGCCGACGGGTGTGTGGCGGTCGGCGGCGGCTCCGCGATCGGCCTGGGCAAGGCGATCGCGCTGCGCACCGGGCTGCCTCTGATCGCCGTGCCCTCCACCTACTCCGGCTCGGAGATGACCCCCGTCTGGGGCCTGACCGAGAAGGGCGTGAAAACCACCGGCCGCGACCGATCGGTCCTCCCGCGCAGCGTGGTGTACGACCCCGAGCTGACCCTCTCCCTGCCGGTCCCGCTCTCGGTCACCAGCGGCATCAACGCGATCGCCCACGCGGTGGAGGCCCTCTACGCCCCGGACGCCTCTCCGCTCGTCTCCCTGATGGCGCGGGAGGGCGTACGGGCGATGGCCGAGGCGCTCCCGGCCGTGGCCGCCGACCCGGTGTCCCTCGACGCACGAGGCCGAGCCCTTTACGGGGCGTGGCTGTGCGGCTCCTGCCTCGGCGCCACCACCATGGGCCTGCACCACAAACTGTGCCATGTCCTCGGCGGCACCTTCGGCCTGCCGCACGCCGAGACCCACACGGTCGTCCTGCCGCACGCCCTGGCCTACAACGCGCCCGCCGCACCCGAGGCGGCAGACGCCGTCGCCCGTGCGCTGGGCGGCGCGACCGACGCCCCGACCGCCCTGTGGGAGCTGGCCGGACGTCTCGACGCTCCGCGTTCCCTCGCCGAACTGGGCCTCACCGAGGCCGACGTGGCGGTGGCGGCGGCCCAGGTGGCCGGGCAGCGGCCGTACGCCAACCCGCGCGAGGTCACGCCCGAGGGTGTGCTCGGTCTGCTGCGGGCGGCGTACCGGGGCGCGGCGCCCGGGACGGCGGACTGAGGCCGGGTACCGCACCCGCGCCACCCCCTTGACGGCCAAGAGAAGTACGACAGAAAGGCAACCCCGATGGCCCTCGCACTGCTCAGACGCCTGCGGTCCAGAGGCGCCCCCGACCGCGAGGGCCTCTCACTCTCCCTCCCGTCCGGCGCGGGCGCCCTCGGCTGCGAGGTCCTCGACCCCTTGGGCCAGCCCATGGGCGGCGCCGATGTGACGGTGAGCGCGACCGACGCCCACCAGGTGATGGCACGCGGTACGACGGACCCGTACGGCTACTTCCTCGCGGTGCTGCCCGCGGGCCGCTACAGCCTGATGGTGATGGCCGAGGGACTCACGCCGTCCCGCGAGACGGTCGATCTCGTCGACGGGGTGATGCTTCCGACGCGGCGCGTCCAGTTGGAGCCGGCCCGGCCCCTGGACCTCCCGGTGCCCGGCACCTGGCTCTTCGACCCGCCGCACACGGCGATCCGGTTCATCGCCAAGCATGTCGGGATGGGTCATGTGCACGGCCGCTTCGAGCGGTTCGAGGGTGGCATCCAGGTGGCGCGGTCGATGGCCGAGTCCCGGGTGCAGGTCCGTATCGACGCGTCGAGCATCACCACCGGAAACCGGACCAGGGACGACCATCTGCGGTCGGCGGACTTCCTGGACGTCGAGCGCTATCCGTACATCGACTTCGTGAGCTCGCGTTTCTCCTACCGGGCCGGTGCGAAGTGGGCGGTGCAGGGCTCGCTGTCGATGCACGGGGTGAGCCGCTCGATGTCGCTGGACACGACCTACCTGGGGTCCGTCAACGGCGGCTACGGCGAGGAGTTGCGCTGCGCCGCCCATGCCCGCGCGGAACTGCACCGGGAGGACTACACGCTCAACTGGCGTTCGATGCTGGCCCGTGGCATCGCGGTGGTCGGGCCGACAGTCCAACTGGAGCTGGACGTGCAGGCGATGTACCGGACGCACGACACGCCGACGCCGCCGGAGTAGGCCCCCACGTTCATCGGGCGCGCTCGAACCTTTCCTTCCGAGTGACCGATCCGTGATATGGGCATGCCAATCTGACCGAACCGCCGTACCCCGCACGGCATCGATCAGGAGGCCCCCGTGAAGAGACGTGTGCGCACCCGCAGAGCCTCGCTCGTCCTCGGCAGCGCGGTCGCGCTGGTCGTCGCCTTTCCCGGCACCGCCCTGGCCGCCCCGCCCGGAGCCCTCCCGGCCAACGCCGACGGCACCGAGCAGACGTACCAGCCGGCGTACGACTACGACACGGACGGCTGCTACTCCACCCCCGCCATCGGCGCCACGGGCACCCTCAATGGTGGCCTCAAGCCGACCGGTTCCCTCAACGGGCAGTGCAGGGACGCCTCCGACCTCGACAACACCAACGGCTACTCCCGCTACAAGTGCAACAACGGCTGGTGCGCGATCATCTACGGCCTCTACTTCGAGAAGGACCAGGCACTCCCGGGCAGCAGCATCGGGGGACACCGGCATGACTGGGAGCATGTGGTGGTGTGGGTGCGGGACGGCGTGGCGGAGTACGTCTCGACCTCCAACCACGGCGGCTTCACCATCCACGCCCGGGACCAGGTCCGGTGGGACGGCACGCACCCCAAGATCGTCTACCACAAGGACGGCATCAGAACGCACTGCTTCCGCCTCGCGGGTACCAACGACGAGCCGCCGGAGAACCACGAGGGAACCTGGCAGTTCCCGGCGCTGGTCGGCTGGAACGGCTATCCGTCAGGCATCCGCGACAAGCTGACCTCAGCCGACTGGGGCAGCGCCAACTTCGGCCTCAAGGACGGCAACTTCGCCTCCCACCTGGCGGCGGCCATGCCTGCGGGAATCGCGTTCGACCCGAACGCCTGACCTCTGCCCGTCACTCGCAGCCGACGCCGTCGCCGTCCCGGTCGAGATGCCGGCCGTAGCCGGGATCACCGACACGCACCGGGACGGCTCCGGCGGCGCGGGCGGCCGCGCAGTTCGCGTAGTACACGCTGTCGTCGCCGGACCCGGAGCCGTCGTCCGATCCCGCGTCGGAGCCGGTGTCGGTGTCGACGGCCGGCTCGGCCGTCACCGTCCTCGTCGCCCGCACGGTGACGGTGGCGGCGGGTTCGGGCGTGGCTGTCACGGTGCTCGTGACCGTGGCGGTCGCCGTGGCCGTCGCCGTCACGGTCGCTGTGGGCGTCGGGTCGGCGGCCACCGCGTCCTTGCCGTCCCCCTGACCGCTTCCCCCGATGCCGACGCCGAGGAAGAACGCGAGCCCGAGGGCGGGCAGGACGAATCTCTTACGAGCCCATCTCGGCCCCTGTCCCCGACGGTCGGGCGTCGGTCCCGGTATCGGAGCCTGTGGCGCGTTCCCGGGAGTGCTGTACGGATTGCTCATGGTCGTCCCCCTGTTGTGTTTCGGGTGGGACGACGGTAGTGCGGCGGATGGGCCGGTAAGGGCCCTTTGATGTCCCGGTGACCGTTCCGTAACCGCTCGGAGGCAGGGCGGGTGTGCGGTAGGGTTTGTCTGTGCGATCACGCGGGGCAACCGTGGGTCGACGCACCGGGACGTGGCGCAGCTTGGTAGCGCACTTGACTGGGGGTCAAGGGGTCGCAGGTTCAAATCCTGTCGTCCCGACTTTTCGAAGTCGTGGGTCAGGGGCCGCTTCAGAGGAGATCTGAAGCGGCCCCTGATGGTTTTCGGGTCCCGGACGGGGGACCGGTGGGGGATCCGGTCAGGTTTTCTCCCGTACCTCACCCGCCTTGGAGAGCAGTATCGGCCGCCTCCCGTACGGCGGCGATGGTCGGTTCGTCGCGTCTCGTGGCGAGCCAGGCCAGGGCGGCGCTGCAGGGGGCGAGATCGGTGACGTCGACGTAGCGGATGCCGGGGCGGGGGAACAGGTCGCGTGCGGCCGCCGGGAGGAAGCACATCGCCTCTCCACCCGCCACGGCGTGCAGCAGGGACTCCATGTCGGTGACCACCGGCCCGTACCGCACGGTGCTGCCGTCGGGGCGCGGGTCCACCGCCCAGAAGTCCCACCACACGCGAGGCACCTTCTCTGGCATGGCGACCACGGGCCGGCCGGCCAACTGCGCCAGGGAGACACTGGGCAGCGAGGCCAGCGGATCGCCCGCGGAGAGGCAGGCCACGCGGGGCTCGGTGGCGAGCCTGCGCACCTCTGTGCCGGCCGGGACGGGGGGCCGTAGGAACATCACGTCGACCTCCTGCCGCAGGAGAGCGGTGAAGTGGTCGGCGAAGTTGAGGCTGACCACCTGCAGTGTCATCCGGGGGTGCCGCTCCAGCAGCGCGCTCAGAACGGCACGGGTGTGCGGCATGGCGGCCTCGGCGCCGATGGTTCCCGCGACGAGCCGGCCGGAGAGCTGGCGAGCCTGGGCGTCGGCCGTCCTTCGCACCCTGGCGACGGCGTCGACGGCCGCTCGCGCCTCGGGGACCAGGGCCCGTCCGGCGACGGTGAGCGCGACGGCCCGGCTGGTGCGCTCGAACAGCCTTACTCCCAGGCGCTGTTCCAGGTCGCGGATCTGCTGGCTGAGTGCGGACTGCGTGATGAACAGACGGGTGGCGGCGCGCCTGAAATGGAGTTCCTCACTGAGCACCACGAACAGGCGCAACTGATGGACGCTCGGTTCGGCGGGCCGCTCGGATCCCTTACCGGCTATGACAGTTGCCCGATTTCTCATTCATGAGGGTTACCTTATCGACGGGTTGGGATTCCGCATGCCTGAATCCCATGACAACGAGGGTGCCGTCGTGTGAGTGTTCTGATCGCTGCCCTGGTCGCCGGACCGACCATCCTGGCTTGTCGCAGGGAATCAGGGGGACCGAACGTGACCGTGTCCCACGGCCGGGAACCGGTACTGCCACCGTCGCCTCTTAGCACCCGGAGCGTCTTCGGTGCGGGGCGGAACCTTGATCGACCGACCGCGCGGCCCGCCGGCCGCCCACGAGCCGGTGCCAGGGCTCCGCACCCGGCCGGGCCGAACCCCACAGCCCTGGAGCGGAGTTCCGTCCGGACCGGGACGCTGGGCATGGGCACCAGGAACACGAGGAGGAGAAGGAGAGCATGAGCCACGTACTGGTTCACCTGCTGTCGGACGGGTGGCCGCGGATCGCCGCCTCGGCCACCGGAGCGGGACAGGGCGTGCGGCGCGACGGCGAACGGGAGGCGGCGGTGGCGCTCGCCCCGCGTTTCGGGCTCGTCCGCGAGGAGTTTCCGGGCCTTCTGCAGTCGAGAGGAGCGTCGCTTCGGCGGACGGGGGTGGCGGGAGCGTGAACAGCGGATCCGTGGAGGTGGTCCCGCGCGGCTACCGGGTCGGCGAGTGGGAGGTCACCGACCTGATCGGTGCCGGTGGATGGGGGACGGTGTACGCGGGCAGGCGCGCCGACGACGTCAGTGACGTCAGTGACGTCAGTGACGTCAGTGATGCCGGTGATGCCGGTGACGCCGATGAGACCGGTGAGACCGGCGACCACGGGAACGCCGGCGATGACGGGAGCGGGTCGGCCGCCGACGGGGAGACGGCCCCGACGGAGGTGGCGCTCAAGTTTCTGCCCACGGCCGGACTCGCGCCGCGTCAGGCGCGCGGACTGGTGGAGACCGGGCGGCGCGAAGCCGAGTTCAGCCGGCGCACCCGGCACCCCCGGCTCATCCGGCTGTTCGACTCGATCACCCTCGACGAGTCCGCCGGTTCGGCCTTCGACGGGGCCGTGGTGCTCGTGATGGAGCGGGCCGAACGAAGCCTGCGCGAACGGCTGGAGGCCTCGTCCGACCCGGGCCGGTCCGGTTCCTCGCCGTCCGGGGAAGAGCCGCTGTCGGTGGGGGAGGGAGCGCGGCTGCTCACCGAGATCTGCGAAGGGCTGGCGCACCTGCACGAACTGGGCTGGGTGCACGGCGACCTCAAGCCCGACAACGTCCTGCTCATGGCGGACGGATCGGTACGGCTGGCGGATTTCGGCCTTGCGGTGGAACTGACCGGCACCCACGCCTACGTACCGCCCCTGGGCACCCTCGACTACCTGCCGCCGGAACGCCGACAGGCGTCGCTGGGCGAACGGGGTGTGCAGGTACGGCAGAGCACCGACATCTGGGCGCTCGGCGTGATGATCCATCAGGTCTTCACCGGAGGCGTCCTGCCCTTCCCCGGTGCCACGCCGGCGGCCCGTGGAGCCGCCGCCCAGGAGTACGCCGACGGACGCGCACCGCTGCGCATGGATCTGCGGATGCCGCCCTTCTGGCGTGAACTGGCGGCAGACTGCCTCAGTCCGGCCCACACCGACCGGGCCGCGCACACCGCCGAAAGCCTGTTGGGCCGTATCAGGGCCGAACAGGCACGCGCCCTGGCGCCTCCGGGAACACGGCGCAGGCGCAGGGTCCTGGCAGCCGCCGCACTGACGGTGGTCGCGGGCGGAGTGGGTGCCGCCGGGTGGCTCCAGTTCGACGACGACGATCGGTCATCGGGCGGAGGCGCCACGCCGGGGCGGAGCGGGGCGACGGCGAGCGTCGTGGCGAACGCGTCCATAAAGGTGTACAACGCCGAGCGGTCGTGCCACCGGCTCGGCGAGCGGCACAACCTGTGCAGCCTCGGACTCGCGATCGACCCCTCGCTGCCGTACGACATCGACAACGTCGTGCGGACCCGGGTCTGGGGCGGCGACGTCCTGACCGCCGACTGCCAGTTCCCGCAGGGGATGCCGGTCGCCGACGAGGCGGGCACACGCTCGGTGCGGTGGTACAGGGTGCGTCTCACGGCGGAGAAGGGCCGGACCACGGCCTGGCTGCCGGCCGTGCGGACGAAGGATCGTCCGGCGCTGGCGGAGTGCCCGGCCCGGCCCTCTCCGAGCTGACCCAGGTCAGCAGAGACCGATGTCGCGCCCGTCGTTGTCCTTCGCCTCGTTGTTCCCCCAACGCTGGAGGTAGTACGCGGAGACGTACGCGCGGCCCGAGCCGCCCGGCGCCACCTCGTCGAGGTCGGTGAGCAGCCACCAGTGGTTGTAGGAGTTCCCCACGCGCACCTCGGCGCCCTTCTTCTTGCACAGGACGTAGTTGGTGCCCTTGAGCAGCTTGCCCTGGACCGCGCAGCGGGGGCTGGTGTCGCCGACGCAGTCGACGGCGGCGTAGCCGGGGGCGTCGGCGAAGGTGTCCACCCAGAACCGCGTGGGGGTGGGCGGGTTGCCGCCGCACGCGTTGGTGCTGGTGACCTCGGGGAAGGGCCCGGAGGGGGAGAGACGGTACTCGGTGTTCTGGATCACCGGGTACACCATTTCGTCCGTCTCACCGTCGTTGTCGCCGTTGGTGTCGTACAACTGCTCGTAGTGCAGGTGGGCCGAGTCGGTCCCGACCAGTCCGAGCCTGCCCAGTTGCGCGCCCGAGGCGACCTGCTGGCCCACAGTCACGTCGATGCGGTCCATGTGCAGGTACACGGAGAACCAGCCGCCCCCGTGGTTGATCTCCAGACCACCGGGCTCGAAGCGCTCGGTGACCGTGCCGGCGGCCGAGGCGACGACCAAGGAGCCGAGGGTCTGCCCGCCGACGCGGTACATGTCGAGCTTCTTGTCGTCGGGAGCGTGCCCGAGGTAGGTGTTCAACTCCCAAGTCTGGCCGCAGGCGAAAGGCAACCGGAAGTCGGGCCGGGCGCCCGCGCTCACCTGTGACGGAATGGCGGCCGCCGGGGCGGCCCCGGAAGCGGTCGACAGTCCGAACACCGCGAGGACGGTCGCGAGGACGAGGAGGAAGGGCCTGGGCAGCGGTGACCCGAAGGCGCGTCTGGTGCGGGATGTGCGCATGGAATCCCTTCTTGCCGGCCCGGCTCGGTGCCGGGCGGTCGTTTCGTAAGGTGATCCGGGCCGGACCGGGCCGACCCGGACGGTTCGTGGCGTCGGCACCGCAGGGTCCCGCGGCCGGTCGCGTCGCCCTTGAGACGGATGCCGCCTGGCGTGGCCGACTCGGCTCGCGCGGGGTGATCTCCCCGAAGCGGCGCCCTTCAGCGACGCTCGGCCAGCGCCTGGTCGGCGTTGGCCAGTTGAGTACGCATGTCCTTTCTGACGGCGGCGAGCTCCCGTCGTTTCTCGGCCATCGCTCGCCGCTGGTACGCCGCGTCGACCGTCGACCAGACGCCGATGACGTTCGTCTCCCGCTTGCAGGCGACGTCCGTGCTCGCCAGCGCGCGTTCGGCCCGGCCGGCCGTCGGACCGTTGAACTCCGGGGCATCGCCGGGCGTTCGGGTCGGGTCGGCGTAGGTGTAGTCGCTGTTCTGCCGCTCCATACACCGTGACCAGGCGCGGAAGACCGCCACCACACGGGGGTCGCGCTGTGAGTCACGGTAACTGCCGATGTTGACCGCGCCGACGAGTTCCCCGTTCCCCAGCTTCTGCGGGTCCCCGGACAGCGCCCTGGCGGCCTCGCTCTGGCAACCGCCGGCGGGGAGCCGACGACCGTGCGAGTCGGTGTCCGCCGGTGTGCCGTCCTGATACGACCCGCGCAGAACGAGCATCGCCTCCGGAGGCGGCTGCGCCCTCGTGGGCTTGTTCCTGACCTGCGGCGGTACCGATCCGGGAACCGGGTGGTAGCCGTAGCGCGCTGCCTCGGCCGCGTCCGTGATGCCGTACCGATGAGCCGTGTTGGCCGGGTTCAGCGTGCCCGTGCTCGGGATGGGGCCGGTGGGGGCGGGCCAGGAATGGCCGAAGCGTCGCATGCACGACTCGGTCAGTACCGCCTTGGCCCGAAACAGGCGCCCGACCTGGCGATCGGTGAACAGGTAGGGCTCGACGGGCAGTACCAGGGAACCGACATCGAGCATCCTCGGCACCGCGTTGACCGGCAGGGGGCCGGAAGCCGTCGGCACCCCGGACGGAGTGGGCGCCGACCTCGACTCCGTCGCCTGCCCCCGGGCGCACCCCGCCGTGACGGCGAGCAGGATGACGGCCGTCACGAGACGCCGGGTCCGGTGCGTTGTTCGCGCCGACATGGTGTCGTGTCCCTTCGCGGGTGCGGGTGCGGGTGCGGGTGTGCGGGCCGCCCGACGGCGTGCGGGCGGCCCGCACGGGCATCAGCCGGCGTAGTACCAGCCGAGCGAGGCGTTGTTGTTCTGCACCCCGGAGTTGAGCGGGCGGGACTCTCCGGGCCAGACGTCGTCGTAGGGAGCGTTGCCGCTGGCGTTCTGGTTCTCGTTGTAGAAGATGCGGGCCCTGAAGCTCGGATCGTTGTTCCAGGCGCGATTCACGTTGTTCTTCACCCTCAGACCGTGGCCCTCGCCGCCGGCGGCGAAAGTGTGCCCCGCGAAGTCATTGACCGCGGTGCCGTACTTGCTCCAGGAACTGTTGCTGGAGGCGCTGTAGTAGAGGTAGACGTTGCCGTCCCAGTCGGCGACCCGGGCCTGACCGGGCGCGGCCGCGACTTCCCCCTTCGCGGCAGCCGGCCCGGTGGCCAGGGCGGTGCTACCGGCGATCAGTGCTGCGGCGACCGCGATGGATCCCGCCATACGACGTGCAGTTGTCACGATGCTCCTCCGTCGGCGTACGGAAGGGGGCGCGCATGGACAGCTGTCGGCCGTCTGTGCGAACTTTCCCCCGTGTTGATCGGCTTCGAGACTAGGCCGGGAGCGGCTCGTCGCGTCCTGACAGCTGTCAGGGCTGCGGCCCGAGGCCACCGGCCGGGAGCAGCACCTTCACGGCGACGTGCGTGGCGTCAGCGTCCCGGGACCGGCCGGGCGGGGCGCTTCCCACTCGGCCCATTCTCCGGGCTTCGTCATGCGCCGCCGGCCTCCTGCGCGGCGGTGAGGCGGCCGGTGCCGCGGGGCGGCAGCAGGCTGAGGTGCTCCTCGCGCACCAGACCGAAGCGCAGGGCGACGGAGGCGAGCCGGGTGCGCTTGGCGCCGGTGCGGCCGCCGTCGGTCGCGTCCGTGGCCTCCTCGCCGAGGTCCAGGCGCAGCTTGGTGAAGGCGAGATAGTCGATGTGGTAGTTGACCGCGGAGCGCGTCAGGTCCCGGCAGGACTCCAGTGGACGTAGCCGCTCCACGATCTGCCCGACGCCGGGCAGCGCCGAGTCGGACGCGTCGCGCAGCCTGGGTTCGCACAGGGCCACCAGGACGCGGAAGTACTTCGACGTCGGGTCCAGGGCGAAGGGCTGAACGGTCTGTTGGCCACCGCCCGGCACGGACTGCTCGCCGAGATAGGCGTGTTGGGGTGCGAACACCTTGAACGTGGCGTCGCCGGACAGGGCGGGCAGCACCACGCGCGAGAACTCGAAGGGCACGGGCGCCCCGAGCCGTCCCGGCGCGACGGTGAGGTACTCACCGGCCCCCTCCAGGTTCTCCACCACGTACGACACGCTGCGGCTGAAGTTGGACAGCCGCCAGTAGTCCTCCGCGGCTTCCAGTTGCCCGGCTCTGCGGGACACCCCCGGGTCGGTGAGGACGATACGGACCCCCGTTCCGCCACGTCCGAAGTCCGCGATTTCCCCCGGCCCCAGATGGATCAGTTCGGGACTGTCCGTCTCGTCCACGCCCCACTGGGCGGTACCGGGCAACTGCACGATGATCGTTTCCACGCGGACTCCCCCGCTGATGTCGCCCCCGATTTGGTCGCGAGGATTCTACGGTCGGCTCCGGGGTGCCGCGGAGGCGGCGGGGCCGTCTTCGGACAGCGGCCTTCCGGGCCCTGCGCGACGAACGCGTACTCCAACTCGTAGCCCCGCGAGACGAGTTCCGCCTCGATCACCTGCCTCACGTCGAGCAAGGCGGAGGAAGGTGACCCACCGACTCCGGGCGGACCTACGCGTGGGTCGAGTTGAACGATTGACAAGCCGAATCCACCAAGGCTGTCATGAACACATGATCCAGAGCCCCGTGACGTGCCGCGCCACGGTCGAGGCCGGGCCGCCGCCAGGGGTGTCCCGTCCGTGACCGGTCGCCGCGAACTGTTCGACACCGCCCGGGCCGAGCTGGCAGGCCGTCAGGGAGTCCTCCTCCACGGGCCCGCCGGGATCGGCAAGTCCGCTCTGCTGACGTCCCTCCTGGCGGCCTCGGCCGAGCGTGCCCAGCCGTCCCGAACGGTGCTGCGCTGCTCGCCCGTCCCCGAGGAGGCCGGACTTCCCTTCGTCGGCCTCGTCGACCTGTTCGCGCGGGTGCCGGAGAGCTGTCTGGAGACACTGGCGCCCGAACCCCGATCGGCACTGGGAGCCGCTCTGCTGCATGAGCGCGAACCGGCCGACGACCGCGCCCGCCTCGCGGTGCGCGTCGCCGTTCTCGACGTACTGCGCGCTCTCGCCGCCGCCGGCCCCGTCCTGCTGGTCGTCGACGGCCTCCAGTGGCTCGACGAGCCGACCGCTGAGGTGCTCGCCTTCGCCCTACGACGTGTCGAGGGCCTCGACATCCGGGTGCTGGCCGCCGAACGCGTGGCCGACGGCGAGCGGCCCGAACGGCGGCGCTGCTGCCCGCCGGACACCCTCGAACTCCTTGTGCCGCCCCTGGACGACGACGAGGTGGCCGACCTCGTGCGAACCGTCGTCGGCGCCGAGCCACCACCGGGCGTACTGCGGGCGATCCAGGACACCGCCGCCGGAAACCCGTCGTACGCGATGGAGCTGGCGCGGACGGCCCCGCGCGACGCGGCGACCCTCGGGCTCGGCCGCCCGCCGCAGGTGCCCAGAGGCCTGCGCGACCGGCTCCTCGACCGGACGCGCTCGCTGCCGCCGACGGCCCGGCACACCCTCCTGGTCGCGAGCGCCGCCGCCCACCCCACCCTCACCGTCCTGCGCGCCGCCGGGCTCCCCGACGCCGCCGACGACCTCGCGGAGGCAGAACGGCTCGGCGTCGCCACGGCCGGCGCCGACGGAACCGTACGATTCCGGCATCCGCTGGTCCGCGCCGCCGTGTACGCGGACGCGCCGGAGTACGGCCGCCGCGCGGCGCACACCCTGCTGGCCCGCGCGGTCACCGAGCCGGTGGAGCGCGCCCGCCACCTCGCCCTCGCCCATCCGCACGAGGACGAGACCACCGCCCGCACGCTGATGTCGGCGGCCGAGTCCGCGCGCCGCGACGGCACGCCCGAAGCCGCCTTCGAGCTCGCCGCGCTCGCCGCCCTGCGCACTCCCGCCGACCGCACCGCGGACCGCGTCGAACGACTGCTCGCCGCCGCCGAATACGCCTGCGACGGAGGCCAGTCGCAGGAGGCGGGACAGGCGGCCGGAACCGTCCTCGCCGGGCCCGGCTCCGCGCGGCAACGGGCGCGGGCCCGGGTGATCCTGCTGCGCAACGCGGGACAGGCGCTGGAAGGCACCCGTGACCTGATCGAGGAGGGGCTGAGGGAGGCCGCAGGCGATCCCGGGTCGGAAGCCTGGCTGCACTACTGGGCGGCCGTACGAGGCCTGCTGTGCGGGGAGTTGACGGACGCGGCCCGGCACGCCCGGCGCGCGGCCCGGCAGGCGGAGCTGGCCGGTGACACGGACACCGGCATCGGGGCCCTCGCCACTCTCGCCCGGGTGCGTTCCCTGGCCGGGGAAGCGGTCGCCGCCGACGCGGCCCTGGAGGAGGCGCTCGCCCTGGCCGGGGGCGCCGACACCGGCCCGGAGAGCTGGGGACTGATCCGGATGGGGGCGATCCTCGCCCTGGACTCCGACAGGGTCACCGAGGCGGGGGAGCGGGTCACCCGGCTGCTGGCGGAGATCGGCGAGTTCGCGGGGGTCGAGGAGGTCATGGCGACCCTGGTCGCGCTGACCCGTATCCAGGTGCGCGCCGGGCACTGCCGAGAGGCACTGCGCACCGCCGCCCACTGCTCGGACATCCTCGCCGAGTCGGGCGTACTGGCCGCGCCGGCGCTCTACGCGGCGGCCCTCGCGGCGATGGCGGGCGGCAGCGTGGACGAGGCCCGGTCCCTCGCCGAGCAGGCGGTACGCGCCTCGGAGGCGGACGGTGACCGGCTGTTCCTGCTGCGCGCGCTGGCGGTGCTCGGCCAGGCCGAACTGCTCGCCGGTGACCCGCGGGGCGCCGCCGCCGCGGTCGAGGTGCTGGGACGCGTCAAGCTGCTCGGCGAGACGATGTGCGCGGCCGACCCGCCACTGCTGCACTGGTACACGGATCTCGCCGAGGCCCTGGTGCTCCTGGGCGAGACGGACACGGCCGGGACCGTGCTCCACGACGCCCGCGCACTGCTGTCCGCCGACGCGCCCGGCAGCGTACTGGCGGCTCTGGAGCGGGCGGAGGGCCTCCGGGAGACGGCGCTCGGCCGGGCGAAGGAGGGGGCGCTGCACCTGCGTCGCGCCGTGGACCGGCTGCGCCGGCTGCCGTTGCCCGTCGAGCTGGTGCGCACCCTGATCGCTCTCGGCACGGTCGAACGCCGCTCGCGGCGCAGAAGCACGGCGCGAACGGTCCTGCACGAGGCGTTGGACACCGCGAAGCGGATCGGCGCCGCTCCGCTGGCGGCACGGGCCTGGGACGAGCTGGCGCGGCTGGACGCCAGGGACCGCGGCGGTGAGACAGGCACCGGTGAACCCGAACTCACCCCGACGGAGGCCAGGATCGCCGAACTGGTCGGCGGCGGGGCCACCAACAGGGAAGTCGCCGCGAAGCTGTTCATCAGCGTCAAGACGGTGGAGGGCGCCCTCTCCCGGGTCTACCGCAAGCTCGGGGTCCGCTCGCGCACCGCGCTCGCCCACGCCATGGCGGTCGCCGTCCTCGCCTCCGGCGCCGCCGTGACGTACGGCGACGACGACCAAGTGACCCCGGTGCCACAGGGAGTGACGGTGAGTCAGCCCGGCCGGATCCGGACGGTGCGGGCACCCGACACACGCCGTTGACATGACATGTGCAGTTAACACGTAGAGCAAGGGTTCCCCCGCTTACGGGGGTGGGGCCGCCGTTCCTACGGTGAAGTCGTTCCGCTTCCGGGACACGCCCCCACTCTCCGGAGGACCTCAGTGAAGTCACGCCTGAAACTGCTCGGCCTGGTCGCCGCACCGGTGCTGCTCGCGGCCGCGGTTCCCACCGCCTACGCGGCCAACGTCGCACAGCCGCACGCGACGCGCGCCGCTGTCACCGGAGACGTCCTCAAGGGCCTGAGCAGGAGCGCGACCCGGACCGGCAAGCTCGCCGCCGGGAAGCGGATATCGGTGGCGATCAGCCTGGCCCCCAGAAACGACCGTGCGCTCGACACCTTCGTCGCCAAGGTCAGCGACCCCCGGTCGAGTTCCTACGGCCACTACCTGACGAAGGGCCAGTTCGCCGCCCGCTTCGGCCGGACCGACGCCGAGGTCAAGCAGCTCAAGGACTACCTGCGGGCCCAGGGCCTCACCGTCGGGAAGGTGCACTCGGGCAACCTGCTCGTCGACGCGAGCGGCACCGCCGCCCAGCTGGAGAAGGCCTTCGGCACCAGGCTGTCGACCTGGAAGGACGCGTCGTCGGGTCGCTCCTTCTACGCCAACGACGCCGCGCCGACCCTGCCCGCCTCCGTCGCCGCCCTGGTGAGTGACGTCGCCGGCCTCAACAACCGCACCCAGCTGCACCACCAGTCGGTCTCCCGTGTCGCCCCCCGCAACGGCCCGGGCGGCGGCTACACCCCGGCCCAGCTCAAGGGCGGCTACAACGTGTCCGGTACGTACACCGGCAGCGGCCAGAAGATCGCGCTGCTGGAGTTCGACGGTTTCCAGCAGTCCAACATCACCAAGTACGACACCAACTACAGCCTGGGTTCGCCCACCCCGACCGTGTCCAAGGTGGACGGCGGCTCCGGCGCGCTCGGTGACGGCCAGGTCGAGGTCGAGCTGGACATCGAGGTCCTGCACGCCATCGCACCCAAGGCGAACGTCACCGTCTTCGAGGGCCCCAACTCCGACGCCGGTGAGGTCGACACCTACCAGGCGATCGTCGACAGCGGCATTCCGACCACGTCGATCAGCTGGGGCGCCTCCGAGAGCGCCCGCACCACCTCCAACATCAACGCCGTGGACGCCGTCTTCAAGGCGGGAGCCGCCCAGGGGCTCGGCTTCTACGCGGCCTCCGGTGACGACGGTTCGGACGACGCGGGTGACGGCACCACCACCGTCGACTACCCGGCCAGCGACCCGTACGTCACCGGCGTCGGCGGCACCAAGCTGACGGTCACCTCGGCGAACGCCTTCAGCAAGGAGGTGGCCTGGTCCGGAGGTGGAGGCGGCAAGTCCTCCGTCTTCAAGATCCCCAGCTGGCAGACCGCGGTGCAGAAGTCCGCGGGCGGCGGCTTCCGTCAGGTCCCGGACGTCTCCGCGCACGCCAACCCCAGCCCCGGAGTCTCGATCTACTCCCAGGGCTCCTGGTCCTCGGTCGGCGGCACCAGCGCCGCGGCGCCCGAGTGGGCGGCGTTCGCCGCGCTCTACAACCAGCAGGCCGCTGCGGCCGGCAAGGCCAACCTCGGCTTCGCCAACCCCGCCCTCTACACGGCGAGCGGCACCGGCTTCCACGACATCACCAGTGGCAGCAACGGCGCCTACTCCGCCGCCACCGGCTGGGACTTCACCACCGGCTGGGGCTCGTACAACGCCGCGACCCTGGCGACCAAGCTGCTCGGCTGACACCACCGGATGACGGAAACGAAGCGCGGGCCGGGATCACTCCCGGCCCGCGCTTCGTCCGTTGTCCGCCGTGCGAGCCGCTCCGCCGCCCGGGCCCGGGGGAGGGGCACGGAACGGCCGGTGCCGGCACGCAACCACGAAGCCGCCTCACCCCTCCTACACAGCAGACGCACCGACAGCGGGCGCGGCGACGGACCGTCGGAAACCGGCGGCCAGCGGTAGGAACCGACAGGAATCGGCAGGGGTGGCGATGGAGCGGCAGTGGTCCCGTCGGAGGTTCATGGTCTACACGCTGGCCGCGACCACCCTCACCGTGGCCGCGCCGATCGGCTGCGACACGTCCTCGGCGGAGGGCGCCGAACACCGCGCGGCGGACGCGAGCGCCCGGCCCGGCGTCGTGGTCACCGGTGACGACGACGAGATGCTGGTCCTGGAGATCACCGCCGCGAACCGGGTCGTCGTCCGGCTCCCGCGCGTCGAGGTCGGCCAGGGAGTCACCACCGCGGTCGCCATGATGATCGCCGAGGAACTGGACGCCCGCCTGGCCGACGTCGACATCCCCCTCGCCGACGCCCGCACCAAGGGCAGCCAGTTCACCGGCGGTTCGAACTCGGTCAGCTCGCTGTACGGACCTGCCCGGGCGCTGGCCGCCACCGCGCGCGCCCGGCTGGTGACCGCCGCCGCCCGGCAGTGGCGCCTGCCCGCACGCTTGCTGCGGACCCGCGACACCATGGTGGTCGCACCGGACGGGCGTACGGCCACCTTCGGGTCACTGACCGCCGCCGCCGCGAAGGTCACCCGACCCGCCGTGTCAAGCAAGCCCAAACCGCCCTCCCGGCACAAGGTGATCGGGAAGCCGACGACCCGGATAGACGCCCGGGACATCATCACCGGGAGGGCACGCTACGCCGGTGACCTGAACGTGGCCGACGCCAAACCGACCGTGGTGGCCCGGCCGCCGACGCTCGGCGGAAAGATCCGCGCCGTCGACGACCGGGCGGCCCGCGCCATGCCGGGTGTCCGCGCCGTCGTGCGGGTCGCGGGCGGAGTCGCCGTGGTCGCGGACACCTTCCACCATGCCTTCCAGGCCCGGGACGCCCTGCGGATCACCTGGGCACCCGGCCCGCTGGCCGCGCTGTCCGACCCGGTCGTCAGGGCCCGGCTGCGCGCCGCCGTCCCGCCGCTGGGCGCCGCGCCGAGCGGATCGACGCAGGTGACGGGGGAGTTCGAGTTCGCGTTCGTCAGCCATGCCCCGATGGAGGTGCTGACCACGGTGGCGGACGTCCGCGCGGACCGGGCCGAGCTGTGGTTCTCCACCCAGACGCCGATGGACGCCCGGGACGCCATCGCCTCGGCGGTCGGTCTCCCGGCGTCGAAGGTCAAGGTCCATGTCATGCGGGGCGGCGGCTCGTTCGGGCGGCGGCTGAACCACGACTTCGCGATCGAGGCCGCCCTCGTCTCCAAGGCGGCCCGTCGGCCGGTCAAGCTGATGTGGAGCCGCGGCGACGACCTGCGGCACGGCAGGATGCGCCCGGCCACCCACCACCGGATCAGAGCGAGCCACAAGAACGGCCGGGTGGTGGCCTTCGTCCACGCGACGTCCTCGGTGAGCGAGTCGTGGGAGGGGGAGGGACTCGCCGCGCAGGGCGGTGCGAAGTCCGTGCCCGTGCGGACGGGACGCGCGGCGGCGGGCCCGCTGCCCAGCGACAGCGGGCTGTACAACTTCGGCCGGCTCTCGGGGGATTCGGGCGATGTGCCGCTGGCGGCGATCCCGCTCGGCGCCTGGCGGTCGGTGGACTCAGGGACGAGCCGGACCGTCGAGGAGGTCATGGTCGACGAGATCGCCCGCAGCCTCGGCAAGGACCCGGTCGCCTTCCGGCGCACCGTACTCCGGAGCGGATCCGTGCGCGCCGTACTAGACAAGGCGGCGTCCGCCGGGAGCTGGGGGCGGGGCCTCCCGGCCGGACACGGACAGGGCATGGCGGTCCACGAGGAGTACGGCTCCTGCGTGGCCTGTCTGATCGAGATCGACGCCACCGACCCGAAGAACCCCCGGGTGACCAGGGCGGTGATGGCAGCCGACGTCGGAACGGCCGTGAATCCACGAGGACTTGAGGCCCAGCTCATGGGCGCCACCATCGACGGCATCTCCACCGTGCTGCGGGCCGGCCTCCACATCGACCGGGGCGCGATCCGCGAGGGCAGCTTCGACGACTTCCGCTATGCCCGCCAGCGGCACGCCCCCCTCCGGTTCGAGGCGCACATCATGCCGTCCACGGCGGAGCCCGGCGGCGCCGGGGAACTCGGGGTGCCGGCCGCGGCGGGCGCGGTCGCCAACGCCTACGCCCGGGCGACGGGCACCAAGCCCCGCCGCTTCCCGCTCACCTTCTGACCAGCCGGCAACCGCGGCTCCTACGCGCCCTCCGAGAGGTACTGATGCCCCGCTACACCTTCGACCTCAACGGCGAACCGGTCACCGTCGAGGCCCCGGCCGACATGCCGCTGCTGTGGGTGCTGCGCGACCTGCTCCACGTGACCGGCCCCAAGTACGGCTGCGGGGTCGGGGTCTGCCGCGCCTGCACCAGCCATCTCGACGACGCGGAGATCCAGCCCTGCGTGGTGCCCGTCGCCGACTGCGCGGGCCGCAAGGTCACCACCATCGAGGGGCTGGCCGACGGCGACACCCTGCACCCCGTCCAGCAGGCGTGGCTCGACCAGGATGTCGCCCAGTGCGGTTTCTGCCAGCCGGGCCAGATCATGGCGGCGGTGGCGCTGCTGCGGCGGACGTCCGAGCCGACCGACGCGGACATCGACCGGATCGAGAACGTCTGCCGCTGCGGCACGTACTGCCGGATCCGTGAGGCCGTCAAACAGGCCGCCGCCAAGACCGAGGGCTGACCTGCCGGGCAGAAACAGGTCGGCCGGTTCCGGCGAATCCGGCCGTTCGCCGATGCGCCCCGCCTCGGCGAACACCCGTGCGATCAGTAACCCCGGCCCATTCGCGTCGACGAGACGTCCAGGACCGGAAGGGCCGCGCCGTCCGCCGTACGAGACGCCCTTGACGTGGGCCGCGAGCCGATCGACACTCCCCATGGGAATCCTAGTGAAAAGGTAGGGAAAGGTGATGAGCGTGGAGTCGAACGCCATCGAGGTGGTGCACGCACCCCGGCCGACCCCGCTGCTGACCTCCCGCCGGCACATCGATCTCCAGCGCGTCTGCAGCGCCATCAGCCCCCTGCGCTGAGCCCGGCCGCCCATCACGCCCCTCGCCGGGCGGCCCCCCCCGACTACGCCTTCCGCCGCGCGTACGTCTGCGCATCACACCCTGGGGAGACTCATGACCCTCACACCACTGGCCGCCGTCCCTGCCCGCTCCGGCCCCGCCTTCCGAGGCCGGCTCGGCCGGGACGCGCGCAGCGGCCACTACGCCGTGCCGCGCCGCTACCGCCTCCACCTGTCCCCGGCCGACCCGGACTGTCTGCGGATCGCCGTGACCCACAGCCTGCTCGGCCTCGACGCGGCCTGTCCCGTGACCGAGCTGCCCGCCGTGCCCGACGCCCCCGGCGGCGGACACTCCGCACTGCGCCCGCTGTACGAGGCGAGCGCGCACCGCTACTCCGGCGCGGCCACCGCCCCGGTGCTCAGCGACGACTGGTCGGGGCGCATCGTCAGCACGCACACCCCGGACATCCTGCGCGACCTGTCCCGGCACTTCGGCGCCGGGCGGCCGACGCTCTACCCGTGCGGCCTGGACGCGGAGATCGAGGCCGTCGAGCGGCTGTGCGCCCGGCACTTCGACGCCGCCGGGACCGCCCAGCAAGCCGGGGACGCCGCCGCGGATGACGTCGACCGTGCCGACGCGCTCGCCTCCCTGCTGCGCACCCTCGGCTCGCTGAACGCCCGGCTCGCCGCGGACCCGTATCTGCTGGGTGAGCAACTGACCGCCGCCGACGTGGAGTTGTGGGTGGGCCTGGTCCGCCTCGACACCGTGCACCGCTGGCACCTGGACGCCGCCGCCGTGCACCGCGTCGCCGATCATCCGGCCCTGTGGGCCTACGCCCGCCGCCTCGCCGCCCACCCGGCCTTCGGGCCCCACCTCGACCTCGACGCCATCGCCCGCCGGCACCACGCCGACTGCCGGGGACTGGAGGCCGCCGGAGCCGCCGTACAGATTCTGGACTGGGCGGCACACGCGGAACGCTCCGCCGGATAGGCGGGTCCTCCCTACCCCCTGCGGGGCGCTGCCGGAATTCATCCGGCCGACACAAAAGTCGGAACACGAGGCCTCGCCGGGCTGTTGACCACATCGTGACGAAGCCCCTTGTCCGCCGTCCGGGTCTGTACTCGCGGCGGCACATCGACCTCCTGCGCGTGGCCGGCGCGCTCTGTCGCTCCTGACCGCTGTCCCGCCCCTTCGTACGGTCGATCAGGAAGGCACCCCGTCGTGTCCGCATCAGCTTCGCCCGATCCCTCCGCCCCTCTGCATCTCGCGGTCGCTCTGGACGGTGCCGGTTGGCATCCGGCCGCCTGGCGTGAACCCGTGGCCCGGCCGCGTGAGCTGTTCACCGCCCGTTACTGGGCCGATCTGGTCGCGGAGGCGGAGCGTGGGCTGCTCGACTTCGTGACCATCGAGGACGGCCTCGGCCTCCAGTCCTCTTCCTTCACCGAGCCCGACGATCGCATCGACCAGGTGCGGGGCCGCCTCGACGCGGTTCTGATCGCGGCCCGGGTCGCCCCGCTCACCCGGCACATCGGCATCGTCCCGACGGCGGTGGTCACTCACACCGAGCCGTTCCACCTCTCCAAGGCGATCGCCACCCTCGACTATGTGAGCACCGGTCGCGCGGGTCTGCGCGTCCAGATCACCGCCCGCCAGAACGAGGCCGCGCACTTCGGCCGCCGCTCGATTCCGCACGTCGACCCGCTGAACGACCCACGGGCCTGGGAGTCCGTGGCCGCTCTCTTCGACGAGGCCGCCGACTATGTCGAGGTGGTGCGTCGGCTCTGGGACAGCTGGGAGGACGACGCGGAGATCCGTGACATCGCCACCGGGCGTTTCGTCGACCGCGACAAGCTCCACTACATCGACTTCGAGGGCCCGCACTTCAGCGTCAAGGGCCCCTCGATCACCCCGCGTCCGCCGCAGGGCCAGCCGCTGGTCACCGCACTGGCCCACGACACCGTCCCGTACCGGCTGGTGGCCCGCTCGGCGGATGTCGGCTATGTCACCCCGCATGATGCCGGGCAGGCCCGCACCATCGTCGAGGAGATCCGCGCCGAGCAGGCTGCGGCGGGCCGTGCCGGTGAACTCCTGCACGTCTTCGGTGACCTGGTCGTCTTCCTCGACGACACCGAGGCAGAGGCGGCGGCCCGCCGGGAACGTCTCGACGCCCTCGCCGGGTACGCCTACACCAGTGACGCCCCGGTCTTCGCCGGTACGCCCGCCCAACTCGCGGACCTGCTGCAGCAGCTGGCGTCGGCGGGACTGTCCGGGTTCCGGCTGCGGCCGGCCGTCGCCGGGCACGACCTCCCCGCCATCACCCGGAAACTGGTCCCCGAACTGCAGCGCCGGGGCGTCTTCCGGCAGGCCTACGAGGCCGACACCCTGCGCGGGCTCCTGGGCCTTGCCCGCCCCGCCAACCGCTACACGACCACTGCTGCTTCTGTCAGTGCCTGAGCCGGAAGGACCTCCCCGACCATGAGCAAGCCGCTGAAGCAGATCCATCTGGCCGCGCACTTCCCCGGTGTCAACAACACCACCGTGTGGAGCGACCCCCAGGCCGGCAGCCACATCGAGTTCAGCTCCTTCGTCCACTTCGCGCAGACCGCCGAACGCGCCAAGTTCGACTTCCTGTTCCTCGCCGAGGGACTGCGGCTACGGGAACAGGGCGGAAAAATCTACGACCTGGACGTGGTCGGGCGCCCCGACACCTTCACCGTCCTGGCCGCCCTGGCCGCCGTCACCGAACACCTCGGCCTGACCGGCACCATCAACTCCACCTTCAACGAGCCCTACGAGGTCGCCCGCCAGTTCGCCAGCCTCGACCACCTCTCCGACGGCCGCGCCGCCTGGAACGTCGTCACCTCCTGGGACGCCTTCACCGGCGAGAACTTCCGCCGCGGCGGCTACCTCCCCCAACACGAGCGCTACTCACGGGCCCAGGAATTCCTGCAGACCGCGGGCGAACTCTTCGACTCCTGGCACGCCGACGACCTCCTCGCCGACCCGCAGACGGGCACCTTCCTGCAGGACGCGAAAGCCGGCGCGTTCGTGCACCAGGGACAGCACTTCGACATCGAGGGCCAGTTCAACGTCCCCCGCTCCCCCCAGGGCCGCCCGGTGATCTTCCAGGCCGGAGACTCCGACGAAGGCCGCGAGTTCGCCGCCTCCACCGCCGACGCCATCTTCAGCCGCTACGCCACCCTCACCGAAGGCCAGGCCTTCTACACCGACGTCAAGAACCGCCTGCCCAAGTACGGCCGCCACCCCGAGCAGTTGCTGATCCTGCCCGCCGCGAGTTTCGTCCTGGGCGACACGGACGCCGAGGCGGAGGAACTCGCCCGCGAGGTACGCCGCCTCCAGGTCAGCGGCGCCACCGCGATCAAGCACCTGGAGTTCGTCTGGAACCGTGACCTGTCCGCCTACGACCCCGACGGCCCCCTCCCCGACATCGACCCCGACCTCGGCGAACACACCCTCTCCCGCGGCCGCGCCCAGGTACGCATGTACCGCGACCCGCTGGCCACCGCCCGCGAATGGCGTGAACGCGCACAGGCCAACAACTGGTCCATCCGTGATCTGGTCATCGAGACCGGCAACCGGCAGAACTTCGTCGGCTCCCCGGCGACCGTCGCCGCGACGATCAACGACTTCGTCCAGGCCGATGCCAGCGACGGCTTCATCCTGGTCCCGCACATCACCCCGGGCGGGCTGGACGGATTCGCCGACACCGTCGTCCCCCTCCTCCAGGAACGCGGCGTCTTCCGCACCGAGTACGAAGGCACCACCCTCCGCGACCGACTCGGCCTCACCCACCCCGACGCCGAGGCAGCGGGGGAGCGGGCGGCGTCCTGAACCGTCGTACATGGCGTGGTCGAGGACGTCACCCTCCCCCATGAAGGTGACGTCCTCGACCGCTCCCCCGAGTGCCCGAAGGTGGTCTGTCTCGTTCGCGGCGGCCGTCATGCGCTGGTCTCTGCCCCCCAGCTTCACCAGCACATGACGGCCGTTTCCCCCGATCCCCAGGTGGAGTACAGGCGTACGCGGACGAAGTAGTGGCGGCCCTTGACGAGCCGGACCCTTACATGGGCGTTGTGCGGAGTGCCGCCGTCGTCGTCGGCGGCCAGATAACGGGGTTCGCCGTCGATCTCCTCGAAGACCCCGACGACCGTGTCGCTCTCCCCGAAGGTCCCCACGGTGTAGTCGCGGGTCTCCGGCGGCGCGATTCCGAAGTCGGCCTGCTCGCCCGCGCCGAGACACAGGGGCGCCGACCTGAACGGCACCAGTTCGGCCGGCCTGCGCGAGCCCGTCGGCGGATACCAGCGGAGCACGCACTCCTTGTCGGCCGGGGAGAGTGTCCCCGGCGGCCGCACCCCGGAGCGCAACTGCTCCGGTTCGAGGATCAGCCCCGCCGAGAACGGGTACTGCATGATCGACAGCGGGTCCCAGACGGAGCCGTTCACCTCGTCCGGGTCGAGCTTGCGCAGGATGTTGGCGTTCGTCCTGTCGCGGCCCCAGAAGTTCGGCGGCCCTGCCAGGTCGTCGTACACGGCCTCGTCGTCCCAGTGGATACCGGCGAACGGGTTCTGGTGCTCGTGCAGCAGGCCCAGGGCGTGCCCGATCTCGTGCAGGGCCGTCGCGCGCTCCCCGGGCGCGGTCAGATCCCAGCCGAAGTTCATCGTGCGCCGCCCCAGGCCCACCGAGAGTGCGTCCCGCCCGACCGTGGAGTACGAACCGTCACCGGTCTGGAACCCGATGCGCAGTTCTGCCTCCGAACGGTCGCGCACCTCGACGAAGGAGAGCCCGATCCCCAGGTCGAGCCACTCCCTGAAGCAGTCGCGGACGACGTCGCACTGTGCCGTCGCGCCGACCCACGACTCCCACCGCGTCTCCCCGGTCCCCGGCAGGGGGATGACCGAGCCGTCGCCGTCCCGGTCGAAGAAGTAGTAGTGGAGCACGGTGCCGTTCACCCACTTCGAGCGCCCCGCGAGGAGCGCGCTGAGCCGCTCGGCCGGCAACCCCGGTGGGAACGTGGGGGCCGGCTGCTGCGGGAGTGAGCAGAACCGTGCGTTCATGGGGAACAGACTGCGGGTCACGGCGCCCGGGCGCCTGAGTCGGGGGCTACTCAAGTCGCCCTGTATCAAAGCTGAGTAGCCCCGCTCTTGTTCACGTGACGACTTCTCTGCGGGATGCCAGGACCCTGGAACTGCCCTGGCCGTTCACCGGCCGGGACGACGAACTGGAGCTGGTCCGCCGGTCGTTGGCGGCCGAACGGCGGGGCGTCGTGGTGACGGGGCCGCCCGGACGCGGCAAGACCCGGCTCGTCACGGAGGCCGTGCGGGGCACCGACTGCGCGAAGGTGAGCGGCACGCCCGAGACCCGGGACGTTCCCTTCGCCGCGTTCGCCCATCTTCTCCCGGAGCGGGTAACCCTGCATCGCGCGGTCCAACTCCTCACCGGCGTACGAACGTTGCTGGTCGACGACGCCCATCTGCTGGACGGCTCCTCGGCGGCCCTGGTCCACCAGCTCGCGGTGCACGGACGTACCCGGCTGCTCGTGGTGGCGACGGACGGCAGTACAGCGCCCGGTGCGGTGTCCCGGTTGTGGACCGGCGAGGTGCTGCCGCGTCTCGCCCTTGAGCCGCTGCCCCGCGAGGAGACCGCTCAGCTGGTCGCGGCCAGTGTCGGCGCCCCGGTCGAGCCGCTCACCGCCCGCCGTCTGCACGACCTCTGCCAGGGCGACCTGCGACTGCTGCGCGACCTGATCGGCGCGGTACTGGAGCGCGGCGAACTCGCTCTGGACTCGGACGAGTTGAAGTGGCGCGGCCCGGTTCCCGTGACCGCCCCGGTGCGTGAGAGAGCCGCCGAGGCGCTGAACCGTGCCTGCGCCGCGGAACGGGACGCTCTGGACCGCCTGGCGTTCAGCGAACCGCTCGCGCTGGACCTCGCCGACCTGGACCTGTACGCCCTCGAACGACTTGAGGCCGACGGTCTGATCCGCGTCGACGCCATGACCGAGGTCCGCCTCGCCCACCCCCTGCACGGCCCCGTCCTGCGCGCCTGTGCCGGCCGGCTCCGGGCCCGGCGGCTGTCCCGCACCCCGGCCGAATGCGTGACGGCCCTGGAGGCCGAGCGCGCCGAACTGGCCGACCGGATCGAACGCACCGACGTCCAGGAGCCGGCCGGCCCCGTCGGGGACTGGCTGACGGCCGAGAACACGGGACCGCACCCCGCCGTACCGGTCGGCTACGCGACCGTCCGGGCCCGCTTCGCCCGACTGCGCGGAGAACTGCGCGAAGCACTGTCCTGGGCCCGGGAAGGCCTGCGCGCCGACCCGGACGACCCGTCCTGCCGTACGGAACTGGCGCTGGCGTCAACCCAGTCGAGCGAGGCGGCGACCGCGTCCCCCGGACCGGCGACCCCCTGGCTGCGGGCGGCGCTCGGCGACCTCGCCGGGGCACTGGAGTCGGTCACGGACCCGGACGGCGGTGCGGGGGAGGCGTACGCCCTGTACGACGCCGTACGCCTCGGCGCCCCGCACCTGGTCGCGGACCGGCTCGCCCGACTGCCCGGCGCGGGCGCCGAACCCCTGGCCCGGCACGCCGACGCGCTCGTCCGCCAGGACGGCCCGGCGCTGGACCGCGCCGCCGAACTGCTCGAACGCCGGGGCCTGTTGCTCTTCGCTGCCGAGGCACACGCCCAGGCCGTCCCGGTGCACCGCGACCCGAGCGCCGCGCGCAGGTCCCGCTCCCGCGCGATGACTCTGGCCCGGCGCTGCCAGGGCGCCCGTACCCCGGCGCTGTCCGGCCTCGTCCTCGGCGAACTCACCGCGCGCCAGCGCCAGATCGTCACCCTTGCGGCGACAGGCCTGAGCAACCGCCAGATCGCGGACCGGCTCACCCTGTCCATCCGTACGGTCGGAAACCACCTGTACAGCGCGTACAGCAGACTCGGCGCGAGCGACCGTGCCGCCCTGCCCTGGCTCCTGGAGGACACCCAGACCGCGCAGCCCGCGTGATCGTGGCGGGGCCGTCCCGCGTCCTCGGCCTCCTCAAGGAGGCCGACGGAAGCCGTTCGGCGGCCCGGGGATGACCAGGCTCTGCACACGGCCCGCGTGATCGTCGGCGGGGCTCGGGCACGCCCTGCGCCGGGCGCCCGCCGCTCCCGGGCAGGGGCGCGCGGGCCGGTCGGCACGCTGAGCGCCTCGACGCCCTGCGGCCCCGCGCGCAGCTCGCCCGGTCGCCGTCCAGGGGCGCGAGCCGCAAGACTGGCTCAGGCGGCGCCGAACGCCGAGAAGGCCCAGCCCGTCGCCTGGTGTGTGGCGTCCCCGGGCAGGGCGGCGCGGGCGTCGCGGAGGGCTTCGGCGAGGGAGAGGCCCACGCTGAGGCCCTTGTGCAGGGCCAGCATCAGCGGAACCACGGCCGCGTCGTTGACCGGCGCGCTGCTCGCCACCACGCCCGCCGTGCCCAGCGGGAGCAACGCCGTGACCAGACCGAGGAGTTCGTCCGCGCCGACGGTCGCGAGGCGGCCGGTGTCGCAGCTGGACAGGATGATCCGGTGCGGACTGCGGCCGAGGCGCTCGAAGTCGTGCACGATCAGCGGACCGTCGGCCATCCGCAGCGACGAGAAGAGCGGACTGTCCGCCCGGAAGGTGCCGTGGGCGGCGATATGGGCCAACGCGGCCCCGTCCAGCGCCTCCAGCACCGCCGGAACCCGCGCGCCCTCGTGTTCGAGGACCGTGGGCCTGCCGTACCGGTCGACCAGGTCGGGCACCTCCGCCCCGCCGCTCGCCAGACCCGGCCCCCGGACAAGGACATGCCGGCCGCCCGACGGAGGCCCGGTCTCCCGGGCGCACAGCCAACTCCTCGCCGACGGGGACACACTGAGCACCCGCTCCCGGAGGGAGGGCAGCAGTGCCCAGGGAACCCGGTGCAGCCTCCCCGGTGGGACCACGACCACCGGGCCCTGGCCCAGATGCGGTACGGCCGCGCCCAGCAGCAGTTCCTCCAGCCGGCGCCCCGATGCCTCAAGGACCGGCAGCCTGCCCTCGGCCCCCGGATGCGCGAGCCGCCGCAGTCCAGCCTGTACGTGCTCCGCCTCCGTCACCGCCTCCGCCAGCAGCCCCGCCTCGAAGCGGCGCACCCGCCCGTCACCGCACAGCAGCACCTGCACCCTGCCGTCGACGACGGCGATCTCGATCAACCGTCCACCGGCGCCCAGGTGTTCGAGCAGTCGGCCGGGGTCGAAGCCGCGCCCGCCGCCGGGGGCCTCACCACTGATGTGCAGCGTGCGGGAGCGCACCTCCCGTTCCAGGCGCCGCTGTTCACGCTCCAGCGTGGGAACCGGGCGGCCGTCGATCCGGGCCTCCTCCGCGCGGGCGGCGATCTCCCGGAACGCGGTCAGACTCCGTACGAGCGCCGGATCGTCGGGCGGCCGCACGGGCGGCGCCGACAGGACCGTGGCCCGCCACCGCTCGCTCCACACCAGCAGCCTCCGTGGCCCCCCGGAGCCCAGGGTCGCCCGCTGTGCCAGGGCGGCCAGTTCGGCGCCCTGAGCTGTGGCCCGGGCCCGCAGCTCCGAGGCGCCGAGCGTCATCCGGTGGTCGTCCAGGACGGCGAGCCCGCGCCGACAGGCCTCCA
This sequence comes from Streptomyces sp. AK08-02, assembly GCF_033795085.1. NCBI lineage: Bacteria > Bacillati > Actinomycetota > Actinomycetes > Kitasatosporales > Streptomycetaceae > Streptomyces > Streptomyces sp. AK08-02. The sequence goes on from NZ_JARAZV010000008.1 coordinate 378,799, forward strand.
GCACGCCGCGCCCCGACCCGGCCGCCTCCGCGCGCAGGGCCTGTGCGGCCCAGCCCGTCATCCGGGCCAGCGGTGGCCCGACGCGCCGGCTGCGGGCGGCCACCTTCAGATGCTTCTCCGCGTCCTCGGTCCAGCCCAGCGCGAGCGCGATCCGGCCCGCGAGCAACGACGCCTCGGGCGCGGCAGGCGACCCGAAGGCGGCGAGCCGGTCGGCCAGCGCCGCCGCGTCCGCGACGAGCCTGCCCGATGTCCGCCCGGTCGCGACCCGCGCCTCCAGCAGTACGAGCCGGGCGTGCGCCTCCCACCAGCTGCGCCGCTGCCCGGCGAACAGACGTACGGCCACCGCCGCGCGGGCGATCGCGGTGTGCGGATCGTCCGCGAGCCGGGCGGCCTTCGCGGCGGTCAGCAGCAGCTCCGCCTTGCGGGTGCTCTGCCCGCCGATGCCGTCGAGCACGGAGAGTGCCGCGTCGGCCTCCGCGACCGCCTCCGGCACCAGCCCGGCGGCCATCAGCACCTCACAACGCCGGATGTAGAACACGAAGATCGGCGTGCCCAGCCGGTCGTACCGCTCGGCCGCCTCGTCGAACAGGCGCAGCGCCGCCGGAATGTCCCCGGCCCGGTAGGCGGCCAGCGCCCGGCTCTCGACGACGTCGGCCTTGTCGTGCTCCTGGCCGGTGGTGTCCCACATCTGCTCGGCGGCCGTGAAGTCGGCGTCGGCCCGCTCGGGTCGGCCGAGCGCCAGATGCACGGTCGCCCGCAGGGTCAGCGCCCGCGCCGTCCAGATGGTGTCGTCCGCCTGCCGCAGCACGGGAATGGCCCGCCGTACGTCCTCCAGGGCCTCGCGATGATGGCCCAGCACCCACCAGGCGTACGCCCGCCGGTACAGCACGCGCGCGCGTGTATGGCCCGTACCCCGGTCGACGCCCTGCTCGAAGGCCTCCAGGCCCTGCCGGGTACGGCCCGCGTGGACCAGCGCCACGCCGAGCGTGCCGAGGACGTCCGCCTCACGCTCCGCCGACCCGGCGTCCGCCGCGAGATCACGGGCGCGCCGCAGATGACGCAGGGCGACACGCATGTCGCCGAAGTCCCGCTGCCACATGCCGATCACCTGATGGGCGACGGAGGCGTGCAACGGCGTCGGATCGCCGCCGAGGACGTTCTCCGCGCGCGCGAGGGCGTCCTTCGGCCGGGCGAACACCATCGGGAGTAGTTCGAGAACCGTGTCGCTTCCCGCTGTCACCCAACGGATGGTAGTGCTCCGCGCCCCGCGTCACACAGGTTTGGCCATGGATAACTCGCTGTCCATCGCTGAACGATCCCTGTATCAAGAAACGTGGCGCGACCCCTGTATCACGCTGCCGCCGGACGGCTCTTCATTGAGGCAACAGGGGATCGGCTCAAGGGGGAGGACATTCCATGGCACCTCAGCGTTTCCAGGAGCAGTTCGACCAGATCCAGCGCTCCATGCCCGGCGTGGAGCTGGCGATGGGGCCCGACGACGCCGCCGAGTTCATCTACGAGAAGGGTGTCGTCCTCGCCCGCGACGGCGAGGAGGCGCGGATCGTGGAGGACACCGTACGCGCGCACTTCACCACGTTCGCGGGACTCGCCGCCGACGACGTGCGCCGCGCGAGTCCGCAGACCAACCGGTCGGGCATCACCCGGATCCGGGTCGGCGACCCGGCCCAGGGCGGCCGGCGCGGCGACCGCGCGGTGGCGGGCGCCCTGCGTGCGCTCAGGGAGACCGAGGGCAACGCGGGGCGGCGCCTGGTCAGCCGAAACCACGTGGTGCACATCGCCCCGGTCAACGCCTGTCCCGGCGACGAGCCCGTGCCCGTCCCGTACAGCGCGGGACCCAACCCGGCGCTCGCGGAGAGCGGTTACGACGCGGAGAGCGCGGTCGGCGTCCTGGTCGTCGACACCGGCCTCATGCACGACTACGCGTCCTACCCGGCGATGGCCCACGTCCAGGGCGACGCCCAGCTCGACGAGTGCGACGCGAACGGGGTGCTCCAGCAGTACGCGGGGCACGGCACGTTCATCTCGGGGCTTGTCGCGGCCGTCGCCCCCAACACGAACATCGTCTCCCGCAACACCCTGAACGACGCCGGCGCGATCCTGGAGTCCGAGTTCGGCGACAAGCTCTTCGAGGCCGTCGAGCGCGACGGCTGGCCGGCCATCATCAGCCTCTCCGCCGGCACGTCGAACGGCAGCACGGAAGGCCTGCTCGGCCTCACCGCGTTCATGGAGGCACTGCGTGAGCAGCCGCGCACCCTGCTGGTCGCCGCCGCCGGCAACAACGCCAGCGCCACCCCCTTCTGGCCCGCCGCCTACGCCGACAAGCCCGAGTACGCCCAGTCGGTGATCTCCGTGGGCGCCCTGCGCAGCGACGGCGAGTTCGGCGCCTGCTTCAGCAACCACGGCGCGTGGGTGAAGGTCTACGCCCCCGGCGAGCGGCTCACCGGCGCCCTCACCGGCTTCGAGACACCGGTGCCGTACATCTACCAGCACAGCACGTACGCCACCTGCCGCCACCACTTCACCTATGCCTGCACCTGCCAGGCCCCCGTGCACCTCGGTGTGCTCTCGGGGGACACCGAGACGGCCTCGGGCACCCCGGACCAGGTGATGTTCGAGGGGTTCGCCCAGTGGAGCGGAACCTCGTTCGCCACCCCGGTGGTCGCCGCGATGATCGCCGCCCACATGACCGCCCACAAGGAGGCCGACCCGCGCGTCGCGCGGCAGCAACTCCTCGCGGCGAACACCGAGTTCGCCGAGGTCCGGGGCGCGGTAGTACCCGCGCTGATCCCGCCCACCTGGAGCCCGGTGCCGGTCGTGAACCTCCAGCCCGCCCCATGAGGTCAACAGGCCTCCGTACAAGGACAAATCGAGTGAGGACCATGCGTAGGACGAGTGGAGCACCCCCTTCCACGGCGTACGATGACTGGCCGTACACGAGGGGTGGGGACGTGGACCGAGCTGCGGTCGGCGCGTTGGTCCAGTCCGCCGTCGACGGCGACGCGGCGGGCTGGAAGGCGCTGGTGGAGGGGCTGAGCCCGTTGGTGTGGTCGGTGGCGCGCGCCCACCGGCTGTCCGACGCCGACGCGCACGAGGTGTACTCGACCGTCTGGTTCCGCTTCGCCCAGCATCTGGGCCGGATCCGGGAACCGGAGAAGGCGGGCTCCTGGCTCGCCAGCACGGCCCGGCACGAGTGCCTCAAGGTCATCAAGAGCTCCCAGCGGATGACGCCCACGGACGACGCCCAACTGCTCGACCGGATCAGCGACGACCGTACGCCCGAACAGTGGGTGATCCAGTCCGAGGAGGCCTCCGCCGAGGCGGAGCGTGTCCGGAGGTTATGGCAGGAGTTCGAGGAACTCGGCGCCCGCTGCAGGCAGTTGCTGCGCATCCTGATGTCCTCACCGCCACCGAGCTACCAGGAGATCTCCGCCGGCCTCGGGATCGCCGTCGGTAGCATCGGCCCCCTGCGCCAGCGCTGCCTGCGCCGGCTGCGGGTACGACTGGCCGCCCGGGGGGTGCTGTGAACAACGCACACGACGGCGACGGACTGCCCCAGGACCCCGAGGGATTCGACGACGACACCGACGACCTGCCGGAGTTCGAGGGCGACGACTCGTTGGACAACGACCTGCTGGAGGAGACACTGCGACAGGCCGCCGCCGTCATGGATCCGGTCCCGGCGCAGCTCCAGCAGACCGCCGTCGAGGCCTACGCCCTGTACTCGCTCGACACCCGGCTGGCGGAGCTGGCCTTCGACTCGCTGGTCCATGGAATCCCCGTCAGAGGCGCCATGGACCCGCCCCGCATGCTGACCTTCCACACGGACGAACTGACGGTCGACATCGAGGTGAGCGCACACGGTCTGATGGGGCAGGTGTTACCGCCGCAGGAGGCCAGGATCGAGGTGCTGAGCGGTCCGCAGCTCGCCGCACCGCCCACCCTCACCGCCGACGGCATGGGCCGCTTCACCAGCGACCTCCACGTCTCCGGCCCGTTCGCGCTCCGGCTGCGGACGGACGCGGAGGTCGTCGTGACGGAGTGGCTGCGCGTCTGACGCGACGCACGCCGGCCGGGGGCGGATCCGCCCCCGGCAACCGCACTCCCGCAACCGCTCCCGCCCGCCGCTCTCACCCCGCGGTCACCAGCGGGTAGTGGCAGGCGACCGCACTCCCCGCCGCCGTCGTGACCAGCCGGGGCCGCTCCACGGCGCACACCTCCCGCGCGTACGGACACCGGGTGTGGAAGGTGCAACCGGCCGGTTCGGCCACCGGGTCGGGTACGTCCCCGGTGAGGACGATCCGCTCTCGGCGCGGCGCGTCGGGGGCGCCGGTCCCGTCGTCGATCTCCGGGACCGCAGACATCAGCGCCTCGGTGTAGGGGTGCGCGGGAGCCTCGTACAGCGTCTCCGTGTCGGCGAGTTCGACGATCTCACCGAGATACATGACCGCGATCCGGTCCGACACATGACGGACCACGCCCAGGTCGTGCGCGATGAAGACGTACGTCAGCCCGAACTCGTCCTGGAGATCGGCGAACAGGTTCAGCACCTGCGCCTGGATCGACACGTCGAGCGCGGACACCGGTTCGTCGGCGACGACCAGCTTCGGGGACGTCGCCAACGCCCGCGCGATTCCGATGCGTTGACGCTGCCCGCCGGAGAACTCGTGCGGGTACCGGTCCAGATGGGCCGCCGCGAGCCCCACCACGTCGAACAGCTCGGTCACCCGGCGCCGGACGGCGGCGGCATCCCCGTACCGGTGGATGAGCAGTGGCTCAGCCACGATGTCCCCGGCCCGGCGGCGCGGGTTCAGGGAGGCCTGCGGATCCTGGAAGACGAGCTGCATCCCCGGTCGTACGGGGCGCAGCCGACGTGCGGACAGCGTGGTGATGTCCTGCCCGTCGAACTCGACGCGCCCGCCGGTGATGTCGGTGAGCCGGACCAGACAGCGGCCGAGCGTCGACTTCCCGCAGCCGGACTCGCCGACGATGCCGAGGGTTTCGCCCCGCCGCACCTCCAGCGAGACCCCGTCCACGGCCCGCAGCACCTTGCGGCGCCGGGTGAGGGAGTCGCCGCGCAGGGGGTAGTGCTTGGTGACGTCCGTGGCGCGCAACAGCAGGCCGGCGCCGCCGGTTCCGGTCTGGGGGGCCGTGGTCACGGTGCCGCCTTTCTGTCCAGTGTGGAGTGCGCCGTACGGGCCGACGCGCGTTCCTCGGCCGGCAGCCAGCAGGCGTCGAGATGCCCCGACTCACCGCGCAGTACCGGGCGTTCGGCGCACCGGTCGTGCCGCGCCGGGCAGCGCGGCGCGAACGCGCACCCCTCCGGCACGCTGTCCGGCGACACGGGCACGCCCGCGATGGTGGGCAGCCGACGCAGCCGCGGCCCGCCGACCCGGGGCACCGAGTCGAGCAGCCCCCAGGTGTACGGATGCCGGGGACCGTGGAACACGGCCCGGCGCGGGCCCTCCTCGGCAGCCCGCCCGCCGTACATCACCAGCACCCGGTCGGCGGTCTCGGACACCACACCCATGTCGTGCGTGATGAGCACCACCGCCGAACCGCGCTGGTTCAACTCCCGCATCAGATCGAGGATCTGGGCCTGGATCGTCACATCGAGCGCGGTGGTCGGCTCGTCCGCGATCAGCAGTGCCGGACCGCAGGAGAGGGCCATCGCGATGACCGCCCGCTGCCGCATCCCGCCCGAGAACTCGTGCGGGTAGGCGTCGACCCGCGAGGCGGCGTCCGGGATGCCCACGTCGGACAGCAGCTCGACCGCCCGCGCGAGCGCCTCCTTCCGGGACACCTTCTCGTGCGTCCGGATCTGTTCGGCGATCTGTCGGCCGACCGTGTACACCGGCGTCAGCGCGGTCATCGGGTCCTGGAAGACCATGGCGATCTCCCGGCCGCGCACCGACCGCATCTCCTTGTCGGGGAGGGTGAGCAAGTCCCGTCCACGGAACCGGACTTCGCCCGTGACGGTGACGTTCGGACTGGTGAGCAGCCGCAGCACGGCCAGCATCGAGACGCTCTTGCCGGAGCCCGACTCGCCGACCACGCCCAGGATCTCGCCGGGGGCGACCGAGAAGGACAGCCCGTCCACGGCCGTGACCGTGCCGGTGCGGGTACGGAAGGAGATCCGCAGATCCCGTACGTCGAGAAGGGGTTCAGAAGGTTCAGACATGGCGAGCCCTCGGATCGAGTCGCGCGTACAGGATGTCGACCAGCGCGTTGGCGAGGACCACGAAGAACGCCGCGTACATGACCGTCCCCATGATCACGGGCAGGTCCAGGTTCTGCAGCGCGTCGAAGGTGAGCTTGCCGACGCCGGGCAGGCCGAAGACGACCTCGGTCAGCAGGGCCGAGCCGCCCACCAGGGCGCCGAAGTCCAGGCCGAACAGCGACACGATCGGGATGAGCGAACAGCGCAGCGCGTGCCGTACCAGGATCCGTCGCTCGGACAGCCCCTTGGCTCGGGCGGTGCGTACGTAGTCCTCGCCGAGCGCGCTGACGACCTCGCCGCGCAGCAGCCGGGCGTAGATACCGGCGTACAGCAGGGCCAGGGTCAGCCACGGGAAGAGCAGGTGCAGCGCCCACTGGCCGGGGTCCCTGGTCAGGTCCACGTACCCGGGCGGCGGTACCCAGGAGAACACCGAGTCGTGCAGCCGCTTCTGGGTGAGGAGGTTGACGACCTCGCCGAGCCAGTAGGCGGGCAGCGAGACACCGACGACCCCGACCAGCATGATCAGCGGGTCGGCGGCCGTGCCGCGCAGGGCGGCGGCCACCGTGCCCATGAGGATGCCGACCGTCATCCAGATGACCGCGGCCCCGATCACCAGCGACAGCGTCACCGGCATGGCCTGCGTGATCTGCGGGATGACCTTCGAGCCGCGGTTGACGAACGACTCCAGGTCCCGGTCGATCAAGAGGTGCCGCATCATCAGCAGATAGCGGACGGGCAGCGGCCGGTCCAGGCCGAAGGAGTGCCGTACCTGGGCGAGGGTGGCCGGGTCGGCGTTGCGGCCCGCGATACGGGCGGCGGGGTCGACTCCCGGGGTGGCGAAGAAGATCAGGAACACCAGCACACTGATCGCGAACATCACCAGGAGCGCGGAGAGGAAGCGCCGGAGCGCGAAGTACAGCATCGGTTCACACCCCTCCGCGCAGTCGGGCGTTCGGGTCGAGGGCGTCGCGCACCCCGTCGCCGAGCACGTTGAGGGCCGCCGTCGTCAGCGCGATGAGCAGTCCGGGCGCGATCGTCACGGCCGGGCGGGTGTACAGCAGCCCGAGGCCGTCCTCGATGATCGTGCCCCAACTGGCGTCGGGCGGCTGGACGCCGACGGACAGGAAGGACAGCGCCGACTCCGTGAGCATCGCCAGCGCGGTCATCAGCGGCAGGAACACGATCGCGGTGGGCAGCACGTTCGGCAGCACCTCCCGCCGCATCACCCGCAGCGCGGGCGCGCCCGACCCGATGGACGCCTGGATGAACTCCTTGTTCCGCAGCACCAGCACCTGTCCGCGCATCGGCCGGGCCACGTACGGGACGTAGATCGCCGCGATGATCACGACGGGCAGCCACAGACTTCCCGCCTCGACGGTGACCGGTCCGAGAGTGAGCCCGTCGGTGAGGAGGACGACGGACAGACAGATGGCCAGCAGATAGACCGGGAAGGCCCAGATCACGTCCAGGACCCGGGAGATGACCGCGTCGACGACCCCGCCCGCGTACCCGGCGACGACCCCGACGGCCGTACCGACGACGCAGCACGCCAGCGCTGCCGCGACCCCGATGAACAGGCTGGTACGGCCGCCGTAGAGCAGCCGGGCCATGACGTCCCGGCCCTGGTTGTCGGAGCCGAGGAAGTAGTGGCCGAAGTCCCAGGTGGGGCCGATGGGCGTGACGCCGAGACCGAGGCCGGTGGTGCTCGGGGTGAGCACCGGGACCGTCCTGCCGTCGACGACCGTCGTCCCGGTCACCTGGGACTGGAACGGGTCGGTGTGCGCGATGTGGTCGGCGTACAGGGGAGCGCACAGGGTCACCGTGACGACGACGAGCAGAAGGAGGGCCGCGGCCACCGCCGACCTGTTGCGCAGCAGATCGGCGGCGGCGGTCCGCCAGGGGCCCGGCGAGCGCCTCCGGGCCTCGGGGGCGGCCGAGGGGGTCGCGATGCCGCTCACTTGACCCACAACTGCCCGACGAGCATGTAGAACTGCTTGCTGAACCGGTAGTTGCCGACCCGCTTCGACATGAAGTCGACGATCTTCGGGTTGATCACCGGGACCACGGGGGACTGCGCCATGATGTCCTGGTCGATCGTGCCCCACTGCTGGTCGGCGGCCTTCTGGTCGGTCTGCCCGGTCTTCAGCGCGGTCCGCATCCGGGCGTCGATCCCCTTGTCGCAGAACCCGGAGATGTTGATGCTGGAGTCGCTGCCCGGGTGGAAAGAGGCGCAGGACAGCAGCACGTTGAGGAAGTCGGAGGCGGCCGGGTAGTCCTGGTACCAGGACGTCAGTGCCAACTGCACCTTGTTCCTGGTGTTCTGGATGTACGTGAACTGGATGTTCGCGGACAGCGGCTTGAGCGTCGCCTTGTAGCCGAGCTGGGTCAGCAGACTCTGCAGGTACTGCCCGATCGACTTGTTCACCTCGTCGTCCTGGACGACGATGCCGACCTCCTGCCCGGCCGTCCCCGACTGCTTGACCAGCGCCTTCGCCTTGGCGAGGTCCGGCGCCGACCAGGTCTTCCCGTCGCCCTTCGTGTACTGGCATCTGTCGACGTGTCCGGGGAAGCCCGGCGGCAGGATCGTGCACGCGGGGGAGGCGAGGTTCTTGCCGCCGTACAACCCGACCACCGCGTCCCGGTCGACCGCCCAGTTGATGGCCTGACGCGCCAACTTGTTGTTGAACGGGGCCGAGTTGACGTTCAGCGTGACGTACCAGAACGCCGTCAGCGGATTGACGTGCGCCTGCGAGGCGTACTTTGTGCCGATCTCGCTCAACCGGTCGGCGGGCGGCGGGTCGTACATCCAGTCCGCCGAGCCGTTCTGCACGGCGGTCACCTCGGACTCGACGGTCTGCCCGAAGGTGTAGTCGACGTCGTCGGCGTAGGCCTGGGGCTGGGCCTCGCGGGACCACTCCTCGAAGTACGGGTTGCGGACCAGCTTGAGCGCCCGGTTCGGGTCGTACGAGGCCGCCATGTACGGGCCGGTCGTCGGGAGGGGCTTGGTACCCGCGTCCTTCGTCGGCGAGTTCTTCGGCAGGATGCTGGCGTGCGGAACGGCCAGCTTGTACGGGAACTCCGGGTCCGGTGCGGTCAGATGGACGGTGACCGTGCCGGCCGCCGCGTCACCGACGACGCCCTTGGCGAGCGTGCAGGAGGCCGGCGACCTGAGACAGGCGTCGGCGCCGACGATGCCGTTGTAGAAGGTGCCGGCGGTGGGGCTGGACACCTTGAAGATCCGCTGGAAGGACGCCACCACGTCGTCGGTGGTCACGGGCTTGCCGGTGGAGAACCTGACGCCCTTGCGGAGCGTGAAGGTGTACGTCTTCCCGCCGTCTCCGACCACCGGCATGGCCGCCGCGAGATCGGGGACGACGGTGAACGACTCCTGCCCGCCGGTCTTCCTGAACGCCAGCAGCCCGTCGTACATCGACTGGTACAACTGCCAGTACTGGAGCGTGTAGTTGACCTGCGGGTCGAGGGTTCCGGCGGCCGCGTGGGCGACCAGTTTCAGCGTGCCGCCCTTGTGTGCGGGCTGGAACGCGGCCGACTGGGCGCCGCCGGAGGTACCGGAGGTCGGGTCGGACGCGCCGCCGTCGTCGCCGGAGGACGAACAGGCGGTCGCGGTGAGGGCGAGGGCGGCGGTCACCGCGGCGAGGGCGGTGCGTCTGGTGATCCGGGGCATGGGCGGGAACTCCCGTCGGAGAAGCGGGCGTTGAAAGCGCGGGGGCGGGGTGACTCAGTCGGTGGAGTCGAGGAAGTCGCCGACGACCTGGAGGTACAGCTCCTCCTCCTCGACGTGCGGCATATGGCTGGAGTGCTCGAACATGTGCCAGCGCACATCGGGGACGAGGTCGGCGAAGGGCCGGAGCGTGTCGGGCGTCGCCTCGTCGTGGCGGCCGGACACCAGCAGCGTCGGTACGTCGATCAGGTGCAGCCGGTCGACGACCGACCACTCCTTCATGGTCCCGACGACATGGAACTCGTTCGGCCCGTTCATCGTGTGGTAGACGGTCGGGTCGGCCGCGATGTTGTCCCAGGTGGCCTGGACCTCGGCGGGCAACGGGACCGTACGGCACACATGGCGCTCGTAGAAGACCTGCTCGGCCGCGTGGTAGTCGGGGTGGTCGGTGGTCCCGGCCGTCTCGTGGGCGAGCAGGGTCTCCTGGACCTCGGGCGGGAGCGCGGAGCGCAGTTCGGCGGCGCCCGCCAGCCAGAGCTCCATGGAAGCGGGGGAGTTGGCGATGACCAGTCCCCGCAGCCCGGCCGGCCGGCGCACGGCGTGCTCGGCGGCGAGCATGCCGCCCCACGACTGGCCGAGCAGGTGGTAGGCGTCGGCGATGCCCAACTTCCTTAGCAGGTTGTCGAGTTCGTCGAGGAAGAGCTGGACGGTCCAGAAGCCGGCGCCCTCGTCGGGCAGATGGGCGGACCGTCCGATGCCGAGCTGGTCGTAGTGCACCACCGGGCGGCCCTGCTGGGCGATGCCCGCGATGCGGAGCGTGTAGTCGTGACCGGCGCCGGGGCCGCCGTGCAGGACCACCAGGGGAGTCCTGCCGGGTTCGCCGGTGATGCGGTACCAGGTGGACCAGCCGTTGAAGTCGATGGTCCCGGTGTGGTTCGGTTCGGGGATCGCCACTGAAGAGCCTCCGGGGAAGGGCAGAATCAAGCCGGTCGGCGTCTGAAAAGGAGTGGTGTTCGGGGATGGCTGACATACTGTTTGGGTAAATGCTCAGTCCACAAGACCTTTTAAGGCTTCTTAGCGGTGGCCCGGCAGAAGTAACCGCGTGTTCACGCGCCTGGAACCCGCGACCGACCGAGGAGGACCGCTGACCGTCGCATCGGAGTCACCACAACCGCCCGAGCCGCCCGAGCGACCAGCAGCCGGGGACGAGTTCTCGCGGGTGCTCGACCGTGCCCTGTCCGGTGGTGGTGCCCCCTCGCCCGAACTGCGCCCGGTGCGCGTGGCCTCGGCGGTCGACGAGGTCTCCGACCGGCTGCTCACCGCGATCGCCGTCGGCGACTTCCTGCCGGGGGAGCGGCTGCCTGTGGAGCGCGAGCTGATCACGCTGCTGGGGGTGAGCCGTCCCACGGTGCGTGAGGCTGTCGGCCGCCTCCAGGCGGTCGGTGTCATCGAGATCCGCCGGGGCCGCAACGGCGGCGCCTATGTGCGCGACAGCTGGACCGAGTCCTCCGGTGCCGCCGTCCGGCGCACCCTGGTGCCGCGCTGGGCGGAGTTCGAGCAACTCTTCGACCTGCGCGGGCTGGTGGAGGGGATGGTGGCGGCGACGGCGGCCCGGCGACGACGCCCCGAGGACCTCGTACCCATGCGCGACGCCCTGACCGCCTACCTGTCCGCGCGCGACCCGCGCGAGGAACACGCCGCCGACAGCGCCTTCCACCGCAGCGTCTGCGACGCCACGCACAATCCCCAGATCGCCATGCTCAGCCGCGACCTGCTCGCCCGCGCCAGCCTGGGCTTCCCGGTCGAACCCTGGGGCAAGGGCGAACGCACCCACTTCCACCGGGGCGGCGAGGACCACAGGGCCCTCTACGAGGCAATCGCCTCCGGCGACCCGGACCGAGCGGAGCGGATCGCCCGCGACCACTTCACCATCAGCGCGGACATGATCCGCGACGTACTGGCCAGGGTCAGGAACACCGACCCGTCATAAAAATGGGCTCCCGGGACGCAGATGCGCGTCCCGGGAGCCAAACGCTGAGCTGATGAACGGGGGTTGCGTTTAAGGGGCGCGGGGAACTGCGCGACCAGCCACAGCGGGCCCGCGCCCAAAAAACAACCGAACCACCCCGCCGAGCGCTAGCTCAGCGTCGCCAGCGTCTCGTTCCACGTGACCGACGGCCGCATGACCGTCTTCGCCTTCTCGACGTCCGGCTGGTAGTACCCACCGATGTCCGCCGGCTTCCCCTGAACGGCGATCAGCTCACCGACGATCGCGTCCGCGTTCGCGGTGAGCGCCTCGGCGAACGAGGCGAACGCCTTCGCCAGATCCGCGTCGTCCGTCTGCGCCGCCAGCTCCTGCGCCCAGTACAGGGACAGGAAGAAGTGGCTGCCACGGTTGTCGATGCCGCCGACACGGCGGGTCGGCGACTTGTCCTCGTTGAGGAAGGTCGCCGTCGCCCGGTCGAGCGTGTCGGCGAGCACCTGGGCACGCGCGTTGCCCGTGGTCGTCGCGAGGTGCTCGAAGCTGGCCGCCAGGGCGAAGAACTCACCCAGGCTGTCCCAGCGCAGGTAGTTCTCCTTGACGAGCTGCTGGACGTGCTTGGGCGCGCTGCCGCCGGCGCCCGTCTCGAACAGGCCGCCGCCCGCCATCAGCGGGACGACAGACAGCATCTTGGCGCTGGTGCCCAGCTCCAGGATCGGGAACAGGTCGGTCAGGTAGTCGCGCAGCACGTTGCCGGTCACCGAGATGGTGTCCTCGCCGCGCCGGATGCGCTCCACCGACAGCTTGGTCGCGTCGACCGGGTTCAGGATCCGGATGACCAGGCCCTCGGTGTCGTGCTCGTCCAGGTACGTGTTGACCTTGGCGATCAGGTTGGCGTCGTGCGCGCGGGTCTCGTCCAGCCAGAACACGGCCGGCGAGCCGGTCGCGCGGGCGCGGGTGACGGCCAGCTTCACCCAGTCCCTGATCGGGGCGTCCTTGGTCTGGCAGGCGCGGAAGATGTCACCGGCGGCGACGGCCTGCTCGATCACCACGTTGCCGGCCTGGTCGACGAGGCGGACCGTACCGGCGGCCGGGATCTCGAAGGTCTTGTCGTGGCTGCCGTACTCCTCGGCCTTCTGCGCCATCAGACCGACGTTCGGGACCGAGCCCATGGTCGACGGGTCGTAGGCGCCGTTGGCGCGGCAGTCGTCGATCGCGACCTGGTAGACGCCTGCGTACGAGGAGTCCGGGAGGACCGCCAGGGTGTCGGCCTCGCTGCCGTCCGGGCCCCACATGTGGCCGGAGGTGCGGATCATGGCCGGCATCGAGGCGTCGACGATGACGTCGGACGGCACGTGCAGGTTGGTGATGCCCTTGTCGGAGTCGACCATGGCCAGCTCCGGGCCCTCGGCCAGCTCGGCGTCGAAGGACGCCTTGATCGCGGCGCCCTCGGGCAGCGACTCCAGGCCCTTGTAGATGCCGCCGAGACCGTCGTTCGGGGACAGGCCGGCCGCCGCGAGGGTCTCGCCGTACTGGGCGAACGTCTTCGGGAAGAAGGCGCGCACGACGTGGCCGAAGATGATCGGGTCCGAGACCTTCATCATCGTGGCCTTGAGGTGCACGGAGAACAGCACGCCCTCCGCCTTGGCGCGGGCGATCTGCGCGGTGAGGAACTCGCGCAGCGCGGCGACGTGCAGGACGGAGGCGTCGACGACCTCGTCCGCGAGGACGGGTACGGACTCGCGCAGCACGCTGGTCGTGCCGTCCTCGCCCACCAGCTCGATGCGCAGCGAACCGGCCTCGGAGATCACCACGGACTTCTCGGTGGAGCGGAAGTCGTTCTGGCCCATCGTCGCGACGTTCGTCCTGGACTCGGGGGTCCAGGCGCCCATGCGGTGCGGGTGGGTCTTGGCGTAGTTCTTCACCGAGGCGGGGGCACGGCGGTCGGAGTTGCCCTCGCGCAGCACCGGGTTCACGGCGGAACCCTTGATCTTGTCGTACCGGGCGCGGATGTCGCGCTCCTCGTCCGACTTCGGGTCGTCGGGGTAGTCCGGCAGGGCGTAGCCCTGGCTCTGCAGCTCGGCGACGGCCGCCTTGAGCTGCGGGATCGACGCCGACACGTTCGGCAGCTTGATGATGTTCGCCTCGGGCGTCTTCGCCAGCTCACCGAGCTCGGAGAGGGCGTCCGCGATGCGCTGCCCCTCCTCCAGGTACTCCGGGAACACGGCGATGATGCGCCCGGCCAGCGAGATGTCCCGGGTCTCGACGTTCACCCCGGCCTGCGAGGCGTACGCCTGGATCACGGGCAGGAACGAGTGCGTCGCCAGTGCGGGCGCCTCGTCAGTGTGCGTGTAGATGATGGTCGAGTCAGTCACCGGGTGCTCCGCTCCACGTCTGCAACATTGCTCGACATCAAGATATCTCAGAGCTCGGTGCGGAAGTCGCTCGGGATCTCTTCGGGCGGTGATGCAACCGACTTCGCCGATCTTGTGGTCTAGGGGGTAGACCCGCACACCTGATCGACAGCCGGAGCTGACCACCCGGCTGCCAGAGCGAAAGCGACCCATGAGATATCGCACCAGACTGACGGCCCCTGCGGCAGCCCTGCTCGGTACGGCCGCGGCCACCACCCTGGCCTCCTCGGCCCACGCCGCGTCCGGGGGAGTATCCGCAGCGGCTTCGGGGGGCGACACCGCCGCCCCGGGGCCCGAGACCCTCGGTGACCCCGTCTACCCGGGTCTGGGGAACGACGGCTACCACGTCGCCGCCTACCACCTCGACCTCGCCTACGACGCCACGACCAAGCTGGTCGAGGGCGAGGCGACCCTGCGCATCCGCACCACCCAGGCGCTCAGCCGGCTCTCCCTCGACGCCCTCGGCCTGGACATCCGCGCCGTCCGCGTCGGAGGCCGTGCGGCCACGTACGAGCAGGTCGACGAGAAACTGCGGATCACGCCCGCCCGGGCGCTGCGGGAGGGCGCCTGGGCGACGGTCTGTGTCGAGTACGGCGCCGACCCGCGCCGCGCCCTGACCCACACCGCCTGGGTCCCCACCCCCGACGGCTTCGCCGTGTGCCCGCAGCCCAACTCGGCGCACACCGTCTTCCCGTGCAACGACCACCCGGTCGACAAGGCCGACTTCACGTGCCGGATCACCGTTCCGAACGGCCTGCGCGGAGTCGCCAGTGGTGCCCTTGTGCGCACGGAGAGCCTGGCGGGCGACCGGACCGCGTACACCTACCGCTCGGGCTCGCCGATCGCGACCGAGCTCGTGCAGATCACCGTCGGCGACTACGTGGTGAAGGACCGGCAGGGCCCGCACGGGCTGCCGCTGCGGGACGTCGTCCCGGTCGCGCGCGCCGAGGCCCTCGAACCGGCGCTGGCGCTGACCCCGGGCCTGGTGGCATGGCTCGAACAGCGGCTCGGTGCCTACCCGTTCGAGACGTACGGCCTGCTGCCGTGCAACTCGGACGACCCGGCCGCCTTCGACTTCACCGGCCTGGAGACGCAGACCCTCACGCTGTACAAGCCGAACTACCTCCTCCAGGCGGAGCGGTTCATCGGGTCGCACATGATGCACGAGCTGGTCCACTCCTACTTCGGCAACAGTGTCAGCCCCGGCACCTGGGCCGACCTCTGGCTCAACGAGGGCCACGCCGACTTCTACGGACTGCTCTACCGCTACGAGCGCGGCTGGACCGACTCCCTCGGCCTGACCACCATGGAAGCGCGCATGAAGAACACGTACGCGCGCGGCGACCAGTGGCGCCGTACCTCCGGGCCGGTCGCGGCCCCCAACGAGGCCAACCTCTTCGACAGCCAGCGCTACCTGGGCGGCGTCCTCGTCCTCTACGCGCTGCGTGAGTTCGTCGGTGAGGCCACCTTCGGTTCGATCGAGCGAACCTTCCTCGACCGCTACCGCAACGCCTCGGCGACGACCGAGAACTACATCTCGGTCGCCTCCGAGATCGCCGGCCAGGACCTCTCCGGCTTCCTGCGGGACTGGCTGTACGGCACGACGACACCGCGGATGCCCGGTCACCCGGACTGGACGGTCACCCCGGTGTCCACGTCACTGCTCGCGCCGAAGAACCGTACGGCCGGCCATCACGACAACTCCGCGACCCTCTGACTGAGGCGCGCGTCTCATCTGTCGAGCAGGGCGGACGACGGTCCGCCCTGCTCCAGGCCGAACCCCAGGTCGGGGTCCCCGTGGCCGCCGCGCTGCTGCGGAATGACCACCGCGCCCTGCTGCAGGGCGACCGTCCGCGCCGGCGCCGGGATGCTGATGCCCTCCGCCCGGTAGCGCCGGTGCAGTCGCTTGATGAACTCGTGCTTGATCCGGAACTGGTCGCTGAACTCGCCGACCCCCAGGATCACCGTGAACCCGATCCGCGAGTCGCCGAAGGTGTGGAAGCGCACCAGCGGCTCGTGCTCCGGGACGGCGCCGGTGATCTCCGTCATCACCTCGGTCACCACCTCGCAGGTGACCCGCTCGACCTGCTCCAGGTCGCTGTCGTAGGCGACGCCGACCTGGACCAGGATCGTCAGCATCTGCTCGGGGCGGTTGAAGTTGGTCATGTTGGTCCCGGCGAGCTGCCCGTTCGGGATGATGACCAGGTTGTTGGAGAGCTGGCGGATCGTCGTCTGGCGCCAGTTGATGTCGACGACGTATCCCTCCTCGCCGCTGCTCAGCTTGATGTAGTCACCGGGCTGGACGGTCTTCGAAGCGAGGATGTGGATGCCCGCGAAGAGGTTGGCGAGGGTGTCCTGGAGGGCGAGCGCGACGGCCAGACCGCCGACTCCCAGGGCGGTGAGCATCGGCGCTATGGACACGCCCAGCGTCTGGAGCACCACCAGGAAGCCCAGGGCCAGGATGACGACCCTGATGATGTTGACGAAGATCGTCGCCGAGCCGGCCACCGCCGACCGGGACTGGGTGACGGTGCGCACCAGCGTGCTGACCACTCTCGCGGTCGTCAGCGTGGTGACGGCGATCAGCAGCACGGTCAGCGTCTGGTTGACGTTGTGCCCGACCGTCCTCGTCAGGGGCAGCGCGGCGGCCGCTGCCGCCGCGCCCCCGGTGAACGCCGACCACGGCACCACCGTGCGCAGCGCGTCCACGATGACGTCGTCCCCGCTCCAGCGGGTGCGGTCCGCGTGCCTGCCCAGCCAGCGCAGCAGCATGCGCAGCAGGAAGGCCGCCAGCAGGCCGACGGCGAGGGCGATGCCCGCGACGACCAGATCGTCCACGGTGAGTTCTCGCTTCACCGCTCACCTCCGAGGAGTGGTTCCGCGGCGCCCCGCGCCACCGACGGCCGGATGTGAAGTCTCGTCACTTGCCACCTGTTCGAATGTGCGAAAAGTTCTGAATGCGCGATCAGTCCCCGGACGTCTGTACGACGTCCGGCGACCGCTCATCCTGCCGTATCCGGCCGACCGATCGTCACCGAGCAGTGGCAAACCCGCCATTGAGCAGCTCAGGCGGGGAGCGCGTCACAGACGTCCGCCGGATGCACCTCCCACGCGGGGAAGGGGTCCTCGTCCGCCATGTGTGCCAAGCCCGCTGCGCCCGCGGCCAGTTCGTCCTCCGTCAACAGGCAGCGTGACAGCGCCAGTCGCAGCGTCTGGCGACGCAGGTCGGTGCCGATGAACACCAACTCCTGCCCCTGTACGGGGGATTCGTCACCCGGGGCGGCACCCGTCGCGATCGGCTCGAAGCGGGCCACCGAACCGGCCTGGGACCACAGACCCGTGGTGCCGGGGCGGGAGGCGAGGGTGAAGAAGCCCTTGGAGCGCAGTACTCGGCCGTAGTGGCCCGCGTCGAGCGGACCGGTGAGCAGGTCCCAGAGGCGGCCCGGATGGAAGGGGCGCGGGTCGCGCAGTACGAGCGAGGAGATGCCGTGCTCCTCCGTCTCCGGCACATGGTCGCTGTTCAACTCGGCCACCCAGCCCGGCGCCTGCTCCGCCTTCTCCAGGTCGAACAGGCCCGTGCCGAGGAGTTCGGCGGGATCGATCGTGCCGCGGACGGTGCGGTGGACGCGGGCGGCCGGGTTGAGGCGCCGCAGGGTCGCCGCCAGGCGGTCGGCCGCCTCCTCGGAGACCAGGTCGGTCTTGTTGAGGAGGATGACGTCGGCGAACTCGATCTGGTCGACGAGGAGATCGCTCACCGTGCGCTCGTCGCCCTCGACCGGGGTGATCCCGCGTTCCAGCAGGTCGTCGCCGCGGTCCAGTTCCGGCAGGAAGTTCACCGCGTCGACGACCGTGACCATGGTGTCCAGGCGGGAGACGTCCAGCAGACTCGCACCGTCGTCCCGGGCGAAGGCGAAGGTGGCGGCCACGGGCATGGGCTCGGAGATTCCTTGCTAGTGGCCGCAATTATGTTGTGAACTGAGGCATGGCAGAAGACCTGATCGCGCGCGACTACCGGCGTCTGTCCGACCGCAAGGGCGGCACGAGCGTCAAAGACCAGGGCGTCGACAACGCGGCCTCCGCCGCCGAGAACGGCTGGGTGCTTCACAGCAAGCCGTATGTCGACGACGGACTCTCGGCGTCGCGATACGCCAAGAAGAAGCGCGACGACTTTGAGCAGCTGCTCGCCGATCTGCAGAGCGGGCCGTCGGGCCGTGAGAGCCAGTTTGGCGCCGACGTACTCATGCTCTGGGAGTCATCCCGAGGCTCCCGCAAGGTCGGTGAATGGGTCTCCTTCATCGAGCTGTGCGAAGAGAAGCGAGTGCGCATCTGGGTCACCACGCACGAGCGGTTGTACGACCCGAGTAACGGCCGCGACCGGAAGTCCCTCATCGAGGACGCCGTCGACTCGGAGTACGAGTCCTACAAGACCCACCGGCGGGTCAGTCGCAGCGCGGCAGCCCAGGCGCGCCTCGGCCGCCCGTACGGGGAGGCGCCCTACGGACTCATGCCGGTCTACGACCCGAAGACCGGCAAGCTGGCCAACTGGGTGGAAGACCCCGCTCGCTCGATCGTCGCCCGGGAGCTCTTCCGTCTGTTGGAGCGGCATGTGTCCATGGGGGAAATCACCCGACGGTTCGAGAGACGCGGGTACACGAACAGATCCGGGCGGCCCTTCACGCATGAGCACCTGGCCGACATGGCGCGGCGACACTCCTACGCAGGCATCCGGGCGTACAAGGGCACCCTCTACGAGGCAGTCTGGGACGGGATCGTGCCCCAGAAGCGTTTCTGGAACGTGCAGCGATTTCTCGACACCCCTGGCCGTGCCACCTACCGGGGCGGTGGGGCCCGGCACGAGCTGACAGCCGGCCTGCTCTGCGCCAAGTGCGACGGCCCGTTCCGCGTGCAAGACGACAACTCCAACAGGAGGAAGCCGACGTACAGGTGTCAGGCGGGCTGCATGAACATTCAGAAGGCGCCCGTCGACGACCTACTCATCGGCAGGGAGGGAGACTTGGGGCTGTTGTTGGAGTACCTCGCTCGGGAGGACATCTACGAGCTCCTGGCCGCCCCGCCCAGCAGTGACGCCAGCTTGGTGGACCTGCAGACGCGACTCGCCGCGGCCCGTGCGGAGCGGGACGAGATGAGAGACGCCAAGGGGGCCAACCTCGCCCAGGTGCTCGTCCTCGCGAACTCCCTCGCCGCCAAAGAGCTGGAGGTGGCTGGCATGGAAGCGCAAGAGCGAGAGCTGACGCTGCCCTCGGTGGTCCTGAGCATCATCAAACCTGGTGTCGATGTCTGGCAGTCATGGTGCGAGGCGCCGATCGCTGGCCGGCGCCAGCTCGTGCGGCTGATCCTCTCCCCGCGCTACCTCGGCTATCCCTACGTCCTGCCGAGCCCGCGGACAGGCCCGAACCAGCCCGTCCTCGAACGCATTGTGTGGCGGAACGTCAGGGGTGCGATTCCCGCGCTCGCCGACCGCGAGTAGTCCGGTCCGGCTGCGTGCGCTCGCAGCCAGCAGGCGGGCCCGGAGCCGGGACGGCGTCGCGTCCGGACAGCATGCGCAGATGGGCCTTGGAGCGAATCTCTACGACGCCATCCGATGCCCTGGGGGCGCTGTTCTCGTCGGCCGCCGGGGCAGCGCGAGTCAGTTGGCGAAACGTTTCTACACCGGCGACGACAGCAGTGCTTGCGTCATTGACCCTTCGTTCTCGTTCGGTTCTGCGCTCCATTTTGTGCAGCTTGAGTACCAGCATGGTCGCCACCGTCAGCACCGCCCCGGCTGCAACGGCCGCTACCACTTGGGCAAAATCCGCCACCCTGCACCTCCCCTGTTTATTGCGTGCATGTGGCATTTGCGTGGGGAGTGTTCACTCTGCGCTCACGAAGGATCACGGTCACGCATATATCTGCATCGTGACCGGAACGTTACTAACCTGCTTGATGGTGGGGAGGGGTCTCCGGGTGGGCCTCCAGGGGGTTGGCGGGCACGTGTGCCTGCACGATTTTGTGATAGGCGCGGCGCCAAGCCTCCTCTGCGTCCGCTGGTGACAGGCCCAACTCCCTGATCTGCGCCGCCATGAGGCGCGCCGCGAGCTCCAGCTCTTGATCCAGTGTTGGTGCAGTCTGTCGAGCCTCGGCCTCCCTGGCAGCGGCGCGACTGTCCGCGTATTCGCTGGCCGCTCGGTCTATGGCTGTCTGCATCTCGACAGTGACGGCCTCGCCGCCGTCGAGAATGGCGTACACGCTGCCGGGGGCCCACTGCAGGGCCTCGTCCAGGGTGCGCGCCGTCAGCTCGGCCGGGCGGTAATCCCCTTTGCGGATCGCCCTCAGCGCCTCATATGAGATTTGCGCGTCTCGCGCGAGCTCGCGCCAGTTCAAGCGCAGCTCCAGGCGCCGCGCACTCATCGCCTTGTCGAGCCGCTCGTGCGGTTGTGGCATCAGAACCCCTTCTGACCAGCGAAACGCAGGCTAACGCAACTTACCGCAATAGGCGGAAGGTCGCTTACATGCCTGCAACTTGCGGCAACTTGCGCTCCAGAGGGTTGCTGACTTGTGGCCTCCTGCGTTAGCTTGTGGCTCATGCCAAGCGAAACAACAAGTCGAGTGAAGCAGCAACGGCTGCGGTGCGGCATGACTCAGCAGGATCTGGCCGATAAGTGCCGAGCAGTAGGAGTTTCTGTCGACGAGTCGCAGATCAGCCGGATCGAACGCGGGATCTACACGCCGCGACCCCGGCTCCGGGCCGCGCTGGCGGGCCTTCTCGGGCTCGACGTGGAGGAGATCGGGCTCCAAGAGCCGTCACGGAGCGCGGCGTGACTGCGGCGGAGCGGCGGGCGTACATCCGCCGGATCGTCGACGCCGCGCCGCCCCTCAGCGCAGAGGACGCCGACCTTGTTCGCGCCGTGCTCCCGCTGAGCGCCCGTTACGGCGCTAGGCGCCCCGCCCAGCGTTCTCTGCTGCCCGCACCTTCGCGTGCGACTGCCGCCTGACAAACAGAAATCGGGGCCGTGCCCGGCTCCAACCAGGCACGACCCCTCGGACCGCCTCACCCACTGACGAATGAGGAACCCGTGAACGCATCATCCCAGACCTCTCCGGGCGCCATGCCCCAGGAATCCCCGCGCGGCCCGCAGCCGTCGGCCGCGCCGGCCACCCCCGCAGGGATGTTCGCCGCGTACGGCGCGGTCGTCCCGGTCCCCCTCGGGAGCACCGCCGCCGCACCACAGGCCGACATCACGCCCACCACAGACGCGCCCGGCGACCAGGCGGCCCCGGACGGGCAGGAGACGGCCGGCCAGCCCCTCGACGCCAAGGCGATCGCGGACCGCGCGTACCAGCTGGGGGTCGACGACACCCGGGCCGAGTACACGCGGGCCGACCAGGACGAGGAGACCGTCGCCTGGTTCCACGGCCGGCTGATGACCGTTGCCGCGCTGTGCGCGGGGCGCCGCCCCGAGGACCTGCTGACCGTCCACGAGGTCCTCACCGCGGCCGACGGCCGACAGCCCACGGACGCCCCGCTCACGATCGCGTGGGACGGCACCGTGCGCGGCCTGGTCGGGGACACCCCGCACGAGGACACCGTCGTCCCGTGCACGACGGTCCGGGGCGGTCCGGCGGCCCTGGTCCTCGACGACCAGCAGCGCCTGATGCTGGGTGAGCTGCTGCTCGCGACCGTCCACACTGCGGCGACCTGTTCAACTCCCGGGTGCGGCATGGCGGACGAAGACCTCGACCCGTCCGACCCGGTGGTGCCCGGCTCGGTGCTCGTCCAGGTCTCCGGGACGGACGAGCCGGCCAGGTGGTGGTGCAGCGTGTGGTGCGCGAACTCGGCGATCACCGCGGCCGGGGCCGAGCTCGCCGCCGCCGACCAGGCCGCCGCCGTCGACCCGGACGCCCAGGCGCCGCTCACGGCACTGCCCGTCGGCACCGTGGTGCTGCACCGGTTCGAGCCCGAGACGCTGGGCGAGAGCGACGCCAAGCGGCGGGCCGCCCGGTGCCGGCACTGCACGGGGTCCCGTACGGACGCCGTCCACACCTGGGCGGACGACGACCAGGCAGCCGTGGGCGGTGGCCTGTGAAGAGCACTCAGGACACGTACCTGGCGTGGCAGTCGCTGCTGCACGCGGAGGGCTGTCGCCGCCCGGTGTGGGAGGTCGCCTTCCGGACGGACGAGACTGACCACCGCGACGGCGTGTTCTCCCGCTTCGCCGAGGAGCCTGTCAAGCACTCGTGCCCGGACATCGACTGCAGGCACGACAACTCGTACGAGAAGCTCGCCGTGCGGGTCGTGTGCCGCAGTTGCGGGAGCGCCCACCTGCTGACGGGCGAGTTCCACGGCCAGCACCACACGACCACGGCGCGGATCGGCTACGGGCTGCCGCCTCGGAAGGCGTCCGGCCTGTGGCTGTGGCCGGGGGACCCGTGGCTGAGCATGCTGCGCGACGAGACCGGGGAGCCGTTCGACTTCCTCGTCACGGCCGCACGCGTCGAGCGCGTTACCACGGCGGACGTGGCTGGCCAGATCACCCAGACCCGCGGCCGTCGCGGCGCGGTGATCTGGACGGCCGCCGCCGTGCCCGACCCCGACGGCCCGTACGGCGCCGGCCTGGGTCTGCGGTGGGCGCAGGTGAAGGAGGGGTTCAAGACCCCGGGCGCGGCGGCACGGTGGATCGCCGCGCGCCTCGCCGAGGCGGCGCCTGGTGGTGGCGAGTGAGCGCCCCGGGGGAGACGAGCACGGTCGGCACGGCAGGGAAGGACACCCCGGGCGGCGACCAGCTGTCCGAGGCGACGTCCACCCACACCGTCGTGACCGCGCTCTGGCCGCATCTGGCGTACGGCGACGCGGTCCACACGGAGCTCGCCGCGTGGGAGCTGCACCCCGAGGTGATGGAGGCGGGCGTGCGGGCCGCTGGGCCGCGCGGGCGGCAGGAGTTGTTCCTGCGCCTGGTGTGGCCTGCCGGGCACCTCGACCTCGCCGAGGACGTACGGCCGGACGGGCTGACGCTCGCATGGTCGCACGTGACCGGCTGGTCCCTCCACACCCTGGACGTCGGCCGCCTCCTGGACGTCGACGAGTTCGTTGCGCCGGCGGTCCTGGCCGAGTTCGCGCTGCACCTGGCCGAGCACGGCCTGAGCGGCAGCTGGGAGCCCGGCGAGGACACCGAACGGTGGGAGCACGCCGGCGTCGTCGAGCTCGCGTGTGTCCTGTTCGACGAGGGGGCCCGATGACCACGCAGACGCCCACGCTCACGCAGCCGACCGGGCGGACGCCCAGTCTGATCCTGCGGGCCCAGGACGTCATCAACGGGCAGCCGCGACGGGCGGCCACTGACCGGGGCCTGCAGGCGGCCGTCGCGCTGTACCGGGAGGGCATGCTGCGCTGGCCTGCCGTGCAGGAGCGGCCCGAGTGGCTGACCGCGTCGCGGCTGCAGGTGCTGATCGGGATTGCGCGGGGCGAGTCCGCCGAGGAGAGCGGGCAGCGGCTGCACCTGTCCACCCACACGATCAAGTCGAACCGCAAGGCCATCTACCGGCACATGCAGGTGACGTCCGGGGCGCAGGCCACCGGGCTGGCCATGGCCCGCGGCTGGGTGAGCGCCGACCACGTGCTCGGCGACGGTGGTGAGACCCGGTGACGCTCCTCGTCGTCGTGCTCGTCGCCCTCGGCGCCCTCCTCGGCCTCTGGTTCGCCCTGGCCGTGCTCGTCGACCACTTGACCTCTCAGGGCGCCGTCCCCGAGCGCCTGGCCGTGCGGATCCTGCCCGGCTGGTTGCCCTCCTACGTCCGCGAGGACCTGGCGCACGCCCGCCAGGCCCGCGAGGGCGGACCCAGGGCCTGACCTCTCCACCCGATCTCCGGGCGGGACGTGACCTGAACCGTCCCGCCCGGGCCTCACAGAAGGAACCGCTATGCGTCGCGACCAGCGACTGAAAACCATCACCGAAGCCATCGAGCGTCTCATCCCCGGTGCCATCCCGGCCTACCTGTCGGTCAAGGTCACCGACACCCTGCCGGGCACCATGGGCCACGACGGCGATCCCCACACGCACACCTGGACCGGCAGTCCGGCCGGGTTCGCCGAGCGGCTCTTCATCGCGGTGTACGGCAGCCCCGGCGCCCAGGAGCCGCGCTCGCCGCTCGTCCAGGCCGAGGACGCCAAGCGCGCCCGGGACCTGGTCGGTGAGGTGGGCGCGCTGATGGATGGCTACGCGCAGCTCACCACGGCGCCCTGGTACCCGGCCCGCCCCGGCGACCTGGTCCACGTCCACTACGAGGCTGGCGCCCGCACGGCCGCGTGCGGCGAGACCTACCTCGTCAGCGCGGGTCAGCACGGCTTCCTGTCTCTGCAGCCGCTCGCCCACACCCTGCCCGAGACGAGCGTGGTCGGCTGCTATGCCGTCGAGGACGACCCCGACCCGCTCGCGGAGCTGTGGATGGAGGCCGGCCCGCACCGGCTGACGATCGTCCGCGACGGCCGCTCCGTCCACATCGGGGGTGGCCGGTGATGTACGACCTCGCTCCGAAGAACGCGCCGTGGTTCGAGCACCTCACCGACAGCGTCCGCGCGCTCGGTCACGCCGCCCTCGAATGGCAGCTGGCCGCGCAGGCCGCCGTCGTCGACCACGCGCGCGCCGACCATCCCGGCCTCGACCACCACGACGGACGCGTCACCGGGGTCCCCGCGGCCGACGCTGTCGGCTGGCGGGCCAAACTCCACCCGGTCCGGCCCCATGCAGTCGCGCAACGCGGGCTGGAGAAGCACTACCGGGACGCCATGTACGCGACCCGCCACGCCTACCAGGACGCTGCCCGCCTGTACGCGTCCGGCGCTGCCTGGGCCGTACGGGAGGTCCAGGAAGGCCGGCAGCCGGAGCGCGTCGAGTTCGCCATGACGCAGGGCACCGACACGCTCCTGGTCCTGACCCCGGGCAGTGAGCGCGTCGGCACCGAGGCGTTGACCGAGGCCCGCTACAGCGACGCCGGGAAGGTTCAGGCCGCCTACAAGCGGCTCGACGACTGCCTGTACGCCGCTCAGCTCGCTGAGGACATCGGCTCGCAGGAGTACGTCGCCGACCACGAGGCCAGCGCGATGCACGACGCCTGGACCGTCGCCGAGGGCATCGCCGACGCCGCCTACGACTACGGCGTGGTCCTGGAGAAGGCCCTGCAGTTCGTCCTCCTGGGCCCGAAGGAGGAGCACCGCAAGCACATGGCTGAGCAGCGCGCGGCCGAGGCCGCAGGTACGGGTGAGGGGGACGGCCAGTGACCGCCGTCGACCCGCACGCTGAGGCGCACCGGCTGAGGGCCGAGCTGGGCTACGGCGCGCGCCGGATCGCGGGGCGGCTGGGCATCAGCCGGTACGCGGCCGAGCAGCTCCTCGACAAGCCGCTGCCCGCGCCGGTGGCCGAGGTGGCTGACACGTCGGCTGAGCCGGTGGCTGAAGTGGTCGGCCAGGAACGGCCAGTGGCCGAGCGGGGGGCTGAGGTGGCTGGGCCGGTGGCTGATCCAGACGGTCAGCAGGTCTCCGTGGTCGCGGTTCCTTCCGCTCCTGTGCGGCGGGTGGCTGGGGTGGCTGCGCTGGTGTTCCGGCCGGTGGCCGGTGTGCCGTCGGCCGCAGCGGTGCCGTGGCTGCAGGTCGAGCTCGGTGGCCGTCCGTGGCTGCTGCGGGAGTTGCGGCGGCTGGCTTGGTGGGGCCTGCGGCTGCCGACGGTCGTCGACCTCGCGGTTCGCTCGTTCGCCGCCGCCTACCACCAGGCCATCACCACCGGCCAGCTGCAGCCCGGCCAGCCGTACGAGGTCCAGACCCATATCCGGCCCTGCCAGTACCCGGCGGCCGTCTGAAGCCGGGCCGTCCGCCCCGACATCCCCCTGCGGGGCGGGCGGCCCACCCCGCGAGGCGAGGAGGCGCTGATGCACCGGACACCGGCCGTGGCCGCCGTCAACCGGTCGCGTGGCCGCCGCCACCCGTGCGACGTGCCCGCGCCTCCTCACTCGCTGACCTACTCGCGTTTCTACCCGTGCGGCTGGCGGTGCGACCGGCACAGCCCCGCGGCCATGGCCGCCTGGCCGCCGGCCACCGCCCAGCCCCGAACACGACAGGACGACCCTGATGGCTGACTCGCTCACCAGACCGACCCCGAGCCTCCTCGCCCGCCCGCGCCCGACCCCGCCCTACAACCGCAGCGTGTGGGAGCGGGCGGTGCTGACCGGCGGCCTGCAGGTGCACGCCCGCCTCCTGGCGCTCGTTCTCGCCCACCACGCCGGCGACAGCGGGCACATCCCGGCGGGCCACGTCCAGGACGCCCGCAACCTCGCGCCGGAGGCGGGCATGTCCGGGAAGGTCGTACGCATCTCGCTGAACTTCCTGATGGCCGAGGGCTACATCAGCCGGCCGTCGATCCTCGACTGGACGGGGAACCTGCCGCGTCCGGTCACCCTCACCATGCCGCCCGGTGACGCGCTGGTCGGCGTCCGGATGGAGCCTCCCCATACCGGCGAGCCGCGGTGAGCGGCGCCGAGCAGCAGTTAGCGCTGCTCCCCGACGACCCGCCCCGCTGGGGCGGCCCGGCTGCGGTGGCCGTCGACCCGATCGTCACCTCGGGACGCATCGAGTACATGGTGCGCTGCGACGGCCCGGGCGGCTGCCACCAGGTCCACCGCCACATCCTGCCCGGCATCCGTACGGGCCCGTGTGGCGCCACCTACACGATCCCCGTCGGCGACGTCGACGAGACCGGCGACACCTCTTAGGACACCGTGACCCGCACGCCCGCTCCGCGCGAGCCCCGCCACAGCAGTGGCGGGGCCCGTGGTGCTGGGCGCGGCCAGTGGGTCCGCTACCCGCTGCGCCTGGTCGTCGACACCGCGGCGTACGCCGACGCCGACACGAAGGTCTACGGGAAGGTCAAGGCCCTCTCGAAGGGCCGGATGTGCGAGGCCTCCGTGGGCCGCCTGGCCGAGTTCACCGGCCTGTCCGTATCGGCCGTCGAGAAGGCGCTCACACGTCTGTCGAGGCCTGCGCCGACCGACGGCGTGACGGAGCTGACCCGCCGTCAGCGCTCCCACCGGGCCACTGGGAAGGGCCTGACGAACGAACGGTCCGCCCGCCGCCTGGAAGCCGACGAGCGGTACGTCTACGCGCCCGTACGGGCCGCTGACGCCCTGCGCGGCACCCTCCACCGCCTCTACCTCCTCCTGCGCTACACGACGCTCGTCGAGCACCGTGACCTCACCCTCGGCGAGATCGGCCAGGCCCTCGCCCACCACAGCGGCAAGCACGCCGGCGAGCCCCTGCACGAGGGCACGGCCGCCCGCCTCCTCGACGAGCTGGAAGGCCTCGGCTGGATCACCCAGGACAAGCGACAAGGCCACCGCGGCCGCCACCAGGTCACCGTCCACGACGACCCCGTCCACCCGGCCCACGACCCCGCCAGCGTCACGCCCGCTCCCCGTACCCCGCCGCCGTCGACTCCCGACGCTGAGTGCGGGGCGGCTCCCGATCTTGAGTGCGGAGCCCCCGCGTATAAGGAAGACCTAGGACTGACTCACCTTGAGAACACTGCTGCGCACCCCGGTGGGGGTGTCCGCCGTAGGCGAGGTGACCGTAAGTGGGCGCCCGGGCCCGTGGACAACTCCGCTGCCGCGCCTGACACGTTCCGTGCCGCCCGGCGGCCGCGTCCGTACGACGGGCCCTCGCTGAGCCTGTCACCGCGCGTCTGGGACGTCCTGGTCCCCGTGGCCGATCTCCTGCCCCGCATCAGCCCGTTCGTCCTGCGCCAGGCCGCCCGCGCCATCGGCCGCCAGCTCGACGCCCAGATCCCCGCCGACGACCTCCACGACCAGCTCGTCCACCGCCGAGCCCGCACCGGCGCCGCCAACCTCGCCGACCCGGGCCGCTGGCTCCTCGGCGTCGCCCTCGCCGACTGGACGTCCCCATGCGGCCTCACCGACTGCGTCGACGGCCTCATGCGCCACACCGGGACCCCCTGCAAGGCATGCGCCGGCCTCGCCCTCCCGCCCGGACGCCGTCCCGCGCGCGGACAGCCCCCGCCCACCGCGGCCGCCACCAGCCTGCAGGAGTGCCCCAACTGCGCCGCCCCCTACCGGCCACCCCTGCGACATCCCAACTGCCGCCTCTGCAACACCCCGCTACCCGCCACCGCCTGACCGGAAGGACCCCGTGCAATGCCCCACCAGCCCCCGCGCCCCGCCGCCCCACCCAACGGACCCGGCAAGTGCCCCAGATGCCGCGCCGACGTGATCTTCTGCCGCAACGCCAACGGCATCACCCAGGAGATCAACGCTCAGCGCGTCGACTACGGCAACCAGGCCGTACGCCAGGACCAGACCGGCCGCTGGCACGTCCGCCAACTCGGCGGCCAGCGCGCATCCCTGGAGGGCTCCGAGGCCCTCCACTACCCGCACGCCCCCACCTGCACCAACCCCGCGCCCAGGCCCGCCAAGAGGCTCTCCGCCGCCAAGGTCCGCGTCGGCGTACGGCCCGTCAGGTGGCAGCGATGACCCACCAGCCGTACACCAGCCCCCACGCCGCCATCCAGGCCGCCCTCGAAGACTGGTGGATCCACGCCGACCTCGACCAGTCCTTCGAACCACCCACCGTCGCCACCCAGGTCGAGCTGTACCTCACCGCCAGCGGCTACACCATCACCCCCGACATCCCCAGGACACCCATGCCCACCCGCGCCTCCATCACCCTCGCCTGCCTCCTCGCCCTCATATGCCTCGGCACCACCATCGCCGCCGCCACCAACGGCGACTGGACCTGGGCCCTCGCCAGCCTCATCGGCGCCGGAGCCTTCACCTACGAGGCCGGCGGCGACATCGCCGAACGCCACCACCGCCGCACCACCCGACCCGGAAGCAGGCACCAGTGACCCACCACTTCACCGACGTCGACAGCGACGAGCCGACGGACGCCGCCTCCGTACTGACCCAGGCCGCCGACCGCCTGCACACGTACGCCCGCCGCGACGCCACCACACCCCCCTGTTCCGGCTGGGCCGGCGCCGAGGACTTCCTGCGCTGGCTGGCCAAGGAGGCACGGAAGAGCGAGTCACAGACCACCCCCGCCACCATCGCCGTCGTGTCACCCCCCGCGCCCACCGACCGCGGCCCCTTCGTCGCGCTCGGTGGGCCACTGACCATCACGCCTGACGCTTTCTGTGAACACGGTGGCCTCGCCTTCGCCGCCCGCCTCCACGGACACCACACGAAAGGCGACCAGCACGACGAGGAGATGACCGTCATCTTCCCGCGCTGCTACCTCGCCAAGATCCTCGGCGCCGTCCTCGCCATCGTCGACCACGACTCCAGCCCCGAAGCCCATGAACGCTTCACCGACACCGTGAACCAGGCCCAGACCGCCGTCGCCACAGCCATCCAGCGACAAGCCGACGCCAGGAACGAGGAACAGCAATGACCGCTGTCGGCTGGGACGAATGGGACGACGACGAACCAGCCCCCGACCCGACCCCCGCCGTACCCGCCTACTACTGCGAAGGCCCCTGCTGCTGGGTTCCGCCTCGCCCGCCCGGTCTGCTCAAGCGCCTGCTCGCAGCGCTGCGCCCCGCACCGCCCGGCGGGCAGCGATGACGGGCGGCCTCTACATCACGCCGTACAAGTGCCCGTTCTGCATCGGTGGCCTCGCCGCCGCATACGAGGGCGGCACCGAACGCTGCCACCACTGCTCCGCCGTCGGCCTCACCGACGACCCGTGCGGCGGCGCCGACCGCGCACCGAGGCCGCCCGGCGTCATGCGTACGCCCTGTGCCGACTGCGCCTTCCGGCCTGGCTCACCCGAGGCGGAGAACGCCGGCGTGCAGCTGCCCGACGACGAGCCGTTCTTCTGCCACCAGGGCCTGCCTGTGAACGCCCTCGGCGCCTACACACCCGTCGCCACCTTCCGCGGCCTCCCGCTCGGCGCGATGGTCTGCGCCGGCTGGTGGGCCCTCAAGACCGACGAGCCCCTGCCCGCCGTTCCGTACCGCGAAATCCCCGTCATCGAGGACGAGGTCGACAAGCGCTGGGGACCCCCACGCGCCTTCACCGACGCCATCCGCACCCTCAACGACCAGCAGGAAGGCACCACACCATGACCGCCCAGAAATACGCCGAGACCAGCGAATGGGCCGGCATCTACGGCACCGCAGTACGAATCCCCGCCGACGCCTACACCGACGCACCCGCCACCATCGACTTCTGGATCATCACCGGACCCCACTGGTCTCCGGCCTGGACCCAGTACATGCTCGGCATCGTCACCCTCGCCGACGTCGCCGGCGTCGACCCTGCGCGTCTGCAGCGCCCCGGCGTCACTCACGAGCTCCTGGTCGTCGCCCTCGACCCCGACCACGGCCCGTACGACGCCGGCAAGATCCGCGCCAGCCAGCTGCACACCCTGCGCCCGGTGAACGTCTGTGAGCAGTTCACCGCCACCGACGGCCAGGCCCGCGACCTTGCAGTCCTCTGCGCCAAGGCCTGCGTCGACGGCCACCTCTCGCCCGAACCCGGAGACGGCGCCGGCATCCTCCGCGCCGGCTGGCGCCACTCCATCGAACAGACACTCGAACACCCGCACCACCACACGGCACCCCCCGCCTGACACCCGTCTCGCGCGCGGGCGCGCGCCTGCGTTCACGCGCGCGCAATCGCAGGCGAGCGCCCGCGCGCGAGACGCCAACCCTTACCCATCAGTACGAATGCCCCGATCCCCGGACGGAAAGAATGATCATGTACCTGGACCGTCGCCCCACCGCGCCGCCGTTCCTCGCCAACAACTGCGGCGCCTCCATCGCCGACGAGCTGCCCTGCAGCCACGGCGACCCCGCATTCGCCCTCCAGTTCCACGGCGCGTGGGACCCCCGAGCCCGCCAGGCCGGTACCGAGCTCGACGCCATGCTGCCCCGCTGCGTCGCCGCCCAGCTCGTCGGCGCCCTCACCGCGTTCATCACCCACCACGACGGCGACCAGGCCGCCGAGGACTTCCTGGACCAGGCCCGCGCCTCCTTCCATACGGTCCTCGGCAAACTGCGCGACCTCCAGGCCCAGGGCCGTGACTGCTGTGATGCCGCCTTCCGTACCGCGGGCCGTGAGCACACCTGCGACACGAAGGGACCCCACCAGTGATCAAGGCCGTCCTGCGTGACCGCAAGGGGCCCGTCGTCCTCCTGGGCCTGTCCGGCGAGAACGTCACCCGCCTCATGGCCGACGAACCGATCCTCGTCGACCTCGCCGAGCTCGGCTTGCCGCCCCTGCGCATCGCCATCCTCGGAGGCCGCACCGAAGCCGACATCACCCAGCAGCTCGAACAGCAGTACGGACCCCTCCCGTTCACCTGCCCCCGCTGCACCCGCACCAGCCGCCACCCCGACGACAAACGCCACGGCTACTGCGGCCACTGCCACGCCTGCACCGGAGAACCCACACCATGACCGACGCCGAAGACAGCCACATCTGCACCATCGGGTCCGCCACCGACCTGGCCGGTAACGCCGCCTGCCGCCTCGATTGGGGCCCCGTCCAGGCCCTCCTGACCCCCAAGGTCACCCTGAACACCGCCCGCACTCTCATGGCGGCCGCCGCCCACGCCGAGACCGACATCGCGCTCCTCGACTGGTGCCGCAAGACCCTCAAGGCCGACCACAACACCGCCGGCCACATCCTCCTCGATGTCCGCGCAGAACGCCCCGCCCCCGACATCAAGACCGCGCTGCGCATCGCGTCCGTCGCCGGCGCCAAGACCGGCCTGCCTTACGTCCACATCGCCCGCGGCTCCATGAAAGGCGAACTCAGCCCCGACGAGGCCCGGCAGATGGCCACGCACTGGACCGAGGCCGCCACCGCCGCACAGATCGACGTACGCCTCCGCTACACCCTCGACGGACACCCCCTCCTCGCCCCCGCCGACGTCGACCAGATCTTCGCCCAGCTACGAGGTCTCGTCCGATGACCTCCTGCCCCCTGTGCCCCCGCACCGCCCCGGACGGCGAGCATCTGTGCCTCGTCCACTCCGGGGAGCTGCGGGCCTGGCTCGCCGAACTCCCCAGACAGGCCCACCTCCTGGCCGCCGAGCTCGCGCCCCCGAGCAGTCCAGCAGCCGGCCGGACCGGCGGCACCGGCCGCGCCCACGCCCCCGTGCCCGTCGACCTCCGCGTCCTGGTCCTCCTCGCCCCGGGCCACCCCGCCCCGCCCAAGAACGCTGACAAGGACGACGACACCACCGTTCCGATCGGCGCATTCCTCGACGGCTGGGCCGGATACATCGCCTACACCTACCCCGCCATCGGCTGGCACCCCGACCGCGACCCCGACCACACCCTCTACATCGGAGCCTGCGACAACGCCGTACCCCGCCAAGGGCCCACCATCACCGGCTGGTGCCACTGGCTCACCGCCTACCTCCCCTACGCCCTCACCCACCCCTGGGTCGCTGACCTCCACCACCAGCTCGGCGACCTCCTGGCCCTCATCCGCGGCCTCACCCACAGCACCCCCCGCCACCACCCCCAAGCCGCGCCCTGCCCCAACTGCGAGGCATTCGGCCTGGTCCGCACCGACGGCCGATGGGGCATCCACTGCCGCGTCTGCGGCCACCACCTCGAACCCGACGCCTACGACCAGCACGCCGCAGCCGTCCTGCACACCGTCCAGGCCGAACAAGACGCGGCCGACACCCACCACGCCGCCGCTGTCGTACCCCTGTGCCACACTGCCCCTGCCGCTCCGGGCTGATGGGCCGCTTCACACGGAGCCACCGACCCGCCGCGTCCCCGAGCACGGCGGGTCGCGGCGTTCCTGCTGGACAAACCCCAGGTCGTAGCGTCAACATGGCGCCAACACCACACGTGCGCCCACCCACTGAACCCCACAGCCCCGGATCCCCCCGTTCCGGGGCTGCGGCACGTCCAGGAGGAGGCGGCACACATGACCGACGGCCTCTACAACGGCACCCAGGCCGCCGAACTCGCCACCAGATGGCGCCGCTCGATCAGCGCCGGCGCAGCCGCCGTCACACCATCCGCCATCTGCAAGTGGCGCGCCCGAGGCCATCTCGCCCCCGCCGGCCTCGACGACCGCGACCGGCCCCTGTACGCCCTCGCCGACATCGCCCTCGCCGAACAGGCCACCCGCAGCCGCGCCCTGCGCCTCGTCGGCATAGGCGCCTCATAACTCCCGTCGCTCGGCCGTGAAGCCGCGCCCGGCCCGCCGGGAACCAGCAGCGCGCGATCGTGCATCCGAGGAGGTGTCATATGTCTCTGCCCGACGGCATGGCCACCGTCACCCTCACCGGCGACTACCCGCACCCCGACGGAATCCCGATGGTCGGACACGTCCGCCTCGAACCCACCGCCGGCCGCCTCGTCCACGCCGCCAGCGGCACTACCGTCCAAGGCCCCGCCCGAGCCAACTTCGACGCCAACGGCCACGTGTCCATCACCGTGGTCGCCAACGACGCCGACGGCATCAACCCCACAGGCGGCACCTACCAACTCACCCTGTCGTTCTACGACGCCGACACCGTCACCTTCCCCGTGCGGCTCCTCAAGGCCACCCCCAACCTCAAGATCGCCGCACTCACCCCCGTCACCGCAGACGACGGCAACTACCTCATCCTCCAGGGCCCACCCGGACCGGCAGGAGCCACCGGCCCCACCGGCGCGACCGGAGCCGCCGGAGCGCAGGGACCTGCCGGCGCCACAGGACCAGCTGGACCCACCGGCCCGCAAGGACCGGCGGGTGGCGGCTCCTCGATCCGCAGCACCGATGGCCGGATCGACCTGCAGATCATCACCCCGCCCATCGTCGCCGGATGGGCCATCGTCACCACCTCCGGTGCCGTCGAGATCGGCAAGTCCGTCCCCGGAGCCGTCGGTGACCGCATCTGGTACTCACCGTCGTTCCTGCGCACATACGGCATCGTCGTAGACACCGGCATCAGGGCGGCTGCCGGCGGCGTCTCGCGGTACACCAGCTCCGGCACCGCCACCCCCGAG
Source organism: Streptomyces sp. AK08-02 (assembly GCF_033795085.1). Taxonomy (NCBI): domain Bacteria; kingdom Bacillati; phylum Actinomycetota; class Actinomycetes; order Kitasatosporales; family Streptomycetaceae; genus Streptomyces; species Streptomyces sp. AK08-02. The sequence goes on from NZ_JARAZV010000008.1 coordinate 413,132, forward strand.
ACCGACGGGTACGCCCCGCTGTACCCGCAGGCCGCGTTCGCAGGCGTCGCTGGCGTGCGGGAGTTCATCGTGCAGCCCGGCGAGGTCGACGGATCAGGCAACGTGACGATCGTGTTCGCCTACAAGGGCAGCAGCGCAGACGGCACGAGCCAGAAGCTCTACTTCGGTGGCGGCCCCGGCTATAGCGGTGCCCTCTTCATCGCGAACATGGGCCCCGCACCCGCCTGATCACTACGCCGCAGTCACCCCTCCGCCCGGCTCAGCCGCATCGCGACACGATGCGCCATCCGCCGGACCCGACCCAACTCACGGCGGCGCCCCGGCGACCTGAACCCCAGGGTGCCGCCGTGCAACAGTCCTGACGGCGGCGCGGAAGACGGGTAGCGAACCGTCCGGATGCAGGAAGGCCGCCTGCCCGCGCCGCCGTCAGTCCCTCGACCGGCGGTTCGCCGCCGCCGAGACCAGTACGCCCAGGATCACCGCGGCGCCCACGATGACGCCCGGCCACCACGTGATCAGACGGCATCCGATGATCAGCACTACACCGGCCACAACGACCGCCAACGGCACATCGATCTGCTGCCGCTTCATCTGCACCACCCCCAAGGCGCGACACGGTAGCGGAGGTGACATGCCTAAGTCCCGAGGCTGGCGCGTCTGCTCGGTGAGCGGATGCCCCGAATACACCCAGCAGGGCAAGTGCAACGCGCACCGGGCCGAGGCCGACCAGCGGCGAGGCAGCGCACGGCAGCGTGGCTACGACCACGAGCACGAGACACGATTCCGCGAGCCCGTGCTGAAGCGCGACCCAACGTGCGTGTGCGGGGTCGAGGCGCACGGGCACGGCAGTCCGTGCGGCCAGCCCTCTCGGCACGCCGACCACCACCCGCTCGACCGCCGGGCCCTGACCGCCGCCGGCCTCGACCCCAACGACCCGCAGCACGGGCGCGGGCTCTGCGGTCCGTGCCACAGCAGCCACACCGCACGCGAGCAGCCTGGAGGATGGCACGCATGACACGAAGCGGATGGTGGGCTGAGCACGACGACGACCCCGAGACCAACCCCTTTGCGCCCGAAGCTCCATGGCTCGCAACCCTTCAGGTCGAGGTCGGCTGCTTCTCTCTCGGTGGCCTCGCCTTCCACACTGAAGCCGACTGCCTCTCCTTCATCCGGGACGAGGTGCTCGGCAAGGCTCTACTGGATGGCGACGCCAAGGCACTCAAGGCGCCCAGTCAGACGCCACATGAGGGCGACGCGTGAGCGGCCCACGCCCGATCGGTAACGTGCTCGACGCTCTCGGCATCGAGGCCACGCTCGACGACGGTGAGCTGGTGGCCGGCGCCATCGTCCTGCTCAAGGTCATCGACACCGACGGCGACTCCCGCCTGAGCATGGCCTACTCCGACGGCCTGGGCTGGATCGAGCGGGCAGGCATGATCCACGTCGCCGAGGTCATGGAGGACCGGTCGACCGGGCCCGCCAGTGACAACGAACCGTGACACAGAGTGACCCCGGACCATGATCACCCTGGGGGGTGACCCCCGACCATGATCATCTGGGGGACCGCCGGGGAGGGCGCTCTCTGTCTGTACGGGTCTGGGAGGCCCGCGGGGAGCGCCCAGGCACCACGCACCGTAACCAGGTTCGGCCGCAACGGCCGGACCCCTTCCGAGGTGCCGCAACGGCACTGTGGGGGTGATCGGCATGGCCGGAATGGGCCCTGCTCCGAAACCCAACGCCCGGAGGCGCAACGCCACCGTGGCGATGGTCGAACTGCCCGCCGCCGGCCGCGAAGGCGCAACGCCGCCGTGGCCCCTGCTCGCCGACATCGTCCTGTCGACGCAGCGGGACACTGCACAGCGCGCGGCCGATGAACTGGAACTGTCCCTGGCCGAACCGACCCTGACCACCCGTCGCCGCACCACTCTGCAGCGCAAGGCCGACGCGGCCCGGGAAGCGGCGGCCATCCTCACCGCCCAGCTCACCGCGCAGGAACGGGTGGAAGCCGAACTGTGGGAGCAGCTGTGGGCGCTGCCGCAGGCTGTGGAGTGGGAGCGTGCCGGCTGGACCCGCGAGATCGCGCAGTACGTCCGCTGGAAGGCGCGCGCCGAGCAGGGCGACCTGGACGCGTCGAGGGAGGCCCGCCAGATGGCGGACCGGCTCGGCCTGTCCCCGCTGGCGCTGCTGCGGCTGCGCTGGAGGGTGGCAGCAGACGACGCGGACGAGCGGGCCGCCCGGCCCCGGCGCCGCCCGGTGACCACCGGCCGGCGGCCGGACGATCCGCGGGCCGCTCTGCACGTGGTGGAGTGAGCCGTGGGCGTCCTGATGGTCCCCGCGCCGGACGCCGAGCCGTGGCCGACGCTGGGACCGCAGGTGTGCGACCTCATCGAGGAGCGCGCCGTCCACGGACCCGGCGCTCTGCGCGGCCGGCCGTACGTGCTGGACCCGGAGAAGCGCGGGCTGATCTACCGCTGGTACGAGGTGTACCCGCAGGGCCACCCGCGTGCGGGCAAGCGTCGCTTCAAGCGCGTCGGCCTGTCCGTACGCAAGGGCACGGCGAAGACCGAGCTGGCCGCCGCGGTGGCGTTCGCCGAGCTGCACCCGGACGGTCCGGTGCGCTGCGACGGGTTCGACGCGGACGGCGAGCCCGTCGGCGTCCCGGTGTCGGACCCGTTCATCCCGATGGTGGCCTACACCGAGGAGCAGACGGAGGAACTGGCTTACGCGGCCCTCTACGTGATGGTCACGGAGGGACCGGACGGCGACCTGTTCGACCCGGGCCTGGACCGCATCATGCGCTGGGGCGGCTCCGGCAAGGCCGTCCCGCTGGCCTCCTCGCCCGACTCCCGAGACGGCGCCCGCACGACGTTCCAGCACTTCGACGAGACGCACCGCTTCACGCTGCCCCGCCACCGGGGCGCCCACCAGACGATGCTGGCGAACATCCCGAAGATCATGATGTTCGACCCGTGGTCGCTGGAGACGACGACCACCTACACGCCCGGCGAGGACAGCGTCGCGCAGGGCACGCACGAGTTCGCCGAGCTGATCGCGGCGGGCAAGTCGAAGGACCGGACGCTGTGCTTCTTCCACCGGGAGGCCACGCCGCGTCCGGATGAGGACCTCTCGGACGACCGTCAGATCCGGGCTGCGGTCCGGGAAGCGTCGGGTCCGTCCATCGCGGCCTGGCCGGACTTCGAGGGCCAGGTCGACGCGATCGTCTCCCTGTACAACGCGCCGGACACCGACCGGGCGTACTGGGAGCGCGTGTGGCTCAACCGGCGCGTGCAGGCGGGCCGTCAGGCGTTCTCGGTCGACCGGTGGAAGGAACTGGCCCGGCCGGATCAACCGCTGCCCGCCAAGGGCGAGAAGATCGTGATCGGGTTCGACGGCGCCCAGTTCCGGGACGCCACCGCGCTGATCGCGACGCACTTGGCGACGGGCTTTCAGTGGTCGCTGGGCATCTGGGAGTGCCCGCCCGGCGCCAACGACCCCGGAGGCGAGGGCTGGGAGTGCCCCGAGGACGAAGTCGACGCCGTCCTGGTCGAGGCGTTCAAGACGTGGGACGTGGTCCGGCTGTATGCGGATCCGCCGTACTGGGAGGGCATGATCAGCCGCTGGAAGGGCCGGTGGGGCGACAAGCGGGTCACCGAGTGGTGGACCAACCGGCTCAAGGCCATGGCGTACTCACTGAAGGCTTACAAGGGCGCCATGCAGTCCGGCGCGCTGACCCACTCTGCTGACCCGGTCTACGCCCGGCACATCGCCAACGCCCGCCGGAAGATCCTCAAGATGCTCGACGAGCAGGGCCAGCCCCTGTGGGTGATCGAGAAGGAACGCCACCAATCGCCGCTGTCCATGGACGGCTCGATGGCCGGCTGCCTGTCGTGGGAGGCCTACCGCGACGCCATCAAGGCGGGTCAGAACAAGCCGAAGAAGAAGGCCGCCATGGTCGTGATGTGAGAGGGAGGCGGCTGTGGACCTGAACAACCTGACCGAGGAGGAATGGGCCACCTACCTCTCCCGCAGCCACGACTTCGAGCTGCAGGAACTCAAGGCGCTGAACGACTACTACGAGGGCGAGCAGCCCCTCTCGTACATGCACCCGGAGCTGTTGAAGGAGATCGGCGACCAGATCCGGCAGGTCGTCATCAACTGGCCGCAGCTGGTCGTCGACGCCGTCGAGGAGCGCCTGGACGTCGAGGGGTTCCGGTACCCGGACTCCGACTCGGCGGACGACGATCTGTGGAAGCTGTGGCAGGCCAACGGTATGGACGAGAAGAGCCAGCAGGCCCACGTCGACGCCCTCGCCATGAAGCGGTCGTTCCTGGTCGTCGGATCGAACCCGAAGGACTCCGCGACCCCGCTGGTCACGGCCGAATCGGCGCTGCAGATGTACGCCGACTTCGACCCGGCGACGCGAGAGATCCGGGCCGCGCTGAAGCGGTACAACGAGATCGACCCGCTCACCGCCGCCGTCCGCGACCGGTACGCCACCCTCTACCGGCCCGACGCCACCGTGCACTTCAAATCCGGCGGCCCGGGTACCTGGACAGTCATCGACCGGGACGACCACAAGGTGGGCGAGCCGCTGGTAGCGGTCATGCCGAACCGGGGCCGCCTGCTGGTTCCTGGCGGTCAGTCGGAGATGAAGGCCGTTCTGCCCATCTCGGACGCCGCCTGCAAGATCGCCACCGACCTGATGGTGGGCGCAGAGTTCCACGCCCTCCCGAGGCGGGCGGCGTTCGGCTTCGACGAGGAAGACTTCGTGGACGTCAACGGCAAGCAGCTGTCGGTGTGGTCCCGCCTGACCGGGCGGATCTGGTCGACGGCCAAGACGAGGAAAGAGGACGGCGCCGACGTCATCCAGTTCCCCGCCGCCGACCTGTCCAACTTCCACGACACCATCGAGCTGCTCGCCCGCATCACGTCCGCGCTGGCCGCGCTGCCGCCCAACTACATGGGCCTGGTCGCCGACGACGCTGCCTCGGCGGACGCGATCCGCTCGCGCGAGACCCGGCTCATCAAGCGGTGCGAGCGCAAGCAGAAGCCGTTCGGCGGCGGCTACGAGCGGATGAACCGGCTGATCATGCGGATCATCGACGGGTCCTGGGATCCGAGGCTTCAGCGCCTGGAGACCCTGTGGCGGGACCCGGCCACCCCGACGTTCGCACAGAAGGCGGACGCCACGGTGAAGCTGGTGCAGGCCAAAATCATTCCGGTCCCGCAGGCCCGCGAGGATCTGGGCTACTCGGCCTTGCAGCGCGCCCGTATGGCGGAGATGGACCGCGACGCCTTCACCCGCGCGCTGGGCGACGACTTCGCCGCCGGGTACGGGCCCAAGCCGGGCGACCCGGCCATACCGGCCGTGCCTGGGCCTGCCGGTCCGGTTCCGGTGGGGTAGCCCGTGGTCGACACGATGACGCGGGCTGTCGCCCTGGAGCAGTACCGGCATCAGCAGTTCGTGGTGCGGCGTGCGGTGAACCGGGTGCAGGCGGTGTGGGGGCAGATCAGCAGGCGGGACATCAGCGGTTCCTGGGCGCAGTTGTCGCCGCTGCTGGTGGCTGCGGTGACCGAGGCGCAGACGGAGGCCGCACGGCTCGCCGATCCGTACCTGGACGCGGTCCTGGCCGCCGAGGACGCAGACCCCGCCGCCGCCGGAAGGGTCGTACCGTCGTCGTTCGCGGGGATCGCCTCCGACGGGCGCCCCCTGCTCTCCCTGCTGTACCAGCCGGTCATCGACTGGAAGGTGCGGATGCTCGCCGGGCAGTCCGCCGACGACGCGTTCCGCGGGTCCCTGGCGAGCGCCCTGCGAATCACCTCCACACAGGTCGCGGACGCCGGGCGCGGGGCGACCAGCACGGCCATGGCGAGCCGCCGCACGATCCAGGGCTACGTCCGGGTGGTGCAGCCGCCCGCCTGTGGCCGGTGCGTGATCCTGGCGGGCACCGAGTGGGGCTGGAACAAGGGTTTCCAGCGGCACCCGCGCTGTGACTGCATCCATCTGCCGACGACGCTGATCGCCCGCAACCAGCACCGGGGCGGCCTGCGCGGCGACAGCTTCTCGCCCACGAGCCGGCCCGGCAGCGCGGAGCGCGGGTTCATCAGCCCACGCGCGTACTTCAACGCCCTGTCCCGCGCCGAGCAGGACCGTGTCTTCACCCAGGCCGGGGCGCAGGCGATCCGGGAGGGCGCGGACATGGCGCAGGTCGTCAACGCCCGGCGCGGCATGTCGACGATGACCGCCTACGGC